>DATBHB010000118.1:0-145950 GCA_036557705.1 Xanthobacteraceae bacterium
TGCCGCCGAGCGCGAACTGCGCGGCATTGCACTTGGCCGCAAATCATGGCTGTTCGCCGGCTCCGATCAAGGCGGCGAGCGCGCCGCGATCATGTATACCTTGATCCAGACCGCCAAGCTCAATGATGTCGATCCGCAGGCTTGGCTCGCCGACACGCTCAGGCGCATCAACGAGCACAATATCCAGAAGCTCGATGAGCTTCTGCCCTGGAACTGGAAGGCGCTCCGCCTCAAGCTCGCAGCCTGAGAACAGCAGGTCTGCTGGTCTGACCAAGCTTGATCCGCAGCCCCGCTGCTGGTGTAAAACGAGGCAGCGACGGATCAATATTCCCGACGGCCGCGCTGTTCTGCTGGTTGAGTCAGAAAGCAAAGCTCAGCTTACGCGTCGGTACGGAAAATTCGGCTTGACCCGCCAGTTGATAAAACGTCCCTTGGATGGCGCGTCGAGAAAGTTTTGGAAGACATCCGGCGGGACATGCAGATAGTCGTAGGCATCTCCGCGGATAAAGCGCACTCTGAACGTTTCCTCATCACGATCGTACCCGGCAGCGGCGATGCTGGACGAGCGCACAGCGCGTAACGGAATCTGCCGCGGAGATGACCGCAACGGCATTTAGCTGCCTCCTGCCCCCGCGCGGTATTGGCCTACGCAACTGATATGGGTGTTAAGACAAGCGCGTCCAGGGCGTCCAACCGCCCCAGCACACGCGCGGTCTTCACCGTACGGATACAGTCCTTCTTTGGGTGCGGTAAGATTACGGTACGGCGGGATTGCGGATGCTTAAATACATGATGCGAGCCTGACACGCGCTCCAAGCGCCATCCCTCCCGTTCGAGGCGGCGCTTGATATCGCGACTGTTCATAAGCATAGGCTTATGGCACGGGAGAGCATCGTAGTTTACTTCAATTGTATTCAAATCGACGCGGCGAGCTTAGCGGCGATTCAAAGGCTTTGTGTGAAACATGGCCCCAACAACAATGGGGCCAGGGATGCGACACCAATTCAACGAACTCTTCCGCGCGGGCATAACAATCGCGCTTGCGACAGCAGCGTCTGCGCTCGTGGCGTCTGTGCTCGCGACCTCGGCGCGGGCATCTGACGAGAAACTGCTGTTCATCGTGACCGGCGCGCCGGCGCGCACGCCGATCGGCTGGGTCGGCTTCTGCGCCGAACAAGCCGAGGAATGCGATGTAGCGCCGCTCGAAGCGCGCGATGTCGTGCTCACCCCCAAGGCCTGGAAGGACCTCGGGCGCGTCAACGACTGGGTCAACGAGCACATCAAGCCGCTCACCGATCTCGAACATTGGGGCGTGGTCGAACGCTGGAGCTATCCGGATGACGGTTACGGCGATTGCGAGGATTACGTGCTGCTCAAGCGCCGAATGCTGATGCAGGCCGGCTGGCCGAGGCAAGCGCTGCTGATCACCGTCGTCCGCGACAGCAAAGGCGAAGGCCACGCGGTGCTCACGGTCAAGACGGACCGCGGCGAGTTCATTCTCGACAACCAGGAGCGCGAAATCCTGCTTTGGTCGCACACGGATTATCACTTCGTGAAGCGCCAGTCGCAGACCGACCCAAACCTGTGGATTTCCCTCGGCGATCCGCGCCCGGCGCCCTCCATCACTTCACGCTGAGCAAAACATTACTGCGCGCTGAGCAAAAGCGCGTGTGAGGAACAACGCGAAGCCGGTCACCTCCCCACCCTCCCCGTCCCCAGATCGGCTTTGCGCGCGGCCGCCTCTCCCCCGGAGGCGGCCGCATCTTTTTGCGATCAACCGATCCGCCGCAGCGTTTTCGCGTAGAGCTGCCAGCGCCGCACGTAGATGTCGGCTGCCTCTGCGATCATCTGCGCGGCCTTGTCATCAAGCGAACGCAGCACGCGCGCGGGCGCGCCAACGATCAGCGAGCGGTCCGGAAATTCCTTTCCCTCGGTGATTAGGGCGCCGGCACCCACCAGGCAGTTCTTGCCGATTGTTGCGCCGTTGAGGAGGATCGCACCCATGCCGATGAGGCTGTTGTCAGCGATTCTTGCGCCATGCAGGACGACGTTGTGGCCAATGACGCAATCGGCGCCGATCACAATCGGAAAACCAGGATCGGTGTGCAGCGTCGCATTATCCTGAATCTGACTGCGCTCGCCAAGCTCGATCCATTCGTTGTCGCCGCGGAGCACCGAACCGAACCAGACGCTGGCGTCAGCTTTCAGTCGCACGCGCCCGATCACAGCCGCCGTTTCGGCAACCCAACAGCGGCCCGCAAGCTCCGGCCGTTCGCCATCGAACTCGTAGATCGCCATCAGGACTCCATCGCTTGCGCCGCGGGACCTTGCCACGCGCGACGGCGAATGGCGAGGCATGACAGTGGACCGCGTGGGCAAAATCGCCCTCGACATCCGAGCGCATGGAAACGCTTGCCCGCGCGATTTTGCTCACCCTACGGAATAGCTCCTCGGTGCTGTGCCATACTCCATGTGATTCGGTGAATAACGGGCGCGCATGGTTCCCGTCGATTGGCATATGCTGCACCGGCGGCTCCAGCAGGTTTGGCCGCAGGGCAGCGCGCTGGCGCTGCCCGTTGCGCTGCTGATCGTGCTCGCGTTTGGTTCCTGCGGATTCATCGCTTACGCCCTTTGGCCCACCTGGCCTTCTGCCGAACTCGCCGCCGATGTCCCCGCGCTGCCGATCACCGTCGCGGGCACTCCCTTCAACATTCCGCCCGCTGCCATTCGAGTTGCGGTACAGCGCCAGGCGGGAGCCCACGAGCGGGTCGATCTGGCTTTCCTGTGGCCTTCGCTCGAACCGCCTGATCCCGTCTCAAGTCGGGCGATGGCCGCCAAGCCGCCGGCGGTTGGCATAGCGGGGCTCGAACGTGTCTTTGTGACGATCGCGGCGGCTGGGGATACCCCTTCGCCGGACGAGCGGGTGCGGACTGTCTATCGACGCTACGCCACCAGGGCGCCCGTACCGGGGCCCGAAGGTCTCGCCGAGCTCGCTTTCCGCGACGGGACGCCCTATCAGGGCGAGGATCTGATCTACGACGCCGCAGCTCCCGCAAACTTTCTCGTGCGCTGCAGCCGAGCCGTCGGACCTACGCCAGGCACCTGCCTGCTTACACGTCGAATTGGCGGAGCCGACCTCGTGGTGCGATTCCCGCGCGACTGGCTCGAAGACTGGCGCTTCGTCGCCGGCAATATCGAGCGGCTGATCGGCAGTCTCACCGGTGTGTAGGGTGGACAAAGGCGCGTTACGATAAGGAGAGACTGTGCATCTCTCTTGCGCGCCTTTGTCCACGCGGTCGTGAATCGCAGAAGTCAACCGCACGGGCAAAATCGCCTCGACCCCGTGCTAATCGAAACGCCTTGCAAGGCGATTTTGCCCACCCTACGAAAGCAGCAATTCCGTGGACTATTCCACGTCCTCGAGATCGAGGGCCAGGATAGGCATTTCGAAATAGCAGGAGGTCGCTTCCTTCTCGTCGAAGAACAGCACGCCGATATATTCCTGGCCAACGGATACTTCGGCCGAGTCGGTCTTACGCGGACGCACGGTCACACGGATGCGCTCGTCGTCGAATTTGCGCCGCAGATACGCTTCGAGCGTCTTGAGATTCCTGATGCTCGCTGCTTCTCCGAGCGTGATCTTTACCTCGAAATTATAGGAACGCTCTTCATCCTCGTCATCGACTCCAAGCTTGCCGAGCCGCTCTTCGCCGATGAAGACGTCGGCTGTTTTCGCGTTCTGGGGTACTACGCGGATACGCGCATTGCCGAACAGTTTTCGCAGATAGGCGCCAAGCTTCCTGACTTCCTGAACATCCACGGAGCGGCTCCTGCGCTCAGACTTCCAACTGCGGAAACATCTGGTCCATGCTCCGTGAAGGTTCGGGGCAGCCCGCCGTTCCAATCACCTTCGCAGGCACGCCTGCAACCGTGGTGTTGTGCGGCACCGGCTTGACCACGACCGAGCCCGCCGCAATGCGTGCGCAATGACCGATTTCGATGGCTCCGATGATTTTCGCGCCCGCGCCGATCATCACGCCGCGGCGGATCTTGGGATGGCGGTCGCCGTGGTCCTTGCCGGTACCGCCCAGCGTCACATCGTGCAGGATCGAGACGTCGTCCTCGACCACCGCGGTTTCGCCGACGACGAGTCCGGTCGCATGGTCGAGAAAGATGCCGCGCCCGATCGCTGCGGCCGGGTGAATATCGGTCTGAAACACTGCCGAAGAGCGGCTCTGGAGATAGTAGGCAAAGTCCTTGCGGCCCTTGCGCCATAACCAGTGCGCCAGGCGATGCGTCTCTATCGCATGCAAGCCCTTGAAATAGAGCACCGGTTCGATGAACCGATCTGTCGCTGGATCGCGATCGAAGGTCGCAACGATATCGGCACGAAACGCAATGCCGATCGCAGGCTCCGCCCCCAAGGCATCCGCGTAGGCTTGCCGGATCAATTCGGCCGAGACTTCCGGACGGTCGAGCCGCTCGCTGATGCGGTGGACAACGGCCGCTTCCAGCCTGTCGTGGTGGAGGATGGTCGAATAGATGAATGTCGCCAGTTCCGGCTCGCGCCGCACCACTTCTTCAGCCTCTTGCCGGATGCGCGCCCAGACTGGATCGACTTTCTCAAGGGCGCTTGCAGCCTGCGTCTGCTGCCGAGCCATGATAACTCTCCTGGACCACCAATCCCGCCGTCCTGGCGGCGGCCACAGAGCATATGCGGCCCCAGAGGATATAGAGGCAAATCGTTACCTGACCAACCGCCCCCGGATACGCTCACCCGCGGCGGGCCAGGAACGAGAGTACGCCGGCTTTGAACACCCGATCACCCACCGAGAGCATGTGGTCGCGGCCTGGAATCTCAAGCGGCTCGCCGGCCGGCAACATTGCCGCAAGCGCCTGGGCCGAACCCGCGATTACGTCCTTCGATCCCACCGCCACCAAGGCCGGCATACGGATTGATTCGACCTCCTCGCGGGTGAGCGCCTGCCGCGATCCGCGAAAGCAGGCAGCGAGCGCAGTAAGGTCGGATCCGGTCTGTTCGGCAAAGATACGGAAGGGTCGTCCAACCTGATCGCGCACATCGGCGAGTGAAGGCGCTTCGAGCGCCTCCGCAATAACACCCGGGAGTGCCTCCCCTTCCACCAGCCGGCTACCGAGGCCGCCAAAAATAATGCTGCGCACCCGCTGCGGATGGGCAAGCGCGAGATACGCGGCGACGCGAGCTCCCATGGAGTAGCCCATGATATCCGCGCTTGTAAGCGCGAGGTGATCGAGGAGCGCGCGTACGTCCTCGGCCATGATCGCGCTGTGATAGGCGGTCGGATCGTGGAGTTTGCTTGACGCGCCATGGCCGCGCAGATCAAGCGCAACCGCGCGCCGTCGGGCTGCGGTGAGCGTCGTGATCCAGCCCGGATGGACCCAGTTCACAGCGGCGTTCGACGCGAACCCGTGAATGAGCACGACCGGATCGCCCGCGCCCTGGTCCAGAAACGCGATCTCGATACCGTCGTGACGGAAATTCTTCATCAGCAGGGTCGTAGGGCGGGTTGGCGTCGCCTGTTCAACGCTGATCCTTTCGCTCCTCGCGATAGGGCGGCGCGCAACCCGCCGTGCTCGCTCGGTTCCGGGGTTACGGCGCGCAGCCGCGCGCGTAGCGTGTGGCAAGGATATTGCGTGGCGCGCCTAACCCGCCCTTACGGCGGCGGAGATAAGATTCGGTGAGACGCTCGGCCGTCCGCTTGCACGCGGCGAAGAATCCGAGGATCGTCAACACCGCCGAAGTGAGCCACGCGAACAGGCTCACAGCGCTCGTGCCGAGGAAAAGCGCACTCCGCCCGAGGATTTTAATGATAGCACGGGTTCGATTGCCGCTTGCTTCGGCCAGCCGGGCGAGCCGGCTCAAATCGCGAGGACCTTCAGCAATCTTGAGCCCATCCATTGCCGCTTGCGTGCCGGCCTTCGCCTGTACCGTGCCGACATCACCAGCGGCGCGAAACAGCTCCTCGGCCTTCTCAACTTTGATCGTTTCGCGCGCGGCGCGAACGGCCATGACGGGTCGGATCAAGGAGTTTCCGCCGAAGACATTTCTCATCGCGGTCCAATCGACGACCTCGGACACCGAACGGCCGAGCCATTCGCCCATTCGCGCCGTCATCGATCCGGTCCGCCGCGCCGCCTTCGCCATGGTGAGCCCGAGGCGAGCCGGAGCACCCGCCCCGAGCGACGCATAGGTGCCCGCCGTAATCGCGATACCAACGCCGGCGAGACCGAGGATCAACTTGTCGGCCGGCTCGCCGCGGGCGAGCCGCACCCCCTCGCGTACCGCATCGCGAATGTCGCCGAACACGAAGGCATCGCCCAACGCCGTGCCGGCAAAGGAGGCGAGGTCGTCGGGCTCACCGGTGATCAGGCCCCGCGCGAAGCCTTTGCTCGCGCGAGCCGCCGCGGCCGACCGCGAATTCGCGGCCTCGACGCGCATGTTGAGACCGGGATCAACCGCAATGCCGCGGTCATGCGCAAGCCCGACAAAGCTGTTTGCGAGATCGATGTCGGAAACGGCCAGCGCTGCCTCGATTTCCCGCGATGCAGCCGCAGCATCGAAGGCGCCGGCAAGCCTCACATCCGCAAGACGGGCCGGATCGTCCTGTGCATAAAGGAGCGCCTGCGCGTTCATGCCATGCGGCACGACCACAAACGCCGCAATCAGGCAGGCACAAGCCAAGCCGAGTGGTACCGCAATTCGGACAAGGTCCATTGATCCCTGCTCTGTGGCGCTGTCGCGCTCTCCGCTACCCGCGTCAAGTAACAGCGGAGTCGAGGGCCGGCAAGATGCCCGCCGAGTGCACCGAACAGCCGGCAGACATTTAATGATCGCTGTGCGGGTTGTGTTTTGTACCGGAATGTTGATTAATTCAGGAACAAAGCAAGGGACGCTAAGATGAGATTGTCAATTGCTTCGCTTCCAGCCGCTTGCGCGGGTCTTATTCTCGCCACGCAAGTGGTCGGTGCGCAGGCCGCCGAGGTGAGGCTCTTAAGCTCGAATGCGCTCAAGAGCGCTGTGCAGGAAGTGAAGCCGCAATTCGAGTCCTCGACCGAGCACAGGATCGCCGGCACATTCGCGGCCGCCGCCACCCTCAAGGCACAGATCGAGAAAGGAGAGAATTTCGATGTGGCTATTCTAACCGCACCGCTTGTCGATGACCTGATCAGGCAGGGCAGGCTCGCCGCAGGAAGCCGCGCGCTCCTTGCGCGCTCGGCCGCCGGCGTAGCAATCCATCGCGGTGCTCCCAAGCCAGACATCAGCACCGTCGAAGCGTTCAAGGCCGCGCTCCGCAATGCGCAATCCATCGGTTATGTCGAGCAAGGCCAGACCGGAATTTACCTCAAGGAACTGTTGGCGCGGCTTGGCCTCGCGGACGAACTCAAGTCCAGGCTCAAGGCCGTTTCCACCGGTGCGGGCGAGGCAGTCGCCAAGGGCGAGGTGGAATTGGGGCTGACCCAGATCAGCGAAATCCTGCCCTACCCGCAGGCCGAACTGGCCGGGCCATTTCCAGCCGAAATCCAGATGTATACTGACTTCGCCGCCGCTATCTCGACCGCCGCCCTGCAGGCCGAAGCCGCAAAGGCGCTCATCAAGTTTATGACCGGCCCGGCCGCATTGCCGGTGTATAAAGCCAAAGGACTCGATCCGGCGAGATGAATTTGCCTGCTTCCATGAGGGCGGATCAGAGGCCGTGCTGATACTTCGAGCGTGAGCTACACGCGGCGAAAGATCAGAATCTTACGGAAATTCCTGCAAGCGACACGTTGAAAAGCGCGCACCAACCCAATATCAATTCAAGGGAAGGGAAAAACTATCAGGACAGCAGCGAGAGTAGCATGGCCGAGCAAATTGTACCGCATTTTCATAACACCCCGGGCGTGCCGGTGATCGAGATCGGCGCGAAGAAATTCATGTGCATCGGCGAGAAGCCGCCCCTCGACCATCCACACGTCTTTATCGATATGGGGGACGAGGCGGAAATCGTCTGCCCCTATTGCTCGACCCTCTTTCGGTACGTGGCGGATCTCGATCCCCACTCGGCGCGTCCGTCGGAATGTGCCCTGACCGAGCCGGCCGTCTAGGTCCGGTCAGCGGCACATTCTTCTTCGGTGCCGGTCTCCCGCACTGTTCTTATCGCCGGAGCCGGGATCGGCGGCCTCACCGCCGCGCTGGCGCTCGCCCGGCACGGATTCCGTGTCGTTGTATTCGAAGCCTCCGACCGGCTTGAGGAAATCGGCGCCGGAATTCAACTTTCGCCCAACGCCGCGCGGATTCTGATTGCGCTGGGGATTGCTGAGCGCCTCAAGCCGCATCTCGTCATTCCCGATGAACTCATCGTCAGAATGGCTCGGACGGGCGAATTGCTCGCGCGCGCGAGCCTCGGCGCGACTGCGCAGGAACATTACGGGGCGCCGTACTGGGTCATTCTTCGCGCCGATTTGCAGACCGCTCTGTGCGATGCCGCCGCCGCATCCTCCCTCATCGAGCTGCGGCTAGGAACGAGGGTAGACGATTTTGCCGCGATTGATGACGAAATCACCATTGCGGGGCGCGGCATGGGAGCCACTCAAGCTGGCGGCCTCCTCCTCATTTGCGCCGATGGGCTGTGGTCAAATTTGCGCCTGCGCCTCGGCCATCCACGAGAGCCCCGCCCTGCCCGCCATACCGCCTGGCGCGCGCTGGTGACCACCGCAGCGGCGCCGCCCGAACTCCGCCGGCCGGCGGTCAATCTCTGGCTCGGCCGCAACGCGCATTTGGTGCACTACCCTGTGAAAGGCGGAGCGCTGATCAATATGGTCGCAATCGCGCGCGACAGCTGGGACGAGCCGGGGTGGAACGCTCCCGCCCCGCGCGGCGAAGTCCTCGACCGCTTCGGCCCGAATAGCTGGCATGCCTCCGCGCGCGCGCTCCTTGGTGTTGCGGAGCGCTGGCATAAATGGGCGTTGCTCGATTGCGCGCCGTTTGCGTCCTGGGGCCGGGGGCCGGTCACATTGCTCGGCGATGCTGCCCATCCGATGCTGCCCTATCTTGCCCAGGGTGCCGCGATGGCGATCGAGGATGCCGCAGCGCTCGGCGAATGCCTCGCGCGCTCGCGGCACAATCCGGCTGCTGGCCTTCGCGCCTATGAGACAATGCGCCGGCCGCGCACCGCGCGTGTCCAGCGCGCTTCGCGCCGCAACGCAACGGTGTACCACGTCGGCGGCGCCGAGCCGCTATTGCGCGCTGTGGCGCGCGTTGCCCTCCGCGGCGACAGGCTCATCCGGCGGTACGATTGGCTTTATGCTTACTGAATCACGGCATTGCTTTGCCACGTTGCGGGCGTCAGGCAATGTTTGCTGCGCGCCGTGCTCTCGATCACGCGCAGTTCCTCCTCGACCGCCACATAATCCGTCTTGTAGGCCATGAGACTGACGATCACCCCGCCGACGCCTTCCTCCGCCTTGTCGATCAAGGCCTTGAGTTCCTGCTCGCGCGCCGTCTGGGCTTTCGCCGCTGCGGCGAGCTGATCGCAGTTGTGATACTGGTATTTGCCGGCGTCGCTGAAGAACAGCGGGCCTTCGACAGCCGATGCACAGCCGCCGGCCAAGAGGCATAGCAACAGCGGCAGGAGGCGCAGCATCCGCCTCCGATTCGCATCGAGTGCGCGCGTGCCGCGCCGGTGATCCTCGCTCCCCTCCTCCATGAGCACTATCCCTGCAGTTTATTTTGTCCAGTTTATTTTGTCGTTGTCGAGCCGCTGAGTCCGGCCATTGAGGCTCGGTTCTTTGGCGAGGAAATGCGCCTAGATTGCGGTTGAGACGCTTCATGTTCTGGCCGCGGTCTCCTCGACCGCAAGCGGCCAAGTTCAAGCATGCGGCGGGCCCATTCCCCGTTATCCACAGAGTGAACGCATTATCCACAGAGTAAACGCATTCGGCATTGGGCAACCACCGTTTTGGCGAAATTCCGGCAGCGAAATGACGCGAAGAATGGGAGGTCCTTCGTGCGTGTCGTCTGCGTCGCTTCTCTGTCGCTCATTACCGCCGGCGCGGCTGCCGCCGCGACCATCGAGGTTCAGCATCCTGGCGACAGACCGCCGCTTGTGCTCATCACCGGTGAATTCGAATTCAGCGATGTCGGCGCGTTCAGTGCGGCTGTCAGCCCGTTGACGAAGGCGACAGTCGCGTTTGCAAGCGACGGCGGAGCCCTCGTTGCCGGCATTCGCATCGGCACGTTGATTCGTGAAAAGCGGTTCGCAACGTTAGTGCCCGATGGCGCAACCTGCGCCTCCGCCTGCGCGGTGGCTTGGCTTGGGGGCGAAAAGCGCTTCGTCGGCCGGGGAGCGAACGTCGGATTCCATGCCGCCTACGTGCTCAAGCCCGGAGGAGCTGTCGCCGAAAGCGCGCCGGGAAACGCTGTTCTCGGCGCCTACCTCGACCGGCTCGGCCTCTCCGAAGAAGCGATCCGCTATGTGACCGACGCAGAACCCTCGACGATCCACTGGATGAGCATGATTGAGGCGGCCGAGCACGGTATCGTTGTCGCCCAGTGGAATGCCGCGGAGCACAGCACGGGGGCAACGGAGGCGTCCAAGCGAGTTCGCAACAATCACCTGGAAAGCGGCCCGACAAAGCACAGGACCAGGAATGACTCGCTCAAAGAGGCCCAGCAAAGCGTACGCGCCCTTTTCTCCAAGCTCTCGAAGCTCAATCCGCTCCCGCGCGTCCGCGCTGCCAGTCGTCCGGAAGTCCCAATAACAAGGTAACGTGCTGGCGCTCGGTAGCCGGGATTGGAATTGCATCGCGGGTTACCGGAGCGCAGCGAGGGAACGCGAGGCACGATCTCCCAGTCCGGGTTAGAGCTTTAAGCCCGAGACGCAGGTCCTGCGACGGCTCAGTAGGGTCGGCGATACCGATATCTCGGTTGTGGGCGTGTTTGCGCCCGGCCGAGCCAGGGGTTCGTCACACAGAACCTTCCGGTCCCGAGCGCCGATTGGTGGCACTGCCAGTAAGTATCATAGGAGCAATCGGGGAAACCCCAGGAGCCGGCTGGCTTCTCCGTGCACCAGCGGCGGTTCTGGGCATCGGCCGGATGGGTTGTGGCGAGGGCTGCGAGCCCCAACGCTGCTGCCGCGATGGCGAGAGGTATTCTTGGCATGGACTGTCCTTCCTGAGCCGGAATTCGTTGACCTCAACTCTGAACGCGCCAGCGAGCGAACCGGTTGCAGCTTGGCGATGTTTCCGCACGCGCGATAGAGCCCGGCTCTCGCGCAACACCGCGGTGCGGCGATGCTCCTCGCTATGTTCCTCACCAAAGCAGCGGTAATCTTAGCACCGGCTGCGCTGTAACGGCTGCCGACTACACTTCAGCGACAAACGATGCTGCGCAAGACGCCGCCGCTCCCGATCGGGCGCGCTGCCTTCCAGCCTGGCCGGTTTAGTAACTTGGCACAGCATCCGCGCGCAACGCATCCGTGAGGATCAACAGCACAACGCGGCGCTGCAAGCGCGGTGGGCCGCCATTGCGGAGCTCGAGCAGGCGATTAACCCGCCGGAGCCCTCGAATCGGAGCCGCCGGGCCTGATCCCCCGCTCGGCGGCTCTGTGATTTGTAACAGTTTACCCTGATCCAGTTTCACGACAAAGAAAGGCCGCCCGAAGCCAAGCTCTTTTTCCGGGCGGCCAAGGTAAGCACGCAACTGAGGCCGGCCCTCTGCGTGACCGTGCCGATCCAAATCCATCACGAATCGTCACGGTAGAAAAGCCGCCCGATCCCCGCAGGGCGGCTTTTTGTTTGCGGGAAGGCCGCTCCCGAAAATGGCATCGATTTCATTTGCCATGGCGATTATTTAAGGAGCATGATTTTACCTGCCGCCAATCAGTGACGCGTTGGCGGTCAAAACTTGCCCCGGGGCTTTTCCCTTAGATTGTTCGCTCGGCTGACCGAGACTGAGCCATATCAATCGTCCTTTCGAATCGGCGGCCGGAATGGCTGCCGCGCGATCGAAAGGAATGACGAGCGCGCAAACCGCTTCAACGCACTCGAAATATGCAAAATGCTGCGAGAACTGTTGCCAGATCGCGGTTTTCAGCCGCGGAGGGAAAACCGCCTTCCAAAACCCGTCTAAGTTATTGATTTTATGCCCAGTGCGGACGGTGGGACTCGAACCCACACTCCCTTGCGGGAAAGGGATTTTAAGTCCCTTGCGTCTACCGTTTCGCCACGTCCGCACTGCCGCCCTTCTAGCATTATGGTCACGGTCGCCAGAAGCGCGGAGCCCTGCTGGATTTCGGGCTCAGACGGTTCAGTGAGATCGAACGCGCATAGGAGACCAGGGATGGCCTCGGCCCATAATTGCCTCCTGGCGATGACGGGGCGGGATGGAACTGAGGGATGCAGCGGGGCTTATCAGTCGAGGAACGGCCCATCCCCTGCGCCAGGACTCCCGGCAATCCATAGACCCGAGGGCACCGACTGCGGCCGTGCAGATCACGTGTATCGATGTTGCAGCGGTTGTGCACGATATGCCTTGTTATCCTTGCCGTCACTGCGTGCAGCCGAAGCGACGAGCCTGAACTCAAGGCGCAGCCGAACACGCAGCAAAATTCCGGCCCCGCACCCGCGGTCACTGTCGCGCGCGTCGTGGTGAGGAATGTTGCGCCCGAGCAGCGTTACATAGGCCGTGTGACTGCAATCCAGGCGGTGCAGGTTGTCGCGCGGGTGACGGCTTTCATCGAGGAGGTGCCGGTCAAGCAGGGCAGCAATGTCAAGGCGGGTCAGGTAATTTACCGCCTCGATGCCTCGCAATACCAAGCGGCGCTGGAGCTGGCGCAGGCCCAACTCGCCTCCGCGCAAGCCGCCCTACGGCTCGCACAATTGACCTACCAACGGACGGCGCGGCTTCGATCCCAAGGCGCCGCACCGCAGGCAACGCTCGATCAAGCCGTCGCCACGCGCGACCAGGACCAGGCCAACGTGCAGGCAGCGCAAGCCAACCTGGAGCAGGCGCAGCTGAATTTGAGCTACTGCACAATCACCTCGCCCATCGACGGACGTATCGGCGCGATAACACTGACCAAAGGCAATCTGGTGACCCCCACCACACCATCCCTCGCGACGATCAATCAGCTCGACCCCATCCGGGTCGTATTCTCGGTGAGCGATCGGGTGATGACCGCAGCGGAGCAGAGCACGAGCGGTATCGAGACGCGAATAGCCCCGGGCCTTCCAGTCAAGATCGAGCTACCCGACGGCTCGGCGTATGACCAAACCGGCAAGGTCGCCTTCCTGAACAATGAAGTCGACCCGCAGACCGGCACAGTGAGCATTTATGCCGATTTCCCCAACCCCGACGCGCTGCTGTTACCCGGAACACATGTCAATGTGCTGGTGACGCCGGCAAAGCCCGAAGCAAAGCCGCTGGTTCCTGTCGAAGCCGTGCAGACGGAGCAGTCGGGCAGCTTTGTGCTCGTAGTCGGACAAGACAACAAGGTCGTTCAGCAGCCAGTCGCACTCGGCCGCCAGATCGGCCAGAACTTCATCGTGGAAAAGGGCCTTTCCGGCGGCGAGCGCGTAATCACCCAGGGCCTGCAAAAGGTCCATTCCGGCGAAACGGTCAATCCTGCGGAAGCGCCGGCGGCGCCACCACCCGCGCAAGCCGGTCCCGCCTCCAGCACCGTCGGCAGGGGCGGCTGAATGCCGACGCTGTCCACCTTCTTCATTCACCGCCCAAACTTCGCGATCGTCATCTCGATCGTGATTACGCTCGCCGGCCTATTGGCGCTTTCAGTCATTCCGGTTTCGCAATACCCCAATCTCGCGCCACCGCAAGTGTCGGTCACCGTCGTCTACCCCGGGGCCAGCGCCGAAACGCTGGTCAAGACCGTTGCTCAGCCCATCGAAGAGGAGGTCAATGGCGTTCCCGACATGCTCTACATGCAGAGCACGAGCTCGAGTTCCGGCACCTACACGCTCGCGGTTACTTTTGCGCCGGGCAGCGATGCCAGTATCGATCAGGTCAACTTGCAGAACCGGGTGCAACTCGCCGAGGCACGACTGCCGACGGAGGTACAGCAGGAGGGCATCTCTGTCCGCACGGCCACGACCAATTTCGTGCTCGCGGTAAATCTCTATTCTGCGAATAATCAATACGACCAGGTTTTCATTTCAAATTACACCTATATGCATCTCCAGCAACAGATCGCGCGCACGCCGGGAGTCGGAAACACTACGATTTTTGGGGAACGTCTCTACGCCATGCGAGTCTGGCTCGACCCGGTGCGAATGACGGCGCTGGGGATCGCGCCCTCCGACGTCACCGCAGCCATTCAGGACCAGAACATTCAGGTGGCTGCCGGACAGATCGGCGAGCCTCCAGCTCCCGAAAACCAGCAGCAACAACTCACCGTGCTGGCGCCCGGCCGGCTGAGCAGCGTCAAGCAATTCGATAACATCATTGTTAGAACCAATCCGGACGGCGGGGTTGTAAGGATTCGCGATGTCGCACGCGTAGAATTGGGTGCACAGGATTACGCATCCTCGTCTGCGCTCGACGGCAATCCCTCCGCGACGCTCGCCATCTTTCAGACGCCCAATGCCAATGCCCTGGCGGTGGCGAACTCGGTTGAGCAGCAAATGCAGGAGCTGGCCAAGCAATTTCCGCCCGGCCTCAAATATGCGATCGTTTACAACGCCACTAATTTTGTGCGCGCCAATATCACCGAGATTCTGCAAACGCTGGCAATCACGCTCGCTCTGGTCATAGGCGTGGTTTACGTATTTCTGCAGGACTGGAGAGCAACCCTGATCCCCACGGTTGCCATTCCGGTATCGTTGATCGGGGTTTTTGCGATTCTCTATATGCTCGGCTATTCGGCCAATACGGTCAATCTTTTTGCAATCGTGCTGGCGATCACGCTTGTTGTAGACGACGCCATTGTGGTCGTGGAAAACGTGACCCGGAACATCGAAGAAAACCCGAGCCGCCCGCTGGCCGATGCGACCGAACAGGCGATGCGTGAAATCACCGGGCCGGTGATCGCGACAACCCTGGTGCTGGTCGCCGTCTTCGCGCCCGTCGGATTCATCTCCGGAATAACCGGCGCGCTGTACCGTCAGTTCGCAGTGACAATCTCGGTCGCAATTGTGATCTCGGCGATCAACGCGCTCACTCTGAGCCCTGCCCTCTGCGCTCTGATTCTGCGTCCGCCCCGGCGGACCCGCTTTTTTGCCTTTCGGTGGTTCAACTCCGCCTTCACTCTGGCGCGTGACTATTATGGTCGCACTCTGCTTTTCCTCTCCACCCGATTGCTGCTCGCAGCCGCGGGCATTATTGCCGCATTTGGCCTCGCATATTTCGTGCTCGAAGCGGTTCCCTCGGCTTTCCTGCCGGAAGAGGATCAGGGCTATTTTTTCATCGATGTACGGGGTCCCAACGGCGCTTCGCTGGCGCGGACCGAAACCGTCATCGGCGAGGTCGGCGATATCCTCCGCAACACCCCGGGCGTCGCCCATGCCATCGAGCTCGGCGGTTTCAGTCTCGTCTCAGGCGCCCGCGGCGCGAACGCCGGATCGGTAATCGCAATCATGCAGCCCTGGGACCAGCGCGGCTCAGGCGAATCGGTCACCCAACTCATTGCCCGGCTGCGACCCCGGTTTAACGCCATCCAGGCAGCGGAGATCACGAGCTTTAATCCGCCCGCAGTTCCGGGCATCAGTGCCGCCGGCGGCATTAATTTCGTGCTGCAAGCGCGCGCGGGTCAGCCAATCGAGCAGCTCGCCGAGGCCGCGCGAGGCCTGATCTTCGCCGCCAATCAGGATCCTAATCTGACGTCGGTCTTCACCGGCTTTTCGGCGACCGTGCCGCAGGTTCTTGTCACCGTGGATACGACGCGAGCCGCTCTCTTGGGCGTCACCCCGGCAGCCATCTACCAAACCCTGCAGGCCAATCTCGGGGGTGAGTTCGTCAACCAGTTCAATTACCAGAATTTCGTCTTCCAGGTGCTGGTGCAGGCTCAAGCGCAGTTCCGCGACGAGATCAGCGACATCGAGCAGCTCTACGTGCGCAGCGCCAAAGGCGCGATGGTGCCGTTGCAGGGCCTCGTGCATGTCAGCACGATCCTCGGCTCCGATGCGATCACGCTTTACAATCTCTATCCTGCCGTGCTGATCAATGGCATGGCTCGGGCTGGTAAAAGCTCCGGAGAAGCAATGGCCGCTATGGAGGGCATTGCCGGCGAGCACCTGCCGAGCGGGTTCGGCTATGATTGGACGGCGATGTCGTATCAGGAGTTGCAGGCGGCGGGGCAGGAGTCCTGGGCATTCGTACTTGCGCTGGTATTCTCGTTTCTTTTCCTGGTGGCGCTCTACGAGAGCTGGACCTTGCCGCTCTCGGTCATGCTGCCGGTGGTTTTCGCTTCGCTCGGCGGGCTGGTCGCGCTGCGCCTGCGCGGGATTGCGCTCGACGTGTACGGACAAATCGGCCTCGTTCTGCTGATCGGACTGGCCGCAAAAAACGCAATTCTCATCGTGGAATTCGCAAAGAATCGCCTCGAACAGGGCGAAACCGCACGGGATGCGGCCGAAGAAGGCGCACGCATGCGCTATCGCCCGGTCATGATGACGGCGCTCGCCTTCATCGTCGGCGTCATCCCCCTGGTGATTGCGACGGGCGCCGGCGCCGGCGCCCGCCAGTCGATCGGCACCACGGTGTTTGGTGGGATGGTGCTGGCGAGCTTCATCGGCGTGCTGTTCGTGCCGGCGCTGTTCGTTGCGTTCGAACTGCTGACGGAACGCATCTTGCGATTAATCCGCCGGCGGCATTCGCCCAGTCACCCGTAACATCTCGCGAAGCAGGCGATTAGAGCGGTAGCAGGCCGGCCCGGCGCAAAAGAAAATATTCATTATAGGGGCGATCGTCGGTTACCGCCGGCTTTCCCCACTTAGGCGAGACCAGCTGTTGCACGTCCGTTCGTCGCGACAGAATTTTCCTGGCCATCCCCTCAACTGACAGACCCGGATTCCACTCCATGAGGTCGCGTCTGGCGGCTCCAGGGAGGCGCGCCACGAACTGCGCCGGCGTGCGATCGGGGATCGGCCTCATCGATGCAAGGAAATGATAGCCCCAGTCCTCGATCGATCTGAAGGCAGCAACGTAGGGAAAGGACTCCAGCAGCGAGCGCGCTACCGCAGATTGGATATGGTCATCGCCTCCCGGAAACCACTGCTGGAGAATGCCGCGCGGAGCAAGATGAGCCTTCACGACCCCATAAAATTCCCTGGAGTAGAGCAGGCTCGATGCCGCAGCCTCGATCGGCGGCGGCGGGTCCAAGGTGATGACGTCGAATTTCCTGTTGCTGCGTAATAAATAGCGGCGCCCATCGTCGATAACGACATGATCCTTGGGATCGGCGAGAATGCCCGGCGCGTCCGGGAAAAAGAAGCCGAAGGATTTGACCACCGCGCCTGAAAGCTCGACAGCGGTCGTATCAATTCCCCAGCTATGCATCGCGCGGAAGGTCGTGCCCATTCCGAAGCAAATGACCAGCCCCGACGCAGCATGATCCTCCATCGCCAGCGGGAGGTGCGCCATCACTTTGGTGATCGGCGTCAGAAAGGTCATCCCGACGCCGTTGACCAGCAGCCGCTTGTTCATTCCCTCGCCAAAGGCCACCACGGTTGCCGAATAGTCCCGGCGGGTTTCGTGCGGTCCGTGATAGAAGATTCCGTCTTCATAGCCACGGCTGACGAAGGTCCCGAAGACAAACAGCGCCGCGTACGGGAGCAGTGCATCGACTCGCCACCGCAAGCGATCACCCGCCCGCTGGCTCGCCCAGAGGGACAGGGCGCAAGGATCATGCCGACGGCGGCCAAGAGGAAATTGATCGTCGCGGCGATCATCGAGGTATTCCGAAAGCCGAAGAGTTCGATCAGCACGAGCGCGCTCAAGATCGTGCCGGCCATGGCGCCGATCACGTTGGCAAGGTAGAGAAAACTGAAGCTGCTGGAGTTGCGCGGCTCGACCTGCCGGATGAAGGCCATCATGACCGGAACGGTGGCCCCCATCAGGGTGCACCAGGGGAGGAGAGCGACGAAGATCAGGACGCTCGAGGCGAACAAGTAGCTGCTTGACGAGGTGGCTTGCCCGGCATTGAGCAGCCAATCCTCGCCCTCCTGGAACAGCCACGGAACCACGAAAGCCCCGAGGCCGATCATGCCTTCAACTGCCCCATAGAGACAGGCCGGCGACACTGCCAAACGGCCGCTGCACCATCGTGCCAAGCTTCCGCCGAGGAGCGAGCCGAGCCCCAGGCCGAGCATGAAGACCGAGAGCACGCAAGAGAAAACCGGGGTAATGACTCCGAAATGACTGAACGCGAGCCGTACCCAGACGACTTGATAAAGCAGACTGCAAAACCCGGAACAAACAAACACGCCGAAGATTACGGCATGGAACCAGCTCCCCCCGGCCATAGTTTCTGGCCGTGGTTGCGATGGGTCTGCATAGAACGGTCGACGGCTTTCGCCGTCCGCTGGCGATGCCAGCGCCATGATCGTCTTCCGGGTCAAGAGCCGATCGAAACGAGCGGCAAGTCAAGAGCTGATACCGACGCGGCAGGTATCGGCATATTTTGCCGCATTCCGAAACTCGGCAAGCGCAGGTTCGTTCCTTCACGTTGCGAGTTGCATGTCGGGTGCAAGACACAACGGCCGTCGAATCGGCGCGAGCCGCCCGGACCGCAAGCGGTGTGGCAAAACGAGCCGCCCCATTTCAAAGTTGTCGGCGCTGTTGCATTCCCCGCTCGGAAATGAACGCCCGTCCGCTACGCCACGTAGCCGCGACGAGGCCGGCAGCCGTCGCGGCCCATGCGGCAAGCGCGATCCAGATCACGATCTCCGACCACGACTGCAGGCTCGGAACCTCGACCAATGGTGACAGGCGGAGCGTCGCCACGGCGTACATGCCAAGCGGAAATACGATGCTCCACATCAGGGGCGTATAGACCATCGGCACGCGTCGCACGCCGTGCTTCCAAATCCCCAGCAGAATCAAGAGGGGAATCGACCATGTTGCCCATGACCAAAGAGCGAGGCAGACCCCATCGATAAAGTGCTGCATTGACCGAAAAGCCGGCGTGCCGCTGACGGCAAAACCGTCGCTGAGATTCGATCCGGCGTTTGTGCTTATCGCAGCGGCGCCCATCAGCACCCACAGGATCGGACTGACCTCCTCAGGCTTCTGCTCAAAAAAGAACAATCGATAGCAGAGGAGCACGGCAAGCATTCCGTAGAGAGCGCAGCCGATTGCCCATAATGCGTACAACAACAAAGCCGCCGTCGAAGGAGCGGCGGCACTCGTCAGAGCAGTCTGCACACCGAGGATGACCAGCGATTGCGTGCCGACGATTCCGTTCAACCATGCGCCGTTCATCAGCTTCGCCGGTCCGCTGCTGTTTCGGAACAGTAATACCGCAAACGCGAAATAGATCATGAAAAGCCAGATCGCGAGCGCAGCGAGCCACATCGAAACCGCGATCGTCGGGAAGGACCGGAGCCCAACCCCGCTGCCAAGGACGCCAGTCGCCGCCACTATGGTGAAGAATGAGAAGACCCGGGCAGGATTTGTCAGATCGGTCCACAAGGCGGCTCCGAATCGCACGGCACGAACGACCGTCAACAGCCAAAGCCAGGGATAGGCCAGGAGGTTCACTGCGAAGAGCGCGTCGGAAACCTCCCGATGTCCCTGCAAATACAAGCCGTTCGAGATGATTCCCGTCGCCATCACCAAGGCGAAAGCGGCGGGATCAAGGTTCGACGTCTCCCTGCTCAGCCATGCTGCGATCAACATCGGCCTGCGGACAGCGCGGATTTCGCTCACATCGGATCACAGGCTCTAATCGAGTGGCTCGACCTTTACAATCGACGCCCCATGATTGCTGCCGACCCACAAAACCGGCCGCGGCCCATCGTCCTCGACAAAGACTCGGCGGATGTTGGTCGACCTCGGCAACAGGTAGTCGGTAATTTTTTCAGTCTCCAGATCGAGACGAGAGACGCGGTCGGTGAGCATCGATCCGGTCCAGACTTCGCCATTCCTGGTTGGAACGCTGACATCGTAGGGATCGCTCCGCGGGGTCGGCATCTGCCATTCGCGGATCTTCTTCGTATTCGGATCGAACATGCCGATATGATTGGCGCCGTATTCGGCGAACCACAGCCGGTCCTGACCGTCCACCCGGCCGCGGCGCGGCCGCGAGCCTGCCGTCGGCGTCGAATAGATTGCAGTGTGCCTGGTTTTGGCGTCCATCTTGGCTATCCGGGCATCTCCGAAGTCGAGCAGATAGACATCGTTCTGCCGGTCGGTCGGCATGCCGTAGCCTCTCACCTGCTTGCCTGACGCATCCTTGACATCGCCCAGGTTTTCGTACTTGCCGGTCTTCAGATCGAGCCGATAGACGTCGTGCATTTCCTGGTTGTTGGTCCACACCTTGCCGTCCACGTCATCGTGCTGCGGCGAGACCATTGAGGCTTGGCTGCTGGGGCTCTGCCATTCCTTGGGGAACGGATAGGTCGTGACCTGGTGCGTCTTGCCGTCGATCTTGGCGATTCCGGCCTGATACATCATCGCAAGCCACAAATCGCCATGCGGATCGACTTCGAGGTCGAGCGAGCCCTTCGGCTCCTCAGGTTTGAGCACCGGAATCGGAATATCGGTCACCTTGCCGGTTTTTGGATCCATGAACCCGACGAAGGGATTGGCAAAATCCGAATACCAGACCATTCCATCGGGACCCACGACCACATCGTGCGGCTGCGCCTGTTTGCGCGGCAGGTCGTATTCGGTGATGATCACTTTCGTCGATTCGCCCGTGGGACGGGGCAAAGCCCTTATCGGGTAAGCAAGCTTGTCGCCTAACCGCGTGTCGACGCTCGCGAGCCAGTCAGCCACCGTATCGACTCGCGACTGCGGGATCGGCGCACGCTGACCGCGCGGGCCGGGAAGCAGCCGCTGCGGATGCACCGGCATTGTCCCGGGCGAATAGGTGCCCATGCGCTGGAACACCTGCTTGAACTCATCGGCATTGTGCACCGAGGTAAAGACACGCCGCAAGGTGTGGCACCCCACGCAATTGGTCAGGTTGGCCTTGACCGAGTCCTGCCCCGGCGCGCTGATCAGCCATTCGGCGTTGCTAAGCTGCGCCTCGAGATCGTCGGCTTTTGCGAGCTTGATGTCGGCCTTGCTGCCGGAACCAGTAACATCCACGGCTTTGGGACTGTCGAGGCTGAAACCGGTTGCGCGAATTGCGATCGTGTAGTGTCCAGGTTCGATGCGGTCGGCTGGAAAGCTGTACCGGCCCTTGCCGTCGGTTACGACAGTAACGGTCATGTTGCTGCCGTCCTTTCTAGCGCTCACAAGCACTCCTTCCATGGCGCCCTCCTCTGGCGAGGACACCTGGCCGGAAAGCGCGGCTGGCGCCAGCGACTGTGCATGTACCGAGCCCGGTCCGGCCAAGGCGGCAGCGATGCCGGCACAGGTAATCCAAAACAGAGATTTCGATCGCATGACGATTCTCCTGAAAACTGGGTTTTTCATCCCGGGTTTCCGCAGGGCAGGCGGCGGATTGTCCAATGTGGACGGCAGCAGCGGGCGAGCATCGCTCAGCCTTTCGCCGGAATGGGGTTGTGCCGTCCCAGGAACTCGGGTCCCAAACACTTGTTCCGGATCGCCTGAACAGTTGATCTGCTCAACAATAATCGACTTCTCCGCGGCGATTTGGCACGGAAACCTGCTCTCCAGTTGAGAGTTTCATCCGATACTGCCAATTGAGCAATCCGGACAGCTACAACGATGAGCGCCGATCGGCTGTTGATTGGATGCGCCGCGATGCTGACTGGTGCATCGCTGACGGCAATTGCACTCTCATCTGCGCGAGTCGAAGCTGCGACTATAATCGAGGATTGGGCCAGAGTAAGACCCGAGCCCGCCCCGGAACTGAAGCCGGTAACAATCGACACAAAAAACACCGCGCTGCTTGTCATGGATCTCGTGAAAGGGTCCTGCAACGAGGAGCGGCGCCCACGATGTATTGCTTCTATCCCGGTTATCGCCAAGCTGATGAACGAGGCGCGCGCGGCAGGCGCGGCGGTCATTAATACTGTTGCGGGATCGAGCAAGGCAGCCGACATTCTGCCGGATGTCGCACCCAAATTCGGGGAGGTCGTCCTGTCCGGCACAGTTGCGGACAAGTTCGTCCGCACCGACTTGGAGAAGATGTTAAAGGACAGGTCCATTACGACCGTTATCACTGTCGGCACAGCCGCACAGGGGGCTGTCCTCTACACCGCCAGCGAGGCCGCATTCCGGGGCTTCAGGGTGATCGTACCCGTGGATGGCGCCTCGTCGGAAAGCCTCTACGCCGAGCAAGCGGTTGCTTGGTTATTGACGCATGCTCCCGGAGTCGCACAACACGTGACGCTTACAAGGGCCGACATTGTGAAGTTCTAGAGCGTCTTGCGTTTGTTTCCAGTCAGTTGGTTTCGCTGTCGTATCGGGCGGCGGCGCCGGTTGGGCGCCGCGCCGCCAGGTCCTTCAATGCGCGAGCGGGTCGGGGCGAAGCTGGAAGTGTACGACCATAGGCGTCGTTCCTTTGCCACCCTCCTTGAGCCAAGGAGTCCTGTCGCCGCTGGTCGTCCATAGCCCCCTGCCCTTCCAACCGGCATTTGCGTCATCGATGCGGCCGTCCAGTCCCTTGGCGTAGAAGCTCAACGGATAAGGCACCCGCAGCACAACCATGTTTCCGCCCTTGAACGCGATGAGGCCGTCGTTGAGATTGCCGGTCGAGATCGGCACGTCATTTCCAAGCCCGAGCGTGTTGTGCTGATCGACCCAAGTGTAATAGCTCGACTCCGCACTGTTGTCGCCGATGCCCTGGAAGCCGGGACCTGGATATTTATGAAACGACCAGCCTTCAGGACATTGATCGCCGGTTGCCTCCGGTCCGTTCAACGGGCCTTCGCATTTACGGCGGTCGAAGCTGCCGAGATGCCCGCTCGCGAGCGAAACCCATACGACACCCTTGCTGTCGATATCGCCGCCTCGGGGGCCAAAGCCCGGCAGCGGAACGTTGTAGATCTCCGCAAGGGCCGTTGAGGGCGGGTTGTCCCCTGGATTGAGTCGCACGACCGCTCCGGGATTGGCCCGATAGGTGCCCCAGATCGAGCTATCGACCGGGCTTGGCATCACGGCGTACCAAGGCGCGACAATGCGTTTGTCCTTGGCCGGATCGACGGACTCCTTAGGCTCGACATAATCATCGCGCTTGCCGTTGCCGTTGGTATCGAGAACCAGCGCCGTCCAGCCTTGCGATTTGGCGGCATCCCCGGTTTCGTTGAATTTCTTGGTATCGAGCCAGCCGACCACCGGGCCGCCGCCGCTGGTCCACAGCCTGTCGTTTTCGTCGAAGCCGAACTGCAGGTGGTGGGTACCGAAGCAGGTGTCCACGAATGTGTACTTTTTCGTTTTCGGGTCGAATACCGCGAGCTCCCGGTGGCTCTGGGTCAGCGGGAACAGCTTGGCCGAATCGAGACCGGAACCCTTCTTGCAATAGTCGGGATCATTCACGCCGCGTACGGCCGCTGCCAGCCAGAGTCTTCCATCCTTGTCAAACATCGAATTATGATTGTTGACCCGGCTGTCCCAGATCGTCTTGTCGCCCCAATAGGCCGATGGCGCCAGCGGCTTGGCCATCGCCGCGTTTCCGGGCCCCAGCATGGGAGGCATGTTCGGATCGCGCACGGGAGCGTGGAAGGTCGTCGCCGTGTTCGTCTTGGGATCAAGAATGGGCAGATTGTCGGTGCTGTATTCGGTTGAGCCGTAAATCGGTCCATTTGCATTGACCGTGGGGTTTCGCTTATCGGTCGATATCTCATCATGTAGATAGTGCTGCTGGTCGCCCCAGTCCCATGTTGTGACGACGATGTTCCGTTCGATTCCCTGGGGACGCGGCGGCGTGGAACGGGGCAGCTCGCCGGCCGCGACACGATCGGTCCAATCGGCAAAATACGAGAAGGGCGCCGAGCCAAGCCGGCCAGCCGCAATATTGACCATCAACTCGCCGGCTTGCCCTGACTGGATGCGCCGCATCCAAGCCTCCTTGGATGTGTGATTGTCGGCGAATACCGGCGGGATGGTGCGGGTCGAAAGTTGACCCAGCTGATGGCAGCCTATGCAGCCGTTGCTCTTGATCAGGTTGAGCCAATCGGTCTGCTTGACATTCGCCGGAATGTCGCCGTTGCCGCCGAACTTGCTCGCGTCGGGAATTTTGAGCATCGAGTACCAATAGATCGCTGGATAATACTGCGCTGCGGCAGCCTCATCAGCCGCCGGAACGGCACGAAGATTGAGTTGGTGCCCGGGCTCTGCGCTGATCTTGGGCGAATCGACAAGCCCATAGCCGCGAACCCACACCGTGTATTTCCCGCCTGGAAGATCGGGTATGACGTAGCGGCCCTGATCGTCGGTCACCACCATCTTTGCATATCGGGTCGGCAGGCTACGGGTTTCTGCGATCACCCACACGCCAGCTTCAGGGCCGTTTGCGCCGGTGACCACGCCGCCGATATCGTTGTTGTCGATCGGCACTGGATTATTCTGCGCGCGTAGCGGCGTTGTAGCCACGATTACGGTCAAGCCGGCAACCGCCGCCGTACCGAGACAGACTCGCCTTCTCTCCGCATGCGCTCTTGTGTTGGGCATTCGACTCTCCTGATCTTGATTTGCCGTGAGCAGGCCCGTCCCCATCAGACCGATGCTGACGGTTTGAACGGCGAAACCGCGAGGTCGTTCCTCTTGCGTCATAGTGGCGCGGATTCCAAAGCGCCCGGAACGCCGTACGAAAGATAAAATTATCTGATCGGGGCGACGTGCAGGAGCGCGCTGTCGAATAAACAAATCTCGCTACGCTGGAACCGGATCGCCGATCTGCGGCGCGGGGGTGCATTCTTGCTGCCCCTGGATGCGTGCGCGGCGCATTCGTTATCGAGCGACTTGGCGTTTTAGCGGAACAGAAAAATGCTCATATTTTCGAAGATGGTGTGGGTCACTACGGCCGCTGCGATAATTGCGTGCGGTGCAGTCGCGTCAGTCTCGGCAGCGCAGAACTTCTATGTCGGAAAGACACTGACGATCGTGGTCCCTTATGGGCCGGGCGGCGGTTACGACACCTGGGCGCGGCTGATCGCACCCTATATGCAGAAATATCTCGGCGCCGCGCAGGTGAAGATCGAAAACCAGCCCGGCGGCGGGGGCTTGGTGGGAACGAATGCGGTCTACCACGCCATGCCCGATGGGCTGACCATCGGCGACACCAATGCTGCCGGCGATGTCTTCTCCCAGATCGCCGACGCGCCGGGCGTCGCGTTCGATACCGGCAAATTCAGCTGGATCGGCCGGCCGGATAACGATCCTCACATCATCGCGGTGCATCCGAACGGCCCGTACAAAACCTTCGACGACATCGTCGCACTCAAGGGCGGCAAGAAGGTCCTGCAGTGTCTCGCGACCGGCAAGGGCAGTTCCGATTACAATTCGACCGTCATCGTGATGAATGCCTTCGGGGTGCCGTTTCAGATGGTGGCTGCGTTCAACGGCAGCCACGAAGAGAAGGCGACTTTTCTCGCGGGGGACGGTGACACACTCGCAGTATCCGCGTCGGATATTGCCCAAGTCGGCCCAGACGCGGCTCGCATCGTCCTGCTGAGCACAACTCAACCGTTCTCGAAACTGCCGGGAGTTCCGACCGTCGTTCAGGAAGCGGAGAAACATCAGTTGCCGGCCAATACCGCCGATGCACTCAAGGTCATGGCCGAGGTAATGGATATGGGGCACGCCTTCTTCGCGCCTCCGGCAGTCCCGTCCGATCGGCTAGAGACACTGCGCACCGCCTTTGCGAAGACGTTCCAGGACAAGGAATTCCTGGCAAAAGCGGAGAAGGCGGGCCTTTACGCCGGCTACGAATCGCCTGCCAAGCTCCAGGAGGCGGCGCAAACCGCCTTCCAGCACAAAGGCGAGTTTACGCCGCTCTTGAAGACGACGAGTTGAGCATGCTCAAGCGCTCGAAAATCCCCTGGCTGGCTCTCGCCGCCGGGCTGATGTCAGTGAGCGCCGTCGTTGTGTTCGCTGCGGCGCCACAAGAATTCTATGCAGGAAAGACGCTGACCATCATCGTGCCCGCTGCGCCCGGCGGCGGATATGATTTGTGGCCGCGCCTCATGAGTCCGTATTTGCAGAAATATCTTGGTGTCGCGCAGGTAAAGATCGAAAATCGACCGGGCGGCGGCGGTCTCGTTGGGACGAACGCGATTTATAGCTCGCCGGCTGACGGCCTGACCATTGCCGACACAAACGCTGCGGGCGATGTGTTCGCCGAAATGGCCAAGACACCCGGCGTCGGGTTCCAAACTGTCAAGCTTAACTGGATCGGCCGGCCGGACGATGACCCGCACATCATCGCCGTGCACCCGGATAGCCGTTACAAGACCTTCGGCGACATTCAACGGCAGTCATGAGGAGAAGGCGACTTTCCTGGCCGGAGACGGCGACACGATTTCGGTTTCGGCATCGGATATTGCCCAACTCGGGTCTGACAAGGCTCGCGTCGTGGTTCTCACGGCGCGCAAACCGTTCAACGGGCTTCCTGGCGTTCCGACCGTCATCGAAGCCGCGAAGAAACATGGTCTTCCTGCTCAGACGGTCGCCTCTCTCGAAGCCATGGCTGACGTGATGGACATGGGCCATGCCTTCTTCGCACCTCCCAATCTGCCGCCTGATCGGATCGAGGCTTTGCGCTCCGCGTTCGCGAAGACGTTTCAAAACAAGGAATTCCTGGCGAAAGCAGAAAAGGCGGGCCTCTACGTCGGGTATCAGCCCGCCGCCATGCTCGAACAGGCGAGCCACGCTGCATTCAAGCATGCGACGGAACTCGCACCACTTCTCAAAACGGAGTGATTCCGACAACGTCAGCGTATTTTATTATAGCGGTTCCCGCTCATATTGAGCTCGATTCGTCATTGCCGGGTTTGACCCGGCAATCCATCATTTTCGCAAGAAGATGGATGCACGGGTCACCAGCGCGTTCACGCGCGCCTTCGACGCGCTGTGCCCGCGCATGACGGAGAGCAAGACGTTCAATATGAGCGGCATCCGCTTTAACCTGGCACAACGAGCCATGAAGGCGGTCCAGGGCAAATGATTCACTCAATGTTATCGGGCGGAGCCGACTTGCTTTCGCTCGGGTCGATTGTGCTACTCGTGGCCGGCACGCTTGCCGGCGTCATTGTCGGGGCGACGCCGGGCTTGGGCGGCGTCGTTCTGTTGTCGATCATTCTGCCGTTCCTTTACGGGATGTCGATCAAGTCCGGCGTCATCCTGATGCTGGCGGCGGAAGGCGGCGTCTATTTCAGCGGCTCGATTACCGCAATTCTTCTCAACACACCGGGAGCGCCGGAATCGGCTGCTACCACCTTCGACGGTTATGAGATGACGAAACAGGGAATGCCGGCACGCGCGCTCGGCATCTCGGCGACCGCCAGTACCCTTGGAGGCTGGGTGGGGTTCGCGCTTCTATTAGCGGTAATTCCGGCAATGCGGTCGCTGATCGGACTGTTCCAGCCGTCGGACTTCCTGATGCTGGCGATCCTGGCAATCCTGCTGATCGGTCAACTCCGTGCCAGCTCGGTAACCAAAGGGATTCTCTCAGGCCTGCTTGGATTGATGGCGTCCTATGTGGGATATGATCCGATCACCGGCATTCAACGGTTCACCTTCAATACTCTGGCACTTTACAATGGATTTAACATCGCGGCGGTCGCGCTTGGCCTGTTCGCCATGTCGGAGATGTTTGTCCTCTACGGAAGGCGGACGGTCGTCAGCGGCGCCGAGGCAGCATCCGACACGACGCTCTTTTCCAAACTGCCGCCCGGCGCGCGCGTGATCGACGGCGTGTTCGATGTTCTTCACCGCTGGCCGCTCGTGCTGCAATCCGGGGTCTTGGGTACGCTGCTCGGCGCAATTCCGGGGGTCGGCGCGGTTGCGGCGACCTTCATTTCCTATGGACTTGCCAAGCGCACGTCGAGGCGCGGCAACATGTTCGGCACCGGCATTCCCGAAGGCATCATTGCCCCTGAAGCCGCGGTCATGGCCAAGGAATCCGGCGGTTGGATTCCGACGGTCACGTTCGGTCTTCCGGGAGGCGCCGGAATGGCGGTGGTGCTGAGCGGATTGACGATCCTGGGGGTTGCCCCAGGTCCATCGATGCTTACCGCGCATCTCGATGAAGTGTTTGCCGGCGCCTTCACGATCGGTTTTGCCAGTCTTCTGGGAAGCATCCTCGGCTTGCTCATGGCGCCCTATTTGGCAAAGGCGCTGCGCGCGCCGCCCTACGCCATCGTGCCTTTCATCTTTGCGCTGGGCCTCCTTGGCTCAGCCGCATCCGCCTACAGCTTTGTCATGGCCATTGTAACAATGGCGTTCGGCCTGATCGGCCTCGTCATGAAGCGTTACCGTTACTCACCGGCGGCCACGATGATCGGATTCGTTCTGGGCCCTATCATCGAAAAGAATCTCTACCTCACGACCCACCTCCAAGGCATGAGCGCCTTTGCACGGCCGCTGACCGATGTCTTCGCGGCGATGGTGATCCTGATGATCGTCACGCCGGCGATCGTTCCGATATGGAAGCGGCTTGCGATCAGGCAGCAAGCCCCGCAAGAGTCAGGTCCGCCCAAACCGACGGTCGCCCAATCATCAGGAGGCACGTCGTTGAAAATCAGCTGGGTCGAGACTTCGGTTGACCTTGCCTGGGTCATTCTCGGCGGAGCCTATTGCGCGATTGCGTCGACCTTCCCGCCTGACGGGCGGCTTATGCCGTTTGCGGTAGGCGCAGCAACACTTATGCTTAGCCTCACTCATCTGAGCGGAAATTTTGTTCCCATGATGCGCCCGTTCACCCACGGAGAGACTGAAGCTCAAGAGCGCGGCGGCGAAACCGATCTAAGTCAAATCAAGGCCATTGCGTGGGCGATATCGTTGCTGGTCGCCATTTTCCTGATCGGCGCGCTCCCTGCGATTTTCCTGTTTTTTGTCATTTATTTCGGCATTGGCGCCCGTCGCTGGGTGCTCGGACCGGTTTCAGCAGTGCTGATGACTCTGCTCACCTGGGGTTTGTTCGGTCAATTGATGTCGCTCGAATTGCCGCAAGGGATCGTCACTGAGTTTGTCTTGCACTGGTTTTGATCTGGACGTTGCGCAGCGCCGGACCCAGAGCTGCCTCAGGCTCAAAGTGGATGGCCTTTGCCGCACCTGCAACACCCTTGTCTCCGGAACAGCGCCCGCCCTGCTGCGTTCACCCAACGAGAGACACCCTAACCGGGTGAGCGTTCGAGGACCTCGTCTTCCAGTTCGCCTCGCGCGGGTGATTGGTCCACGATCATGACCGAGGTCGAGAGCCTCGCGCGATTTGTCGAACGGGTACGCTTCGCTGACCTAAGCCAGGAAGCCCGCAAGCAGCTTAAAATTCGCGTGCTCGATACCGTCGGCGTGGCGATTGGCGCGCTTGATGCCCCGCCGGTGAAAGCGATTCGGGAGCTGATCGACGATCTTGGCGGCCGGCCGCTGACGACGCTCATCGGCGGTGGGATGAGTGCCCCCGACCGTGCCGCCTTCTTCAACGGCGCGCTCAGCCGCTACCTGGATTTCATGGACAGCTATATCGCCCCCGGCGAAACCTGCCATCCCTCCGACAATTTGGGCGCCGTCCTTGCAGCCGCCGAGATGCGCGCCGCAAGCGGCGCCCATTTTCTCACCGCGCTCGCGGTGGCCTATCAGGTTCAGACCCGGCTAAGCGACGTTGCCCCCGTGCGGGCCAAGGGCTTCGATCACACTACCCAGGGCGCCTACGCGGCGGCAGCGGGCGTCGCCAAGGCGCTCAATTTGACGCGCGATCAGATCGCCAATGCAATCGCGATAAGCGGCACGGCCAATTGCGCCCTGCGCGTCACTCGCACCGGCGCGCTGTCGCATTGGAAAGGGCTCGCCTATCCGAACACTGCGATGTCTGCGATGCATGCGGCTCTGCTCGCCTCCCGTGGCATTACTGGGCCCACAGAGGTGTTCGAGGGTAACAAGGGGTTCAAGGAAACGATCGCGGGCCCATTCGAAATCGACTGGGCGAAAGAAGATCTCGAGCGCGTGCGGCTCACCATTCTCAAGGATCACAATGCCGAAATCCACGCGCAGTCGGCGATTGATGCGGCGCTGGATATTCGGGCCCGGCCAGGATTTGCCGCCGGCGCGGTGCGCGCCGTGCGGCTGCACACATTCGATGTCGCCTATCGGATCATCGGCGGCGGGGAGGAAGGCGACAAGCGCATCGTACGCAGCAAGGAAGAGGCGGACCACAGCCTGCCCTACATGCTGGCGGCCGCCCTTATCGACGGGGAAGTAGGACCGGAGCAATATGCGCCTGAGCGCATCGCGTCCGCGGACGTGCAGCAGCTGCTCCAGCGCGTCGAAATAACTCCCGTTCCCGAATTGTCGGCGCGTTTCCCGCAGGCGCTGCCGGCCGAACTCGAAGTGGAGCTTGAGGACGGCACAGTCTTGCGCGCGTCACGCGAGGACTATCACGGCTTCTACACCCGGCCGTTCGAATGGGCGGCAGCGCGCCAAAAGTTCGATCGCGTCACCCGCGCCTTCACCACGGCGGCTGAGCGCGACGCCATTGCGGAGGTAATCGCGAATTTCGAACTACGCTCCGTCGTCGCGCTGACATCCCGGCTCGGCGCCGTGCGCGCCGCCCGTGCGGCGCAGTTCTGACCCGCAAAGAGCCGCAAAGGAGAAGGACATGACCGAGACCACTTTTTCATTCATCCCGCGCGCGGCGCGCGCGAGTAAGCCGCGCAAACGCGGCATCACCGAAATTCGCGGCCCCTATTACAGCGCCTATGGGCCGCGGCACCTCGCCGATATCCTGGAGACGGTCGGGGCCTGGGTGGATGGGATCAAATATGCGGGTGGGTCATTCGCTCTTATGCCGGCGGCGGCGGTCCGGTCCATCAACAAGCTCGCGCACGATCACGATGTCTATGTCTCGACCGGAGGCTGGATCGAGAACGTCCTGCGCTTCGGTCCGGAGGCGGTCGATCGCTACATTGAGGAAGCCAAGACGCTCGGCTTTGACGTCATTGAAATCTCGACGGGGTTTGTGAGCCTGCCGACCGATGCTCTGCTGCGATTGGTACGCCAGGTTCAAAGGTCCGGTCTCAAGCCCAAGCCCGAACTTGGCATCCAGTTCGGGGCCGGCGGCAGCACCGCAGCCGAGGAACTCGAAGCCGAAGGCACCAAGGATGTCGGCTGGCTGATCGCGCAGGCGGAGCGGGCGCTCGATGCCGGCGCAGACATCATCATGATCGAAAGCGAGGGCATTACCGAAAATGTGAACACTTGGCGCACCGATGTCGTCGCCGCCGTTATCAATCGGCTCGGTCTCGAAAAGGTGATGTTCGAAGGTGCCGATCCTTCGGTCTTCGAGTGGTACGTCAAGAACTACGGCAATGAGGTCAATCTGTTCGTCGATCACAGTCAGATCGTACAGCTTGAGGCGCTGCGCGCTGGAATCTGGGGCACCAAGAGCACCTGGGGCCGAATTCAAAACCTGCCGCCGCAGTGAGCGTCACATCGAGCGAGGGGCCATGTGGCAGTCCCTCCGCGAGCGTCGATTCTATTCTCGAAGGCCGCTCAATTGCCTGCCATCGGATTCTTCCAAGCGCAGAAATCCCATGATCGCGATCAGCGGGAACAGGCCAATGGCCAGAAAGACCGGCGGGAAATCCTTGGCCGTCACTGTGTTGCCCGACCCCGCGACGATCGCCAGTGCGGTCGCTCCGATGGCGACACCAAAGCTGTTGCACAACCGCTGCATCACACTCGCCATGCTTGTTCCCTTGCTGAGGGCTGACTCGTCGAGGTCGGCATAGCCCAATGCGTTGATGCTGGTGAACTCGACGGAGCGCACGAAACCGTAGGCGAGCAGATAGAGCAGCAACAGCCAATGCGGCGTAGTGGCCCGCACCGCGGAAAAGCCACAAATCCACAGCCCAAGCAGCACGCCGTTGTAACTCAATACTTTCCGGAAGCCAAATCGTCTCACGATGTGGGGGACAATCGTTTTCACCATCATCGCACCGATACTGGTGACAAACGTCAGCAACCCAGAATGCAGCGGATCGAGGCCGAAGCCGAGCTGAAGCATGAGTGGAAGCAGGAACGGTACCGCCCCAATGGCGAGCCGGCAAAGACCTCCGGCAAGTATGGAGATGCGGAAGCTGCGGATGCGAAGCAAGGTGAGGTCGAGCACCGGATCGGGCCGATGTGATGCGTGCATGCCATAGAGGGCGAGCATCGCCAAAGCGGCTGCGAATAGACCGGCATTCAGCCACGGGGGCACAACGTGGCGGCCGAGATATTCAATTGCCAGCTCAAGCAGCGCCAGGCCGATCGCGACGGTTACGAAACCGCGAAAATCGAACCGCGGCGGCGGCGGCAGGACGAAATCGCGGATAAGGCGCAGCGCCAGGACGATTCCGAGCGTGCCGATCGGAATATTGATGAAGAAGATCCAGCGCCAGGAGATGTAGGTGGTGAGAAATCCGCCGACGATCGGGCCGATGGTGGGGCCGATGAGCGCCGGCATCGAGGCGTAACTCATAGCTATCAGCAACTGGTCTTTAGGAAAGGAGCGCAGCAGGATGAGTCGGCCGACCGGGGTCATCATGGCGCCCCCGACGCCCTGGAGAATCCGCGCCAGCACCAGCGTCAAGAGGCTTGTTGACAGGCCGCAAAGGGCCGACGCCGAGGTGAACAGCGCGATCGCCGCGCAGAATACCCGACGCGCGCCGAACCGATCGGCCATCCAACCGCTCACCGGGATGAACACTGCCAAGCTGATGAGATAAGACGTGATCGCGAGGCTAAGTCGAAGCGGACTCTCGCCGAGGCTCTCGGCCATCTGAGGAATCGAGGTCGCAATAATTGTCGAATCCAACTGGTTCATGAACATGCCGCAGGCGACGACCAACGGCACAGCAATACTGACTTGCGGTTCGGGCTTCTCAGCGGAGCGAGGAGATCCTGGGATATCCGGTGCTTCAATCATAAGTCATTTGCCAGCCCCTCCAGCCTCAGAGCTTGTTGCGATGTGTCGAATCTCGATCATTATTCACCGACCAGTTCGCGGCGGCGCAGCTCAAGCCCTTCCGCATAGCGGCGCAATGCGTAGGCCTCCGTCAGCAGCCCGACCACGCGAGGCGCCTCGGGCGATTGGACAACCGCAAGGGCTTCCGCCTCGGCTTTCTCGAAACCCGCCACCGCCTCGTTCACCGTCATTGTGGGCACGAGCACAGTATCGGGATTGTGCAGAATCTCGCGGACCTGAACTCCCTCATCGAGTTCATGGGCATGAGCCTCCGCGACCTGGACGATGCCGGCGTAATTCCTCTCCTCGTCCACCGCTACGACGTGAGTAACCGACCCCAAGGGAAATACCATGCGAAAACGGCCGAGCGTCGTGTGCGCCGGAACCGTCCGCACGTCCGGCCGCATCATTCGGCGCACGGTCAGTTCGCGCAGCCAGCCCACGTCAGCGGCGCTGCGGATGGTCTCGCCGCGCAGATGGAAGCGCCAGGTCGCAAACGAATAGCCGAACGTTTCCCGTGTAAACTGCGCGGCCACGATGACGGCGATCAACACCGCCGTGGTCAGCCAGAAATCGCCGGTCGTCTCCAGCGCAATGAAGGTCATCGTGAACGGCCCGCCGATTACTGAGACCGAGAGCGCTCCCATCCCGATGATTGCATAAACGTTGGGATCAAACGCAACGGTGGGGAAAAGCCCGGAGAGGTAATCGGCAAGGACATGGCCGCCAAGCGCGCCCATCAGCAGCGACGAAAAGAAGAAGCCCCCGCGGAAACCAGCGCCGAGGGAAGCCACCGAGGCAACTGCCTTGAGGGCCAGGAGCAGCGCCGCGTCGCGCAGCGGTCGGTCGAGCACCGATACCAGATGGATTGCACCGTGACCCGACGAGAGGACCTGCGGATTGAGGAGAGCCAGCGACCCAACCACGATCCCGCCCAGCGCCGGACGCATGAATGCCGGCATCGAAATGCGATTGAACAGCGTCTCGCAAAGCGCCACCCCGCGCATCAGGGCAATGCCAAAAAGCGCAGCAGCGAGTCCAACCGCTATCGCCATTGCCAGGTCGCGTCCGCTGACATGGGAGACGTACAGCGTACCGATACCAAGCGAGCTCGGTTCGATCGCGTTCGCGATCAGATAGCCGACCAGCCCCGCCAGCCCCACCGGCGCCAGGCTCGCCACGGAATAGCTGCCGATGATCAGCTCGAACGCGTAAAAGGCGCCCCCGAGAGGGGCCCCGAAGGCACCGGCGATTGCGCCGGCTGCTCCGCACCCGACCAGCACCCGCAAATCGCGTCGTCGCAAATGAAAGGCGCGCCCGATATAGGAAGCGAAGCCGCTGGCCAGCTGCGTGTAACCGGCCTCAAGCCCTACGGATGCCCCTACTCCGCTCGACCAGACCGTTTGCAGCGCCACGCTGATGCTGCCGGTGAGCGACATGCGCCCGCCGTGCAGAGCGTTCGCCTCGATCGGATCGACTTCCCGTTCCGGCCGCCAGCGCGAGAGCGCGAACATGGCGAGGCCGTAAGCGATGCCACCCAGCACAGGGACAATCACCGTCAACTCCGGGTCCAGGATGACCTGGGAGGAGAGCCGTTGACTGAACGGAATTCCAAAAAAAAGCCAGTGGAGGGCGCGGGCCCCAAGGCTCATGGCCGCCACTACCACGCCCGCCAGCGCGCCGATGGCGGCACCCAGAAAAACCAGGCCCGACTCGCGCGCACGCACACGCGCACGCAGCGAGCGGGGAATCTGCAACGCTGGGACAAGACGCCGCGTACGTGCGATGCCGGGTTCGGAACTGGCCATTCTACGACTGGCAAATAGCGAATAGCGGGTAGCAAAGGCAAAAAGCAATTTTCCTTGGCCGCTCCTCACTATTTTCTCCTCACTATTTCGCTACTCGCTATTCACCACTCGCTCGTTTATGCAAGTTTCATCATCTCCATCGCAGCTCGGCCCATAAAGCCGTACGGATTTCCAAGCGTCTCTTGGGTTTCGTAATGATTGTAGCCCTTGCCTGGCAACAGCTGGGCCGGCTTGCCCGCGGCTATGAGCGCCGCATGGAAGTCACGGGCTTGCCGCTGGAACTCAGGAGTCTCGAGGCTGCCATAGGTGAGCACGAGCGGCGTATGGACGCGCTCGATGTGGCGTTGGGCCGAAAGCGCCTCCTCCATTTCGTCGGTGAACTTCACGTAGGTTCCTCGTTTCGAGAGTCGCGGTGCTTTGAGGTCATACATCCCGCTGCCGAGAAGCGCGCCTTTGAGAATCGTGAGCGGCAGGCCCTCTTTCGCCCAGTCGGTGATCACGACGCAGCCGGCGAGGTGGCCGCCCGAGGAATGCCCGCACAGATAAAGTTGCTCCGGGTCGCCGCCAAAGCTCGCAGCGTTCCGGTACACCCAGGCAACGGCGCGCCGGCACTGCGCGACCATGGGGAAAAGATCGCCTTTGGTTTCGAGCACATTGTTGAAGTCAACGGCGATGAAATGCGCGCCTGCGCGCACGAACGGTTCCGCCATGAATGCGGTCTGCGCCGAGCGGCCGCCGCGCCAGGCGCCGCCGTGAATGAAAATCAGCATCGGCGCGTTCGGGCGCCCGGTTTTGTGGATATCGACCTTCTCGATCTCGGCCGGGCCGTAGGCGACACGCTGCGGCTTTCCAATGATCGCCAGGACCTTCTCATTGTTGGCCTCACGCCGCTCTCGGATGTTGCCTGCATTGAAGGCATAGACCGACTGATCGTAGGCGTCGTCCAGGTCCTGCTGGTCCATACCGAGCCAGACCGGCGGCCCCTTGATGCGTGCCGGCGGAATGGCGGGGCAACGCTGCGCGAGGGCCGGCTCGGCCACCATGGCCACCGTACCTGCCGCGGCCCCCGCGATGACCGTACGCCGGCTGATTGTGCTTCCGCGCGGAGCATGCTTGGTCATTCTGTTCTCCCGTTCTTTGAATTAATTCCAGCTAGTGCGCGTTCCTGTGTCAGCTTGCACCAGGGAGTTGAATATCGCGACTCCCGTGCCGCAAGCGCCACCTTTCTCCTTTGGGGAGAGGTCGCCCGCGCTTCAGCGCGGGCGGGTGAGGGGGCTGCGGCCTCTTTATTAGCCCGAACCCCCTCACCCCAACCCTCTCCCCTATAGCGCGTCGAAGACGCGCGTAAACGCGCTGATGGGGGAGAGGGAGCGCACCGAGTTCGCGGCACCACTGCACATCAAACCCAACGCTCACAACCGAATCCGACCGAAACATTGGCTGAGTACAGCTCGTCGGTTTCGACATCACTTCTTTGCGCTCGCCATCAGCGACGCCTTGATCGCTTCCCTGTCGACCTCGTTTCCTGCGAGATACATCCTGGCGATGCGGCGCGTGTTGCCAATGTCCTCCAGAGGATTGGCGTCGAGCACAAGGAAGTCGGCACGCTTGCCGGCAGCTAAAATTCCCCTGTCCGTGAGGCCGAGATATTGCGCCGGAGCGCTCGTGGCTGCGACGATGACTTGCGCCGGCTTCATGCCGGCCTCGACCATCAGCTGAAGCTCCTTCTGCTCCGCATATCCGAAGAAATTATCCTCAAGTCCGGTATCGGGCCCGAGCATCACGCGCGCTCCCGCCGCGCTGAGCTTAGCCAGGCTGCGCTTGAGCACGGCGTATTCCGCTTGGCGGCGCGCCGTCAGCGCCGGATCGCGGCCGGTAAAGGAAGCGCGCATTCGGGTGATGACGTCCGCGGATACGGTGTCCTGCAGGAGCTGCGCGAGATACGGTTCTTCGAACCAGGCGGGAACGCCCGCATGGGTGCTTCGTTCGGGAGCCGCAAGGGTGGGCGTGAGATAAATGTTCTTCTTTACCATCAGCGCCACGAGGGCGTCGCTCATTTCCTGGTCGCGAACGAGATGCATGAAACCATCGATGCCCGCTTCGGCCAGCGCAACCGCATCCTCGTGGTAGAAGATGTGTGCCGCGACCTTGAGGCCGCGCGCGTGGGCTTCCTGGATGATGATGCGCGCCACAGGGATCGTAAGCCTGGGCGCGCGTCCGCCCCGGTCGTCGATCCAGATCTTGATGGCGTCCACTCCCCTCCCCGCCTGTTCGGCAACAGCGGCTTTCCCTTCCGCCTCCGTGGTGATCGCGTAGGCAAAGTGCGCATAGATCGGATTGCCGGGACCGGCATTGGGTGCTCCGATGCCGCGGCCGGCAAGGAGGAGGCGCGCGCCGCCGATGCGCCCGGCGGCTTGCTCGGCCCGAATCCGGAACATGACGTCGCCGGTCTCGATACCCTGCGACATGACGGTGGAGACGCCGAAATAGAGCGCGCGGTTGAGGTCATCGAGGATGGTCTCGCGCCTGAAATTTTCCGCCGAATAGGTGAGGCCCCGCTGGAAGCCCGGATGCACATGGGCGCTGATCAAGGCCGGCATGATCGTCTTGCCGGCAAACTCCACGCGTTTAGCTCCGGCAGGCGCCGCGATATCCTGCTTCTTGCCTATACGCGCGATCGTGCTGCCCTCGACCAGGATTCCCGCATCCTCAATGGCAGGGCTGCCATCGCCAGGAATGACGCGCGCGCCTTCGAAGAGGACTGCTTGCGCGAATGCCGGCTCCGACTGGGCACTGAAGGCGGCGAGGAACCCCAGCAGGAGAGATGCGATCGCGACGCGAACCATGATGTGTCCTCCTTAGGGAGTTTCGATTGGAACGACTTTGGCATTCCATTATCCGGAAGTCAGCAACATCTTCGACCCGTCATCCTGCGAGAATGCGGCTAAAGCGCCGCATTCTCGCGCCTCAGGATGACGGCATCGCAGCCGCAGTGGTGGGAAAAAGATTCGATTACACGATGGTTATAGTATAAAAGCCCGCAGCCGCCTTCGACAATCGGTTGCATGCGCCTAATGTACCGAACGGGCTCAGATCGGGCTATATTCTCCCGGGAAAATGAGTTTTTAAGATCGCCAAAAACTTGTCGGCGAGACGCCCAAAGCCTGTAGGGTATGGATGAAGCTCATTCGCCCAACCGCCAGGAGGTGCATTGTCAGGCGCAATCGTTTTTCTGGTATCGACCAGGTGAAAGTTGTTCTTGGCATCAGACGCTAGACCGTTCAGCATACCGTAAAATCTATCAATCATGTCTGCTACGACCGATTGTGCATCCGAATTATTATAATAGGCAAAATTGAAGCTTGGCTGCAGCCATGGGCCAAAAACTGCTGCGGCGGGGACTCCATTCGGCAACGCATAGTCATAGCAATGGCCGAAAATCGGAGCGCCCGGAGCAAACAGGTCGCGCAAAGCAAACAAGTCGGAATAAGAGGCGCTGACCAGGTCCAGCACGCCCTGTAGCCGACCGCTTGCAGTTTTCACTCCTCCCCCGTAGGTCAAATAAATCGCGAACTGGTCGCCAACAATGTCGTCACCCCCCATGGAAACCAGAATTGCGTCTATTTTCCCATTGGTCCAGTTTGCCTGGTCGAGCCAGTCGTTGACCATTGTTGACTGGTTTTCCCAATTCAGCACGGCTGTGGATGCTTGACCGTGTTCGGCTCGACTTAGAATATTCGGATGAGGAGTTCCTTTCGCCCCGAGCTGCGATTTTGCAACGATGCCAAAGTTGGAAAGCGGAATCGGAATATTGCCGTCCAGCGGGTATTCGAACCACGAATCGCCAATCGCGTGAAGATTCAGCGGTTCCGGACCGGCGAGTTTCCTTGTTTCCCTGTGTTTCTTGTAGCGTGCGACCTTAAGCTGGTGTTCGCGGGTGCGCCGCTCCATTTCAGCTTGGCGGGCTTCCTTATTTGCTTCGCGCGACTGCCACTCTAGCTGCAGCCTTTGCGCTCTCCCATACCTTCCAGTGAACTGGTTCATTTTCCCCCCTATTGTAGTGGCCCGCTGGTGCTTGTTTCCACGAGTTCGACCTTGCCGAGCCTAAGCTCCGCGCCGGCAAGCGAGCCGGTGATCTCCATGGTGGTGAGCCGCAGTTGGTCGGGCCATCGCCCCTCACGTTGAAGTTCAGTCAACAACCGGGTCACGTCGAAGGAGAGCACGTTAGGCGGGCCGCTCGGCGCATGCGCGGCATGCAAATCAGTCGGACCCGGCAAAATCGAGAAGGTCGAAAGTACCCCAACTTCATATTTTCGCAGCGCTTCACCTTTGGCATCGGCTGGTGCGTTAAGGTATAGGGCGATGTTGGCGACGGCACGGCGGTCGAGTGTGACGTTGGATATTTCGAGCTTGACGCGTCGATTCCCGGCGGCGGTAAGTGAATTGACTGCGAAGGTCCCCATTGCTGGGGCTGCCGTCAGGGAGTTCGTTTGTAATCCTGTATGCAATGAAACATTTTCGGCTACAGCGAGCGTATGCCGGGGACGGGATTCGAGGTTTAGAGCTTGCATCGCGGCCACGGGTCCCGAGGGGGGCGCCGGGACGTCGTGGTAAAGGTACCCCGGCCAATCCTTGATCTGCTGCGTGTTCAGAGCGTCATTGTTGGTCGCTTTGACCAACACTCCGTTTTCGTCGAAGAAGCTGTGCGTGTTGTTGAGCCATGCGCCGCCTGGCGGCTTGAAACCGGTTTTGAGCGCACCTTCCCAGATGCGATCGATCTCACAATGGTGAAGCCAAAAAACTGGATCCCTGGGGGACTGAAAGAGGCTGGCCATATCGCGATTACCGTCGCCAACGAAGTTGTGCACGACTCCGTGGGGAGTTCCCTCGACTGCGCGCGTGAATACAGGAAATGCAGGATCGCTCCAAAATTTTCCGTCGAAGAAGCTGGGGGACATGGGATCGCCCTGGTTAGAGGCAGGCGATCTGTCATGGCGCAGGGGCGACCCGGCCACGTCAAATCCTGGAGGCAGGACTTGGCTGGCCTTCGCGTCCATATAGCCCCAATAGGGGAGCGTGAACTCGTCGTCTCCGGAAAGTTTCCGCACGATGCGTTCGAAAAAAAACAGATAAAGCCGGTGCCAAGGCATAAAATCGAGCGCAATTGTGCTGCTGTTTGAATGAGGGCACTTCCCCCATGTCGCCTCGGCTTGGCTTCGCTTGACATTGCCGGTGCCGGGTGGCCCAAAGAATGAATCCAGCTCAGCAATCTGGTCTCTTTCCAGTCTCGCCCAATCGATGCCGCCGTCCGGCAATACGAGACTGTCCCCATCATCGGGGTACCAGTGCATCTTGTACTGGTAGGTCCATCCCAGGGGATCAGTCGCGTCCTGACGCGATCGATCGTGCATAACTGCGACGGCTTTGGCGTACGAGGCAAGCGCCTTTCTCCCCTCAACCGAGAAGGCGGAGTAGCGGGTTTTTGGATCCGTTGCACTTACAGGCCATACATTAGCAAGAGAAAGGGCGCCGACCGCAGCCGACCCTTGAAGAAGCGTACGACGACAAATGGTGATCATCAGACTTCCTCTCTGTCATCTCGCATATTTCTACCCCGCCGTCCGGACATTCGGCGCCCTTCCTGACAGATGTTGCGTCCCTGTGCCTATTTCGGGCGAGCAGCAGCGCCGTTTACATCTCGAACTCCTTTGTCGCCTGCGCACTGTGAACCGGTTCCGCGAAATCGCAATTTTTTGCCAATTCCGTCGCGAGACCAGGTATTGGAAAAGCCGTGTAATTGAGGGCAAGCCGCAAAAAATCTTCTTGCTCTCGGAACCGACCAGCCGTGTGAGTGAACCAACGGGAGCCGATCGTTTGCATGCTGACTTGTTACGGAACTTGACGTGGCCAGCTCGCAACACAAAGAAGCTTCCTTCTACTCGCAAGGAGAAACGGCGATGAACGAACGCAAGGTGTTCAAGAACAGCGTCACGGAATTGCCGGCGGAGCCCGGACCGACCCCTCATGGCCTGATGGTCGCGCAGGCAAAGCCGGAAAACCGCAATGAAAAAATGGACCTCCTCTTCTCGCTCGCGATGCCGGCAATGGACGAGCTGGAAAAGCGTGTCGCCGCCGGCGAAGTAGTCCCGCAGAGCGACCTGAACCAGAAATACTCGCCGAAAAAAGCCGACGTTGACGCATTGAAGACGTGGCTGACTACGCAGGGCTTCCACGTCACCGGCGAAAGCCCGGACGGCTCGGGGATTTATGCCAGCGCCACAGTGGGCCAGATCGAGCAGAGCCTGGCGGTCAAAATGGTGCGCGTGACGAAGAACGGAATTACCTATACGGCTGCGCAGAACGCGCCGAGCCTTCCGACCGCGGTCGGCGAGCCGGTTCACGCCATCCTCGGGCTGCAGCCGTTTCGACACGCTCACAAGCATCGAGCGCGTCCTGCCATCACGCAAAACCGTGGCTCCCTGGGTCCGAACGGCTTGCCCGTTCCGAATGTTGCGAACACGCCGCCGTACCTGGTCTCGGAAATACTCAAGGCCTACAATGCCGGATCGCTCGGCGTCACCGGCAAAGGCCAAACCATCGCGATCCTGATCGACACCTTTCCGCATGACGACGATCTGGTTGCGTTCTGGAAAGCCAATGGGATTCCGGTCGATCTGAACAGAATCCAACGCGTTCAGGTGGGAACCGGCCGGCTGCCGCCTCGTGAAGGCGAAGAAACGCTCGACGCGTCGTGGGCAAGCGGGATTGCTCCGGGGGCGAAGGTCAAGATCTACGCCAGCGGATCGCTCGCGTTTGCCGCTCTCAACCGGGCTCTCGATCGCATCATCCAGGACGCCGCAAACGACCCGACTTTGAAGCAGGTTTCGGTAAGCCTCGGGCTCGGCGAGACGTTTATGGCGCCTGATGATGTCACGACTCAGCACCAGCGCTTTCTTAAGCTTGCAGCCGCGGGAGTAAACGTATTCGTTTCAAGCGGAGATGCTGGATCCAATCCCGACGGCTCCGGACAGAATTCGGGCGGCCCGCTTCAGGCCGAGTACGCAGCTTCCGATCCTGCCGTGGTCGGTGTCGGCGGGACCAGCCTCAAATTGGCCGTTGCCGGCGGATCGGTAGCCGAGGAGGACGCCTGGATCGGTAGCGGCGGAGGCGACAGCAGTATCTTTCCTCGCCCGATTTGGCAGAAGGGTACCGGGGTTCCGCCGGAGAACCATAGGTCCGTTCCCGACGTGAGCAGCGTGGCTGCTCCGGAAACCGGTGCCTTCCTCGTATTCCAGGGACACCCGTTCGGAGTCCTCGGCGGGACGAGTTGGAGTGCACCGACGTGGGCCGGATTCTGCGCCCTGATCAATGAGGCCAGGCAGAACGCCGGGCTCCCGGCGCTTTCGTTTCTGAATCCGAAAATCTATCCTCTGGTCGGCACCCGTTGCTTCCGAGACATCGCTACCGGCAGCAACGGTCAGTACAGCGCCGGGCCAGGGCATGATCGTGTCACCGGCCTCGGGGTTCCGAATGTCGCTCAGCTGATTACTGCTCTGACCGGGGCAGACAAGCCCGCCGTAGTCGCAGCAGCTTGAGCCCGAAACAGCAACTCGGCCTCCAACCTTGTGGTTTACTCGGCTGGGGGCCGACCAGGCAGATCGCTGTTTTCTATGGATGCGCTGAAGCGCTTCATAACCAGATCGCCATGGCGCGGCAACCGGCAGCGGGGAGCGCGCGAGACGTGCCGTACTAACTAACCCAAATTGAGGTCCTTGAAAAAGTCGTTGCCTTTGTCGTCGATCACGATGAAGGCGGGGAAATTCTCGACCTCGATTCGCCAGATCGCCTCCATGCCAAGTTCTGGATATTCCAACACCTCGACCTTTCTGATGCAGTGCTCGGCGAGATTGGCCGCGGAGCCGCCGATCGACGCGAGATAGAAGCCACCGTATTTTTTGCAGGCCTCGCGCACCGCACTCGAGCGGTTACCCTTGGCAAGCATCACCATGGAGCCGCCGGCGGCCTGGAAATCAGCCACGAAGGAATCCATTCGCCCCGCTGTTGTCGGGCCGAACGAGCCCGACGCGTAACCCGCGGGCGTCTTCGCCGGGCCGGCGTAATAGACCGGGTGATCCTTGAAATAAGCGGGCAGGCCGCGGCCCTGCTCTAGCCGTTCGCGCAGCTTGGAATGTGCGAGATCGCGGGCCACGATCATCGGGCCGGTGAGCGAGAGCCGGGTCTTGATCGGATACCTTGTGAGCTGCGCCAGAATCTCCTGCATCGGCCGCCTGAGATCGATCGGGATCGCCTCGCTGCCGAGCGCCGCGGCATCGATTTCGGGCAGGTATTTTGCCGGATTGTGCTCCAGCTCTTCGAGAAACACGCCCTCCTTCGTGATCTTGCCCAATGCCTGGCGATCGGCCGAGCAGGACACTCCAAGTCCAATCGGCAGCGAAGCGCCGTGCCGCGGCAGCCTGATCACGCGCACATCATGACAGAAATACTTGCCGCCGAACTGGGCGCCGACGCCGAGCGACTGCGTGAGCTTGTGCACCTCCTTCTCCATTTCGAGATCGCGGAACGCGTGGCCAGCCTCGGAGCCATGGGCCGGCAGGTCGTCGTAATAACGCGTCGAGGCGAGCTTGACGGTCTTCATGGTCAGCTCAGCCGAGGTGCCGCCGATGACGATTGCCAAATGATAAGGCGGGCAGGCAGCAGTCCCCAGCGTGAGGATCTTCTCCTTGAGAAAAGCGATCATGCGGTCGTGAGTGAGAATTGATGGCGTTGCCTGGTAGAGGAATGATTTGTTGGCCGAGCCGCCGCCTTTGGCAATGAACAGGAATTTGTAGCGGGTCTCGCTCTCCCCCTGCCCTTCCGCATAAATTTCCACCTGCGCCGGCATGTTCGTGCTGGTGTTCTTTTCTTCGAACATCGAGAGCGGAGCGAGCTGCGAATAGCGCAGATTGCGCTTGAGATAGGCGTCGCGCGCGCCCTCGGCGAGTGCCGCCTCGTCGTCCCCGTCGGTGAATACGAGCCGTCCCTTGCGGCCCATGATAATGGCGGTGCCTGTGTCCTGACACATCGGCAATACTCCGCCGGCCGCGATATTCGCGTTCTTGAGGAAATCGTAGGCGACGAACTTGTCGTTTGCGCTTGCCTCGGGATCGTCGAGGATCGCGCGCAGCTGCTGCAGGTGCCCTGGCCGCAGCAGATGGTTGATGTCGATGAACGCTGCTTCCGCAAGCGCGCGCAGCGCCTCGCGCTCGACGATCAGCAGGTCATGCCCGATCGCCTTCTCGATCCGCAATCCGTCGGCCGTAAGCTTGCGATAGGGCGCCCGGTCCGGGCCGGTGGGGAACAGCGGCGCGTGCCGATAGGGCGGCGTTGTCGGGCGGGTCACGGCTATGTTCATTTATCGAGCTCCTTGTAGGCGCGAAAAATGCCCCACTCGTTGAACGGGATCCGCCGGTCCGAGGCAAGATAAGCGACAATCCGTGGGCGCTGGGCGACGCGATCGTGGAGCGCGATCACGCGCGGCACTTTCTTTTCGAACCGCCGCGTCCGCTTCGGGAATGCGTAACGCAGGCCCTCGATGATCTGGAAGAGGCTCAGATCGACATAGGACAGCCTGCGGCCAAGAACGTAAGGGCCGCTGCTTTGCGCAATGACGCGCTCGAAATAGCCGAGGAATTTCGGCACTCGATAGCGCCAGAAACAGTCGGTTCGGCGCTTGGCCTCCGGACGCTGGCCCTCGTAATAGAGCACGCTCGAAATCGGATGATGCGTGTCGTGAATCTCGGCAACGAGGTCGGCGATTGTGAGCTGCAATTGATGCGCCCAGAGCCGGCCGCCTTCATCCTTGGGCGCGAGGCCGTGGCGCGCTCCGAGATAGAAAAGAATATTTGCAGTTTCGCCGATGACGCGGTTCCCCGCCTTGAGGAACGGCGGCGCAAAGGGGGGACGTTTTTCGCGCTTGCGGGTAAGCATCGCTTCGACGGCGGCGGCGCCGCGCTTCCTGCCCGCATCCACGTAGTCGGCGCCCGCCTCCTCCAGCGCCAGGCGAATAAACTCGCCCCGGCCCTGGATGGTCGGCCAGTAGTACAGGTCGTAACGCATCCGCGCCCTCGATCAGCCGATCTTGATGTGTTAGCCCTTGTAGCACAGTCGAATCACATCGAGGTATCGGCGCGCGCCTCCAGGTCCCCTGATGTCCCTCCTCGCCATCGGATCGCATCGCATCCCCATCGCATGACCCGCAAGTCTTTCCGTGTCGGCCGCTCCCGCACCGGGCTCGGCCTCTTCGCTACCGAAGCGATCAAGAAGGGGGCCTTCATCGCCGAGTACAAGGGCCGCCGTGTCACCAATGCGGAGGCCGACGAACTCGAGGCGCGCGGCTCGCGCTACATGTACGAGCTTAACAGCCGCTGGACCGTGGATGGATCGGGCCGGTACAACGTTGCCCGCTACGCAAACCACTCGTGCCGGCCGAATGCCGAATCCGACGTGATCCACGGCAAGCGGGCCCGCGACCGCAAAGGCGGCATGGTCATCCTGCGGGCGATCAAGAACATCAAGCCCGGCGACGAGATCACCTATGATTACGGCCGCGATTATTTCGACGGCTTTATCAAGCCGATCGGCTGCAAATGCGAGAAGTGCACCGAGAAACGGCGCGAGGAAAGGCGCGTCAAGCTGCGCGCAGCCAAGCGCCGCAAGGCTCGCCTTGGGAAAAGCTAGCGCAGCAAGCTACGACCTCATCTGAGGAGGTCACGCGCAGCTTGCTGCGCGTGACCGTCTCGAAGGATGGCTACGGGTACCCCCTCGCTTGTCGCCGTCCTTCGAGACGGCTCGCGCTCAAGAAACGCGCGCCTCCTCAGGACAGGCCTGCTGTCGTGTTGGTACGTTTCGAATCTCAAAATCGCTGCCCTGATGGGCTAGCATCACTTCGCCATGGTGTCCTTCACCTGGGCGACCAGCTGCTTGAGGGTAAAAGGCTTCGACAGGAAATCGAACTGATCGCCGTCGGGGAGGTTTTTCTGGAAGGCGTCCTCCGCATAACCCGACACAAAGATGATCTTGATGTCGGGGCGTCGTTTGCGCAGCTCCTTGAACAGCGTCGGCCCGTCCATTTCGGGCATCATGACGTCCGATACGACGAGGTCGATTTTCCCCCCACGCCGCTCCAGCGCCTCGATCGCCTCGACCCCGTTGCCGGCTTCAACGACGGTATAACCCCGCGAGGAGAGTCCGCGCGCGTTGAGCGCGCGCAGTCCCTGCTCGTCTTCGACCAGCAGGATGGTCCCCTCTCCAGTGAGATCGGTAGCCGCACGCTTCGCTTCGGCATCCGCCGATGTGGCCCCGGCGATCGCCGGCGCAGTCGTCTCCGGCAAGTGCGAAACAAGAGCCTCGTCAGCTGCCGCAATGTGGCGGGGAATGAAGATCCGAAAAGCCGCGCCCTTGCCAATTTCCGATTCGACGTAAATGAAGCCTCCGGTCTGCTTGATAAACCCGTAGACGCTGGCCAGCCCCAGCCCGGTGCCCTTTCCGATCTCCTTGGTGGTGTAGAACGGATCGAAGATCTTGTCTTTGATTTCGGCCGCAATGCCGGTACCGGTGTCGGCGATCTCGATCAGGACGTATTCCCCGATCGGCATTCCCTTGTAGGGCAGGCGCGCGCATTGCTGCGCCTCGACGTTGGCTGTGCGCAGCGTCAATGTCCCGCCATTCGGCATTGCATCGCGAGCATTGACCACGAGATTAATGATCGATTGCTCGAACTGGCCGATGTCCGCCCTGACCGGCCAGAGGTCGCGGCCGTGGACGACGTTGAGCTGGATCTTTTCTCCGATCAGGCGTCGCAGCAGCACGCTCAGATCAGAAACTGCCTCGCCAAGGTCGAGGACCTGTGGCCGCAGCGTCTGCTTGCGCGAGAATGCGAGCAATTGCCGGACCAGGGCCGCCGCCCGGTTGGCATTCTGCTTGATCTCCATAATATCCTGGAACGACGGATCCGTCGGCCGGTGCGCGTTGAGCAGAAAATCGGTGGCCATCATGATGGCGCCGAGCAGATTGTTGAAATCGTGCGCCACATTGCCGGCAAGCCTGCCGATCGTCTCGAGCTTCTGCTGCTGGCTCAGCTGGCTCTCAAGCGCGCGCTGCTCCGTCGTGTCGAGCGCATAGACGATTGCGGCCTCGCGATCGCCTTTCTCCTCCTCGACCGCCGCCACATAGAACCGGCCGCAACGATCGCCTGCGCCTTCGAGCGCCGCGTCGACCGGAGCAATCTCGCCTTGTCCTTCGGCTGCGCTGCGGATCGCAGCTTCGAGGGCACTTCGATCCCGCACCGCAACGACCGAGAGGATGGACCGATCATGCGTCGGCTCCTCACCCAGCACGGGGTTGAACAGCCGCGCGAACAGGGCATTCGAACGCGCAATCCTGCCCTGCTTGTCAACGGTGGCAATCGCCATTGGCGTATTATGGAAGAAGCGCATGAAACGCACTTCCGCGGCACGCAGCGGATCAGCGTCTCCGTCGCGGGTTCGATTGAGCACCAGGGTTCGCGAAGGACCCGCGTTTCCCTCAGGTCCGAAGGCAACCTTGTGCAGCAAGCGGGCGGGCAGCGTTCGTCCGCTGCGGTTTTTGAGATCGATATCGAAAATCTCGGTTTTGATCTCGCCCGGCGCCCCGGTGAGCGGCGTCAACAGGGCAGCTCCCTGTCCCGCGACGATATCGTCAAGTTTCAGTCCGCCGGAGCCCACCTGGGCCAGATCGTGGTCGAGCCATTCCGCCAGCGTGCCGTTGATGTAGGAAATGTCGCCGTTTCCGTCGACCGAAAAGAACCCCGCCGGGGCATGGTCGAGGTAATCGATCGCGTGCTGAAGCTCCTGAAAGACGTTCTCCTGCCGCTCAAGCTCTCGCGTCACATCCGCGATAACCCATACCGCCATCGGCGAGCCCGCCTCATCATCCGACAGCGGACGCACCCGCATTCGCAACCAGCGTCCCGGTTCGCCGGACGCGCCCGCGACGCGCACTTCCTCCTGGAGCCGTCGCCGCTCCCGAGCGGCCTTGAGCAACCGATAGACCGCTTCCGATACGCCCGGATCTCCAATGAATACGCGCTCGATCGGGGGCACAATACTGCCCTCTGCCGCGCCTACCAGATCGCGATAGGCCCGGTTGGCATAAACCGCGCGTCCACCGGCATCGCTCACCACAATAGCATCTCGCGCGCCGTCGAGAACGGATTGAATGAGTGTGCTCTTCCCGCGATCGCCCATCACGCTGACGGCACAGGCGAGGGCCAAGGATAGCGCGCCGGCAGCTATCATGCCGGCGAGTACAGGAACAGCATAGGGCTTGCCGCTCCCGGCCAGCGCCAGGGCCGCCACACCGGTAAGCACAATCGCGGCCGCGGCCAAGGCAATGCTGGCGAACCGCTTGCCCGTCCAACTCCGCTCCAAACCGTGCATCGGATATCCCCTAGGTCGGCTCCCTCGACTCAGTCGGAAACGACTAGGTGGCCTCACTGCCGCAGCCATGAAATCCATACAAGATCTCGATCCCGCTCAAGCGCGGCACGGCAGGGGAGGTACGCCCCCGACCTCGATTCTGCCGCGCTTCCCTCAGTTGCACCGCCCTTGAGGTAAACGTCCATAGTAAAAGTGCCATTAAACGGAACCCACCGTGCCATCAAACTGCCGTTTGCGAGGCCGAGCATTTCGCGCCGGCCGAAGAGGCGGGGCGTGGTTTTGCTTCGTTCTCTGGTAATACCGCGCAGGACGCCTGCCAGACCGCGCGGAGTTGCCCACAAAGGTGCTCTCCAGGCGTACAAGCCGCTGACGCGGGGGAGCGATGGATTTTTTGTTCGGTGAGGAACAGTATGGGCTACGCATCCTGCTCGCCTTTCTCGTGGTGGCGACCTTGATCGGATTTTTCGGATGGCTGGTTCGTCGCTTTGGCTCCGAACGGCTCGGGGCGGCGAGCGCCCGCGGACGCCAGCCGCGGCTGGCGGTCATTGACGCCGCCACCGTGGACGGACGCAGGCGCTTGATCTTGATTCGACGTGACAACATCGAGCACCTCTTGATGATCGGGGGGCCAACCGACCTCGTCGTCGAGCCCAATATCGTGCGCGCAACAGCCGCGCGCGAACTCGCCCCCTCTCGCTCGACGCCGGCCGATGCGATGCCGCGAGCGGCGACGCCCTCCGCTGAACCGATCTGGCCCTCACAATTGGAACCCGCTCCAGCCGCTTCACCACCGCCGCGGCCTCAACGGCAACCAACGCTGACTGAAGAAACGCCATCTCGGCGCGTTGACGTCGAACCGCCGGCGACACGGCAGACCCGCCCGGCGGATTCATTGGCGGGATTGGCAGCTGAACTCTACCGTCAGCCGCCTCCGCCGATCGCGCCACGCCCGCCACGGGAACGCGAAACCGCACAGGAGCCGCCTTTTCCCTCCCGCGTCCCACCGCAAGCTCCGGCCGTCGACGCGTCGTTTACCGCACCCACCGCCGACGCGGCTCATCGATTCGAAGCCGCACTGCGCCGTGGCCCCAAGCCGGGCGCGGCCGCCGAGTTAAAGTCCGTAGCTGCGCCGGAGCCAAAACCAACAAAGCCAGTTCAGGCGACTGTGGCTGCGCCGGCAATCGATTCCGAGCCGCAGCCAGAACCGGCGGTTGAACGCGAATCGGCGCTCAACCCCGTAGTGGCCCCGGAGACAAGGGCAGCGCACAGCGAGGCCAAGCCGAACCGCGAGAGCAAACCGCCGGCGCCCAAGGCGTCTGTCTACGACAGCCTTGAGCAGGAAATGGCGAATTTGCTCGGACGCCCAAACAAGACCTGACGCTGTTTGGCGCCGTTTCATCCGAACCAGATAATGGTCTAACTGCCGGGATCATCCATCCTCTGCCCCGGCCAGAATCGGTGGAAGGCTTGCTCCAGCGCACCCCCAAACGTCAGGACGAGCGCAATCAGCGGAATGCTCAAGAGAATGACGATCCAGTCCGCTACTGCGGAGGCCGCGCCTGCACAGGCAGTCAGCCAGACGCAGGCCGCGGTGGTCAAACCCTGCACTTGCTCGCCGTGACCACCTCGGCGGACGATAACCCCGGCGCCGATGAAACCTATTCCAGTCACTATTCCCTGGATGACGCGGCTCGTGGCGGCGCTGTCGCTTCCGCCGACGGCGAGCACGACCAGTGCCGAGCCAAGTCCAACGATGCCGAGGGTACGCACCCCCGTCGGTCTGCCGTGAAGGTCCCGGTTGAGCCCAAGCGCCACGCCGATCAGCACCGCAACGATAAGCCGCAATGCGATATCGAGCGCGTCCATAACGCTGAAAAGCTAGTCGTCCCGATAGACCCGCTCGCGCCGCTCATGCCGCTCTTGCGCTTCGATCGACAGCGTCGCAATCGGCCGCGCCTCCAGCCGTTTGAGCGCGATCGGCTCGCCGGTTTCCTCGCAGTAGCCGTAGGTGCCGTCTTCCAACCGGGTCAACGCCTCATCGATCTTGGCTATGAGCTTGCGCTGGCGGTCACGAGCGCGGAGTTCAATCGCGCGGTCGGTTTCCGAGGAGGCCCGGTCGGCCAGGTCGGGATGATTCTCGTTTTCGGCCTGGAGATGGGCGAGCGTCTCCTTGGCTTCCTTGAGAATCTGGTCCTTCCAATTCAGCAGCTTTTTCCGAAAATATTCGCGCTGCCGCTCGTTCATGAACGGCTCGCGGTCAGACGGGCGGTATTTCCTATCCGCGCCTGTCCCGCGTTCGCCGGGCGCAACCGAATGCCCGTTTTTTAGGGCCGGGCTGATCCTCGCCGCAGCGCCGTTCTTCTTTCTGGAATCCAAAACCTTGTCCGCACGCATCGTATTCCGCACAACCCTTACCGCGTTCCCCGATTTGGCGCGCTTATATAGCGGCGGGCGGGCGGCGACAATAATGAATGCGATTAAAATCCGCCTATCGGACTCACGAGCCGGCGGTTTGGCTAAAAGGCGCCGTACCCAAAGTGCAGCCGCTGGGTCACGTCATAGCTCGCCTTGCTGGTCGGGAAGGCATAATCCACCCGCAGCGGCCCGAATGGTGAATCCCAGATGAGGCTGGCCCCGATGGAGGACCGGATCGTCCGACTGTCCGCAACATTGAGCGACTGCGCGAGCGCGGGCGTACTGCCCACCCCGCGGTAGCCCCACAGGCTTCCCGCATCTGCGAAGGCGGCGAACCTCAGTCCGGATTCGGGAGGAATGAACGGAATCGGCGACTGCAGCTCGGCCGTGGTTGCCCAGTACTGGGTGCCTCCGACGTTGTCCTGAGTCGTACCGGGAGTGAGATCGCGCGGCCCAAATCCGTTCGGGGCAAAACCGCGCACCAGATTGGGGCCGCCGAAGAAGCCGTTGAGGAGCGGCAGCGGCTGACCGCCCCAGGGCGTCACATATCCGCCCTGCGCGCGCACCATCCCGACCACGTCCCCCGCGATTTCCTGGTAGTACCGCGCGTCCTCGGTCGATCTAAGAAACCGCACGTCTCCGCCCAGCCCGGCGAGGTCCTGCCTGAAGTCGGAACGAAAGCCGCTCGTCGGATTGCGAGGGTTATCGAGGCCGTTGTAGCTCAGCGTGTAGCCGAGGGTTGATACCCATTGCGGCCCGGCAAGGGCGGCCTGCTTCACCGGAACGGAAGCCTCGCCGTTGGCATAGCACCCGGGAGGCGGATTGGCGGGCGAGCAGTCCATCAGCGCGGGGGAGAGGGACACGCTCTGCCGATACAGCGAATAGCGCCACTGCATTCCCGTGTCCTCCGTCAGAGGTGTCCCGACGGTGATTGCCCCGCCGTAAGTCTCGCTGCCGTAGGATTGATAAGTGCTCGCAGAAGTCTGACTGTAAAACGCGTCAGTTCCAAGCGACAGCCGATTGCCGAGGAGGTAGGGATCGACAAAGCCGAGATCGATTCCCCTCGTGTATTGGCCGTAACGCACGGAAGCCTTGACGTAATCGCCGGTGCCCAGAAAATTGCGCTCGCCCACGCTGACCTCGGCGATCACCCCATCGGCGCCGGAATAACCGCCCGATATGGAAAAATTGCCGGTCGCCTGATCCTCCACATCGACATCGAGGATGATTCGATCGGGCGCGGAACCGGGTTCGGTTGTGACTTTGACTGTCTTGAAAAAGCCGAGAGCCTTCAGCCGCCGCTCGGCGCGATCAATGAGAGCGCGGTTTAAGGGGTCGCCTTCGACAACGTCGAATTCCCGACGAATAACATTGTCGTTGGTCTTCACGTTGCCCCGGACATTGATGCGCTCGACGTAAACGCGGGAGCCCTCCTCTACGCTGTACACGACATTCATGATCTTGCCGTTGCGGTCGCGGTCGAGGTGCGGCCGGACAACCGCAAACGGACTCCCGCGCTTGGCAAGCTCGATCGAGAGATTCTCGACCGTCTTGTCAACCGCCTCGGCATTGACCACGTCTCCGGCTGCTGTTCTCACGCCTGAGCGGAGCGCTGCCGCATCGACGGAGCCGACATTCGACTGGACATCGACCTTGCCGAGCCGATAGAGCGGCCCCTCGTCAACCGTGAAGGCGATGACAATGCCCTTTCGCTTGGCATCGTAGCTTGCGCCGGCGGAGGTGATGCGAACGTCCTCATAGCCATGGTTGAGATAGAAGCGGCGCAGGAGCTCCCGATCCGCTTCAACGCGATCGGCATCGTAGATATCGTTATTGAGCAGGAAGCTGAGCAGGTTTGTCGTGCCGGACTTTACTATTTGCTTGAGCCGAGTCGAGGAAAAGGCCTTGTTGCCGACGAACACGATCTCCTTGACCCCGGTCTTCTTGTGCTCGACGATTTCGAAGACAAGATCGACGCGTTGCCTTGGAAGCTCGATAATTTTCGGCTCTACCTCGGCATCGAAATAACCGCTTCGGCGATACAGTTCCGCGATCCGAACGGCATCGGTCTGGACCATCGCACGCGACAGGGTCCCGCCGCCCTTCGACTGCACCTCAGTCTTGAGCTGATCCTCCTTGAGCTTGCTGTTTCCCTCGAAGGCGAGCCGGTTGATCACCGGATTTTCAGCGACGGTTACGATGACAAGGCCGCCCGAATGCCTGATCCGCACGTCCTGAAAGAGCCCGCTGGCAATGAGGGCTTTGAGCCCGGCATCGAGCGCAGCCGCATCAAGCCGCCCCGCCGCACTGGGGTGGAAATAGGACCGAATGGTATCGGGCTCTATTCTTTGGTTCCCTTCAACCTTGATCGACGACTCGCCTTGCGAGGGCAGCGCGTCCGATAACGCAGGTTGCGGGGGCGGGACTTGCGCGAAAGCCCAGGACAGTGGCAGCACCAGCGCCGTCAGAAATACGCCGAGAACGCAATGGGCCGGTCGCCGGCGCCATGCGCAAAGCTGCGCTCTCATTATGCAACGTGCAATAGTCATGAGCTTCAAGCCGCCATTCCAACCTCTTGTCCAGGCAAAAGAATGTCACAGCGGGTCAGAGATGCGGTGTTGTTGCGGCCAAGCTGTGTATTTTACGCGACCCGCCACCCTGGGATACCGGCCGGTATTTAGCTCGGAGGGGGTGTCCCGCGCGAAGCGCGGCCCGGCCGAAGCCGCTGCGATTGAGGAATAGAACCTGGGCGCGCCGCGCTGCAGATGCGGGACCGCCACAAACTCGTCCTTGGCGGTCCCGATCAGCGGCGCACCACTCGCGCGCGATCAAAGACGCGTCAAATTAAGTAAGCTTTCCGGGCGCGCGCTCGTGCTGCACCGCGTCCGGGACACCAGCCCCCGCCACTCAATTAAAGGTCCTGGACCCGCCGCGAATAGGCGCTCTCCCAGACCTTCTCCCTGTCTTCATCGAAAATGAGCATTTCGTCGGCAGGGGCAATCGACCAGACCCGCTTTGCAATCTCGCCCTCGAGTTGCCCCGGTCCCCAGCCCGCATAGCCAAAGGCGATCAGGCTCTTCTTCGGACCTTTGTTAGCGGCGATGTCCAGCAGGATTTCGCGGTTCGATGTCATTGCCAGGCGCCCGTCGATATCGAGCGTTTTTGCCAGATGATAATCGGCCGTGTGAACGACGAAGCCGAACTCCGGCTGCACGGGCCCGCCGGCAAAGATGCGAACCTCGCCCGCGGCGTTGCTCCCCTTCTCGCCGAAGATTTCCAACAGGGTCGCGAGGGGGCGCTCACCGAGCGGTTTATTGACCACGATTCCGAGCGCTCCTGTTTCCGCGTGGCGCACCATCAGGATGACGGCGTGGTCGAAGCGCGGATCGCCCATGGACGGGGTAGCGACCAATAACTGCCCTGCGAGCGAGCTGTGAGTATCGGCCGCTAACGGGCGGGCGATGTTGAGCGAGGCGAGGCACAAAGCGGTGGCAAGGCCAAGGATCGCGCGCATGTGCTAAGTCCCAATGCAGATATCATCAGTTCGCACCAGCGAGCAGCAATCCGTCATGTGTGACCAACTCCAGATCGTCCCCCTGAACGGCACAGGCACCAGGTCAAGTGGCTTGCGTGTCCCGGACGCGGTGCAGCGCGAGCGCGCGCCCCCGAACAACACTGATATCGGCTCATCATGTGGGTGCGCGCGAGTGGTGCACCGCTGATCCGGGACCGCCCAAGACCTTGCATTTGGCGGTCCCGCGTCTGCAGCGCAACGCGGGTCCCCACCTAGTGCTTTCGCCAAACGCATCGGCCGCGCTGCGCTGCGCGCGGGACACCCGGCACGAAGCGTCGGGTGGGCTCGTCTGATGCAACCCGAGCGGTACACGAGCTAATTGAACCTCGGAGTCTTGTGCAGATAGAACTTCCGCATTTCTGGGCGGTATTTCTCCATATCGGCGCGGTTGAGATCGACGTCAGGTTTGGCATCCGCCGGCACCAGCGAGAAATACGGCGTCTTTTTCGACTCGGCTTCGAATTCGGCGCGCGCCTTTTGCAGCAGGTCGGGCGTCGTCAACAAATCGATGAGCGAGGCGGCCAGAACCTTGGCGCCGACGATCTGACCCTTGTGCGAGATCGAACTGGTCGGGAACACCGCCGCGTGCCATTCGTGCGCCGCGATCCCCGGGATTGCGGACGGGAAATTCAGGCTGCCGGCAGGCACCACCCAGGATACATCGCCATTGTCGTTCGACGAGGCTGCCTGCGGGCGTCCGCCGAGCGGAGTGACGCCAGTGTGCAGGCCCACAACCGGTTTACCGGCGGACTTCTGAAAATCTCGAGCCCGCTGCTGCTCCGCCTCGGTCCATTGCGGCATTCCGACGGCATCGACATTCTTCTGGACCGCCTCGGCAATCGTCTTGTTGACGAGCTGCGGCCAAGCCGAGGCGGCGTATTGGACATCATAGGTGGTCCCGGTCATGAGCGCCGCGCCTTCGGCGATTTTCACCAGCTTGTCGTAGGTCTCCTTCGCGGCGGGCATCGAGGCGTCGCGCACGAACCACCAGATCTGGCCCTTATCGGGGATGATGTTCGGCTGGATGCCGCCGATCGTAATCGTGCGATGTGCGCGGTAGGTCGGATACAGATGCTCGCGCAGCTTGTCGAAGCCGATATCCATCAGCTCCACTGCGTCGACCGCATCCTTGCCGTCCCATGGGTCGACCGCGCCGTGCGCGGTCTTGCCGTGGAAGGTGAAATACGAGCTGATCGCCGCGTAATTGCCGATGCCGAAAGCGGTGTTGAGAGTATCGCGGATGTGCAGATAGATGACCGCATCGACGTCCTTGAAATAGCCGGCCCGCACCAGGAACGGGCGACTGGCCAATTGCTCCTCTGCTGGCCCGAACGAAATCGCCACGGTTCCGGGAATCCCGTAGCGCTGCATCGCCTGCTTGACCGCGAAAGCGGCGAGCGAAGCAACGCCGCCATGAGTATTGTGGCCCTCCATGTGACCGGGCGCATCCGCAACCAGCGGCTTGCGTGAGAATTCGCCCGGGGTCTGCGAGCCGCCCGGCAGCGCATCGATCTCGGTAACGATCGCCACTTTCGGGTGACCCGAACCCCATTCGGCCCAGACGTTGGTCGGCATCCCGGCGCCGCCCAGCTCGACCCGGAAACCCGCTGCCTCGAGCGTTCCCTTGAGGAGCCTTGAGCTTTCGAACTCCTGCATTCCAAGCTCGCCGAAATAGTAGACCGAGTCGCTGATATCGGTCATCGCCTGGGCGTTGCGATCGACCACGTCGAAAGCGAGCTGCTTGCGCTCATCGGCCGCGAGCGCTGCGGTCGCAAAAGACAGGGTGAGCCAGAATGCCGAAGCCAAAGCCGCCGGTTGACGCTTGCGCTGCATGATCCTCTCCATTCCCGGACGCTCGTGAGCTTGCACGCTGCCGCTGCGGTCGGCAAGCCGGCCGCCGGCAGCGGCGACTTGGCCGGACCGAACGCGACTGGGCGAAAATCCGGCACCCGCGGACAAGGACCGTCAAATGTTGCGCGAGCGCGAGCGATTACTTGCGAATTCCAACAATGCCGTCCGGGCATTTTGTCGCAGAAGGCGCTCGCACGATTCAGTACTTCGAGCCGCCCGCCGCATGAGCCGCTGCCGCTAGTCGCCGATGCATAATCGTCGAGTAATCGGCTTGACGATCGGGCCGAGGTGCGCCGACTTACCCCATCGGTTGGATCCGGTAAGGGGCTTGAAGTGCTCACGGTTCTGACAGAGAGTGTAAGTGAACCCCATTCGATGCTTTGATCAGGTTTTATGGAGGTGCGCAAACAAGTGTCCGCGCTGCGCAAATCAAGTGTCACGCCAGGCAAACCACAAATTGGGCTGCGCTCGATGTGCATCCTCTCGCTGGCCGTTTTGCTCGCGGCTGCGCTCCTCAGCAAGGTCGCATTCGCGGAAGAAAAAGCCGCCGGCGCCGTCGACAATCATCAGCAGAACGCCGGCCAGAAAGAAATCCGGCTCGGCATGTCCGCAGACTTTTCGGCGAGCGCGCGAGCGCTCAGCATCGAACTCTATCGCGGCGCCATGGCCTACCTGCTTCCGATCAACAAGGCGGGTGGTGTTAACGGCAGACGCGTCGTGATCACAGCCTATGACGACCAGTACGAGCCCGATCTCGCGATCCGCAATACCCTCAAGCTGATGGACGAGGACGATGTCTTCGCGCTGTTCAGCTATGTCGGCACGCCGACCATGAATCGGACGCTGCCGCTCCTTCGCATGCGTCAGGCGAAGGATTTTTTGCTGCTCTTTCCCTTCACCGGGGCCGACACCAACCGGGTTGCGCCCTATGACCAGTTTTCCTTCAATCTGCGCGCCTCCTACGATCAGGAAACGAAGGGACTGGTCGACCACTTCGTGGCTGTAAATCGAACCCGCATTGCGGTGTTCTATCAGGCCGACGCATATGGGCGGGCGGGCTGGGCCGGCCTGCGCGAGGCGCTGGCGAAGCACGGCCTGGAGATCGCCGGCGAAGCCACCTATCGGCGGGGTTCGCCCTTTGACCAGAGTTACGATCGCCAGGTCGCGATCATGCAGCGCGTGAAACCCGATGCCGTTGTCTGTGTCGGCACCTACCCCGCCTGTGCCGGTTTCATCCGCGACATGCGCGACAGAAGCGTTGACTGCCCCATCGCGACGATCTCGTTCGTCGGCAGCGGGGCCATGCTCAAACTGCTGTCCGCCGCCGGGCGGGAATCCAACAAAGACTACACGTCCCGGCTGGTGAGCTCGCAGGTCGTGCCTGGCTACGACGACGATTCGGTCCCGGCGGTGCGGGAATATCGCGAGGCGATGGACCGCTACCGCGATGCGATCATGCCGCCCGACTCCCTGCTCTATCCGCACGGGAAGACAGCGACGCGAGAGTACGCGCCGCTCGCCTATGATTTCATCAGCCTGGAGGGCTATCTCGACGCCAAACTCTTCGTGACCATCCTCCAGCGGATGGGCGTCGATCCCAAACGCGCTGATCTCGCGCAGACTGTTCTAAGCATGGGCAAATTTGATCTCGGCGTCGGACAGCCGCTGTCCTTCGGCGGCGACACGGCCCGCCGGCAGGCCTCGAATCAGGTCTACTACACCGTGGTCAAAAACGGCCGCTTCGTGCCGTTTCGCGATGCTGAGTGGGAGGTTTGGGCAAAGCCATGAAGATCGCCCGCTTCTACCAGAAGACGCTGTTCGGCATGTTCCTCTTGATGGGGCTCATCGTGGCGTCGACTTCCGCACTCTACGTCTACACCGTGGACCGGCAGCTGACCGGCGATTTCCTGAACAACAGCCGGACGATCGCCCGCAGCATTGCCGACTCGAACATCGATGTGATCGTCCAGCGGAACTATTCGGCGCTGCAGTCTGTCATCGACCAGTTCGTAGAAATCTCCGGCATTTCCTATGTCTTCGTCGTGGACGAGAAGGGCGTGATCGTCGCACATACTTTCGTGCCGGGCGTGCCCGACGAGATCGCCGCCGACTACAAGGATGCCAAGGACGTCTACGACCGAACGCTCAAAGGCCTCGGAAACTTCACGGAGGTGACGGCAGGTATCGTTGCCGGCGAGGCCGGCTACGTGCATGTCGGCATGGACAAGGGCTATATCGCCTTGCAGGTCCAGACCGCCATCGGCAGGGAGGTGTACCTTCTCAGCATCATCTTCGTGGTCAGCGTATTGGTGTGCTACGCGCTGATGTATCACGTTTCGCGGCCACTCGATCACCTCCGGAGCTACGTTTTGCATTCTCTGTCCGGAGAGAAGCACGCCTCCTCGCCGGACCCCCACCACGTCAAGCGTCTGCTCGAACGCACAGACGAAGTGGGTGAACTTGGCCGAGTGACGCGCTGGACGTCCGGCGGAGGATCGTGAGCTTGCACGGGCAGGAGCGCATCCCCAACCGGGGCCTGATCGCGGCTATGTGTACGGTGCTGCAGCTCTGTCTCGGCACCGTTTATGCCTGGAGTTATTTCCAGCCGCTTCTGGTCGAGCAGTTCCGCTGGACCAACACCGCTACGTCATGGGCGTTCAGCATAACCATCTGCTGCCTCGGGCTGTCGGCGGCCTGGGGCGGGATCAACCTCGCAAGAATCGGACCGCGCAAGCTGGCCATGGCCGGCGGCCTGCTCTTCGGCGCCGGCTATATCCTGGCCGCGGCCGCTCTGGCGGTGAAGAGTTTGATGCTCTTTTACCTGGGCTACGGCGTCGTCGGCGGAATGGGCATCGGCCTTGGCTATGTGACGCCGATGAGCACCGTCATCAAGTGGTTTCCCGACAAGAAGGGGCTGCTGACCGGCATCGTTGCGATGGGATTTGGGCTCGGCGCCTTCGTGCTGAGCTTCGCGCTTGCGCCGATCCTGATGCGCGCGTTCCATGGCAACCTGACCCTTGTCTTCGCTGCGCTCGGCGGCATCCTCGGCTCGGCGGCTTTCGGCTCCGCGACGATGCTGAGGGACCCTCCCGCCGGTTATCTTCCGCGCGGCTATGTCCCGCCGGCTTCAAAGAACGCCCGAGCGGCCGATCCATATGCAAAGCTTGAGGAACAATCTGACCTCCCGCTAAGAGAATACCTCCTGGCCGGCCAGTACGCGATTTTGTGGTTCATTTTCTTTCTCAACATTACGGCCGGCATCTCGATCGTCAGCTTCCTGTCACCCCTTTACCAGGACATCTGGCGGCTCGATCACCCGACTTTGGAGCGCTCCGTCCTCGCCGGCTACGGCGCCACGCTGATCGCCGTCAGCTCCTTGTTCAACGGCTTCGGGCGCATCGCCTGGGGCGGCGTGTCCGACTGGCTGGGCCGTATCAACACCTTTCGCCTCCTGTTCGCCTCGCAGCTGATCGTGTTCGGCATGCTGATGACCGAGCGCAATCCGTGGGTCTTCGCCATTCTGGTTTGTTATGTGCTCAGCTGCTTCGGCGGCGGCTTCGCGATCATGCCGTCGTTGGTCATCGACGTCTATGGGCCGAAGCGCATGTCGCGGGTCTACGGAATCATCCTTACGGCCTGGTCGGCCGCAGGCATTCTCGGACCCCTGATAGTAGCAAGCCTCAAGGACAATTATCCCGATCGCGCCATCATCTACTCGTTCCTGCTCGGCATCATCGTGCTGGGGATCGGCTTTGTCTTCAGCTTTCTCGCCTATGACGACCGCTTCATACCGCGGCGGATCCTCCTCCAGCTCTTCGACGTGGCGCCGCCGACGCGCAACCCTGAAACGTAGGGCGTGCAACGGCGCGATACACGAGCCGACTACGCCGCAAAGGCGTGGGCGGGTGAGCGGTGCACAGGCATATTAACCAAATCTTATTAAGATTCAGGTCCCGAGACTCACATCAGCGAAGGTCTGATATTAACGGAGTTGAGCCCCGTTAGTGACCGGGAGACAACGGATGACTTGGATCACTCGACCTGGGTTGGGTGTAAGCATTGCCGTTCTTCTGTCGTTCTTTGCAACCGCACATGCTCTTGCCCAACAGTGCGACTTTTCAGGGAATTGCCCACTGCCCCTTACGTGCCAACCCGGTTTCCTGGGTGGACACTGTGCTATTCAATATTGCAATGCAGATACCGATTGTCGAAATGGATCGGCCTGTTCCTTTGGTACTTGCCAGCTTGTCTGCAACGTCTCGAGAGATTGTCCCGGTGGGCAAATCTGCGTTCCTGGTGAAACCCACCGGATCTGCTCGCCGCCCCCCGCGCCTGGGGGCGGCAACAACAATGGCGCCCCAACTCGTTACTACGTCGAAGGCGGTCTCTGCGGCACAATACGCTATGGACAGATCACGAAGCACCTGGGATGCGCACCGGGTTTAAGATGTTCAAATCCAAACGGGCGCGGGCTATGTCAGAAACTTCCACCGTGATTAAAACGAACGGCGCTCCGTTTTAGCGCTTTCGACGCTCGAGCCGCAGTGAGCGTACTTCCAGCCGTTAGTCGGATGAGCTTAACGAATGGCGGGTTTGACCAAATTCAGCATCCTTGCCAAGCTTGCGCCTTGCTTGCTCCCCGCTGCGCGGCGACGCGGCTGCGTTCCTGCCGGAACCGGTAAACTGAGCATCCGCTGACTGCATCGGCTCATCGGGTTCGGCCTCGTATTCGAGCGGCGCGACGAGTTCGCGCTCCTCGTCGCGGCGCCGCTCGGCCTCGCGTCGGCGCGCATTGCGCGCCCTCGTCCGCTCGCGCCAGCGGTACCACCAGTAATGGGCTTGCGCCCCTGCCCTGCCGAGCGGCCCGCCGGCCCAGACCAGCTCGAAGGGTGTAAACAGGCGCCAGACGTCATCGCCCTCGTGAATCGCGCGGGCAACGATATTGCCGGCCATGGCGGTCGCGTTGAGGCCATGTCCGCCGAAGCCGCTGGCAAGCCAAAGCCCAGGCGACAACTGCCCAATCTGCGGCATGCGGTGAAGCGGACTGCCGAGGACCCCGGTCCAGATGTGCTCGATCTCGACCGGACGAAGCTGCGGATAGACGCGCTCGATATCGGCCCGAAGCCGGCGCACGAATCGGCGCGGGTTGGCCTCCCAGGTGGTCACCCCGCCTGACCACATCAGCCGGTCGGCGCTGATGATCTTGTAATGATTGTCGGCGAGATCGGTGTCGCTTACGGCGCCCGGATAATCGATGACACGATCGAGATCAGTGAGCGGCGCGGTTGTTGCCACATAGGTCCACACGGGTAACAGGGTCGCCGCCAGCCGCGGCAATGCCCGCTTGAGATGCACGTTTCCTGCAAGCACGATGTGGGCGGCGCGCAGCCGCCCGTGCGGCGTGACCACCCATTTGCGGACCCCCTCGGCATCGATGGCGACCGCCGGGGTCGCCTCGAAAATACGGACTCCCGCTCGCTCGGCGGCCGCCGCAAGTCCAAGCGCGTAGTTCAGCGGGTGGATGTGGAATGCGGTCGGAAAATGGATCGCATGGAAATACTGGCTGGTCCGCAAATGCGCGCGGACGCGCTCGGTCGGCCAGCCTTCGACGGCGGCTCCGATGTCCTCGCCGATGAGGCGGAGCAGTGCCGCGTCCTCCGCGGCCGCATCGGTCTTGGCGACCTTGAGCCAGCCGCCCTCGACCTTGGCGACGCCGGGCATGTGCGTCGAGTCGATGGTTGAGCGCACGTATTCGACGCCGGCCTCCGAGAGCGCCCACAGTGCCTTGGCATGATCGAGCCCGACCCGGCGCACGACCACATCGATGCTCTGCGCAAAACCCGGAATGACGAAACCGGTGTTGCGCCCCGAAGCATTCCAGGCGATCCGCCGGGCCTCCAGAACCGCGACTGTGAATCCGCGCCGCGCAAGCTCCACCGCGGCGGTCAGGCCAGCGAGCCCGGCGCCGACGATGCAGACCTCGACGTCGCCATCGCCGGCGAGCGGCTTCCGCTCGGAAACCGCCATCATCGTGTCGGTATACCAAGTCGGCGCGTAGACCGGCGCCTCGGACGCGTTCACAGCCGTTCCCCATTGTCGGAGCCGCCGGCATGCCGACGACCGAGTCGGCCTATTGTTAGAGGATTGGTCCCAGGATGCGCAAAGGTGCGCGGCCGAATCTGTGGGACCAAATGTCTGCTGAAATGACTGCGGGCGCGCGCCTCCTCACCATGCGGGCAGGAACAACAGCAGTCGCAGAGTTCAACCGCCTGCCCGATTCGGGTGTAAACTGTGGCGTCCGATCAACCGCGTGAGTTTACCATGCGCCTGCTGTTGCTGCGCCATGCAAAATCCGAAAAGGCGGAGCCTTCGGTCAACGATCGCGATCGCAGTCTCAATCCGCGGGGACGCGTCGACGCAGTCCGGATCGGTGCCTACATGGCGCACCACGGGCTCCTCCCCGGCGCCGCCCTCGTATCGCCCGCGCGTCGGACGCGGGAGACGTTCGAACGGGTCGCGGAGGCGTGGGCCGCGCCCTGCCCGGTGCGCTACGTCGATCGGCTTTACAATGCCGGCCCCGACGCGATTGTGGCCGCGATCAAAGAGGCATCCGCTCTGACGCTGCTCGTGATCGGCCACAATCCGGGACTGCACGAGGCCGCGCGCCTCCTCATCGCCTCCGGTGACGTCGAAGCGCGCGAACGGCTCAACGAAGCGCTGCCCACCAGCGGGCTTGCCGCGGTCGACTTTCCCGGCCAGGACTGGCGCAAGCTGCATCTGCGGAGCGGCAGACTGGAACGCTTCGTGACACCGCGACTGCTCAAAGCCGCGGCGGATTGAGTAGATGGCTTCAGCAGCCCTGGAGGGAAGAGCCCCTCCCGTCCCGGCTCACGGCGCCCGCTCGATCAGGCTGAAAAGTTCTTGCTGGAGCCTGGCATCGCTCCAATACCGCCGCGGATCCGTCTGCATGATCTGTTCGATCTCGCAACGGCGGACCTGATCCTGTATTGCGCTGTGCGGCGAGCGGCGCAGACGCCCATCTTCCGCAACATTGGAAGTTGCCGATGAGATCATCGAATGAGATGGCGCTATTTCATCATGATCCCGATAGGCTGCCATCGCTCGCAGACGGATAACGGATACTCGGTGCGACATTCTTGCCTCCGACGACGCCGGCCTGCTGACGTCCCGCTGCAGCCCAACTTCCGCCCCGTCCGGTGCGACAGCCTTTTTTCGGGCATCAGCCAAGATCGCTAACTACGATCCGCATCATATTGCTTTATGAGTCATTAAGTCTGTGACATTCGAGCAACAGCCAAGAAAATAATTGTTATTTCGCTTTTGATGGTTGTGGAAAACGGGGACAATTCCGTAACAAGCTTTCGGCCGCGCTGCGCTGGGCGCGGGACGGTACTTTTGCTCATCGGCTGCCTTGATTGAAGAACCGCAGGTCCGGAGCAGGCTGATTCTTCTTGGCAGGCATCAGCACTCCGTCCGCACTGAGCATGTACGCCTCCCCGCCGATCGCCAGATGATTGTTGTTCTCCGCGCAGACGCTTTCGATCCAGTTCGGCCGCGGGCTCTCGTCATGCTGGTAGCGCTTTGTTACCGTCCAGGGCCGCATCAACGCGCGGTCGAACGTCGTGATTTCATCGACAAGGAGTCTCGGATTGCCCTTGTCGCGATAGATCCGCTCCTTGACTATCGTCTGGTTGTCCCGGTGCAACGGAATGCCGGTGGCATCGAAAGTACGCGGACCTTTCATGTGCCGCGTCTCGACTTCCAGCACGTCGTAGCGGCCATCGCGGTCGGTATCGATCCACTTGCCGATGGAATAACCGGCGAATGCCGGATCCGTCTCTTCCGGCCAATCGCGTCCATCGGTATAAATCCGACGAGAATCGTGGATGTGATCGATGAGAACGTAGGTGGCATCCTGTGTGATAACGATTTCCATCGGATGATAGACAATCATGCTTCGGGGCATGCCGGGAGCGAGGCAGATGTATGTGGGATCCGCGCCCTGCCCGCCCGCATTGATGTCCGCCACATTGGCCCGGTAGAGCGCTTCGTATTCCGCCGTGAGCGGCGGTTCCTGCGCCCATTCGGGCTTGCTCGTATCCCAGCGCGGCGCGCCGATCCTGCTCCACGCTCCTTTCCAATCAGGATACCGGCTCTCGTCATGCGCCTGAGCCGCGATAGAGGCCGCGCCCAATGCCGCCACGAATGCGATTGCAGCAATCGATCCTCGATGGTTCATGCCTGTCTCCTTTCCGCAAAAATGGATGCGCAGGTCACAAGCGCGTTTACGCGTGTCTTACCGTGCCATGGTCGCGCACGACGCGGAGAGCGCGCCAGTTCTCGCCAATCGGTTGTCAATGCAGGGCGACATCCATCTTACACCTTGTCATTGCCGGGCTTGACCCGGCAACCCATGTTACAAAGGGGATGGATGCGCGGGTCAATAGCGCGTTTACGCGCGTCTTCGACGCGCGATGCCCGCGCATGCGCGGAGGGGACCATGTACAAGTCCATTCTCGTTCCGATCGATCTCGGCAATACCGAGCTTGCGAAGCCGGCGCTTGCGACCGCCGTCATGATGGCCAGGCAGTCGCAAGGGAGAATCCGCCTCGTGAATGTGCTGCCGCTCACTCCGGTGATGCTGGCCGAATACGTGCCGGCGGATTTCGAGGCGCAGCAGCGCAGGGCCGCAGAAGAGGCGCTCGCCCTCATCGGCAAGGAAATTGCGCTCGAACCTTCTCGAATGTCCTCGGTCGTGCGTCAGGGCGCAGTCCATCAGGAAATCCTGGAAGAGGCGAATGCGACGAACGCCGACCTCATCGTGATGACCTCGCATCGCCCGCAAAAACCCGGCATTCGCACTTATTTCCTCGGCTCCAACGCCGGCCACGTGGTGCGCTATGCCAAGTGCTCGGTGCTCGTAGTGAGGGGGTGAGTTGTAGGGTGGGCAAAATCGCGCCCCAAAGCCTCGCCCCCGCGTGAGGACGCTCGGCGCGATTTTGCCCACGCTGTCAGGCCTCTCGAAGTGGTACCGCGTGGGCAAAATCGCCTTGAGCCCGTGCCGCAACTCCGGCGCATCGCAAGCGATTTTGCCCACCCTACGGTGCCGCCCATCGACTAAGTCAATTACTCCAGCTTCACTCCCGCGGTCTTGATCACTGTGCCCCAGCGCTCGATTTCTTCGCGCATGTATTTCGCTGTGTCTTCCGGCGTGCCGCCCACCGCTTCGGCGGAGAAATCAATGAGCCGCGCGAGCATTTCGGGCTGGCGGAGCACCTCATTGATATCGGCGTTGATCTTGTCGACGATCCGCTTCGGCGTCTTCGGCGGGGCGACCACCGCATACCAAGTCACTGCCTGAAAGCCGGGCAGCGTCTCGGCGATGGCCGGCACATCGGGCAGCGATGCCATGCGTTTCGGCGCGGCAACGCCAAGGAGCTTGAGCTGTCCGCCTTTGACGAGCGCAAGCGAGACGCCAAGATTGTCGAACATGATATCGACCGCCCCGCCGACCAGGTCGGTCAATGCCGGCGCCGAACCGCGATAGGGGACGTTCTGGAACTTCACCTTGGCCATCAGCGCGAAGAGTTCGGAGGTCAGGTGTGAGGTGGTGCCGTTGCCCTGCGTCGCCGAAGTGATCTTGCCCGGATGCGCGCGCGCGTAGGTAATGAATTCGGAGACGCTGTTGGCCGCGATGTTCTTCGGATTGACTACCAGGGCATTGGGCACCCGGCTGATGACGACGACCGGCTCGAATGCGAGCGGATCGAAGGCAAGCCTGGGATAGAGATTCTGGTTGATGACCAGCGGCGGCGGCGGCGAACTCAAAAGCGTGTATCCATCGGGCTCCGCCTTGAACGCGACCTCGGCGCCGATATTCCCGCCGGCCCCGGTCCGGTTGTCGATCACGACCGGATGTCCCCACTTGCGCGACAGGAAATCGCCGACGACTCGCGGCATCGCGTCGGCGGTTCCGCCCGCCGGGAAGGGAACGATGATTCTCACCGGCCGGGTCGGATAATCCTGCGCCGGCGCCGAGTTGCTTGCGAACAACGCCGCGAGCGCGAAAACGGGCGCCAGCGACACGAAAAGGGCTTGCCAAACGCCTCTTCCGGCACGGTTTGCTCTCATGACTTCGCCCTCACTCGTAATACTGCGGCGCGTATCTGCGCAGCGGCACTTCGCTTACCTCATGCCCGATCCAAAGCTCGCCATGAGTCTCTTTGAGAACGGCGGCCATGCGATCGAGGCTCGCGAGCGATTGGGCATGATCGAAATTCTGTACCGGCGCGCGCCTGTTGTCCCAATTGGCTTTTGTGTGGACCGCATCGCCGCTCAGCAGGATCGCGCCCGTTCTCGGCAGCTTGACCAGCAGACACTGGTGCCCCGGCGAGTGTCCGGGCGTCGAGATCAACGTCACGCTGCTGTCACCGAACACATCATAGTCGCCCGCGGCCTTGATCGCCGGCTGGCCTACCGGGAAGCGCGGATGGCCCGATGCATCGGGCCAGTCATATTCTGCCCTCTGCACCAGCAGCGTCGATTGCGGAAACAGCTTGAGATTGCCGACGTGATCGGGATGCGAATGCGACAGCGCGAGGTATTTGATGTCGGACGGCTTCACGCCGATTTCATCAAGCTGCGAAGCGAGAGTCTTCTTTACATGCCAGACGCCGGCATTGCTTTTCTGTCCGTCCGGCATCGCTACGATTGCGTCACCCAGGCCGGTATCCCACAGCAGCCAATCTGGCCCGTGCTTGACAAGATAGCAGGTGACGGACAGCGCTCCCGGACCCGAATAGCCCGGCGCAAACCGCCCCATGTCGGTCAGCGCAATGTCGCCGCAATAGAGCACGTAGAGCCGCTCGACGCCGGCTTTCGACACGCCGGTTTTCGATTCTTGGGCGAAGCCGGTTTGGGCAGCAAGCCAGCCAAGGAGCGTCGCCACGATAGCGATTGATTTCATGATCTTTCTCCCTGATGTTGCGGCTTTTCGACCGGCAATGGCACGTCCCGCACCGGACCGCAAAACTGTTGATGCTGGCAGATCGCATTCGACACGGCGCGCGTTATCGAGCACAATCTTGAAGTTTTCGAATTTCCCGCCTACCTCAACCGGAACTTTCGGCCGAGGCCGCGCCTTTCCTCACCTTTCCGCGTCCACTGGAGTCTTGGGACCGACTTCGAAGACCGCGCCAATCCCGCTCTTGCCTGCCCATCATGGACCATGAGGCGGAGCAATCACAACTCCTTGACGTCCGACGGCAGAGACGTCAAACGAGAATACCACACGAGGAGAGTCATGATCACGCAGCTTGTCCGCGCCAGCGCAATGGCCCTGGTCTGCATCGCCATGGCGGCGACAACGGCCCCAGCGCGCAGCCCCTATGACGGTCCCTGGAGCGTCACCATCGTGACGCAGCGCGGGAGCTGCCAGCCCAGCTATCGTGCCGGAGTGCAGATCGTGAACGGGTATGTCACATACGCCGGCAGCGGCGGGGTGAGCATGTCCGGCCGTGTCGCCCCGAACGGCAGCGTGCGCGTCGCCGTTTCCGCCGGGAGTGCCGCTGCGAACGGCTCCGGCCGGCTCTCGCGCACCACGGGACGCGGCAACTGGGTAGGCCGCTCAGGGTCCGAGGCCTGCGCCGGCTACTGGGTCGCCGAGCGGCGCTGAGCGGATTGGAGCGCACCGGTGTTTCCATTGCGTGGCCTTGCCGGCCTAGCCGCAGCTCTCGCCCTGATCGGGGCGTCCGCCTTGCCTGGCCCTTATGGGCTGCGATTCGATTCGAGCATTGCCCATGCCCAGAGCAGGGCAAAGGCGAAAAAGGAACCGCCCGCGGGTAAGCAACAGCCGCAAGGGCCCGCGGCGCGCACCGCGTTCACAGCCGACGAACAGGCCGTTGCTGTCATACCCGGCATCCCGGAGGCGCGGGTCTGGGGAGATTCCGCTGCTGAGTTCAAGCGCGTTCTGCCTACGGTGCGGGGGCCTTGGCTTGCCATGTCCGGCGGCGGCGCCGACGGGGCCTTTGCGGCAGGCGTGCTTGCCGGCTGGAGCCAATCGGGCAAGCGGCCCGAATTCGCCGTGGTCACGGGAGCGAGCATCGGCGCATTGATCTCGCCTTACGCCTTTCTCGGCCCGCGTTACGACGCGGAGCTCAAGGACGCGATCACCACCATCAACGCAGCAGAAATTTTCGAGGACCGGCCGACCAGAGAGAGCTTCTTCGACGATTGGCCGCTGAAGCAACTGATCGAAAAACGCGTCACTGCGCAACTGATGGCCGAAGTTGCGGCGGAACATCGCCGTGGGCGGCGCCTGCTTGCGGTCACCACCAACGTCGATGCAGGCCGGCGGGTAATCTGGAACATGGGGGCGATCGCCGAAGCCGGCGGCGAGAAGGGCCTAAAACTATTCCGCGACGTTCTGCTGGCGTCATCGAGCATCCCAGGATTTTTCCCGCCGGTCATGATCGACGTCGAGGCGAACGGTCGTCGCTTTCAGGAAATGCACCTCGACGGCACGATCACCTCTCCCTTCTTCGTGGCGCCTGAGGATTATTTCGCAGACGATAGCAATGGGCCGCTTCCGGCGAGCAAGCTCTACATCATTGCGAATTCCAGGTTGACCCCCGATTTCGAAGTACCTGAGCGCAGTACTGTATCGATCCTCGGTCGGTTGATCAGCGTCGTCCTCAAGGCAGAGCTGCGCGGCGAACTTCTCCTGGTCGCCAGCAACGCACAGCGGTTTGGCGTCGAAATCGGCGTGGCTACGGTGTCGCCGGACTTTCAAAAGCCTGCCCGCGGCTTCTTCGACCACCCCTACATGCAAGCGCTTTTCGATCACGGCTTCCAGCGCGGAAGCCAAGGCACCGCGTTCGAGACGCTATCGAGTGCATCCGCCGATCAGCTTGGTCCGGACCGCTCTGGAGTGACAGGTTCCGCAGACCAGCCAAGACAACGGTAGACCAACGCTCTAAGCTTTACTGCGTCAGCGGCAACGTGGGCACGGCGCTCTGTTCTACGTGTGGCGCGGACTCGTGCATGCGGACCGCGCCTTTGCCCACCCTACGCAACCCGTCGTGCTAATCCCCGGCGAAGCCGAACAAGCGCTCCGGATTATCAACGAGAATGCGCTCCCTGAGCCCTTCATCCGGCGCAATGACGGCAAGCAGATCCAGGAGATCGCCTTCGTTGGGGGTGCGGCCCGGCGTGAATGTATTTCCGTGCGGCCAATCGGTGCCCCAGATCACACGGTCGGCCGCGGCTTCGATGACTGCCTGGGCGAAGGGAACCATATCCAGGAAAGGCAGCCTACCCTCGACGCGAGCTTGCGGGATCGAGCTGATCTTGTCGAAGCTGCACAGCTTCACCCAGAAACGGTCGTCCTTGAGCAGATTGAGCAAAAGCCGGAACGCCGGCTGATCGAGACCCTCGCCGCCTCGAACGCGCGCCATATGGTCGATGATGGTCACCGTCGGCAGCGCTCGGATGAATTTCTCGTGCTCGATGAGATCCAGCGGATCGACATGAAGATCGAGAATCCAGTCGAGCCGCTGTAACATCGGCAGATGCTCGCCAAGATGGCTCTCGCTGCCGGGTCGGTCTTTCATCAAATGAAACCGCGCGCCACGCATTCCCGCCTCTGCAAGCGCCGCAAGGGATTTCGCATCGAAAGTGGAATTTATGTTAGCGATGCCACGCGCCGAGTCTCCCACTTGAGCAATGGCATCGAGGATGACGCTGTTGTTGTATCCGTGCGCCGTTGGAGTGACGAAAACCACGCGGGTGAGCCCCGTGATCCTCTGCATGTTGCGATAATGTTCGACCGGCGCGGCAGGCGGCGTGTATCGACGCTGATCGCTGTAGGGGAAAATATCGGGCGGGCCGAATATATGAGCATGCGTGTCGCAAGCGCCTTTTGGAAGCGTCCAACGCGGCGCACGAGTATTGGGATCGGGCGGCAGACTCACAGGCGGACGCGCCATTGTGACCTCGTTTTTCATACGGCGCGCAGTTTATCAGGACGCCTGATAGCGGACCAGGGCAGGTTAGTTGCGGGGGCAGCCTCACCGCTCTTCCACTGTTCTGATCTCGATTTCCGACGTGAGGGTGCGATGAACCGGACACTTGTCGGCGATTTCCATAAGCCGCGCGCGCTGGCTATCGTCGAGGTCTCCTGAGAGCGTAATGGCGCGATCGATCCGATCGAGCATTCCCTCCTTTGTTTCGCAGTTCGCGCAATCGGCGGCGTGGATTTTCGAGTGACTAAGCCGCACCGTAACCCGCTCCAGCGCAAGCGCCTTGCGCTCGGCGTAGAGACGCAGCGTCATCGCGGTGCAGGCGCCGAGCGCCGCGAGCAGCAGGTCGTAAGGTCCAGGTCCGCTGTCTAGTCCGCCGACCTCGACCGGCTCATCGGCAATAAGACGATGCGCGCGAATCCTGATCTCTTGCTGAAAGCGGCCGCCGCGCGTCTCGGCGACGACTACGCCGTGTTCATTCGTAAAATCAAAACCAACGGCTGGCATCTGTTCAACTCCATTTCTGTTCCGCCTGTTTCATCAGTGCCGCTGACCGGAACTCAAGGGATGAGCGAACGTTGGCATCCAGTGATCGTGGAGAAGATCATGTATCGCAGATCATTGTCAGCACTTGCCGCAATAATCCTTCTCGCCAGTTCTCCCCTCGCTTACGGACAAGGTGGAGGTGGGGGCGGTGGAGGCGGAGGCGGAGGGGGTGGTGCCGGAGGTGCAGGCGGCGGCGGGAGTGCGGGCGCAGGCGGCGCGGGCGGTGCGACCAGTGGCGCAGCGGGTACTGGAACCACAGGTTCTGGCGGCGCGGCGACTTCGCCATCGACCACGGGCGTCGGCCCGGGCAGCACCGGCGCGCCCACGACCAGCACCCCCGGAACGACGAACAGCATTGGCCCAACCGGCACGATTCCAGGGCCAGCGCCGGGACAGCCTGGCTCCTCGGTGCCGCCCGCGACCGGGCAAACCCTGCGGGAAACTCCAAATCTGCAGCACCAACCGCCTGGTCAGCAGCCGCCGTCCGTCGCGACTGAGCAACGGCCAGTGCGTCCCGGCCAACGGCCGGGATGCACCCCAGCTGTCGGCGCTCCTAATTGGGCGGGCGACACGACTGTTGGAGGCACGCCAAAGATTGCGGAGGGAGTGCCGTCGGCACCGCCCACCAGCAACGGCAGGTGCTAGCGTCCTTCGAGGGCGCGCGGGTGTCCTCTCCACGCGCGCAAAGAGCGCGCCGAGAGGAGAATGCGCGATCACGCTGTGCATGCGTGGGCACGGCGCACGCGCTGACGCGCGTTGCGCCTTTGCCCACCCTACGCATCCAAAATTCCTCGGCTGCGCCGCCATAGCGCGTCGAATGCCGTCTAAACGCGCTGAAGACCCGCGGAATGCACCTGCCTGGCGCGAATGTGCCACATACTTGCGATTAGTTTGCCGAATTGGCATTGCTTCTACCCGGCAACGCACACCGATCTTTCGCGGTCGGCACATCACAAGCCATGTCGAACGAGGCCCAAGCGATCTCGCCAGCCGAGATGTCGAGCCACAAAACGATCGAGCGGATTGCGGCTTCCTTGGCCGCAATCCTGATATTGCTTGCGCCAGCGCTTTGGAACGGCTTTCCGCTCCTGCAATTCGATACCGGCGGCTATATCGCGCGCTGGCACGAAGGTACGCTCGAAGAGAGTCGCTCGACCGTTTACGGACTCTTTCTCAACGCGTTCGAGCATGCCGATTTCTGGCCAGCCGTACTGGTGCAGGCAGCATTGACGGTGTGGGTCCTCGCGCTCGTGCTGCGCGCGCACGGTTGGGGGGGAAAACCGCGAATCCTCCTGCTCACGACGGCGCTGCTGACGCTGCTGACAACGCTGCCGTGGCTCGCGGGCGCCCTCCTCACCGACATTTTCGCCGGGCTTTCGGTGCTGGCGCTCTATCTCCTGGTGCTGCGGACTAACATGCTCGAACGATGGGAGTGCGGCGCGCTGTTTCTGCTCATCGCATTCTCGGCCGCAACCCACAGCGCGACGCTTATCGTCCTCCTGGGCCTGCTGGCGGCCGGTCTCCTGGTCGCGTTGTTCGATCGCGGCCTGATCAGGCTATCCGCGCTCGCTCCCGGTTTCGTCGCCCTCGGCGCCGGCGCCGCGATGCTCGTTGCCGCCAACTATGCCGTCGCCGGCCGCCTCGCCTGGACGCCCGGCGGCAGCGCGCTCCTGTTCGGCCGCATGCTCCAAGCCGGCATTGTTGCCCGCTATCTCCACGATCATTGCCCGGATCCGCGATTCGTACTTTGCGCGCATCGCGACGAGCTTCCAACCAATGCGGACGATTTCTTCTGGGGCGGGAGCGTGTTCGACCGGCTTGGCCGGTTCCAGGCCCTCGACGACGAGATGCGCACGATCGCAATCGAAAGCCTCGAGGACTATCCCTGGGAACAGGTGACGGCTGCGTTCGAAGCCACGGCCGAACAGCTGGCGCTAGTGGCGAGCGGCTACGGCGTTCACAATGAGATCTGGCACACCTACGGCATTATCGAACGCTTTGTACCGAATGCGCTGCCGGCGATGCACAAGGCGCGCCAGCAGAAGGGCGAAATCGATTTCACGGCGATCAATCGCGTTCATCTACCGGTCGCCTGGGCGTCGATGCTGCTCCTCCTCGGCATTATCGGCCTTGCGATCCGATCTGCGCGCTTCGCGGACCTCGGCGCGCTCGCGGCCACAGCGGCACTCGCAATCCTCGCCAATGCGGTAGTCTGCGGAGGCATATCAAATCCCAATGACCGTTATGGCGCGCGGATGGCCTGGCTTGCACCGTTTGTTCTGGTCCTCGCCGGCTGGCGGGCCATAGGCCGCGTTTCGACACAGAATCAAGCAGTTGTGAAAGATCTTTCAGAACTAAGCCGCGAAAAACGTGACCTGAAAGCCACAGTTGTTGGAAAACGATATTGAAACGCAAATTCGAAATTGCAGTTCATGGCGAGCTGTCATAGCGTGAGTGCGTTGGGACTATCTACGGGGGGTTGGAACGAAAGCCTCGGGCTGCGGCCCGGGGCTTTCATTTTCTGCGCCTGGGCTCCATCTTCCCCCAAACGGAGTCGCGCTGCGCTGCGCGCGGGGGTACGCCAACCCAGCACCTACGAGGTATCAGATCATGGCCAAGCAGAAATTCATCGTTGAGCCGCATTTCCGGCTCCAGGAATGGGTCGCAGAAGAGAAGGGCTACTTCAAAGATGAGGGCCTCGACTACGTATTTCACGAACTAATCCAGTCGTCTGACGGCAAGCATCACGACCGCGGCGACAGGATCGGAGCGATGCAAAGTTTCGAGCGCGGCCGCGACGCCGCCGTGAGCTGCGCATGCCACTGGACGGTTGGCGTCGCCGCTTCGAAAGGCAAGGGCCGCCTTTATGCGGATGTCTACTCGGTCGCACCATCGGGTATTTTCGTGCCGCCGGATTCGCCGATCAAAACTCCCGAAGACCTCGCCGGCATACCGATTGCGGTCGGCTATCAATCGGGCAGCCATTACTCGACAATTCAGGCGCTTGAACAATACATGCCGCTTTCGCGCATCAGTCTCAGCTTCGCCGACGGCATGCTGTTTAGCCGGTTGGACCAGTTGCTCGGCGGCAAGGCGCAGGCGTCCGCGCTGTTCTCGGGCCCCTATTATTTCGCGGAACAGTCAGGCTTCCGTAAGATCGTCGACACGACGTTCATGATCGCGACCATGATCGGCGGCGACCCGGAACCGGACGATCTGCGCAAGTTCTTCCGGGCGCTGCGGCGCGCCCAGCGCGACATCGATCTGCGGCCCGACCTCTACACGCATTATTACAAACGTGAGTTTCCGGTTCGCTATCACGACCTGATGGACACCCGCCGTTGGGGTCCCGGCGAACGGCTCGTCTTCGAACCCTATAGCCGCGAAGTATACGAGGAAACATTCCGGTGGATCGCCGACCGAGGCATCTTTGCCGATTCCGGCATGGGGTCGGGGAAATACGAAGACGCCGTGATCAGCCTCGCGAGTTAGCTCCGTAGAGTGGGCAAAATCGCCCCCGGCGCCGTGCTGAATCGAGGCGCCTTGCAAGGCCATTTTGCCCACCCTACGGAATTGAGATAACCGGCCCCACATTTCCGCCGCACACTCTGTGCTATCGGTCGAGGCCATAGGGATGGCTCATGCGTTGCGCTTGCGTCCTCGGCCTCGTCGGCTCGCTCATGCTCGCGTGGTGGTCCGCGGATGCCGCGCTGGCGCAGACCGGCAATCTGCGCATCGAATGGGAAGTCAAAAACCGATTTCGCCTGTTCCGCAGCGAAAACGATTTCGAACGCCATGTCGCCGCCTATCGGGCTGACGGCGTGCTCGGCGCCGAGCGGCGCCTGGCCATTGCAAGCGATGGACGCGGGTGGGCGCAAGACATAGTCGAGCGTCTGTGCGTAGATGGCACCGGCAAGCTGATGCAGGTCTGCAATCGCGACGGCGTGCGCGAATCCTATCTCGCGCCGCGCGACCACCGCATCGCCGCGCTTCTATCCGGCCCGCTGCCGGCGGGCTTGTTCTGCCAGTGGACGTTCGAGGACGGCGAAACCGAACCGCGGCATTCCACAATCCCATGCGATGAAGAGATCGACGAGCGCGTTCTCTACGGTAAGGCGACAATCGCAAAGGTTGATATCGCCATGCCGGATGGGACCATACGGCGCCTGGCTGCCGAAATCGCGGTGCGCGACGTGCTGATCGCCGGGATGGGCGATTCGGTCGGCGCCGGCGAAGGCAACCCCGACCGGGCGGTACGGCTCTCAGATATCGGCTTCTGCTTCCGGCGCCTCCTTGCTGGAAGCAGCAGCGAATATTACCGGCCAGGCCGCGACGGTTTCACCGGCGACAAATCATGCGCAGACATGTCGAGCGGCGACTCGGGAGCCAGCGACTGGCGGCGTCATGCCGCGCGCTGGGAAAGCGCGCCTTGCCACCGGTCACTGTACAGCTACCAAACCCGCGCAGCGCTTGCGATCGCGATCGAAAACCCGCATCTCGCCGTCACCTTCATCCCACTGGCCTGCTCCGGCGCGACCATAGCGACCGGTTTTCTTGGGCCTCAGAACATCCGCGAATGTCCGAGCCCCGACACCAACAGCCCGTGTCCGGCCGGGGTGAACGCACAGATCGCAGCGCTCTCCGAAGCGCTGGCAAATGGGCACCGCGCCGGCATTGAGCGGCCGATCGATCTCGTCCTGCTCACGATCGGAGCAAACGACGTTCGGTTCTCTGCACTGGTCGGCAACGTCATCATCGAGGCGGCCACGGAACGCCTTCTCGCCACGCGCGGCGGCAACACGGCAAGCGTTGCAGACGCCCAGAAGGCGCTCGATCAGAGACTACCCGCCGATTTCGCCCGGCTGCGCGCCGCCCTCAAACCTCTCGTCGGCGGCAATCTCGCGCGTGTCGTGTTCGTGAGCTACGGCCATCCGGCGCTCGCGAGCCCCGATACGCCCTGCCCGGGAGGACGCGACGGTTTCGATATACACCCGGCCTTTACGGCAAACGGCGCGCGGCTGCGCGAAGTTGCGGCATTCGTATCGCAGCGGTTTCTGCCGAGGCTCAAAGCCCTCGCTTTGTGCGAGGGCACAGCCTGTCGCGACCCAATGAACGAGCGAATGACGTTTGTCGACGCGCATCAGGCCGCATTTGCTCATCACGGCTTCTGCGCGCGCTCCGAGGAGGATCCGGAGTTCGATCGCGAATGTTTCTCGCCCAAGGGCGAGAGTTTCAATGCCAACCTGGCACTCGCAGCGACCCAGCCGATGGCATGCGGCCGTCCGGGGAGCGAGTACCGGCCCTATTTGCCGCGCCAGCGCTGGGTGCGCACCGCCAATGACAGCTATTTCACCGCCATGAGCTATCCGCAGGGGGTGCTGGCGGCAAGCATTCACGACGCCATGTGGGGCATCCTCTCGGCCGTGCAGGGCGGAGCCGTTCATCCGACCGCCGAAGGCTACGCCGCCATGGCGGACGCCGCGCTGCCGGCAATGCGCGAAGCGCTCGACATCGCGCAGCCGGGAGCGCCGGTGAGCGCCAAACCGCTACCGCCGCCGGGGCAGACTCGGGCTGAGCCGTAATCTTTTCGCGCAGTCTTAGTAGAAACCACCGCCCGATGCTCGAATTGACTCGGTCAGAGCCAATTCGCATCCCGCGATGGTATGAACCGGAACACCCAAAATGAACGATCGTGCGCCAACTCCGCCTTTTCGACCTCAGCAACAATCGATGCCCGGCAGCAGCGCTGCGATGGAGCCGGAACCCGATTATGGCGAGGCGAGCTACAAAGGCTCCGGACGGCTTGCAGGCAAGAAGGCCATCATAACCGGCGGCGACAGCGGTATCGGCCGTGCCGTGGCGCTGGCCTTTGCCCGCGAAGGGGCCGACGTTCTGATCAGCTATTACAACGAGCATGAGGACGCGGCCGAAGCGCGACGTCTGGTCGAAGGCGCCGGAAGAAAGTGCGTGCTCGTATCCGGCGATATAAAACTAGCCGCACACTGCCGGGAACTTGTCACCAGAGCGGTGGCCGCATTCGGCAGGCTCGACATTCTGGTCAACAATGCCGCCCATCAGGCGACCTTTTCATCGATCGAAGACATTTCCGACGAGGAATGGGACGTAACGTTCAAAACGAACATCCATTCCATGTTCTATCTCAGCAAGGCGGCTGTCGGAGAGATGAAGGAGGGCGGCGCCATCATCAATACGGCTTCGATCAACGCCGATACGCCCAACCCTCAGCTGCTCGCTTATGCAACCACCAAGGGCGCCATTCAGAATTTTACTGCCGGCCTCGCCCAGCTTCTGGCTGAGAAGGGCATCCGCGTCAATTGCGTAGCTCCCGGCCCGATTTGGACGCCGCTCATTCCCTCCACGATGCCGGAAGAGAAGGTGAAGAATTTCGGCAAGCAGGTGCCGATGAAGCGGCCGGGCCAGCCCAAGGAAGTGGCGCCAGTCTACGTCATGCTTGCCGCCGATGAGGCAAGCTATGTCTCCGGCGCGACCGTCGCTGTCACCGGCGGTGAACCGATTTTGTAAGTTTTGCCGGCTTCTCGCGGCTGATGCCGCGCCGTACCCCGCCAGGTCGCTGCAACGATTATCCGGTCCCGGCTTTGGACGGCGCGCGCAAATGGAGCACGGTTTCGACCTGCCTGCTTCGGCTCTGCTCCGCGATCACGCGTGCCAGAGTTTCCTGACGGTAAGGCTTTGCGAGCTTCGGGAGCGCCGGATCGATGTCGCGCGGAAGCTCGGCATAGCCAGTTGCGAGCACCACCGAGAGGTTCGGCCACTCCAACCTGACGCGGGCGATCAATTCCGCCCCGGTCATGTTGGGCATCACTTGATCCGTGATCATGATGTCTATGTTTTCCGACCGCCGCAGGATGCGCAGCGCCTGAGCCGCGGAAGAAGCTTCGAGTACCCGGTGACCGAGATCGTCGAGCATGGCCGCCGTGTTCATGAGCACCAGCGGGTCATCGTCGACGACCAGCACGGTGACCGGGGAGATTGCGACGGGAAGCTCTGCCTCGCTGTCCAAAGCGGAACTCGCAACGAGGTCGGCGGAGGCCTCGGGAAGCCAAATCTCGGCGGTCGTCCCTTCGCCCTTGCGGCTATGCAGGACGAACTGACCGCCGGATTGTTCAGCCACTCCCAGAACCATCGAGAGACCAAGCCCGGTGCCGCGTCCTACCCCCTTCGTCGTGAAGAAGGGTTCCGTGGCCCGCGAGAGGGTGGCTTCGTCCATGCCCGATCCGGTGTCGGCGACCGAGAGGCAAACGTACTGGCCCGATTCAAGTATGGTGCCGCTCGGCGAGGTCACAGCCTCCAACCGGCCCGAAATGATGATGCGGCCCCCGTCCGTCGTGGCGTCGCGCGAATTCACGACCAGGTTGAGCAACGCGAGTTCCAGCTGATTAGCGTCAGCCTTGACCGGCGGGAGGCTCAGCGGGAAACGCGTTTCAATCTGAATTGCGGAGCCGATGGACGCGGCGATCAGCTGCGACATTCCACGGACCAGCTCCTGGAGGTCGATGGCCGCAACCCTGAGGTCCTGACGCCGCGCGAAGGCGAGCATTCGCTGCGTAAGCGTGGCGCCGCGCTGAGCGCCTTCGATGGCATTGTCCAGAAGGCGGACGATCTTCGGATCGCCGGGAACCCGTTTGCGAACGATCGACAAGCTGCCGATCACTGCGGTGAGCAAGTTGTTGAAGTCGTGGGCGATCCCGCCCGTGAGCTGCCCGATCGCCTCCATTTTTTGCGATTGCAGCAGGCGGGCACGGGCCTGCAGCAATTCTTCCTCGGTCTTGTGCTTTTCGGTTACGTCCCTTGTGATCTTTGCAAATCCGATATGGCTCCCGCATTCGTCGTAAATCGGATCGATCACCACATGCGCCCAGAAGCGGCTGCCGTCCTTGCGCTGGCGCAGCATTTCGGTCTCGAATTTGCCTTCGCGCAAAGCCGTTTCCAGAGCGCGCTGCGGCGCGCCGGCCTTCACATCCTCGTCGATGTAGAAACGAGAAAAATGCTGGCCGATGATTTCTTCGGCGGTATAACCCTTGATGCGTTCGGCACCGGCGTTCCAGTTGGCGACGCGACCCTCTGGATCGAGCATGTAGATCGCGTAATCCTTCACACCCTGGACGAGCAGCCGGAACTGTTCTTCGCGTCTGCGAAGCGCCGCCTCAGTTCGCTTCCGTTCTGTCAGATCGCGCGTAATCTTGGCGAAGCCGATGAGCCTCCCGGACGGGTCGCGTATCGTATCGATCACGACGTGAGCCCAGAATTTCGCTCCGTCCTTACGAACCCTCCATCCTTCCCCCTCGAACCGGCCGGTACGCTCCGCCTCTTCGAGCACTCTCGCAGGACGATTGTTCGCGCGGTCCTCCGGCGTATAAAATCGCGAGAAGTGCTGTCCGATGATCTCGTCTTCGCTGTACCCCTTGAAGCGAGCGGCGCCGGCGTTCCAGCTGGTCACATAACCCTTCGGGTCGAGCATGAAGATCGCATAGTCGGTGACGCTCTGGACGAGCAACCGGAACCGTTCCTCGGTCTCGGCTGCCCGGACGAGGTCACGCCCGGTATTCATTACTGCTTATCTCTACTTTTTGTATCTATGCGTATCGTCTGCTCGCCGCACCGCAGCTTCATGCAACGCTTGGAGGGAACTTTTGTTCCAGGTGACAGGTTTGTGGACCGCGCGCTTTTGCCCAGCTGCGCAAATCGGCATTTGCTCCTCGGCCTCACCCGTGCTCCAATCCGGCTTGGCGGATTCCGTCGAACAGGCGCTCTTTGGTCTCAAAGGCACTATGAAACCTCAGCGTCGTCAATTTCTGCGCTTGGCTGCCGGCGCTTCCGCCGCGGCGGCCTTGCCGCGGGTTGCGTGGGCGCTTGATTACCCGACGCGGCCGGTGCGGATCGTCGTCCCCTATCCGGCGGGAATTGCCCCCGACATTGTCGCGCGCCTGATCGGGCAATCGTTGTCGCAGCAGTTCAAACAGCAATTCATTGTTGACAACCGCCCTGGCGGCGCGAGCAACGTCGGCACCTCGATCGTCGCCCATGCTCCGCCCGACGGTTACACTCTCCTTGTGGTGACGACGACCAATGCCATCAATGCCTCGCTTTATGACAGCCTTGACTTCGACTTCACTCGTGACATCGCGCCGGTCGCCGGCCTCGTCCGTCTGCCCCTCGTCCTGGTGATCCATCCTTCGGTTCCGGCCCGCACGCTTCCTGAATTTATCGCTTATGCCAAAGCCAATCCGGGCAAGATCAACTACGCTTCGGTCGGCAGCGGCGCCGCGACCAACGTCGCCGGCGAGCTGTTCAAGGAAATGGCCGGCATCGATCTGGTCAACGTTCCCTATCGCAGCAATTACCTGCCCGATCTCATCGGCGGACAGGTGCAGGCGTCGTTTCCGCCAATCGTGCAATCGATCGAGTACATCAAAACCGGCAAGTTGCGGGCGCTGGCCTTGACCGGCGCGACGCGCTCGGATTTGCTCCCCGGCGTTCCCGCCGCCGCGGAATTCGTGCCTGGCTACGAGGCCTATGTTTGGGACGCGCTGGGCGCACCCGCGAAGACGCCGGTGGAGATCATCGAAGCGCTGAATAAAACGATAAACGCCGTCCTCACCGACCCGGCGATGAAGTCGCGATTCGCCGCGTTGGGCGCCGAGCCGATGCTGATGACGCCACCGGAGTTCGGAAGCTACATCGCGGCAGAAACTGAGAAATGGGGCAAGGTCGTCAAGGCCGCGCACATCAAGGTGGAATGAGGCGAGCGCGCTACACTACGCCGAGCTTTCGTTGCAGGCTCGACGACGACGTCGTGTACTGGAATACGAGCCGTTTATCCGGATAGACATACCGGTGCGCCTTCTGCGCCATGAGCGCAGCCTCATGGAAGCCGCAGAGGATGAGCTTTAGCTTTCCCGGATACCAGTTGATATCGCCGATCGCGAAAATGCCGGGCACGCTGGTTTCGAAGGAGGCGGTATCGACCGGAATGAGTTCGCCGTCCTTAAGTTCGATGCCCCAGTTTGCGACCGGACCGAGCTTCATCGTCAGCCCGAAGAACGGCAGCAGCACGTCGCATGCGATTTCGAAATTCGAGCCGCTGTTGGTCTTGACGATTGCGGCGGCGATCTCGCCGCCGTTACCCTTAAGCGCCGCAACCTGACCAAGCACGAAGTCAATTTTACCCTCCCCGACCAGCGCCATCATCTTGTTGACGCTGTCGGGCGCGGCGCGGAACTGATCGCGCCGGTGCAGCAGCGTGAGATGGCTCGCCAGCGGCGCCAGATTGAGCGTCCAGTCGAGTGCGGAATCGCCGCCGCCAACGATGAGGACTCTTTTGCCGCGGAAATTATCCATCCGGCGAACCGAATAGAAGACCGACCTGTCCTCATACGCCTCAATGCCGGGGATCGGCGGGCGCTTGGGCTGGAAGGAGCCGCCGCCAGCGGCGATCACGACCACCTTGGCCTCGAAAGCCTTTCCGCTGTCGGTCTTCACGCGGAACAGCGGATCGCCGATCTTTTCAATCGTCTCGACCATCTCCTGAAGATGAAATTCCGGCTTGAATGGCTTGATCTGTACCAGGAGCGAATCGACGAGACCCTGACCCGTGCAATAGGGCACGCCCGGAATGTCATAGATCGGCTTCTCCGGGTAAAGCTCCGCGCATTGACCGCCGATCTTGTCGAGGATGTCGATGAGATGCGTCTTGATGTCGAGCAAGCCCAGTTCGAAGACGGCGAACAACCCGCACGGCCCAGCACCGATGATCAGCGCATCGGTTTTGATCGCTTCAGTCATGCGGTGTCTTCTTTCCAGGCATCAAGCTTGGCGCTCGGGCGTGCGCACGATGAGCCCATCGAGTTCGGCGGTGACCTTGATCTGGCACGACAGGCGCGAATTGGGTCGCACGTCGTAACCGAAGTCGAGCATGTCCTCCTCCATCGGAGAAGGGTCTCCCACTGCTCCCCGCCAGGCTTCGTCGACATGAACGTGGCAGGTGGCGCAAGCACAGGCGCCGCCGCACTCCGCCTCGATGCCGGGAATGTTATTCTTGATCGCGGTCTCCATGACGGTGGACCCAAGCTCGCCCTCGGCGGTGCGTGGCGTTCCCTCGAAATCGATATACGTGATCTTGACCATGTTGCGGGGGCTGGCGGCGCCAGGGCGGGGGAGATTGAGATTTGGCCGGCGCAATCAACCTTGCACGGCCGGCGAGATCAAGGGCCGATGACGTTTGTCCCGGGCGCAGCTACACCGCCCTGCGCCTATCCAGGTCAGCACGCCTGCGTCAAGTCGGCGATGGCAGCCTGCGCCCGTGTGACCGCCGCGGAGAGGTGGCGCAGCGCGCTCGCCAGCCTTCCTTCGTCAGCGCCGGTCGCCGCGCGCTCGATGGCTTCGGCGGCTGCAGCGACCTGCCAGGCGCCGACGCCGCGAGCGGAGCCGGTCAAGGTGTGCGCGAACGCGGCGACGACCTTCGGATTCTCGCTCGTCATGCGACCCAGCAGCATGCCTGCCTGCCGGTGGAATAGGCCGAGAAGCTCCCGTTCGAGGTTCCCGTCGCCAAGCGTCATCCGCGCGAGATGATTTCTGTCTATAACCAGTGCGGTCGGGTCCTCCGGCAGGAGAGCAGATCGGTCGTTTACGGACCAGGCGGCCGTGCTGGCGGAGGCCCCGGAGCGCCCGGCAAGCTGAACATCGCCGTTTGCATCTCCGGATGGGTCCATGGCGCAACATCTCCGACTCGGCTCGTTGAGCAACTGCCTTAGCCGATTGTGCCAAAGTGCTGGCAAATATTGGATGATTTCGCGCGAGCATGGTTAACAGAAACGCCTGCGGACATTCCTTTCAGAGCCCCTCGGCGAGGAATTTAAGGATTTCTGCAGATTGGCGGTTCGCTTCGGCGGCTTCGCCCCGGGCCTCGGATTCCGCGAAGATCGCGCGGGAAACCGCTTCATCAAGGAGCGCCCTGACCGCCTCGTCGCGGCCGATCAGCCCCTTGCTCAACAGCAGCCGAAACGCCACGCCGGCGGCACTCAACGCCGCCAGCGCATAGGCACCTTCCTGATACGGCTTCATATCACTGCCCTCCACTCCAGAGATTTTCCTACGGCAGCCCCATACCGGCCGCAATGTGCCTGCCAAATGCCGCCCTGCTTGGCAGGGGCTAATCAGGGTTAAGGATGTGTAAAAGATCCTTATCGACCGGTATCCTTCGCCCAGGCAACGCGATAGGATGGCGGCTGCCAGCCGGACGTCCTTGCGCCATGTTGACAAGGTCCGGCTGTCGAGGGGGATCCGGAGGGGGATCTCGCGGGTGAGGCGCTCCCGGCGCGGCTGATCGCTTGGCCGCGGCCGTCGTGATGCGTGAGGGGAAGGCGAGGATCGAAATGGCGAACACTCCTAAGAAGATGAAGGACCCGACCGAGGCCGCTTTGTCGGCAATCCAGGATGCGCTTCACGTACGCGAAGACGATCAATGGGGCGCCTCGCCCCCTGCGGGAACGGGACAAGCCACTGCGGACGCCGATGACACGGCGCCGGAGGCCCCATGGCCCGGTCTGCGTACGAAATCATTTGCCAAGACTGACATGTTCGAGGGATCGGCATCGCTGCCGGAGGAGAGTTCCACAAGGCGCCGGGCTGCAAACGACGATCGCGAGTCGATCGGCTCCATCCTTCGCTCCATTCAGCGCCGCCCTGAGAAAACCTCCTACATTCTGGCCAGCATATTCGCAGCCGTTTGGGTGGTCGGCGGCTTCGTCATCAGCTGGCTCTATCTGCCTGATTTGCAGGCCGCACTGGGCCCCACGGGGCTGACCGCTCCGGTGCTGGCCGTCCTCGGCGGCATTTATCTCGCGCCGGTGCTGTTCTTTTATGTACTCGCTCATATGGCCGTGCGATCTCAGGAAATGCGCCTGATTGCGCAGTCGATGGCCGAAGTGGCGATGCGGCTCGCAGAGCCGGAGACCGTCGCGCGCGAATCGATCGTCACGGTCGGACAGGCGATCCGGCGCGAGGTCGCCGCCATCGGCGACGGCGTCGAGCGCGCGCTCGCGCGCGCCGCCGAACTGGAGACCCTGGTCGCCAACGAGGTCTCTGCCTTGGAACACGCCTACAACGACAACGAAGTCCGGATTCGGGCCTTGCTGCAGGACCTCGGCAGCCAGCGCGATACGCTGGTCGGCCAGGCCGACCAGATCCGCGACGCGATCAACAGCATCCACCTCGATCTCGGGCAGGACATTTCCCAGATCAGCCAATTGGTGGGCGATCAGGTCAACGACGCCGCCCGACGAATCACGCATACGCTCGCCGAGAAGGGCGAGCACATTACCCGCGCTCTTGCCCATGCCGGCGACAGCATGATCTCGCAGCTCGGCGAGCGCGGCGGCGACCTGCTCGAGCGGCTGGAGCAAACCGGCAGCAGCACCGCCGAGGCGATCGCCCAGGCCAGCGATCGGCTCACTGCGACGCTCAATTTCAAGACCGACCATATCGGGGACGAATTCACCGAAATCGCCGCCAACCTCCAGCACATGATGTCGGTGCGGCTCGATCGGGTCGCGGATGGTTTTTCCCAGAAATCGGCGGCGGTGCTCGACCTGATGACGGGCCGCACGCAGCAGCTCACCGAGCTTGTGGTCGAGACCGGCAACCATCTCGCCGACGCGATCGCCAACCGCGTAGAAGAAGTCCACACCTCGCTCAAGACGACCGGCGATTCGCTCGTCCTCGATCTGAGCCTCCGCGGCGGGGATGTGGTCAACAAGCTCGAGCAGACCGGCATGCGCATTGCCGATACCATCGTGCAGCGCGGCAACAGAGCAACCGACACCTTCCGCGAAAGCGCCGAGCAGCTTGCCGAAATGATCGGCAGCCGCGGCGAGGCGGTACGGGAAATGCTGGCAACCCGGCTGCAAGCCTTCGAGGACATGTTCAATTATGGGGGATCGGAGCTCGCTGAACGGATCGCACGCGACTCCACCACCCTCGGCAATCTCATCACCCGCCATCTCGGCGAATTCGATCGGACCGTCAAGACCTACGGCGGCGAGATGGTGGAGCGCCTTAGCGAGCGAACCGACGAAATCACCACCGCGATCCGCAATTATCTGGAGAATTTCGATACGCGGGTGAGCACGAAATCTGCCGAAGTCACTACCAGCCTCGACCAGCAGTTCGTGCGTTTCCACGATGCGCTGGACGGTCGCGTGCAGAACCTCAATGAATCCCTCGGCGCGCGCCTCGTCGACGTGTCCAAGACCATAACCGATGGCGGAAAGGAAATCGTCGGCCAACTCGATAAGCGGATCAGCGACGTCACTGCCGTCATCAACGTGCGCGGGGCGAAGCTTGTCGATACGCTCGGAGCCAAGATCGAGGATATCGATAAGGCGCTTGGCGCGCGCGCCATGGAAATCGCCGGCAGCATCGACAGCCGAATCGGGCGGTTCGAGGAACTGCTGCTCGGCCGCGCCGAGGCGGTGGCGAAGGAAATCGAGACCCGGAGCAAGGCCGCTGCCGATCTCATCGGACAACGCACGAACGAGTTGAGCAGCTCGATCAAGAGCCATGCCGGCGAGGCCGAGCGCTCGCTGACCGAACTCGCAGTCTCGACTACGGAGGTCATCGGCTCGCGTCTCGAGCAGTTGCATAACGCGATCAGGACCAGCACCAGCGAGGTGGAGCGATCGATCGGCGGGCTCGCCACGTCGACGACGACCGTCGTCACTGCGCGGCTCGAGCAACTGAGCCAGGCCATCAAGACCAATGCCGGCGAAGCGGAGCGTTCGCTGGCGCAGCTGGCGTCGACCACCACGACGGCAATCCGCTCATCGGCGGAGGACGCCGAGCGCAGCTTGACCGGTATGTCAACGGGCGTGAACAACGCCCTCAAGCAGAACGCCGGCGAAATCGAGCGGACATTGCACAGCCTGGGGGCCGAGGTCGCCGGGAGCTTCATAGGCAAGGCCGAGGAGATCACAGCGGCTGTCAGTTCGCGTCAGACCGAATTGATCCGCGTCCTCGACGAGAAATCGGCCGGCCTGCTGTCGGTGTTGGGCGAAAGAAGCCTGCACTTGTCCGACGAGGTCAGCCGCGCCACCAGTGGGGCGCAGCGCGCGCTGTCCGATCTCACCTCCTCGCTTACGGAACTTGCTTCCACGACGACGAACGCGGTCCGCACCTCGGCACAGGAGGCCGGACGTTCGCTCACGGAGGCTGCATCGACCACAACAAACGCCATTCGCTCGACGGCGCAGGATGCAGAACGCAGCCTCAGCGGAATGTCGACCGGCGTGGGCAATGTGCTCAAGCAGAACGCCACCGAGGTCGAGCGCACCCTGCTCGGCCTGAGCGCTGAGATTGCGCGCGATTTCGTGGGCAAGGCCGAGCACATCACGACAGCCGTCAGCGCTCGGCACGCCGAGTTGACCCGTTTGCTCGACGAGAAATCAAGCGGACTTGTCGCGGCGTTCGGCGATAAGAGCCTGGAACTCGCGAACGAGGTCAGCCGGGTCACTGAGAATGCCGTGAAGGCGATCGAAGCGAAGGGCTTTACCTTCACCCGCACCATGATGGACAACAGCGAGCAGATCGCGTGCCTGATTAACGAGGCGAGCGAGGCTGCGACCGCTGCGGTTGTCCGCTCGATTTCGGAAATGCATACAAACAGCAAGACCGCTACCGAGAATACGAGCTCGGCGGTCGCACGCTCGATCAAGGACCTGCAGGACAGCGCCGATGCCGCCGCCAAGGCCGCATCGTCGACGGTAACGTCCAGTTTGCGGGAGTTTCAGGAGCAGACCCATTCGGCGGTGGAGACTTCAAAACAGACCGCCTCCAGCGCCGTATCCGAGATGCTCGAGACACACGCGCGGCTGCGCTCCGACACAACGGCGCTGTTCGAGCGGCTGCGGGAATCCAATATCCTGCTGCAGGAGGTCTTGAGCGGTGCTCATGAGAACATGGGCCAGCTCGAGACGACGCTCTCCGCGCGGGTCACGGATTTTGTTTCTGCGATGACCGAGGTCGTGGAGAAGACCGGGACAGTCAGCTCGGAACTCATTGCGCAGCTCTCAAACTTCCAGGAGAGCGGCAACAAGATGGCGGCCGAGTTGGGGCAGCTTACGACTCAGTTCGACTCGCACGGCCGTTCCCTCGCGGAGGCTGTGTCGCTGATCGACCGCAGCAACCGCCGTACCGAGGGCGCTCTGGCCGAACGCACGGAAGGGCTCAACATGCTCATCGGTACCCTCGACAACAAAGCGGGCGAATTGGAAACCCGGCTGACCCGGTTCTCCACACTGCTCGACCAGTCGCTCGAAGGGGCATCGGAACGGGCGCGCGAAGTGGCGCGCCTGATCGCCGAGTCCACCAATCAGGGATCGCAGGCGATATCGGAAAATTTCGAGGCAATGCGCCAGAATGCCGACGAACAATACCGGCGCACGGCCGACGCGATGCGCAGCGTCTATGAGCAGGCAACCGGCGATACGCGTTCCATGTTCGACGAAACCGCACAGCGTTTTACGGAAATGATCGAGGGCCTCAAGCAAATGGCCGCGGAAATGCAGCAGGAGGTAGAGGCGACTCGCGCCGAGCTGCGCAAGGGCATCTTCGAACTGCCGCAGGAGACGGCCGAGAGCGCTGCACAGATGCGGCGCGTGATCGTCGACCAGATCGAGGCGCTTGCCGAGCTCAACCGCATCGTCGCCCGCCACGGCCGCAACCTCGACACCGCGGAGCCGGCGCGCCGTCCCGAACCGGCGGAGGCACTCGCGCAGCCCCGCCGCGACGTCATCCTGGGGAATGGCAGTGCGGTGCGGTCCGAATCGAGCCGCGGCCGGCTCGACCTTGCTTCGCTGAGTTCGTCACCTCTGCCAACGCGCCGGGCCGAACCGCCTTCGCTGACGTCCACTTCGGCCGCTAGCCGCACCGGCTGGCTTTCCGACCTGCTCACACGCGCGTCGCAGGATGCGAGCGAGCCGGTACACGACTTGACGGCGCGCGAGCCGACTGCGCGCGATGCACTCCCGGAGACCTCCCGCAGCGAGCGGCAAACGATGGAGTCGCTCGACTCGCTTGCGGTCGACATTGCACGCATGATCGACCACGAAGCTGCCGCCGAGCTGTGGGAGCGCTATAAGCGCGGCGAGCACAACGTGTTCACGCGCAAGCTCTACACCATGCAGGGCCAGCGGACGTTTGACGAGATTCGCCGGAAATATCGCAACGACCAGGAATTCATGCAGACCGTCGATCACTATATCGCGGAATTCGAACGCCTGCTGGACGAAGTGTCGCGCGACGACAACGGACAAGTGGTGGCGCGCACCTATCTCACGTCGGAGACCGGCAAGGTCTATACGATGCTTGCGCATGCGGCAGGGCGATTCGAATAACAGAAAACAGAGGACGGAGGACGGAGGACGGGGACGGATCGGCAACTTGCCGTGTCCGCCATCTGTTCTCGGTAATCTGTCGTCTGCCTTCTGATGCGCTCGCTTTCGGTTCGCATCGAGCGCTGGCCCATTGCCGGTTCGTTTACGATCAGCCGCGGCGCCAAAACCGAAGCTGCCGTCATCGTCGCTGAAATTGCTGACGGCGACCACCGCGGCCGTGGCGAGTGCGTGCCCTACGCCCGATATGGGGAGACGCTCCAAGGCGTAGCCGACGCAATCATGGCGATGAGCCGCGTTTCACGCGGACTAGATCGCCTTGGGCTCCAGGAGGCGATTGGTCCGGGCGCCGCGCGCAATGCAGTCGATTGCGCGCTGTGGGATTTGGCGGCAAAGCAAAGCGGCGAGCCGGTACATCGGCTGGCCGGCCTGCCGGCTCCGGCACCGGTCACCACCGCCTATACGATCTCGCTTGCGGCGCCCGAACTGATGGCGGTGCAAGCCGCCGAGGCAGCCGCACGCCCTCTCCTCAAAGTGAAGCTTGGCGCGGCCGGAGATGCGGCCCGCATCGCAGCGGTGCGAAGGGCAGCGCCGAACGCAGAACTCATCGTCGATGCCAACGAAGGCTGGTCGGCCGAAATGCTGTCCGAAAATCTTGCAGCGTGCGCGCAGGCGGGTGTTACGCTGATCGAACAGCCGTTACCCGCCGGCGGCGACGATATTCTGGCCAGAATTCGGCACCCCGTGCCGCTGTGTGCGGACGAAAGCGTGCATGCTCGCCCTTCGCTTGACGCTCTTCGCGACAAGTACGAAGCCGTCAATATCAAGCTGGACAAGGCCGGGGGACTGACCGAAGCGCTGGCGACCGCCGCGGAGGCGCAACGCCTGGGGTTCGTGGTGATGGTTGGATCGATGGTCGCGACCTCACTGGCAGTCGCGCCGGCTGTGCTCGTGGCGCAGCGTGCAAGCCTTGTCGATCTTGACGGTCCGTTGCTGCTGGAGCGCGATCGGCCGCGCGGGCTTCGTTACGACGGCAGCCTGGTTTACCCAGCGACACCGGCGCTCTGGGGGTAGCAACCGGGTAGGTAAATTAATACGGTTTTAACCCGTCGGCGCGTTGACTGGCGTGTTGTCATCGACGGTCGTCAGCAGCGAGTAAATTTAATGTAAAGGGGGCTTTTCCTCTGGCCGATTATATGGCTTAAAGATTTTCGCTGGATGCGGCATAAGAGGGAAATCCCATGCGAGTGAGTTCGGTCCTGGTCGGCGTCGCTGCGGCGGCAATTGCATTTTCGTCTGCTGGCGCAACCGTGCGAATCGTCAATGATGCAGGGGGACAGATCGGTCCCTATCTCGACCACCTCTCTCAGTTGCGCAACTCCGGCGAACGCGTGGTCATTGACGGCCCTTGCCTGTCGGCCTGCACCATGATCCTCGGCGTGATCCCTCGGGACCGCATCTGCGTCACCAGTCGGGCGCAGCTCGGTTTTCACGCGGCCTGGAATCCGGGCATTGATGGACGGCCGGTAACCAGCCGTGGCGGAACCGAATTGCTGATGGAAGTCTATCCGCCGAATGTGAAGCGTTGGATTGCGCGCAAAGGCGGCCTCACTCCGCACATGGTCTATCTACGCGGCCGCGAACTCCAATCGATGTATCAGCCCTGCCAATAATTCAAATCAGTCGCAGGTCGTCATCGGGCACGAGCTGGCTTTCGGGCAGCAAGTCGTAATTTTGTCGCAGTTGATCGGCGAGGCCAGCGCAAATCTCTCGGCATGCCGCCGGAGCCGTGCCGCCCGGCGCGTGGATATCCGTCACCTCCCAGCTCCGGCCATCGGCGCTCTCGCCCACGGTAACCGCAGTGATGCCGTCGCAGAGAGCGTATCGGCGTAGTTCGAGCAGAAGCAGGCGCTCGAGGTGCGATGCCGTCTTGAGGCGCCGATTCATTCACGCCACCAGCCGATAAAACAGGTCGGCATCGACATTGCCGCCCGACAGGACCGCGACTGCGACCTTGCCGGCGACGGCGATCTTTCCTGACATCAACGTCGCGAGCGCGACCGCGCCGCCAGGCTCCACGACAAGCTTCAATTCGCGAAACGCGAAGGCGACCGCCGCCGCCACTTCGGCTTCGCTGGCAACCACTCCTTCGCCCACGAGCGCGCGGTTGATCTCGAAGGTGAGTTCGCCCGGCGTGCGCGCCATCAGAGCGTCGCAGATAGTCCCGCTCAGCGCCGCGTTGGCCTCGCGCCGGCCGCTGCGAAACGAGCGCGCATGATCGTCGAACCCGGCGGGCTCGGCGGTATAGAGCTTCGCCTGCGGCACGCGAGCCTTCACGGCAAGCGCAATTCCAGCGGTCAGACCGCCGCCTGACGCCGTTACCACGACAGCATCGGGTGCGAGGCCAAGCGTCTCGAGATCCTCGACGATTTCCCGCCCGGCGGTACCCTGTCCGGCAATGATTTGTGGGTCATCGTACGGCGGCACCAGCACGGCGTCGCGGCGCGCAACGAGGGCGCGGGCGATCACCTCGCGATCCTCATGGACGCGATCGTAGAGGACTATTTCAGCGCCGAGCGCGGCGGTACGCTCGCGCTTGGCGCGGGGCGCGTCTGACGGCATGACGATGACCGCAGGCATTCCCAGAAGACGCGCTGCGGCCGCCACCCCTTGCGCGTGATTACCGGACGAATAAGCCACGACACCGCCGGCGCGGCGCGCTGCGGGGATCTGAGCGAGCTTATTGTAGGCCCCGCGGAACTTGAACGATCCGGTGCGCTGTAACGTCTCGGCTTTGAGAAAGACACGGGCGCCGGTGAGGTAATCGAGAACCGGCGAGGCCACCAGTGGGGTGCGCAGCGCCACGCCGGAAAGGCGCACTGCCGCGGCATCGACATCGGCGGCCGTCGGGAGCGCTGGCGCGGAGGCGGTGGATTGCACCAGGACACGGTAGCGCCGCCGGCCCCCGCGCGGCAAGCTGGAGCACATTCCGCTCGGGTCGTAGGTAAACGCCAAGCTCAAGGAGAAAGCGCCCATGGATCTCGGAATCGCCGGCCGCAAGGCAATCATCTGCGCGTCGAGCCGTGGGCTCGGGCGCGCCTGCGCACAGGCGCTTGCGCAGGCTGGCTGCGAGATCGTGATCAACGGGCTCGATCCGGCGAGACTCGACGCTACAGCGTCCGAGCTTCGTGAGGCGACCGGCGCCCGGGTGACCGCCGTGGCGGCCGACGTAGCGAGTCCGGAAGGCCAAGCGGCGCTGTTTGCCGCGTGTCCGCAGCCCGACATTCTCGTTAACAACAATGCCGGACCGCCGCCCCGTGAACTGCGAGAGCTGACCCGGGAGAAGATTCTTGACGGCGTGATCGCCAACATGGTTGTGGCGATCGAACTCATCCAGAGGGCGATCGAGCCCATGATCGCGCGACGCTTCGGCCGCATCGTCAATATCACTTCGGGCACTGTGAAGCTGCCGCAGGCCGGCCTCGATCTCTCCTCGGGCGCCCGCGGCGGCTTGAGTATTTTTGTTGCTGGGGTCGCGCGCCAAGTGGCGGACAAGAACGTTACAATCAATAACCTTCTGCCCGGCGCATTCGAAACCGACCGGCTGCGAACCGTGTTGACGGGTGCGGCAAAGCGCAAGGGGATCAGCTACGAGCAAGCCAAGGCGGAGCGGATCGCCTCGATTCCGGCCAAGCGGCTCGGCGAGCCGGCCGAGTTCGGCGCCGCCTGCGCCTTCCTGTGCTCGGTCCAGGCCGGCTTTATCACCGGGCAGAATCTCCTGGTCGACGGCGGCGCATTTCCTGGCGCGTTGTGAATCACCACCATTCATGAAAATGATGCACCGGATTGCGGCCGCTGCCGATTTTGACTCGACCCGAAGCCGCAATGGCCCCGGTTATATAAGCCTTCGCGGCACGCGCGGCGCCGACAAGATCCGCCCCCTTTGCGAGAAACGCCGCGATCGCCGAGGACAAGGCGCAGCCCGTGCCGTGGATGTCTGAGTTCGCAATTCGCGGCGCGGGGAGGCGCGTCATTGAAGCCGGCTCAACGAGGAGATCCACGCTTTCTGCGCCCTGCCCATGGCCCCCCTTGATCAGCACCGCTTTGGCGCCGAACTTGATCAACTGCTCGGCCTGGGCGCGCATTTCTCCCTCGTCCTTCGCCAAACTCCAATCGAGAAGCATGGCCGCCTCCGGCAGATTTGGCGTAATCACGAGGGCGCGCGGAATGAGTGTGCGCTTGAGCGCCTCGGTGGCCCCGCTGGCGAGCAGCCGGTCCCCGGAACTTGAGACCATGACCGGGTCGAGCACCACCCTGCCCTGCCGCCAGCGATCGAGGCCATCCGCCACTGCCTCGATCACGGCGGCTTGCGACAGCATTCCAACCTTCACCGCATTCACGTGCAGATCGGAAAAGACTGCATCCATTTGCGCGGCGACAAAATCGGCCGGCACATCGTTAATAGCGGCGACGCGCCTGGTGTTCTGGGCAGTGAGTGCGGTGACCACCGACGCTCCGTAGACACCGAGCGCTGCAAAGGTCTTGAGGTCGGCCTGGATGCCCGCGCCGCCTCCGGAGTCGGAGCCGGCGATCGTCACAGCAATCGGGACAGTCATCGTCAGGCCTTTGCAGCAAGCGCGCCATCGATGACGGCGCGCAGATCGCGCGCGGCGTTTTCCGGATTTGAGGCAAGCGAGAGCGCCGAGATAAGTGCTACGCCGTCCACACCCGCCGCAATGACTGCACCCGCATTGGTCGCGTCGATTCCGGCAATGGCGCACAACGGCAGGTCTGGACGGCGGCGGCGGAATACCTGTGCGATGGCACGCAGGCCCTCTATGCCGACAGGCGGGTCCGGATTGTTCTTCGAAGTCGTCGCGAATACGCCGCCGATCGCCGCGTAATCGAGCAAATCGACCGGCGCCGCCTCGGCCTGCGCCAGGGTTTTGACCGAGAGACCGATAACGCCGTCGCCGGCCAAGAGCCGCCGCGCATCCGCGATGGTCATGTCGTCCTGCCCGAGATGCACGCCGTCCGCCCCGGCCGCGAGCGCCACATCCACTCGGTCGTTGATCAGGAGCGGAACGCCAAACGGCGTGAGCTTTGCCTTGATGGTCCGGGCCGCCTCGATCATCGCACGTGTGTCGCCGTGCTTGTCGCGCAGTTGCACCAGGGTAGCGCCCCCGCCGGCAACGAACGAAGCGAGATCGGGCAGTCCGCGCCCGCCAGCACGTGCCGGGTCCACGATTGCGTAAAGCCGAACGTCTGGCTTGCAATCCCGGGATTTCGGGGTGTTCATGGCGCTGTCTAGTCCGAGGTCTCTGAGACGGCAACCGAGAAGAAGAACACAGCTGTTGTAGGCCGGATTGAGCGGCGCGTTCACGCAGTCACCCATATGATAGGCGAGTCGCGCCCCGAAATCCGGCGCGGCCGAACGGCTCCACCGGCTTGGCCCCTGGATTGCAGGATCGCGCCGCGACGTGCGGCCCTGCGGCGCGTGTAGCCGCATGATCGTGCAATGCAGGCTACGGGCCTATCTCTCGCTGCTCGATAGAAAGCCGCCGATTCCTGTCTTACTATCCGCTGTTCGCTATTCAATGTCGGAGGCGCGCATGGTCCCTTTCTTCGTTCAGATCAAATGTCATCTCGGCAAGGCCTACGAGGTCGCGAACAAACTTGCCGATGCTGAGATTGCCTCCGAAATCTATTCAACTGCTGGCGACTTCGACCTGCTGGCGAAATTCTATGTCGAGCCCGGTACCGATATCGGCCATTTCGTGACCGAGAAGGTGCAGACGATTGCTGGGATCGCAGACACGCGGACGATCATTACGTTCAAAGCTTTTTGAGAGAAGCGAACAGCGAATAGTGAATAGTAAGTGGCGAATGGTTTAATGGTTATGCGGGCTTGACCCACGCATCCATCTTCTCGTGAAAACGATGGATTTCCGGTCAAGCCCGGCGATGACGAACGAGGTTCAATGCGAGCGGAAACAGCCTGTAGTACCAAGATCTATTCGCTATTCGCGACTCGCTATTCGCTTAAGCTGGCGCTCGCGCCAGATTACCAGCAGCCCGGCGGCGGCGATCACCGCGACGCCAGCAACGACTAACAGGCTTGGAACTTCCGAGAGAAACAGGAATCCGAGGAGAAGCGTCCACAGCATCGACGTATAGTCGAACGGCGCGATCAGCGATGCCGGCGCCAGCCGATAGCTTTCGGTGAGCAGAATGTGGCCGAGCCCGCCGCAGATCCCGATAGCGATCAGCATAGCGAGCTCCGACCCGTTCGGGGTGCGCCAGCCGAGCGGCCACGTCATGAGCCCTGCGAGCGCGCAAATGAGCGAGAAATAGAGCACGATCGAGGACGTAGTTTCGCTTACCGTCATGGCGCGCGTCTGGATCACGGAAGCGGCGCCAAAAAAGGCGCCGCCAAGTCCGAATGCCGCGCCGATTGCCGCAGTTGTGGCTACGCGAGAATGCGCCGAATCGAGTTGCGGTGCGAGCATCAGCAGCACGCCGGCGAAACCGAGGATGACCGCCGACCATCGGTAGAGCCGCACGCGCTCTTTGAGAAAGATCGCCGAGAGAGCGACAGTCATCAGCGGCGAAACAAATGAGATCGCCGTGGCGTCGACGACCGGCAGACGCGCCAGTGCCGAGAAGTTAAGGAACATCGCCCCCATTGCGGTGAGCCCGCGTCCCAGATGGCGAAGCGGCCGCCCGGTGCGGACCGCCGCCTCGAGTTCGCCGCGCCAGGCATAGATGATCACGACCGGGATGATGGCGAAGGCGGAACGGAAGAAAACAACCTCGCCGACAGGATAGCGCTCGCCCAAATAGCGCACGAGAACCGCCATGAGAGCGAAGACCAGCGCCGAGCTGATTTTGAGCAGAATGGCACGGAGAACGTTGGCCGGCAGCAGCCCGGCCGGCTCGCGAACGACTCCCGCTTGTGTCTTGCTGCCGGCCAGAGTCACAGGCGACCTCGTGCATAGCCGCGCAGCAGTCGCCGCAGCGACCAATCCTGCTCTAGGCCAACCATAAAGGCGATATGCGCGGCATCGGCCGCGCAGCAAGGACTACAACGGGAGAACACCCTGTTTGCAAGCTACACTGGCCAGCGGATTCGCAATAGCTGCCATACCGTGCCTTCTCGGCGGCGCCAATCAAGGCTATTGTGGGCAAGGCCGTGTCACGGCAGTTGCTGCAATACATCGCGAACGAAAGGGAGGATAAAGCCATGCAAGCAATCACGATCCGCAGCGCAGTCGCGGGGCTCGCCCTTGCCGCGGTCATCGGCATGGGCGGTGGCGCACTCGCCGAGACGATGACCTTCAAGGCGAAGCTTGATGCTGCAAGCTCGGTTCCCCCCAATGACAGCAAGGGAACCGGCGACGCCGACGTGTCCTATGATACCGCCACCAAGATGCTCACATGGACCGTAACCTTCTCAGGTCTCACCGGCCCGGCGACAGCCGCTCATTTTCACGGCCCAGCCGATCCTGGCAAGAACGCGCCGGTCGTCATTCTTATCGCAAACAACCCGACCAGCCCCGCCAAAGGTTCCGCCACGCTCACCGATGCGCAGGCGGCGGACCTCATGGCCGGCCGCTGGTACGTCAACGTCCACACCATGGAGCATCGCGGCGGCGAAATCCGCGGCTGGCTCAAGAAGTAGCTCACAATATTGCTGCGCCAGTAATACCAAACTGCGCAATGTTTGACTCGTCATGCGCGGGCATAGCGCGTCGAAGACGCGCGTAACGCGCTGGTGACCCGCGCATCCATCTTCTTTATAGGATGGATTGCCGGGTCAAGCCTGGCAATGACGACCGATATCGGTCAGAAACCATGAAGGTTGGTATAGTTATGTCTCCTAACTCTGCAAGCAACAGAGCCTCGGTCCAACCCGGTTTCTGCGGCGGCAAGGGCCGCAGAAACTCTTATAGTAATTGGTCGCATAGACCTGGACGCATTTAGGCGCGGGTTTGAAACCCGCGCCTACAAGTCCCCCGTTTCTGCGTTATCGGCTTGGAGGAGCGACAATGGCGAAACGCTCTTTGCGCCTAAAGCTTTTCACCGGCAGCATTCTCACTGCCGTTATTTATTCAACGTTGAGCGCCGACGTGACGGCCCAACAAAGCGCGTCCGTGCCGGACTTCTCTTCGAACCTGGTCGGCTGGGTCACCGCCACCGGGGAATTCAGTGCAGTTCCCGGCGAACCACGCCCCACGAGCAACGACCCCGCCCATCCCCGCATCAGTAACCGCGAAGCCGCCCGAACCCACAAGCAGCCCACCTACCGGATCGCCGACCTTACCAATCCGAATTTGAAGCCATGGGTCGTCGAGCGCATGAAAAAAGATAACGAAGAAGTGTTCGCCGGCAAGATCGCCTTCACGGCGCGTTCGCACTGCATGCCGGCCGGCGTTCCCGGATTCCTGGTCTACCCGCTCTCCGCCTTCTTCTTCCTCCAAACGCCCAAGGAAGTGGTGATGATTTTTTCGGGCGACCAGCAGGTGCGTCACATCTATCTCGACGTGCCCCATTCGGCACACTTAAAGCCATCCTGGTACGGCGAGTCGATCGGCCACTACGAAGGCGACACTCTCGTGGTCGATACCATCGGCTTGAACGACAAAACCTTCCTTGACAATTACCGCACGCCGCACACCGACAAGCTGCATGTCATCGAACGCTGGAAACTGTCCGATGACGGCTACAGCTTGGAAGCGAACGTGCGGGTGGAGGATCCGGACGCTTTTTATCAGCCCTGGTCCGGGATCGTCCGCTACTTTCTCGTCCGGCAGGAAATGCAGGAAGAAGTCTGTGCCGAGGGTAATCGGCAGCTGTTCGATTACGGCATCCCGGTTGCGGAGAAGCCGGATTTCTGAGCATCCGTGACTCGTAGGGTGGGCAAAGGCGCGCTGTAATGTATCTCCGCGCGACGATCGACGGTGGCGCGCCTTTGCCCACGCGGACTCATGTCGCAACATCCGACCGCGTGGGCAAAATCGCGGCTGCCCGTCGTGCACGCGGAGAGGCTCGGGGACGCGATTTTGCCCACCCTACGCAGTTCGCGGCGCAGTAGTACGAACCCGCCTACTGCAGCGGCGGCGTCGTCTTCGGCGGCAGGCGATGATGCGTTGCCTGCTCGTAGGAATAGGCGAGCTTGAGCAGCGTGGGCTCGCTGTAAGGGAGCCCGAAGAACGTGATGCCGACCGGAAGACCGTCGCTGGTGAAGCCGGAAGGCACGGTCATCGATGCCGCAAAGATCAGAAACGTGTTCAGCGTCGGGACGCCTCTTGTGGTCTCATAGGGCGGATTGATGCCGTTTTTGATGAGGCTCGGCTCATGCTCCACCGACTTATGCACGATGGCGTCGAGCCTGTTGTCCGCCATGATCTTGGCGATGCTGATCATCAGCTGCTCTCGGGCGCGGACATATTCGACGTAGCGCGCAGCGTTGAGCGGCGGCATCGGGGCCTTGTAGCGCGCGACATTTGGCGGCGGAAAGCTTTTCTCGATATCGGGTGAATTGATGATGTCCCGCCGTGTCTTGAACGGCGAATCCGGATTGCGCGCGAGGTAAAGTTCGAGCGCGGCATCGTTTTCGACGGGATCGCGCTCCCGCGTCGCCAGCAGTTTCTTGAGATTGGGGATGACGATCGGATCGACCAGGGTCGCGCCCGCTGCCTTGAGTTCCGCGACGTTCTTCTCGAAGGCGGCATCGACGAGCTTGAAATCCGGCGCGTTCGGGTCCGATTTGTTTCCGATCGATTCGCGCAGAATGCCGATACGCGCGCCCTCCAAACCTTCCTGATCGAGATATTTCGTGTAGCTGCCCTCGTGCTTGCCGATACCAAGGGCGCTCACCGGGTCCTCGGGATCGTAGCCGACCATGCCGTCGAGGAGCTTCGCGAGATCGCGCACGCTCCGCGCCATCGGTCCCATTTGCGCGTGAAGCGTCGGATAGCCGTCCCACATGCCGGTGCGGCTCACCAGGCCGGGGGTCGGCCGCATGCTTACGACTGCATTCCACGTTGCCGGCCGGCGGATCGAGGCCACCGTCTCCTCGCCGATGGTAACGGTTGCAAAGTTTGCCGTCAGCGCCGCCCCGGAGCCGCCGGACGAGCCGCCGACCGTGCGCTCGAGGTCGTAAGGGTTGCGCGTGACTCCGAACATCGACCCGTAGGTGTCGCCGGCGGCGAATTCCGAAAGCGTGGTCTTGCCGAGGACGATCGCGCCGGCCTTGCGCAGCTTGTCGATCGCGAAGGCGTCTTTGGGCGGCCGGTAGTCCTTGAACACGACGGTGCCCAGCGTCGTCGGCATCCCGGCAGCGTCGATTTCGTCCTTCACCAGAACAGTGATGCCATGGAGCGGGCCAACGAAGCCGGAGGTGCGAAATGCGGCATCGAGCCGGTCGGCTTCGGCGAGCGCATTCGGATTTAGCGTGATCACGGAATTGATATTAGGACCTTGCTTGTCGTAGGCGCTGATCCGATCGAGATAGGCCTGCACCAGCTGATGCGCGGTGAGGCGGCCGGATCGCATCGCCATGTGGATGCTGTCGATCGAGGCCTCGACGACCTCGAACGACGCCCTACTCGCCGTCTGGGCTTGAGTGGGTGCTGGAGATGAAATCGCAATCCCGATAGCCGTCGCACTCGCCATCGCAAGCATTCCTCGTTTCATCGCACGCCTCCGGTTCAAGCCAGAATAGGCAACTTGGAGACCAGCCTACACTACGCCGGCTCGGTTTACAGCGGGTTCTAGCGTCAGCGCAGTCGTTGCGACTGCAAGGTGGCAGGATACATGCAAGATGAACGATTTGCTGCATCCCGCCGCCGTCATTGGTGTGGATGACGGTGCATGCATTGCCAGTCGGGGCGTTTGCGCTATTCTCATGGGCGGACCCGAAATAGATAATCGGCCAAAATGTGGGCTCGCAAAAGGGAGGAAGGGCATGACCATCCTGCAACGCGACCTCGACCGGCGTTCATTCCTCAAGGAAACTGCCGCAGGCCTCACCTTTGCGCTCACGCTTGCGGCCGATCCACGGAGCGTCACGGACGCGGCCGCTGCCGATGCGCCGCTCGCCACCGCTTGGGCCACTATTGCCGCCGACGGCACGATCACCATCGTTTCGCCGGCAGCCGAGATGGGGCAAGGCTCGTTTACCGCGCTTGCCGCTGTGCTGGCTGACGAACTCGACGCCGACTGGTCGAAGGTCAAGATCGCCTACCCGCCGATATGGAACGAGAAGACCTACGGGAATCCGCAGTTCGGCAACAGCATTCAAACATCCGCAAGCATGGCGACGCGCGGTTATTTCCAGCCGATGCGGATTGCCGGCGCGCAGGCGCGGCGCGTGTTGCTCGATGCGGTGGCGGCGCATTGGAACGTGCCGCTGCCTGAGCTTTCCACCGAGCCCAGCACCGTCGTGCACAAGGCCAGCAACCGCCGCATCAGCTACGGCGAGATCGCAACGTTCGCCAAAGTCCCGGCCGAGTTGCCAAAGATTGAGGACAAGGACCTCAAGCCGGCGGAAAGCTTCCGTTACATCGGCAAGGACGTTGCGCGCATTGAGGTGCCGCTGAAGGTCACCGGCGCCGCACGATACAGCATGGACGTGCAGGTGCCCGGAATGGTTTATGCGGCAGTCCTGCATGTGCCTTATCAGGGCGGCGCGCCTGCCAGTGTCGATGATGCCGCGGCCCGGCGCGTAACCGGCATTACGGACGTGGTGCGGCTCCCGGAAGGCGTTGCCGTCATCGGCACCAGCGTCGAGGCCACGCAGACCGCCAAGAATCTGCTCAAGGTCACCTGGTCGAACGCGCCCGCGCGAGGTTATGACAGCGAGCGCGCGCTCGATGAGTTCGCCGCCATCGCCCGCGACACGGACCGCGGGGGCGTTGCTTACGAGCCCGTCGGCGATGCCAACGCAGCGATGAAAGCCGCTGCCAGAACGTTTCGAGGCGAATACCGCACACGCTACGTGTGCCACGCCCAGATGGAACCGCTCAATGCGACCGCCGCGGTCAGCGCCGACGGCAAGTCGGTGGAAATATGGGCCGGTTCGCAGGGTTCGACGCCATTGTTCAATCAGGTCTCGCGTCTCCTTCAAATCGACCGTTCGAACATCACCTACCATCCGCATTTCCTTGGCGGCGGATTTGGTCGCCGCGGAGGCGAGCAGGACGTGGTGCTGGAAGCGGTCCGCCTTGCCAAGGCCGTGGGCAAGCCGGTCAAGGTGATCTGGAGCCGCGAGGAGGACATCGCCTTCGGAAAGTACCGGCCGATGACCGCGCATCACATCGAGGCCGGGTTCGACGCGCGCGGCAAGCTCATCGCCTGGCATCATCGCGTCGCCGCCGAATCGATCAATGCCTACCGGGGAAGGGCATCCACCCGCACGCCGACCGAGGCCGTCGATGGGGTGGTCATGTTCACGACGCCGCTGACGTTCTATTCGATTCCCAACAAACTTGCGGAGTACATCGTTCAGCCGCATCGCGCGCGGCTTTCAACCTTGCGTGGCGTCGGCGTTGGGCCCAATGCGTTTGCGATCGAGAGCTTCGTTGACGAACTCGCGAAGGACATGGGCAAGGACCCGGTAGCGTTTCGGCTCGAAATCGCCGAGGGCACGCCGCGCCTCCAGCACTTGCTGCGCACTGTCGCAGAGATGTCGGATTGGATGCGCAAGCGCGACGGCACTGCGGTCGGTATCGCGGTTCAGGAAAAGGCCGACACGCTCGCGGTCGGGGTGGCCGAGGTCTCTGTCGATCGCGCAAGCGGCAAGATCAAGGTGCACAATTTCTGGGCTGCGATCGATGCCGGGCTTGCGGTCCAGCCGCGCAACTTGGCGGCTCAGACGGAAGGCGGCATTGTTTGGGGCCTGGGCCACGTGCTGCGGGAAAAGATCACGATCAAAAACGGCCGCGTGCAGCAGACGAACTATACGGACTATCAGGTTGCCCGCATGTCGGACGTTCCGAATATCGAGGTGAAGGTGGTCTCGACCGATAATCCCCCGACCGGCGCCGGAGAAGATGGAGTAGCGCTGGTCGGCGGCGCGGTCGGGAACGCAATCGCCGCGCTCACCGGCGTGCGCCTGCGGGAATTGCCGTTCGACCCCGATCGCGTGCGCGGAGCACTGGGAGCGTAAATCAGCAAATTCAGGAGACGCTCGCCTTTAAGTCCGGTTCATTCGATTGAATCGCTAATGGCGCCGCAACGCGCAATGGACGAAGGGCCAATTGCGGACGCATGCGCCCGCATCCCAGATCTCCCCGATAGGACCCTCAGCTGGGCTGCGTGGCCGGCGGCGGTAACAGCACGCTGCTGACATGCCGGCAGGTGGGACACTCATACGCGATCATCCCCGGCTGGTTACCGACCGGGGCGATCGTCACCACATCCCGCATTACGTTGCTGCACCGAGGACAGATCGGCGCGTTTTCGTCGGGTCCTCCTGCGCAGAGTGGACGTGCGCTTGCGCCCGAAAAATCAGCGTAATCCCCCCCCCCGCGATCTGCTGGGCACCCCTAAACCTCCCCGGCAACGCGCCCTCGACAACTTCCACTGTCACTCGTCGCCCCGTGTTGCGGCCGAGTTCTTCCTCGACAACCGCCGCATACGCTTGTGCCTGTTTCAAACTCTGGAACTCCACACCCGCATCGTCAATCGCCGTGTTGCGGTCGTCGTAGTCGGCTTTGAAGAAATAGAGCGGCATTTGCGCTCCCTTTCTGGCTGAACTCAATCGGGGGCCAAGCCACAAGATTGTGTGGACCAGATCGAACGCGCGGTCGGCGAACTCATCCGTGGGCAACCCACAAGCGTCGGCTACGTTCCCAAGTTCCAGCCTCCAACAACGCATCCGATTCGCCCAGCCGGCTCGGAGACGATGCGCTGGCCTGTCTTGCTCGTACGAATGTCAGGAGCACTGGCCTGTAGCGTGGCCATGCCATTGTTTTGGTCACGCGCGCCGCTACACTTAACACGTTAGGCTGAGCGCTTGGGCTGCGAATGCATGCCATCGAAACGCTTTATCAGGAGTACCTGGCGCGCCGGCAACTTCCGTCGCGCGACCTGGTCGAGCAGCATACCCGCCGCATCACCGACGAACGCCTCGCCCGTGCTATCGCCGGCCGGCTGGCGTGCGCTCTGCCCAGCGCCGAAGCGCTCGATTATCTCCATCGCCACCTTCGGGCGCCGTTGCTGACCGTGGCTGCGGGCATCGGGTTCTGGGCCTACTGCCTGCGCCAAGTCGAGGGGATCGAAACTCTCGCCACCGACCTGTTCGCGCCCGAGGACAATCCCCGTTTCCGGCGACCGGGCCGGTATCCGGTGCAGCCCATGGACGCGCTGGAGGCGCTGCGCCGTTACCCGGATCACGACGTGCTCGGGGTCTGCCTGCCGCCAGGCTTAAGTCTGCAACAACTCTATGAGGCCGCCCCCGAGGCCGCTTCCCGGCAACTCTTCGTTGCCGGCTACTTCTCGCGGGGCGCCTTCGGCGGTGGGTGGGAAGGAACGATGTCCGAGGAGCATTCCTTGAAGTTCAGGCGGGTCGATTGCATCGCTCGCTGGGGCCTCGAGGCCCCGGGCTACCAAACAGTGCTGATCCACGTCTGGCGTGCGTGAAAGTTGCAGCGATCGAATAACGTCGAAGCCCCTTGATCGAGACCTTCGTCAGAAATCCGCCTTGTTCGCCACCGGCGTGTGATAATCGAACAACTGCTGATTGTTCTCGGCGCAGATGTCCTCCTCGAACTGCCGCGCCACGCGCCGATAGCGTCGCGTTCCAGACCACGGCTCGTAGTAGGTATCGGGGTCCTCCACCGTAAAGGTTGCTTCCAGGAACTTACGGTCGTCGACCATGCGCCAACGCTCAATCACGTGCAGCTTTTCGGTATGCGGCGTGCGGTAGGCGTCCACGAACGTTTTGGTATTCAGCCCAATGGTATCAATGACGAGCGTGTCGCCTTCATAGTGCCCAACCGACTCGCCGTACCAAGACGGCTTCGGATTGGCCGAATGCGGCACATCGAGATACACGCGGCGCACCTGCGAATCGGCCGAGCGCATGATGGCGACCTCTTTGGGACTTTGCAGGAACCACACCGGATTTTGATTGCCGCCCAAAGCCATGAAACCGGGAACGCCGGCCGGCACGCAACTCTGGCTTGGCGTGAATGCGATCTTGCCGGCGAGCACTTCGTCGTTATCCTTCTTCATGATCTCCTTCACCCAGGGTTTGAGATTCGGGTTGCGCAGATCGGCTATGTGATAGGTCGGTTGACGACCCTGCCCATTGGGGACGTAGGGGTATTTCGGGTCGCTGGTGACTGGCGGCACTTTGCCCGGAACCGGCCGGAATTCGCCCATCCCGATCCATCCGACAGTAAGATCCGAGGAGAAGAGGGGCGCGGTCGTCTGTTGCGGCAGCGCCGGCAGCGCCCACCCTCCTGCGAGAGCCGCCACAATAATGCCTGCTGCTGCACGTCGCCTCGAAGCAAATATGGACATCGTTGTTACTCCCTTTATGTGGCTCTGGACTGTGAGCAGGAATTTGTTTTCAGTACTCGATTGATTGACCATCGGCGCTCATTGAGGATTGCCGGCGGGCAGCCCAATGCCGGGCGCCCATGGACCGAAGCCGAACCAAGAATAGCACGAAACCGAGCGCTTTGCTGTTGGCTTGCAGGCCGGGAGCATAGTCCCAACTCCCTGGCCCCTGCGCTTACTCCGTTGACCCCGCCGCGCTTCAGCACCTCTGCCGCGACAGCGCGGCTTGTGACCCTGCGGTAGAATAATGTAATTTTGATTAGTTGGGGAATGCGAGTCGGAAAACAGACGGAACCAATTGTCGTTTACCGATCACAACCTTCGCTCTCGTATCGCAGGAGAAGCAAATCAGCGAGAAGCTTTGCAAGTCCACCCGGTGATGAGTGAGAATTTACCACCATGATGAGCGCGATGATTTCACGGCTGCGCGCGGAAACAGCTCTGGACGGCACCGTCGGCAGAGTCTTAGACGACGTAATCGCATTGCTCGGTGCCGAATTCGGCGACTTGCAGCTTGCGCTCCCCGACCGATCGCTGATGCTGGTCACTCAGAACGGGTTCGCCAGGCCGTTCCTCCTGGGCATGCGAAAATTGACAGCGGAAGCTTCGACTGTTTGTGTCCGGGCGTTTCTCAGCCAAAAGCCCACGACGGTGCCGGATGTTCACACAGACCGTCCGTTCTCGAAATATCTGGACATAGCGCAAAAGGCGGGGTTCAAAGCCGTTCATTCGCAGCCTTTGACAGCAGACGCGAATGACCCGGTCGGCGTCGTGTCAGCCCTTTTCGCAAATCCCCACTCCCCAACCGGTGTAGAATTGCACATGCTCGATGAATACAGCCGGTTTGCGGCTGACCACCTCGTTGGGCTCTTGCGAGGCAAGGATGTGAATGCCGAGGCTGAGCGGCTGTTTCTGTCAATGCTGGACGGCGCCCCATAACTCAAACGACAATGACGGCCAAGGATCATCATCTGGCGGATCGCACGCGCGTTTGCCACCTACGAAGCGCAGTCTGGAGTCCTCCCATGTCTTTCATCTCCCTTGTGTTGAATGTTTGCTGGATCGTTTTCGGCGGCTGGTGGATGGCGCTTGGTTGGCTTATTGCCGCCGTCATCATGGCGATCACGATTATCGGCCTGCCCTGGGCCCGCGCCGCTGTCAGCATTGCCGCCTACACCCTGCTCCCATTCGGTCAGAAGGCGGTCTCGCGCGCCGAATATTTCGGGCGCGAGGACATCGGCACCGGGCCGCTGGGCGTGATCGGCAATCTCGTGTGGCTCGTCCTTGCCGGGTGGTGGCTGGCGCTTGGTCATCTGGTGACAGCGGTAGTGCTCGCTGTGACCATTATCGGGATCCCGTTCGCTTGGGCGCACTTGAAGCTCGCCGGCCTCGCGCTCTGGCCGATCGGAAAGGTGATCGTCCCGGCCGAAGACGCGCGGTTCGGCTATTCGCGGCCCCCTCGCGCCTGAGACGATGATTCCGGCGCGTTCAGCACCTGCCAACAAGCCGCCGGCAACTGAGACATTTTGGGGCCGGCCCGCGGCGGTATGTTGTCGGGCAGCACATCGCTGGACCAGCGATGCATCTCGGCGCCGGTGCAGCCGTCACCGGCGGGACGCTGCGGCTGCGGTTCGCATTCCGGATTGTCCGCCGGACAATTGAGCCGCACATGGAAGTGCCAGTCGTGCCCCAGCCACGGCTGTACCTTGCCGAGCCAGGCGCGATCCTGACCAGCGTCGCGGCAAAGCGCCTTTTTGATCGCGGTGTTCACGAATATGCGGTTGACCCGGGGATCCTCGGCCGCTGCCTTGATCAGCGCCACGTGAGCCGGCGTCCACACCTTCCGATCGACGTCTTTGCGGTCGTTGGCGACCACCATCGTGGCCATCATCTCTTCGCGTTGCCCCCGCGTGAGTTCGTGCCTGGGCATGGAGGTGAGCCAGATGTCGACATCGAGGCCGACCTGATGGCTCGCATGGCCGTTGAGCATCGGGCCTCCGCGCGGCTGCGACATGTCGCCGATCAGGAGCCCGGGCCAGCCGTTTTGGGCCGCCCGCTCGGACAGTTCTTCGATGAATTCCACCAAAGCCGGATGTCCCCAGTTTCGGTTTCGTGAAAGGCGCATCACCTGCCAAGTCTCGCCGCTCACTGGCAGTGCAGCAGCGCCCGCGAGGCAGCCTTTGGAATAAAAGCCGATCGAGCGCGTCGGAAGCTCGGCCGCTGTCGCCTTGCGGCCGAACAGCTGTTTGGCCGGCGTCGCGGGTCCCGCGGGCTTGGCGAGCGGCGGCAATGGCTCGGGATTGAGCGTCCCCTTATCCTGCGCGCGTGCCATGTCGGATGCGAGAAATGCAACCGCGCACATCGCAAGAGCCACGTGCCGTGCAAAACCGAGGCGTTGTGCAGCCGCCCCGCTTCGCGACGGAGGAGCTTCCGCGACGAAACGGAAACCACGTGAGCCGTAGAGGATCATGTCATTTCGCCTGCAAGTCTGATCTGTGATCAACTTTGGTCACGATATGGCGGACTGCGGCGGAATGGAGGCGTTCCGTTCTCAACCAACCTGAAACTTCGCCTCCGCCGCCTGGAATACAGGACGCGGTCCGCCATGGCGCTGCCGCCATCCGGAAGTGATGCAGGCTCTGAATAATTGTTCGGCCTCGACCTACCCGCGCACCGATTAAGTGCATGATTTATCTTGAATGTCCGCTGCTTGACAAAATTTCGACACTCACGCCGAGATAATTGCACGAGCGATCGGGGGCAATTCGATGACATCGGCGAAACCTGGACGACCGGGTCGCCGGGATGTGAGAAAGCTCAGACGTGTGTTCGGCCATGGATGGCATTGGACGCGCGGACGGCAGTCATCCCGGCCAAGGCCACAGAAGTCTAGTTTCTAGTTTCCGGGCAGCGCACCAGGACAGGCTGGACGCGATTACCTCCGCAAGTCGCGAGAACTTGATGAACCGGGGGGATCATCATGCCAGTCAGCGCTTTAGGCCAAACTCACCGAACCCATACCAGAAAAGGAGGCAGCATCGATATTGGCGAAGTGCGCGCACTTATCGCCAGGCATTTGAATGTCGAAACCGGGCGTATCACCGACGATGCGCATTTCATCCGCGACTTGGGGGCCGATTGGCTCGATCGTCTCGAATTAGTGATTCTGGTCGAAGAAATTGCAGGGGTGGAAATAACGGACAATGAAGTCGACCAGATCGATGTTGTCGGCGATCTGATCGGCTTCATTGATGATAGGTGACCGGCAGCCGATCAGGGGCTGTGATTAGCGGGGGCAACTTGGAGATACTCTGGCATTCGAGGGATCGAGGCGTATACAGGGCCATGCGCTCAGATGAGTGGGGCCATGTTCGAACACGCCGCAGGTGCCCTGAGATACGATTGCCCCGACACTCGCCGGCCGGTGGTTACGGCAATTACAACTGATAAAGCCACACTGGCGAAGCTCGCAGGCTTCAGGCTTTCGGTTTGGTGCCCCTATTGCGTTATCCCACACGTCATAACAGGAAGAGACGCATCCATCTCCTGGGGTGACATCACGGCAAAGCCGCGGGCGACCGCGCGCGCCTAGGCAATCGCACAGTCGGCCTTTGCCGACTGTGCGATGCATCTCGAAGGATAAGATGGGCGCAGGTCGCCGCCGCTATGGTTCGAGCCAGCGCGCGCCGCCTCACCATGAGGGCAGGTCGAAAATCGAACCATTCAGTTGTGGACGAGGCGATCGAATGATAACCAAGTCCCATCACAGCGCATGGTGGGTCTGCCATGAAATTTCCGAGTCCTCGCCTGATCGCCTTCGCCGCGTTATGGACCGCAAACGTCTTTGCCATGCCCGCGACCGCGATGCCCGTGAGCGGCCTCACTGCGGCGATGGGTTATGTTGCAACGGAGATCGATAAGGTCGGCTGCGCCTGTAGTCCGTATCGTTGTTGCCAGGGTCCACGTTATTTCGCTCCGCCTGGGATTTACTACAGCTACGGCCCTGGCTGGTACGGCCAGGGGCAGGGCTGGGCCGGTACCTGGAACGGAATGGCCCTGTACGGTGGATGGTATCGCGGGCGCTGGTACGGAGGCTGGTACACGCCGGGTTCGTGGAGCTACCGCCGCGGTTGGTAGTATGGCGGCGCGGCTCACCCATGTGGACCGCGCCTATGACGCGTCGGAGACGCGTCTGAATGCGCCTAAGCGCGACCCTTCAAAAATCCGGCGTCAAAGCCTCGGGCAGGGGCAGTGACTCAACGCCGGCAAATTTAAAGGAGTTCGGATTATCGGCGCACCGCATCTCCTTCAAGGGGCCTTCCGGTGCGCTTGCCAGTTGCACAAGACGATCGAGAGGGACCCTGCGCACCGCCGCCTCGTATTGCCGGAAGCGCTGGATGGCATTCCACGGCATGGTAAAGGCGCCCGGGTCCTCGACGTGAATGTCCGCCTGCAATACCTTGCCGTCTTCGATCAGATGGAAGCGTTCGATCACGTGAAGCTGCGTCGTGTGCGGAGTTCCAAATCCGTCCATGCGCGTCCGGTCGTTGATCCCAATGGTATCGACGAGGAGGCTGTCGCCTTCGTAATGGCCGATTGATTCGCCATACCACGATATCTTCACATTCGGAGAATGCTTGTCCGCAAGGTGAATGTAGCGAACGTTATTGAAGCTCGTCAGTATCATGGCCACTTCGTTCTTGCTTTGCACGAAATACATCGGCTGCGTCATCGGCGAGAGCAGAAAACCGGTGACGCCTTTCGGCCAGCAGCTTGCGCTCGGTGAAGGGACGAGCTTTCCGGCGAGCACAAGTTCGTTGCGCTTGCGGATCACATCGCGCGCCCAGGGCTGGAGGATGGGATTGTTGAGATTGGCGAGATGCTGCGTCGGCTGCCGTCCCGTCGCACGGAACTCGTCGTTCGGGACGTAGGGATGCGCCGGATCCTGCTGCACCGGGCCCGGACCGCTCGGCGGCGGGATGAACAAGCGGTTATACGCGTACCACCCGATATCCGGACTGGGCGCAAAACTGGGTGTCTCAGCCAAGGCCGAAGAGTTCAAGCTGCCGGCGAGGCAAATCGCACCGGCGAGAATTCTGAGCGTGAAGTTGCCTGGACGTTCGGACATCGCCTCCTCCTCTGCAACATTGCTTTGATCACGCTGTAGGGCAGCGATCGTAGCCCGGATTGCGTGATCGCGCCACGCTAATGAGCAATGAACAGCCGGCTCGGAGCGGGATCGCGCAATCCGGGGGGCACCGCCCGCCTGATCTGTAGTGAGCACAGGCACTCCCGCCCTACCCACGCCGATGCTGCGAGACTACCACTCCATCAAGCGGAAAACAGTCGCGCGCGATCAGCCTGCGAAGGGATCGACGATAGGTACATTAGCCTTTTCGAAGTCGGCACGATCACGGGTAGCAACGATCAGGTTGTGAACAAGAGCGGTGGCGGCAATCAAACTATCTTTGATCGGCATGGAACGGCCGGAACCGCGAAGCTCAGCGAGCAGCTGCGCCCATCTCAGACCCGTTTCAGCCTCCCACGGCAGGCACTGCAGGCGCTGAACGCTTCCGTCGAACCACCGCTCTAGTTCAGACCGCTTCCTGCCCCCGCGTAGCAGAAGAATGCCGAAACGCAACTCACCGAGAATAATTGGATCGACAGCGATGTCGCGCTCATTGGCGCGCAGCCACTCCACAACGCCTGCATGCGGTGCCGGTTTGGTCGGTTCGCTCAGGACGTTGGCGTCAACCAGATATCTCACAGGACGTCGGTCGATTCGGAGTCGATCGGAACGAAGAAGCCCTTATGCGGACAGGACAGGAGCCAGTCGACCATGCCTTCGTTTGGCCGCGCCGAACGGCGCTTGAGCCGGTACTCACCCCTATCGAGACGCTCGATTTCGAACTCCTGGCCGGCTTCTATGTGGTCCTGCTTTCGTATCTCAGCCGGCAAGACAATCTGGCCTCTGCATGAAACAGTCGTTTTCATAGTGATAAGATATCGTCTTACTTCATAAAAGTCAATGAAGGTTCCATGCCCCGTTCTGGTCTGAATAGGATAAGCAGCGCTACTCCGCCGGCGCCGGCGGCGCCTCGCCGCCGGGTGCCGCCGTGCGGGTGCCGCCGCGCGCCGCGAGCCAGCGGCACACCACATAGAAGGCCGGCGTGAAGATCAAGCCGAAGGCGGTGACGCCGATCATGCCGGAGAACACCGTGGTACCGAGCGTCTGGCGCAGTTCTGAGCCTGCGCCGACCGCCCAGACCAGCGGCACGACGCCGAAGATGAACGCAAACGACGTCATCAGGATCGGACGCAGCCGCAGCCGCGCCGCCTCGACTGCCGCCGCCCAGCGGTCGCGGCCAAGGTCCTCGAGCTGCTTGGCGAATTCGACAATGAGAATTGCGTTCTTCGCTGCCAATCCGATCAGCACCACGAAGCCAACCTGGGTGAGGATATTGTTGTCCTGGCCGCGCAAGACCACGCCGACGATTGAGGCGACGAGGCACATCGGCACGATGAGAATCACGGCAAGCGGGAGCGTCAGGCTTTCATACTGTGCAGCCAGCACAAGAAAAACGAACACCACTGCCAGCACGAAAGCGAAGATTGCTGTATTGCCGGCGCGCTGCTGCTGGTAGGCGAGCGTCGTCCACTCATAGGCAAAACCGTCCGGCAGCGTGGTCGCGGCGATCCCTTCCATGGCAGCCATGGCCTGGCCGAGCGAATAGCCGGGCGCCGCGGCCCCATCGAGCTCGGCGGCGGGATAGAGGTTGTAGCGGGGAATGCGGTAGGACCCGGATATGTTGCGCATCGTCGTGAACGAGGCGAGCGGGACGGTGCCGCCGCTGGAATTGCGCACCCTTATGTTGAGTACATCCTTGGGCTCAATCCGATGGCCGCTCTCGGCCTGCGCGGTGACCCGGAAGGTGCGCCCGAACAGATTGAAATCGTTGACATAGGCGGAGCCGAGATAGATTTGCAGCGCGGCAAAGACTTCCGGCACCGAGACACCGAGGAGCTGCGCCTTGGTGCGGTCGATGTCGAGATAGAGCTGCGGCGTCGAAGTCTCGAACAGCGAGAATACCTGAGTGAGACCCGGCGTCTGCGCCGCCCGTCCCATCATCGCATAGGCGGCGTTCTGCAGCGCCGCCGATCCGCGGCCGGCGCGGTCCTCGATCATCATTCGGAAGCCCCCGGCGTTGCCGATTCCCATAACCGGCGGCGGGGCAACCACGAAAATCAAGCCCTCCTGGATGGCGGAGAGCTGCCGGTAGAGCGACGCCGTGATCGCGGATGCCGACTGCCGCGGGTCCTTGGCACGCTCGGCGAATGGATCGAGCACGACGAAAATCGCTCCGGCATTGGGCGCATTGGTGAAGGTCGCGCCCGAGAAGCCGACGATGTTCACGGCGCTGGAAATGCCGGGCGTTTTAAGGGCGATCTCGACGGCGCGGCGGTTGACCTCGTCGGTGCGGTCAAGCGAGGCGGCAGGCGGCAATTGGGTGATGATGATCAGATAGCCGCGATCCATCGCCGGGATGAAACCGACCGGTGTCTTGCCGAATTCATTGAGGCCGAATGCGATTACGCCGGCGTAAAGGAGGAGCATCACCGCGGCGAGACGAACGATCCGCCGGGCGAGCGCTCCATAACCGTTGGCGACCGCATCGAAGCCGCGATTGAACAGGCGGAAGAACCCGCGGATCGGCCGCTCCCAAAGCCGCGGCGCGCGATGGTCATGCGGCCGCAAGAACAGCGCCGCCAGTGCCGGCGAGAGGGTGAGCGACACGATCAGCGAAATGACCGTGGCGCCGGCGATGGTGAGCGCAAACTGCCGATAGAACTGACCGGAAATGCCGGTGATGAATCCGGACGGAACGAATACGGCGCAAAGGACGAGCGCAATCGCAATCAGCGCCGACCCGACTTCGTCCATGCTCTTGCGCGCCGCATCGCGCGGCGTGAGGCCGGCTGCGATGTTGCGTTCAACATTCTCCACCACGACGATCGCGTCATCGACCACAATGCCGACGGCGAGCACCAGTCCGAACAAAGTGAGATTGTTCAGAGTAAAGCCGAACAGCGCCATGAAAAAGAAAGTGCCGATCAGCGAGACCGGGATCGCCACCAGCGGGATGATGGCGGCGCGCCAGGTCTGCAGGAAAATAACGACCACAACCACGACCAGCAGAATGGCCTCGATGATCGTCTCTTGGACCGCGTCGACGGATTCCTGAATGAACTGGGTCGGATCGTAGACGATCGTATATTTAACGCCGGGCGGAAACCGGGTGGACATCTGGTCTATCGCGGCCCTGATCGCCTTGGCGGTGGCGAGCGCATTCGAGCCGGGCCGCTGGAACACGGCAATGGCGACCGCCGGATCGAGATTGAGATAGGAATTCGAGCTGTAGTCGAGCGCTGCGAGCTCGACTTTCGCCACCTCCTTTAGCCGTACCACCGCAGTCGGCGTCTGTTTGACGATGATATTGCCGAACTGCTCGGGATCGGCGAGCCGGCCGAGCGTTTTGACTGCGATCTGGAATGCGCCGGGATGATCGACCGGCGGCTGATTGAGGACGCCGGAGGCGACCTGAACGTTCTGCCCTTGCAGCGCCAGCGTCACGTCGGTAGCAGTCAGGCCGAGCGATTGGAGGCGGTCGGGATCGACCCACACCCGCATCGAATAGTCGCGGGCGCCGAACACGGTGATCGAGCCGACGCCGTCGATGCGGGTGAGCGGGTCCTTCACCTCGAGCGTGACGAAATTGGAAATATAGAGCGTGTCGCGCGATTTGTCGGGCGAATAGAGATGCACGACCATCATCAGGTCGGGCGAGCTCTTCGCTACGGTTACACCGATATTGCGCACTTCAGCCGGCAGACGCGGCTGCGCGATAGCGACGCGATTCTGCACCTGAACCTGCGCGATGTCGAGATCGGTGCCGAGATCGAAGGTAACCGAGATGGTGAAGCGTCCGTCCGCGGTCGAATTCGAGGACACGTAAAGCATGTTCTCGACGCCGTTGATCTGCTCCTCGATGGGCGCGACCACGGTAGAGGCCACGACGTCGGCATCGGCGCCGGGATATTGACCGGTCACATTGATGATCGGCGGAGCGATTTCCGGATACTGCGCAATCGGCAGCTTGACGAATGCGACCGCGCCCAGAATGACGAAGACAATCGAGAGGACCGACGCGAAAATCGGCCGGTCGATGAAGAAATGCGAAATCCGCATCTAACTCTACTCGATATTGCCGGGAGCTGCGCTCGCCTGCGGCGGCGGCGTCTTTGGCTGCTCTTCCTGCGGTGCGACCTTGGCTCCGGGTCGCGCCGACATCAGCCCGTTGACGATAACCCGGTTGTCGGCCGCGAGGCCATCCTTGATGACGCGCAGGTTGCCGACCAGTTGGCCCAGGGTCACGTAATGCTGGCGGGCGGTATTGTCGGCATCGACCACCAGCACGTATTTGCGCGCCTGCTCGCTCGAAATGGCAGCATCGGGAACGAGCAGCGCCTGATAGACAGGCGAACCCGGCACGCGGATGCGGGCGAACATACCCGGCGTGAACAAGCCGTCGGGGTTTGCAAATTCCGCACGGCCGCGGATGGTCCCTGAGGACCGGTCGATGACGTTGTCGACGAAATCCATGCGGCCGTGGTGAACGAAGTCCGGTTCATCGATCAGCCGCAGCTCGACATCGGCGCCTTCGCGGCCGGCCACATCGCTGCCGGTCTGCCCGGCGCGCTGGTAACGCAGATAGGCGGCCTCATCGAAAGTGAACTCAAACCGGATCGGATCGATCGACACGATGGTGGCCAAGAGCGTCGTGTTGCCGCCGGTCCCGCCGGTCACCAGGTTGCCCGGGGTTACCCGGCGGTCGCCAATCCGCCCCGCAATGGGGGCCCGCAGATCGGTGAATTGAAGATCAAGCTCGGCTTGACGGATCGCGGCTGCATTCGCATCAACGGAAGCCTTGGCGTTGCGGAAAGCCTGCGCGCGCTGATCGTAGACCTGCTCGGAGATGGTCTTGTCGCGCAACAGCTGCGTGCCACGCTGGAGATCGGCCTGAGTAAATATGAGATTGGATTTTGCCAGGTCGAGATTGGCGCGCGCCTGGTCGAGCGTGGCCTGGAAAGGGCGCTTGTCGATGGTGAACAGGAGATCACCCTGCTTGACCATCTGCCCGTCGGTGAAATGCACCTTGTCAAGGTAGCCCGATACGCGGGCGCGAATTTCGACCATGTCGACGGGCACGAAGCGCCCGACATATTCATCCTGATCCACGATCGCCCGCTGCACCGGCTTCGCCACCGTCACCGACGGCGGCGGCGGGACAAAGGCCGCTTGACGCGAACCCCCGCCCTCCCCGCACCCGGCGAGCGCGGGAGCCAGGAGCAGCAGCGTAACCACTGGAGATTGAAGCCACTTTCGCATGGCCGGGTTGTTGGCACGCGATCATGGCAGAGTCGAGGGGAGGCTGGGAGAGTTCCGATGGCGACCGCGGGGTACCACCGCGCCCCCTGTTTCGTAGGGCAGGTAAGGCGCGCCGGCCGATCGTCTTCTTTACCCGCTCGGCGCGATTTTGCCCACGCGGTCGGCATTGGAGAAGGCGCCGTTGCCCACCCTACAATGTTCCTGACGCAGTAATGCTAATCCGCCCTACGGCCTGCTGTGGCCAAATAAGCACACCAAAACAAAAAATTAACCTTACTCACCCCTAGTCGTGCTGGGGCCACGGTTTGCCTGCCCCATGGACAGGCAGATTTGGGGGGCGAACGATGCGCGGGGCCTCGTCCGCGAGTGCTCGAATAATTTTTCTGTACGTCGCAGCGTTTTTAACCGCTGGGACCGTTGCAGCTTCCGTTCGATCGTTTGTTGGATTCGACAATCCCGCAATATCTGGAAACCATACCACCGTCGCCAAGCGGCCTGCACCTTCCGTGAAGCTTGCTTTGCTGACGAGTAGCGGACAGCTCCTCCCGGATCCCGATGAGGCCGCATTATTTTTTGCGCCCAGCAGCGATATGCCGATCTGGCACAAATCGCGCGCCCGACTCAGCATCAGCAACGATGCGGTCGAGCCACATGAGACGTTCTATGGACTTGCGAGTTATTACGGTTCCGGGTCACGGACCGCGACCGGCGAAACCGTCAATGAGCACGAATTGACCGCCGCTCACCGAACGCTGCCGTTCGGAACGCGGGTCCGCGTAACCAGCTTGTCCACCGGGCAATCCGTTACGGTCCGGATCAACGACCGCGGCCCGTTCGTTCACGGCCGAATTGTTGACCTGTCCCATTCGGCCGCCGAGAAGCTGGGACTTGTCGGGCGGGGCGTCGAGAAGGTCAAACTGGACGTTGTCGAATGGCCCGCACGGCAACAGCCGGCGCTGGCGGCCATTACGTCGTTCGAATGAGCGGACCAGAGCCTGTTGCGGCCAAGTTGAAGGAGAAGAGGCGCCCGAAGCTCGTCGCCCCACCGTGCCTTAATTCCGCAAAAGCCGTCTGCCGATAATCTGCGCTGAAACCGGCGCGGCGATCGTGAAAGCCCAGAACGGTCCAAAATCCTGGACCGCCGGCATGCTTGTCATATGGAGGCCCGGAATATTTGTCTGGAAATGATCGTCCAATTCCGGAAAGCCGTTTCGCGCCGTCAATTGCTGCAAAACATTCCCGGCCGCAAGAAATGGAACTCGCTCGATTTGTACTTTGTAGCCGGTAGCGGCGACTACCTCATCCACGATGAAGGTTTCACCATTGTCGAGGACGGCAGCCAGGGCGCCATCGGACCGCTCGATACAGCTCACGAGCTGTGTGCGCGGCCACAGCGTCACAGCGTTGTTGCGAATTCGCGCTTCGAGCCACGGTTCGACTTTCAACCGGCCCTCGGCCCACAGCCGCTGGCGAATTTTCTCCTGCCCCGCCGCAGAAAGCTTGCGAAACCATGTTGCGTCTTCGGCAGTCCTGTCCACCAATGGGCCAACCCAAGACCAGTCCGAAGGCTTGAACTGCGGCGAATCATGCCGATGACTGACATGAACCGCAGCAGCGCCGGCCTCATGGATCAGAGCCGCCCATTCAAACGCGCTCTGCCGGCCACCGACGACCAGACAGTGTCGGCCGCACAGCGGGGCGAAATCGACCAGGTCGCAGGTGTGCGAAAGGCGCCCCGGAGGGACGCGTTGCGCCAGCTCTGCGGGCAAATGTTTGAAATATTTGAACCCGACCGCAATCACGACGTTCTTGGCGGTGATGACCCGCTCATCGTTGGTGACGGCCTCGAAGGTTGCTGCCTGCGCCGAATAGTCGAGCTTGCGAAGAGTCAAGGGCAGCGGCTCAAGTCCTTTGCGCTGCGCAAACCAGCGCACATAACCGAGATAGAATTCGAGCGACAGCGGCTCGACCTCAGCGACGGCGAGACTTTGGGTTTTCAGGAAGCTCTCAATCGTATCTATGCCGAGCGGGTCGAGGTGCCAATCGCACGCTGACCGAAGATACATTCCCGCCGGCATGTTCGACTTCCAGAACTCCATCGGCTTGCCGATCAAGCGATAGTCCAATTGCCGATGCGCGGCGTAAGCCGCCATCGACAGACCGAACGGGCCCGCGCCGATGATGAGAAGGTCGGTATCGAGTTTCACGACATGAAGCCGCGGATTTTCTGCAATGCCCGAAAATCCTCATGCGCCATGATCTTTACTCTCTGGCGCGGCCAGCAGGTATGAATGTTCCAGGCAGCCTTGTTCATTTCGAGGTCGATTCGATGCGCCGATCGGGTACGAGCCACATGAGCGCGACTGCAATATAGATTGCGATAGCAATCCATTCGGTGACGAAAGCAAGCGGCACCGCGGCGATGTACATGCCCAAAGACAACTTGCCTTTCAAGTCGCTGCCGACGGCCATCGCCAAGGCGGAGGTTCGGCCGTTGCGGGCGATGATTGCTGACTGGAGCAGCGTGTAGCCAATTGCCGCCATTGCAAGGACGATGCCATAAGCAGCCACCGGCAGCGGCCTAAATCCGGTCTCGTCGATCCAGCGGATGACGAAAGGGACGAGCGAGAGCCAGAACAGCAGGAACAAATTTGCCCAAAGCACTCTGCCGTCGATCCGCTCGGTGGCGTGGAGCATATGATGATGGTTGTTCCAGAAGATGCCGATATTAACGTAGCTGAGCACATAGGCGAGAAAGATCGGCAGGTCCGCTTGAAGCGCCGCAATATCGGAGCCTTGCGGCACCCTCATTTCGAGGACCATGATGGTGATGATAATGGCCACCACGCCGTCGGTGAAAGCCTCGAGCCGTTCCTTGCTCATTGGTCCGAACCGTCGCGCGCCGAAGATGCCCTAAATCGCGGCTCTGGACGCGATTTAATCTAATCGGAAACTGTGCTGCGTGCCAACCATTCGTCGGAACTCCGTCGAGCTGAACCCGATGAGTTCCGGTCAACGAGCTTGACGAAAGTGCCTCGTCGCAGCATTCAGAGCCCCGAACCTGGCATCCCCCTTACTATCGTCTGACGCTGGAGGTGAATTTGCTTCAAAGCTCGCCGGCTGCGCATCAGCAGCCTCGTGGCCCAGTCTATCAATCCGGTAACGTTCGGCATCTTGGCCGCACGGAGTTACCCGGCGGCGGCCAGATCGTGATCCAGGGCGCGTTTGCCTATGTCGGACATCAGCATGGCCCCGACGGCACCACCATTCTCGATATTTCCGATCCGCGGCGGCCGACGGTCGTCAGTCGGCTGATGACATCGCACCCGATGTCGCATTCCCACAAGGTGCGCGTCATCGGCGACATCATGGTCGTGAACTCCGAGATCGAGCCGGGCAAAGGGGATCGCCTCACCTATCCCGACGGCGGCTTCCGCATTTACGACGTGAGCGACAAGGCCGACCCGAAGTTGATCACCTTCGTGCGCACGCATGCACGCGGGGTCCACCGTTTCGATATGGACGAGAGCTACGCGTATATTTCGACGGAAATGGATGGATTTGTCGGAAATATCTTGTCCATCTACGACATTAGAAATCCGTCCCGCCCGCTCGACGTGTCGCGCTGGTGGATGCCGGGCCAGAACGTGGCCGCCGGAGAAGAGCCACATCTTCGCGGACGGGATCATTCGCTCCACCACGCCATGCGCTGCGGCAACGAAATGTACGCCGGCTGCTGGTTTTCCGGCGTCTCCATCATCGACGTGTCGAATATCGCCGCCCCTCGGACGCTCGCCCGCTACGAATACGATCCGCCGCATCCGGAGCCAACGCATACCTTTCTGAAAGTGCCGTTTCCGATTGCAGGGCGGAGCGTGGCCGTGTCAACGGAGGAGGAGCGGCCCGATCGCGGCATCGATGTCGGCAAGCCGCACGCACCGCTGCGAACCTGGGATGTCACCGACCCAACGCGGCCCCGCATCCTCTGCACGTTTGCACTCGACGAATCTGCGCAGCCCTATCACGGCAATTCGATCCGCTTCGGCACCCATCAGCTGCGCGAAATCGTCGATCGCGATTGCATGCTCTATGTTACGTGGTTTGCGGCCGGGCTTCGGATGATCGACATCAGCGATCCGACGAGTCCGAAGGAACGGGGCTATTTCATCCCGCAGCCGACGACGGGAAAAGCCACGCCCTGGACGAACGACGTGGCCAAGGACGAGCGCGGGCTGCTCTTCGTGACCGACAAGGTATGCGGGCTCGATGTAATCGAGTTCGCGCCATAACGTCGCTTAGACTTAGAATGTCCCGCGCCGCAACGCAGCGCGATCGAAGCATGAGGGTCCTGCGCAAAAAGCCCGCGCCAACGGCGCGGGCTTTACGCCTCCTTGCCGGCCGCATCACGCGGCGTGCGGCTCCGGCGCCGCTTGCCTGACGCGCTGCATGCGGCTTGCCACCATTTCAGGCGCAATGGGCTCGGCCCGGTTGCCGATCCGCAACGCCTCGTCGAGGAGGCCGGCCGCGCGGCGATAGATCGTCTCGACGCGCTGCGCTGCATCGGCGCCGGAGGCCGCACCGACGAGTTCGGCGACATCGGCGATGGCAGTGCCCGCATATTGGGCGGCATCGACAGCGCGGTAGGCGAGATGATCCTCGACCGCCATGCTGATCGAATTGATCAGCCCGATGAGGTGCGGGCCGCGCGCATGCCAATTGCGGCCGGAGAGCTGCTTCACCGCGGCGACTGCATCCCTGATGGTCACGGCGGCGCGGCAGCGGCGCGCATCGCGATCGCAGCCGGCGCGCTCCAGCGCTTCCGGCAGGATCGTGGCAACGGTCCGCTGGATGATGAGTCCCACGCGCGCCATTTCGACTTCGAGCGAGTCGGCGGAGCCGGCAAGGCGCGCCACGAAGGGAAGCAAAAGCTCCTGACGGAGATCGTCGCTGAGCACGATCTCGTTGAGGCACATCGCGTAAAGCGCGAGCGGGCGAGAGAACGAGGCCGGGCAGTCATCGATGCGCCGTACCGGCCGGTACGGGTATCCGGCGGCGACGATCGCAGCCTCGTTGATGCAGGTACCGCCGTCCGGCCCGGGAAATTCATGGCTTCCGCGCAGGATTTTCCAGTTGAGCATGCGCGTGAAGTCGAAAGCGGGAGTCAGCTGTGCCGTTGGCGGCACTCGGTTCAGCAGATTGCGGAAATTGAACATGGGGGAGGCTCCTCTACGCTGCCGCGCAAACAGTAACGGCAGATTTGGCATATATCGTGGCGCGACTTGCAATTGGCGCGCGTTGACGGGATTTTGAGCAGGCGGTCGCGCCGAACCGTCGCAATCACCACATTGCGATCACAACGATTTGGGACGCATCACGGTTGCTTTACGACCGTGGCATATTTGCAAAGCAACCCCGATTCGCCCCCTCCCAACCCAAAACGACCCAGCATGGCCAGAACTGCCCAGAGAACTGCCACCAAACCGGCTGCCCAGAGCGGCGACCTCTTCGACGCGCCCTCCGCCGGCCGCACGGCCGCCGCGGCCAAAAATACGATCAAGCCCGCGCGCGCCCCCACAGCCGACGGCGGTTACACGGCGCGGCATATCGAAGTGCTCGAAGGGCTCGAGCCGGTGCGCCGGCGGCCGGGCATGTATATCGGCGGCACCGACGAAAAGGCGCTCCATCACCTCTTCGCGGAAGCGATCGACAACGCCATGGACGAAGCGATCAACGGGCACGCCACCTGGATCGAGGTGGAGATGGAGGCCGATGGCTTCGTGAGCGTCACCGACAACGGGCGCGGCATCCCGGTCGATCCGCATCCCAAATTCAAGAACAAATCCGCCCTCGAAGTGATCATGTGCACGCTGCACGCCGGCGGCAAATTCGATTCCGAGGTCTACGCCACGTCGGGCGGATTGCACGGCGTCGGGGTCTCGGTCACCAACGCGCTCTCCGAGCGCCTCGAAGTCGAGGTCGCCCGCGAACAGACGCTCTATCGGATGGCGTTCGAGCGCGGCAACCCCAGGGGAAAACTCGAAAAGGTCGGCCGCGCGCCCAACCGCCGCGGCACCAGAGTGCGGTTCCGTCCGGACCCGCAGATTTTCGGACCGAAAGCGCATTTCAAGCCCGAGCGCATTTTCAAAATGTCGCGCTCGAAGGCTTACCTGTTCGGCGGGGTGGAGATCCGTTGGTCGTGCGCCAAGGAGTTGCTGCACGGCATCGAAGGGGTACCGGAGAAGGCGACCTTCCACTTCGCCGAGGGTCTCAAGGATTACCTCAGCGACGCCATCAACGGCTCGACGCTGGTTCATCCCGACATTTTCACCGGCAGTTCCGGAAAGACTGGCAGCCACGGCGCAGCCGAATGGGCGGTTGCCTGGACGGCGGACGGCGACGGTTTTCTATCCTCCTATTGCAATACCATCCCGACGCCCGATGGCGGCACCCACGAGTCGGGGCTGCGCAGCGCATTGCTGCGCGGGTTGAAAGATCATGCCGAGCGGGTCGGGCAAGGCAAGCGCGCCGGGCCAATTACCAGCGAAGACGTAATGACCGGAGGGAGCGCCATGCTCTCGGTGTTCATTCGCGAGCCGGAATTCCAGGGCCAGACCAAAGATCGCCTGGCGACCGCGGAAGCCACCCGGATCGTCGAGAACGCCATCAAGGACCCCTTCGACCACTGGCTCGCCGGCAACCCGCTCGCCGCCAACAAGCTTCTCGATTTCGTGGTCGAGCGCGCCGACGAACGCATCCGCCGCCGCCAGGAGAAGGAGATTGCGCGCAAAAGCGCGGTGCGAAAGCTTCGCCTGCCCGGCAAGCTCGCCGACTGCACAAATACCGCCGCGCAGGGTTCGGAAATCTTTATTGTCGAAGGCGATTCAGCCGGCGGCTCGGCGAAACAGGCGCGCGACCGCGCCTCGCAGGCGATCTTGCCGCTGCGCGGCAAGATTCTCAACGTCGCCTCAGCCGGCCGCGACAAGCTCGCGCAGAACCAGCAGCTCGCGGACCTCTGTCAGGCGCTCGGCTGCGGCAGCGGCGTGCACTATCGCGATGAGGACCTGCGCTACGAGAAGGTGATCGTGATGACCGACGCCGACGTCGACGGCGCGCACATCGCTTCCCTCCTGATCACCTTCTTTTACCGGCAGATGCCGAAGCTGATCGAGAACAATCACCTTTATCTCGCGGTACCGCCGCTCTATCGGCTCTCCCACGGCGGCAGAATTTTCTACGCGCGCGACGACGCCCACAAGGATCAAATCCTCAGGAAGGAATTCCACCCCAACGCCAAGGTCGAGGTCAGTCGCTTCAAGGGCCTGGGCGAGATGATGGCGGCCCAACTCAAGGAAACCACCATGGACCCGAAGAAGCGGGCGCTGCTGCGGGTCAAGCTGGTCACCGACGATCGCAAGGATACCGAAAAATCGGTCGAGCGGCTGATGGGTACCAAGGCCGAGGCGCGCTTCGAGTTCATTCAGGAGCGAGCCGAATTCGCCGATGAGGAGATGCTCGACGTGTAGGGCGAGGTAGTTAGCGCATGTTCCAATCAGGTTTCATCGTGCGTTGAGCATGCCGACCCGTGTGCGGCGCGCTCCACCTCCCCGAAGGGGAGAGGTGGCGGCACCGTTGTGCATCAATTACAAACACCGGCGGACAAACTCGATCGAATGGTGGACTAACCCTTACTGCGTCATAAGCTGCGTAGGGTGGGCAAAGGCGCAACGCGCTTCAGCGCGTGCGCCGTGCCCACGCGGACGTTCGCGCGTGGGCACGGCGCTCGTTTATGCGTGGCGCGGCTCAGGCTCGTGGACCGCGCCTATGCCACCCTACAGAAGTTTCTGACGCAGTAAGACTAACTCGCCTACGAAACGGCCGCTGCGTGCTTGGCGTGCCAGGCCGGACCCGGGCCGCGCATGTAATGTCGCTCGGGGTGATAGCCGTCAAACATGTGCTTGAGCGTCGCGAATAGGTCGGCAAACTCACCGAGCAGCCCGGCGTCGCGGTGTCCTGCCAGGGCTATTGATTTCTTGGATTGTGCCATGACCGCCTCCGCTGCATTCGGCATCGAGGAGCGATCTCACTTTCCTTCGATGCGCGGCCATCCTGCGCGGAGCTTTGCGGGTCGTAAATCGTCCGGGTGTATTGCTACCCTCGCGGCGAAAGGACGTCGCCCAACAGGGAATCGCTTGTGGCTCAATCACTTCGGTCGCGCACCGGCATCAAGGCAATCGTGCTTTGGTATTGGGCTTGAAGTCTTCAGACCGGGCCGAGCGACCGTAAAGTGGGTAAAAATCGCCTCGAGAGGCGCCGCGATCCGGCGCAGCTACAGGAGCGATTTTTGCCCACCCTACGACATACAGCTTCGGTGCCCGGGCCGCACAAGTCAGAGGCGCATCATAGGGCAGCGCGGCGGAGCTTTCGCTCTGTACTCCGCTCTTTGCCCACGTGCTAACCCGGGCATAGAGGAGATTAAAGCAACGCCGCAGAGTTTTCCAGTGTAGCCCGGATTGGGCTTGCGCCTGCGAGTGCGCGCACCCCCCGATCTTGCCAGAGCGCAAGCCCACTCCGGGAACCGGGGACCCTCCCCGGCAACCCGGATTGCGCGATCGCACTCGGCACAGATACGCGCAGAAGCAGCTGGAAACGCGATCGGCAATCCGGGCTACGATCAGAGTGCCAGGAATCTTCTCACGTCCGCGCCGCAAGGGCGGCGCGCACGCGGTCGGGCGTCATCGGGTACTGGCGCAGACGCGCGCCGGTCGCGTCGAAGAACGCGTTGGCGATTGCGGCCGCGGTCGCGCCCATCACCTCCTCGCCAGCACCGGTCGACTGGTAATCCGCCCGCTGCACCACGACGGGCGTCACTTCGGGGTGCTCGGCAAAGCGCAGGATCGGATAGGAGACCCAGTCGACGCTGGTGACGTGGCTGTGGTCGAAAGTGACCTCCTCCTTGAGGACGCGGCTGGTGGATTGGACCATCTGGCCGGTGATCTGATTGGCGACCAGCCCGGGATTGACGGCGAGCCCGCAGTCGAGCGCGCCATAAAGCCGCTTGGCGACGATGACGCCGGTGCGCTGGTTGACTTCGATCTCGGCGACCGCGGCACCATAGGAGACGTGATGCGTACCAAGCCCGATGCCGCGCCCGGTGACCACTTCCGCATCGGACAGCGATGAAGCCATCACCCGCGGCTCCCACTTGGCGGCTTCCGCCGCCGCATCAAGCACACCGAGCCAGCGCTTGTCGCCGATGTTTCTCCGCCGGAATTCGAGCGGATCCATCTTCAGCGCGTAAGCAAGCTCATCGATGGTCTGCTCGGACGCGAACGCGAAGGAGAGATCAAGAGGCGAGCGGAGCGCAGCGCCGCGCAGGTAACCGACCATCGGCACGGCGTGGCTGATGACCTTGCGGTTCGCAACCGCGTACATTGAGCCGGTGCTCATCGGGTTGACCGTGATCGAGGCCGAGCCGCCCGCGCGCTCGATGCCGGGCTTCTGCAGCGCAATGTCCTCGACCGTGGACGTGACAGTCCAGCCGTGCTGCCAGCCCTGGTACTCGTAGGCGACGAGCTTACCTTGCGCATCGACGCCGGCGCGCACTTCGGCAAGGTGCGCGGGGCCGTAATTGTCCCAGCCGTGCTCGTCCCAGCGCATGTACTGGACGCGCACCGGCTGGCCGATTGCCTGCGACATGATTGCTGCTGCCTGGCCGGCGTCCTCGTAACAGCTGCGCCCGAACGTGCCGGAGCCTTCGTAATACTGCACCCGCACCTTCTCGGCCGGCAGGCCGAGCACGGTCGCCAGCATTTTGCGAGCGTTGTAGACGTCCTGCGTTGATGACATGACCAGCGCGCCGTTCGGCCCGACATTCGCAATCGCGCAGTTCGGAGCAAACGGCAGGTGCCCCTGATAGGGACAGAAATAGCTCGACGACCGCACATGGGCGGCCTGCGCAAAACCGTGCGTGAGGTCGCCCCAGTCGGCGATTACGGTGTCGGTGGTCTTCTCGGCGCGCATCTTGGCGTAGAGATCGGCACTGCCCGGAAGCTCCGGACCCGGTTGCCAGGTGACGTTGAGGGCCTGGGCGGCCTTGACCGCATCCCATTCGCGCGGCGCGACAACGCCGATGAAATCGCCCTTGCGCACCACCCGCGCGCCGGGGATGTGGCTGATCGAACTCTCGTCAACGGCGATGGGTTTTGCACCCGAGCCGAAAGCGCGCTGGCCGCGCGGCAGGACGACGCGCCCATGCAGCATGTTGGCCACCCGCACGTGCTGCATGTGGACGTATTTGCCGGCCACCTTGCCCGGGATATCGACGCGCGGGACGCTGGTGCCGACGAGCTTGTAATGGCTGATCGGCTTCTGCGGCGCCGTGCCGGTGAATTTGATCTTGAACGGCTTGTCGCCGATGAGTTCGCCGTAGGTGACCCGACGCGGACCGTCCTCGCCGTCGACCGAAACCACGCCCTTGGAAACCGTCAGGCTTCCCATCTGCACGCCGAGCCGTGTCGCGGCGAGGCCAAGCAGCGCCTGGCGCGCTTCGGCAGCGGCCGCGCGCAGTTGCGGGCCGCCGCGGTGAATCGATGAGCTGGAGCTGGTGGCGCCCTGGTCGGGCGTCACATTGGTGTCGAGCCGCACCGCCTTGAGCTGGCTCATGTCGAGGTCGAGCTCTTCGCCTGCGATCTGCAACAGTCCGGTGGTGTTGCCCTGACCCAGCTCGCATTTGCCGAAATAGATCGTCGCGCTATTGTCGGCATGCACCGCGATCCATGTGTCGATTGCTCGCGGATCGGGAGGGCCCGCCGCATCGCCGCGCGCGGCGAGAGCCGTTTCCGGCGCTCCGGTCAGCGAGAAGCCGACGATGAGCGCGCCGCCGCCCTTGAGCAGGTCACGGCGCGAGAAAGCGAGATCCGAGAACGGCTGTTCGGTTTGCATCGTCATCGCGTCTCTCCCGCAATTCTGGTGGATGCGAGCTTGATCGCCTGCATGATGCGCGGATAGGTGCCGCAGCGGCAGAGATGGCCATTCATGTGCACGCGAATCTCTGCATCGCTCGGCTTGGCATTGCCGGCGAGCAACTCGGCGCCTTTGATAGTCATGCCGTTGAAGCAATAGCCGCAGTGCAATGCCTGAACGTCGATGAACGCCTGCTGCAGCGGATGAAGCTCGGGCGGTTGCGCAAGTCCTTTCTGCGCCGCATAGAGCGCAGGCAGCCCCTCCAGCGTGGTGATCGCCTTGCCGGCGACGGCTTCAACCGGGGTCACGCAGGAGCGGATTTCAACACCGTCCGCCAGGACGGAACACGAACCGCACTGCGCGAGCCCGCATCCGAAGCGCGGACCGTGCAACTCAAGCTCGTTAGTCAGGACATAGAGCAACGGCGTATCCGGCGCTGCGGCAACCGGCCACATGCGTCCATTCACCGTGATGCTGACTTCGGCCATGCGCGAGCCTCCTATCGACGGGTTAGTAGCGAACGCAGTGTAGGCAAAGGCGCGGTCCACCCGCACGAGGCGCCGTGCCCACGCGCGTGGGCACGGCGCTCGCGCTAAAGCGCGTTGCGCCTTTACCCACCCTACGACTAATGTGCAGGAAGGCTAGCCAAGGACCCCGACGCAAACAAGCGGTCTGATGAGGAGGAACGAACATGCGCGACCCGTGCAACGAAACTTCGGCGACCCCAACTCCGACCGCTGGCCAGCGGCCGTCACGCCGCTCGCTGCTCGCGGCGGGTGCCGGGCTCGTCGCCGGCGCAGCCGCCGCCGAATTTGCGCCCGAAAGCGCGGCGGCGCAGAACGCGGCCGATCCCGAGCTTGCGCGGCTGCAAAGCCGGCGCCGCATCCTCATCAAAGCGGGCGTGATCCTCACCGTCGAGGGGCATAACCTTCTGGGCGACGTTCTGATCGAGGACGGAAAAATTCGCGAGGTGCGGCCCGGCATCGCGGCGGCCGACGACATGGCGGTCGTCGACGCGAGCAATCGCGTGCTCATCCCCGGTTTCGTCGATACGCACAGTCATTCGTATCAGGGTCTGCTGCGCAGCATGCTGCCCGACGGCCGAGTCGATCCAGACTACAACCGCGACGTCCAGAATAACCTCACGCTGCATTACCAGCCGGCGGACGTCTATGCCGGGGTGCTGATCACCGCGATCGGCTTTATCGACATGGGGACGACGACCATTGTCGATATTTCCCAGATCAACCACACGCCCGAACACACTGACGCCTGCATCCAGGCACTCAAGGATGCCGGCATCCGCGCCGTCTTCGCTTTCTCAAGAGGCGCGGGGCCGCGCACCCAATATCCACAGGACCTCAAGCGCCTCCAGCGCACCTATTTCAACTCCAAGGACCAGCTGCTCACCCTCGCCCTCGGCGCAGATCTCAAGCCGGAAGTGCTGATGGCCGCGCGCGACGCCGGGGTTCAGGCGGTCATGCATTATCGCGTCAATCCGGCGCCGGGGCTTGCGCTGGCGCGTGCCGGACTGCTGCGCGAGGGCGACGAGTTCATTCACTGCACTCACCTCAGCGATGAGGCGTGGCGGATGATCAAGGCAACCGGCGGCCACATCTCGTGCGCGCCGCCGCTGGAAATGGCGATGGGCCACGGTATGCCGGCGATCCAGGACGCGCTCGACCACGGCGTCCGCCCGAGCTTGAGCTCCGACCACGGCACCACCGTCGGGCAGGACATGTTCGCCATCATGCGCACCGCCTTCGACCTGCAGCGTCTGATGGTGCAGCAACGCATGCGAAGAAACGAACCGAATCTGCCGCCCCTCCTCACCTGTCGCGAAGTGCTCGCGTTCGCGACGATCGACGGCGCGCGCTGCGCGCTACTCGACAGCAAGATCGGCTCGCTCGCGCCCGGCAAGGACGCTGACATCGTGATGCTGCGCGCCGACCGCCCGGATGTGTGGCCGATGAACAATGCGGCGAGCATGGTCGTCAATCGCATGAATCCGAGCCACGTCGATGCAGTTTTCATCGCCGGAAAGGTGAGAAAGTGGCGCGGCAATCTGGTCGGCATCGATCTCGAGCGGGTAATGCGGCTCGCGCAGGAGGCGCGGCAAGCCGTGATGCAGCGCGCCGACTTCCAGGTCGATCTACTCGGATGAAGGAGATACAAGCGTCGGAACCGGGAGACCAGCATGAACTACCGAAACTCGATCGCTGCGATTGTCCTCGTAGCTGCGCTTGCCGCGCTCACATTCCGGGCGCGTGCTTTTGACGAAAGCAAATACCCGGATTGGAGCGGAGTGTGGCATGGCACCGGCGGCAACAAATGGCCCGCTCCCGCGCCGCTCACGGCAGAATACCGGACGATTTTCGAGGCCAATCTGCGCGACCAGGAGGAAGGCGGCCATGGCGATACTCCGACCGTGCTGTGCCTCGCGCCGGGCATGCCGCGGCAGATGAACGTCTACGAACCGATGCAGATCGTCATTACGCCGGACATGGTCCACATGCTCATCGAGCATGTGCACGATTCCCGGCGCATCTACACCGATGGGCGCACGTGGCCGGCCGAGATGGAGCCGATGTTTTCCGGCTATTCCATCGGCCAGTGGCTCGATGAGGACGGCGACGGCCGCTACGACACCCTTATTGTCGAGACCCGCGGGCTCAAAGGTCCACGCACCTTCGACAGCACCGGCATTCCGATGGACAAGAACAACCGCACCATAATCAAGGAACGAATCTATCTGGACAGGAAGAACGCGAACATTCTGCACAACGAGATCACGACCGTCGACGATGCGCTGACGCATCCTTGGACAATTACCAAGAACTATCGGCGCGAGGCGAAAACCCGCCAGCCATATTGGTGGCGCGAATCCGTTTGCGCCGAGGACAATCCGCATGTGCAGATCGGCAAAGATGTCTACATGCTCAGCGCCGATGGCTATCTGATGCCGGCCAAGAAAAATCAGAAGCCGCCGGACCTGCGTTATTTCAAGCCGCAGCAGCAAACGCAAAGGTAACAGCATTCAGCAGCGCGGGTGGGACCGGATCTGATTGAACTCGCCGGCGCCCGCAAGCCAGCAAATTCAGTAACCTCACCTTCGGCCCCGCATGCAAACAAAAAGCCTGCATGCGCGCAGGGGAATGCCCTGCGTCGATCCCGCTCCTGATCACGCCAGATTACGGAAGCTGCTAATTTTTGATCTGCGCCAATTTGTTCCGGGAAACGTTCGAGTTTTCTGCGGCATGGCGCCGCATCGCGCCGCCCGGCCCTTCCTCGCTTCACAAAAAAACCCGATTACCCCCGCACCAGCGCACCACTCCCGCACGGGGAGTTCTGCTCCCGCACGGGGAGTTTTCGCAAACTCGAAAATGAAACCACTGGCGACGGTCGGTTCGGCCGCGCGGCGGTGATCTGGATATCTGCATGACTAGAGTTCCAGCCATTTCTCTCCTCGTCCTTGCTCTTTCCGCCGCAACGGCCTTTGCCGGATTTTCTCCTATTCGAAACGATACACCGGAATCAGGTTCCGTCGCGCAGCAAGCCAATTCAGCAAGCGATTGGAACGAAGAAGCCGATAGCGACACCTATCTGGCTGAGGCTGCCGATCCAGGCGCCGGCGATTCTGCGAGCACTGGCTATCCTGGCGAGACATCAGACGTATCCGACGCGGACGACAAAGCGTCCGCCAACTGGCCCGATGGCGTCTGCGACGCCCTGGTCGCCTCGGCGCAGGCGAATGGCCTACCTGTCGCTTTCTTCTCCAATCTGATCTGGCAAGAAAGCCGGTTCCATCCAGATGCGGTCAGCCGGGCAGGCGCGCTCGGAATTGCACAGTTCATGCCGAAAACGGCCGCAGCGGTGGGACTGGACGACCCGCTTGACCCGGCGCAGGCGCTCCCGGCATCGGCTCGTCTATTAGCCAATCTCAATCACGAATTCGGCAATCTGGGCTTGGCAGCAGCGGCCTACAACGCGGGAGGCAAGCGCGTCACCGATTGGCTCTCCAAAGGCACGACGCTTCCAAAGGAAACGCGCAATTACGTGCTCACCATCACCGGGCATCCTGTCGAGCAATGGTCGCCGTCAAGTTCGCAGAACAACACGTTCGCTCTCGCCAGGAAAATGCCGTGCCGCGGTGTTGAGAGCTTCGCCACAGTCGTAACAAACGAAGGCACGAACCTGGATGAGACGGCGCCTGTTTCAGAGAGCGGCGTCCCCGTCAGGCAGAGCCAATCAGTGAGGCAGAATCAAACGAATGCTTGGCTGGCGCAGCACGAGGCTCTGGTTCGGAGGATCGCCGCCGTACACGTACGCTGGGCTCCGGGGCACGAGCATTCGCAGCCCATTCGGGTCGCGGAGATTTCTTCCGAGACGACGCATAGGAGCAAGGCTGAGCACGTTCCGAAACGTCGACGCAGCTGAAACACAGGCCTCGTCCTGAGGAGGCGATCACGCGCGCAAGCTGCGCGTGATCTCCTCAGGATGAGGTCTGTGCTTGTTTCACATCTCTGCCATTCCACGGTACGACCTCTAACATTACTGCGTCAGAAACGTCGTAGGGTGGGCAACGGCGCCTTCTCCGATGCCGACCGCGTGGGCAAAATCGCGACGGGCGCCGTTGCCCACGCTGTCAGGCGGTGCCACGCGATTTTGCCCACCCTACGAAGGTTGTGAAGGTTGTGACAGAGTAAGACTAATCGTCCTATCAATCACGACCAAACGGGAAGGCGCCGAAAAACCCGCCGCCGTTCGGGAACGATCGGCCTCCCGAGAATGGCGTCGCCCCGCCCGAGCGCGGCGAGATATCACGCCATTGCGGCGGGAGGTTTGATCTCCCTCCAGGCGGCTGGCCGGGCGGTATTGACTGCGGTCCGAAAAAACCCCGCCCTACGGTCTCATTATAGCCGCGGCGGCTGGACTCGCCGTAGCTCCGTCCACCGGAGTCGCTGTAGCTCCGCCCGACGGTATCACTACTGCTCCGGCCGCCGCTCTCTTTCGTTTCTTTAGACCGCGAAACTGCGCGGTCGGATGACCGGCTGCGCGTGGGCGCCGCGCGTGTTTCCGCTCTGCTCGACAAAAGAGCGTTGCGGGCATCGATTGGCTCGCCTCGCGAATCCTTGCGAAGGTATTCGACCAGGACTCCGCTGCGCGATCGCTGGCGCCGCGGCCGGTCCGCCTGCGCCCCGGCGAGCAGGCGGCGTGCTTGCGGAGAGGGCGGAGCGAGCGGCTCCTTCGGTCGTCCTTCCGCCCACGTGGCCTCGATGATCGGCTGGAAGATCGGAAGCGCGACATGCGCGCCGGTAGAGCCCGATCCGAGCGTGCGCCGCTTGCCGGCGCCGTTGTCGTAACCGACCCAGACCGCTACCGTCACATCGTTGGTGAAACCAACGAACCAGGCATCGTTCTCGTCCTCGCTGGTCCCGGTCTTGCCGGCCACGTATGGCGCAAGATCGCTCATGGCATGCGCGGTCCCATGCTGCACCACCCCCTGAAGCAAAGTCTTCAGCTGATAGAACGAGGCCGCGTCGGCGGAGGCGGTTGGAACGAGCGAGGGCTCGTGACGATAAACGACCTTTCCGTTCTGCTCGACGCTCTCGATCGCATAGGGTGCGGGCCGCTTGCCCTCATTCGCAATAGTCGCAAAAAAAGCTGCAAGATCGATCGGCCGCACCGGTTGGGCGCCAAGAACGAACGGGTAGTAATGCACGCAATCCTTGTAGATCTCCAATTCGATGGCGAGGCTGCAAATCCGGTCGAGGCTCTGTTCGGGTTTGTTCTCGATGCCGCGTAAGAGGCTCGCGGTCGCCTGATTTCGTGAATTTTCGAGCGCCTCCCGCAGGGTTATGACGCCCCACGATTTCCCGTCGTAATTCTTTGGCGTCCAATAGCCCTCTTCGCGCTTGCTCCGGTTGATCGGCGGGAAAGTGATCTCGTCATCGCGCACCAGGGTGTTTGGCTGGAGCCCTTTTTGCAACGCAGCCAAGTAAGTGAGCGGTTTGAGCGCCGAGCCCGGCTGCCGCGCCGACTGAGTCACGCGGTTGAGCTGGCTCGCGCCGTAGGAAAAGCCGCCGACCATTGCAAGAATGCGCCCCGTCTTGTTCTCGATGGCAACAGCGGCGCCCTGCACAGCGGGAGGCACGCGCAACTGCGCCCGTGCCGTCCTGCCCTTGCGGCGTCCGCTGACTTGGACCCGCACGACGTCATAGGGTTCGAGCTTGCGCAAAATCGCGGCCGGCCCGGAAAGCGACACTGTGCTGCCGTCGGCAAGGCCGACACGGACGGAACCGCCGCGGCGCCCCTCCCCAGTGGCGATGACGACTGCCGGATCCCAATGCAGGTCCGAAAGCGGCAGATGGGCGTTGTTGAGCGCCTGCTGCCAGGCCGGGGTTGATTGCTGCGGCGACGCCGCACTGAGCCGTTCGACCTCGGCGGCGAGATTGGCTTCAGGGCCGCGGAAATCGAGGCGATCTTGGGATTGCTCGTAGTCCGCCAAACCTTCCTGCAGCGCAATTTCAGCTGCCCGCTGGAGAGCGGGGTCGAGCGTCGCATGCACGGTGGTGGACCCGGTGCGGAAAGCGCTCAGGTCGCTCTCGGTGCGCATTTGCCGGGCAACGTAATCGGTGAAATAGGATCCGCCAATTTGCGGCGGCTCGTAGCGAACGACCGCCGGCAACGACGCGGCCGCCTTGGCCTCGTCGGCGCTGATTGCGCCGTCTTCCTGCATTCGCCGCAGCACATAGGCGAGCCGCTCCTTGGCCCGATCCGGATGAGTATCGGGATTGAAATAGCCCGGCCCCTTGGCGAGCGCAGCAAGCAGCGCGCCTTCGCTCAACGTGAGCGCGCCCGCCGATTTGCCAAAATAACTGCGGGCCGCCATCTCGATACCCCAAGAACCGCGGCCGAGAAAAATTGAATTGAGATAAAGTTCGAGTATCTGCGACTTGGTGAAATAATGCTCTACGCGAGATGCCAGAACCATCTCGCGCATTTTTCGCTCGTAGGTCACCTCGTCGCCGAGCAGAAGATTTTTCACGACCTGCTGCGTAATCGTCGAGCCTCCCTGCGGACGGCCGGATTGCGAGAGGTTATCCACGAAGGCCCGGATCACGGCGCGGTCGTCTACTCCGTGATGCTTGTAGAAACGCTTATCCTCGGCCGCAATGAACGCATTCTGGACCTGCGCCGGAATGTCCGAAAGCGCAATCGAGACCCGTCGCTGGCCTTCGGGGAAGATTTCAGCAAGCCGATTTCCCTTGTCGTCAAGTACCACACTCGTCCCCGACTGCCTGTTCGCAAGTCGAGACACATCGGGCAGATCGTCAAGCGCGCGATTGTAGTATTCGATGACCTCACCGAGATCGACCGGCGAACTCGCGACGGTCTCGTTCTTGCAGAATTGCCGATACGCAATTTGCAGATCTTCGAGATTGATGCCGCGGAATTCCGGTTTGGCTCCCTCGACCGCGCCGGGATCCTCCATTGCGGTGGCAATCAGATCGTCGAGATTGATCGATTCGACATCGAAGGCCTTGCGCACGTGGTCGCAGCCGGCGCGTAGCAGTTCCGTCACCTGCTGCTGGTCCGTGGTCGGATCGAAATGGGTCTTCAACGCGTCGGGAGCGGTCGCCACCTGGCTGAAGCTCAGAGCAGTGGCGAAAATCTTGACGAGGAGAGCGTCCATGAAAGGCTGCACCTGAACGAATGTTCAGCTCAACGGGAACATTCTCGGAGCCGAACGGTTCCGGCGGGGCGGGCAATTCCTGCGAATTGCGACACAATCGCTGACCACTTCGACTGTGGTACGCCTCTGCCACGCTCCTGAACGGTTCCATTTTGCATTGTTGCAGTAGGGACACGAAATGACTCTGGTCGCGGTTACGGGAGCAACCGGATTCATCGGACGGCATCTGGTTCGGGAGTTGCCGCGACGCGGCTATCAGATACGGGTTCTGTTGCGGCGCCCGAGCAGCGAAGCCATGGATGCGCCGAGCGCAATGATCGCCGATTTGGCAAACCCGAAAGCGATGGCTGCGGCGCTCGCCGGCGTCAATGCCGTCATACATTCGTCGGCCGTCGCGGCCGGCGCCTCCGGCGTTCCGGAAGATGACTATCGTGTGCTCAATACGCAAGCGACCGCACGTCTCGCGCGCGCCGCCCAACAGGCGCGTGTCGGCCGTTTGGTATTTCTCTCATCGATCCGGGCACAGTCGGGACCTACGGCAGAGGCAGTTCTCACCGAAGAAATGGAGCCCCAGCCAACCGACGCCTATGGGCGATCGAAGCTCGAGGCTGAGCGCGCGCTCGCGGCGCTCGACATCGACTGGGTCGCGCTCCGCCTCGTCCTCGTCTATGGGCGCGGAATGAAAGGGAACCTGGCGCGGCTTGAAACGCTTGCCCGCTCACCCTACCCGCTGCCCCTCGGCGGACTCACTGGCCGAAGATCGCTTGTCAGCGTCGATCATGTCGTCGATGCGATCGAAACGGTGCTTTCACATCCAATGCCGCTTCGGCGTCCGCTTATCGTTGCCGATGCCGAGGCGCTCGCCGTCCCAGAAATACTTGTCGCAATGCGCAGGGGCTTGGGGCGCAAGCCAGCCCTCATAACAGCGCCGCGTTTTCTTCTCGGCCTTGCCGGAAAGATCATGGGCGAGCCCGAGCTGCTGCGTACCCTCACCGGTTCGCTGGTGGCCGATTCATCGGCATTGCGGCGGCTCGGATGGATGCCGCGCAAAGCCACCGCGGCCGCTCTCGCGGCGCTTTTGGGCAATTCGTAGCCCGGGTTGCGCGATAGCACAGAACTCAACCTTCGGTCCGCATCCTCATCGCGCAATCCGGGAGACCCCTCACCCCGCCCCGGATTTGCGCTTGCGCTTTGAGCGCAAGCTCCAATCCGGGCTACAAGAAGCGCACCGAATCCGTTTGAACCCGAACCGCGAAAGGCTATTCTCCGCTTCAACAGAACCGCCCGGTGAAACCGGCCCAATGGAGGATTGGATGTCTCGATTTTGGTCGCTTTCGATTATTGCGGGGCTTGCAATCGTTGTCTCCGCGCCGGATTCGTTGCGCGCACAATCGACCGCCGCACTCGCCGGCACCGTCACCTCTGCGGCGGAAGGCGCCATGGAAGGCGTGCTGGTCAGCGCCAAGAAAGAGGGCTCGACCATCACGGTGACCGTGGTCAGCGACGACGGAGGCCATTTCAGCTTCCCCGCCACGAGGCTCGACCCCGGCAACTACGCACTCACAATCCGCGCTGTCGGATACGATCTGCAAGGTCCGCGCTCGGTCGAAGTCACTGCAGGCCAGCCGGCTTCCGCCGATCTCAAGCTGGTCAAGACCGGTAACCTCGCGCGCCAGCTCTCGAATGGCGAGTGGATCATGAGCGTTCCGGGAACCGATCAGCAGAAGATGTCGCTCCTCAATTGCGTGAGCTGCCACACGCTCGACCGCATCGTGAGGTCGGTCCACACCCAGGACGAGTTCCAGCACGGGATCCTGCCGCGAATGGGCAGTTATGCAAACCAGAGCATGCCGATCCATCCGCAGCGGAGGATCGCGAGGCGGCTGCTCGAGGAGCGCGGGACTGCTCTGGACACGGCCCGCGAGCGCCAAGCCGCGTTCCTGAGCTCGATCAATCTCAGTGAAGGCCGGACCTGGAGCTATCAGCTCAAGACATTGCCGCGCCCGAAGGGCCGCGCCACCAGGGTCATCTACACCGAATACGATCTGCCGCGCCCGACCATCGAACCCCACGACGTCGTCGTCGGCGCCGACGGCAATGCCTATTACTCGAATTTCGGCGAGCAGACATTCGGGATGATCGATCCCAAGACCGGCAAGCACACCGAATATGCAGTGCCCGACCTGAAGAAGGGCTGGCCGACCGGCATGCTCGGCTTGCGTCCCGACAAGGACGGCAATCTATGGCTCGGGATGATGTATCAGGGCGGAATCGCCAAGTTCGATCTGGCGAACAAGAAGTTCACGACCTGGAGCCTGCCTGCCGAGATGAACAAGGATCAGACGCAGGTCAACATGGTGCGGGCGGAATCGGCGTCAATCGACGGCAAGGTGTGGACGCAGAATAACGGCTTTGCCGCGATCCACCGGTTGGACCTCAAGAGCGGCACAATCGAATCGTTACAGCCGTTCAAAGCCGCCGGCGTCGGCGAGAACCACAACATCTACGATGTGATCCCCGACTCGAAAAACAACGTCTATTTCACCGATATCGCCGCCGAGTACATCGGCAAGGTCGATCGCGACACCATGAAGGTGACGCTCTATCAAATGCCGAAGAAGCCCTCGGGACCGCGGCGCGGCATGATGGATTCGCAGGACCGGCTCTGGTTCGGCGAATACCGTGGCAACCGCATCGGCATGTTCGATACCAGGACGGAAAAATTCCAGGAATGGGAATTGCCGACGCCGTGGACCAATCCCTACGACGTCGCGATCGACAAAAACGGCGAGGCCTGGACCGGTTCGATGATCAACGACCATGTGGTGCGGCTCGATACCAAGACCGGCAAGGCCGTCGAATACCTGCTGCCCCGGGAGACCAATATCCGGCGTGTCTTCGTCGATAACTCGACGACGCCGGTCACCTTCTGGGTCGGCAATAATCACCGGGCTTCGATCGTGCGGCTCGAACCGCTGGATTGAGGCGGCGCATCAGAACGTTAGAACGCGTTCCGGTCAGGTTGCATCACGAGTTGAGGGTTGCGACTCGCGTTCAGCGTCCCACCCTTTCATGGGGAGCGCCGTGCCCGCCCGCGCACGTCCGGGTCGGTACGGCAGAAACGGTTACTTCTTGCTGTTGCATTTTCCACACACAGAACGGGAAAAGCGCAGGCTGCTGTCGATAAAGATTGATCCTTGGGGGGTTGTCCGGTTTTCTGTGGCTTAAGATTCGAGCATCCTGGCCCAGCCAAATCCGAGTGGGGGCACTCATGGCCGGCGGGATCTGAGTTTCAAGGGGGAGAACCTTCATGAAGAAAGCTCTGCTCGCAGCAGTCGCGCTTGCGGCTGTGGGCGTCGTTCCTGGCATGGCGGCTGATCTCAGAACGCCTGCACCGGTTTACAAGGCACCGCCCCCGCCTGCGCCCGTCTACTCCTGGACCGGTTGCTATCTCGGCGGCGGCTTCGGCTATGGCATGTGGAACCAGGAACTGACCTCGACCTTTAGCGAGGAAGCAGTGACCGTTGTGCAGCCTGACCAACCCGGAAGCGGCCCGTTTACCAGTCAGACCACGACGGCCGGCGGCCGCGGCTGGTTGGGAACCCTTCAGGTTGGCTGCGATTACCAGTTGTCCGGAGATTGGGTGATCGGCGCCTTCGGCGATTGGGACTTCGAAAGCCTCAAGGGCAATCCGGAACTTTCAGACACTCCCTTGTTCGGTCACGAGAAGCAGACATCGGCCTGGGCAGTTGGCGCTCGGCTCGGCTACTTGGTGTTGCCGCAACTGCTGGCGTTTGTTTCGGCCGGCTACACGCAAGCGCATTTCAACAGCTTCGAGCTTTTCTACGCGGATTTTGGAGAATCCGCTTTCGAGCACGTGCCTTCGCATACTTACCACGGCTGGTTCATCGGCACCGGTTATGAATATGGCCTCAAGTGGTTCCCGGGCTTGTTCTGGAAGACCGAATACCGCTACTCGCAGTTCAGTGGCGTCGATCTTCCGGTCTTGTTTGATAACACTGCGGACGTAGACTTTTTTATCCACTCCAAGAAATTCGAGCAGACCATCCGCAGCGAGCTGGTCTGGCGGTTCAACTGGGGCGGCGGCGTGGTGCGCGCGCCCTATTGAGTGAGGTTGAGCTGTCGATTGTTTGCGAAAGCCCCGGGGTTCCCCGGGGCTTTTTCGTTCGTCTGTCGCGGCGCAAACCGCGAGAGCTATTCCTCGAACTTCAGGTTCGCCGCCTTGACCACGTCCTCGTAGGACTTGATATCGGCGTCGATCATCGCCCGGAATTCTTTCGAGGAGGTGGCGCCGGGATTCACAGCCATGCCTCGCAGCCGCGCGGAGACCTGCGGATCGCGGATGGCAGCGCGCAAAGCCGTTTCAAGTTTCGTGGCGATGGCAGGCGGGGTCCCGGCGGCTACAAAGAAACCGCTCCATAATTTTGTGTTGACTTCGGGATAGCCTGCTTCCGCCATGCTCGGCACGTCGGGAAGCTCCGGGGAACGCTCGGCTCCAGTCACGGCAAGTGCCCGCACTTTACCGCCCTTGACCATCGGCACTGTCGGCGGCCCGTCCGCGATCGTGAACAGACATTGTTCAGAGGCAACGCAAAGCAGCATTTCGTTGCTGCTCTTCCAGGGGATCGCGACGCCCGGCATTCCGGTCTTGAGCTTGAGTAGCTCCGACGCGATCGTGAAGGCGGGAGAGCTGCTGGCGTAATTCGATTTCTCCGGATGCGCCTTGGCATAGGCAACCAGCTCCGCCACGGTCTTCGCCGGATTGCTGATGGGATCCACCAGGATCAGCGGGAAGTTCGCAACCATCGTGAGCGGAATGAAGCTCTTGGTCGGCTGATAGGGAAGGTCGGGATAGATAGCGGCCGAGACCGACATTACGCCGCTCGCCGCAATGAAAAGGGTATACCCATCCGCGGGCTCGCGCAGCACGTATTGAGCCGCCGGACGACCGGCGGCGGCGGGCCGATTCTCGGTTACTACCGTGGCCTTGAGCACGTCTGCGAGCTTTTGCCCGACCAGGCGCGCGAAAATATCGTTGCCGCCGCCGGCGGCAAACGGCACGATAATGCGAATCGGCCGGCTCGGGTAGTTCGCCGCCGGATCGCTTTGCGCCCGCAAGCCATCGAGCCCGATCGCCAGCACTGCCGCGATCGAGAGCGCGACGCCCAAGCCGTTGCGGCATGATCGAATTGCAGCCATAGGTGTGTCCTCCGAAGGCGCGGCTTCCGTTCCCCGGGACTGGCGCTGCGCTCGAACGAGGAGATTACCAATGCCGGAACGCAGCAGCCAGGACCGATTTCACCGTTTGAACAAAGGCGAGACCTGATGCCACATTGGCCGGATTTTACGCATATTTGTGCTTGGCTGATCGGGGCAGCGCTCGCGCTGCTGCTCACAGGCGCGTCCGCCCAGGCTCCTGCGGATTTCAAAGGCGAAACCATCACCATCCAGATCGGCTATGGAGCCGGCGGCGGATATGACACCTACGGGCGGGCACTCGCCCGGCACTATGGCCGGTTCATCCCGGGTAATCCGAATGTGGTCGCGAAGAACATGCCCGGCGCAGGTTCGCTGCGCGTCGCCACGCACATCTATAACCTTCGCGCCCAGGACCCCGTCGAACTCGGGATGTTCTCTGCTTCGACCGCCATGGAGCCGCTGATGGGCAACGAACAGGCGAAATTCGAGGCCGAGAGATTCGGCTGGATCGGCAGCATGAACCAGGACATCTCGTTCTGCGGCGTATGGCAGGCCCCGGGGGTTCCGACCTCGTTTCCGGCGATGCTCAAGCAAGACGCGCCCAAACTGATTTTCGGCTCATCTGGGACCGCTGCGATCAGCTATCAGCATCCGCTGATCCTGCGCAACGTCCTCGGCGCCCAGATACGTGTGATCCCCGGTTATGACGGGCAGAAGGAGGTCAACCTCGCCATGCAGCGCGGAGAAGTGCAGGGCGCCTGCGGTTTGTTCGTCTCCTCGATCAAGACCCAGTGGCGAAGCGATGTCGAAGCAGGCCGGATCAAGCTCTTCATCCAGATGGGACCGAAGACCACCTCAGAGTTCGGCCATGTTCCAAGCGTGTTCGATTACGCGAGCAACGACGCCGATCGAAAGGTGCTCGAACTCCATTTCAAGCAGACCATTCTCGGCCGGCCGCTCGCCGCCTCGCCGAATCTGTCGGCGGACCGGCTGCAGGCGTTGCGCTACGCTTTCCTCGATACCCTGCGCGACCCGGAGTTCCTTGCCGATGCCGAAAAAATGAACCTCGACATCGATATTGCGACCGGAGAAGAAGTTGAACGGATTCTCGCCGGCTTCGCCTCCTATCCCCAGGCGATCATCCAGAAGGCCCGCGCCGCGATCGGCCGGTGACAGCGAATGACTGCCTTGCAATCCGCTCGCCGCGTCTACGCCCGGTCCGATTTCCTTGGCCACCCGCGCGGACTGACTTTCCTGTTCATGACGGAAATGTGGGAGCGCTTCTCCTATTACGGAATGCGTGCGCTCCTCGTCCTCTACATGACCAGGTTCCTTCTGCTGCCTGGTCACTCGGAGGGCGTGATCGGGCTCGAGACGCTGCGGGCCACCCTCGAATCCATGTTCGGCACGCTCGGCGTGCAGCCGTTGTCGTCGCAGATCTATGGATTCTACACCGCCTTCGTTTATCTCACGCCGTTTTTCGGCGGCCTCATCGCCGACCGCCTGCTTGGTCAGCATCGGACCATCATCATCGGCGCCGCGTTGATGGCGGCCGGTCATTTCATGATGGCATTCGAGCCGCTGTTTCTGATTGCGCTGCTCGCGCTTATTCTCGGCAATGGCTGCTTCAAACCCAACATGTCGGCTCAGGTGGGCGGACTCTATCGCCCAGGCGACCCGCGCCGCGACCGCGCCTATTCGATCTTCTATGTCGGAATCAATGTCGGCGCCTTCCTTGCGCCGCTCGTCTGCGGCACCCTCGGCGAAGAGGTCGGTTGGCATTATGGGTTCGGTGCCGCCGGGGTCGGCATGACCATCGCGCTCGTGATTTATCTCTACGCGCTCGCATCCTCGGCGCTCCCACAGGACGAATTGCATCGCGCCGAAGCCGCTCACGAGGCGACGCGCCCAGTCAGCAGCAGCGAGTGGCGCGCTATCGTGGCGCTGCTGCTCTTGTTCCTGCCGAATACGTTGTTCTGGGCCACGTACGAGCAGCAGGGCAATACAATTGTGCTGTGGGCCGAGGATTATACCGACCGGACAATCGATCTGGGCTTCTGGCATGGCGCCATCGATGTCACTTGGTTTCAAGCGTTCAACCCCTTGATGATATTTGCCTTCACGCCGTTCGTCGTCGCGTTGTGGGCACGCCAGGCCAAGCGCGGCAGAGAGCCTTCCAGCGTGACCAAGATGGCGTTGGGGTGCTTCGGGCTCGCCCTTGCCAATCTGATAATGGTAGGGGCCGCCTGGCAGTCCAACGGCGCGCCGGATGCGAGCTGGCTGTGGCTGTTCGCCTATTTCGTCGTGCTCACTATTGGCGAGCTTTATCTCTCCCCGGTTGGACTTTCGCTGGTATCCAAGGTTGCGCCGGTGCAGGTGATCTCAATGATGATGGGCGTGTGGCTCGGCACGAGCTTCATCGGCAATCTTATGGCAGGCTGGCTCGGCAGCTTCTGGAGCACGATGAACAAGGCGGAGTTCTTCCTGATGATCGCCGGCATCGCCGCACTAGCCGGCTTGATAATCCTGGCGCTAGGCCAGCCGATGCGCCGCGTGCTGAAGACCTAATTGCGCTGCTTGGTAGGGTGGGCAAAGGCGATTCAAAGCGTCTTGATATGGCGCGCAGCCCTCGCACGCCTTTGCCCACGCGGTCGAACCTCGAGCGGCGCACCGCGTGGGCAAAATCGCATGCGCGTTGGTGCACGTCGATCGTGCTGAACAGGCGATTTTGCCCACCCTACGGATCACGTCATTTTGCAATTAAAGATCCAACGGCAGGCCGGCGTAGTTCTCGGCGAGAGAGCGCGCGGCCGCCTCCGACGTAACCACGTAATCGAGCTCGGCCAGCTGGCGCTTGCGGTCGAAGGCGTTGTGGGTCGGCGAGAGGTGGAGCATCTGGGTCATCCACCAGGAAAACCGCTGCGCTTTCCAGACGCGCCGCAGGCACGTTGCTGAATAGCGGTCGAGCGCCTCGCTGCGGCCGGTTTGATAGAATTCGGTCAGCGCCCGCGAGAGCACAACCACATCCGCGAGAGCGAGGTTCATCCCCTTGGCTCCGGTCGGCGGCACAATATGGGCGGCATCGCCGGCGAGAAACAGCCGGCCATGGCGCATCGGCTCAGCCACGAAGCTTCGCATGGCGGTTACGCCTTTCTGCAGCATCCGGCCCTCGACCAGATCCCGCGTGCTGGCAAGGCGCGCGTGCAGTTCCTCCCAAATCCGCTCGTCCGGCCAGTTCTCCACATCGTCATCGGGTGCGCACTGAACGTAAAGGCGCGCGAGGTTCGGCGAGCGCATCGTGAAGAGCGCGAAGCCGCGATCATGATAGCAATAAATCAATTCATCGTCGGGCGGCGGCGATTGCGACAGAATGCCGAGCCAGCCGAACGGATATTCGCGATCGTAGGTTGAAAGCTTGTGCGCCCCGATGCTGGGCCGGCAAATACCGTGAAACCCGTCGCAACCGCCGATGAAATCGCAGTCGATCTCATCCATTCCCGCGCCGGTGCGAAACCTGATCTTCGGCTTTTCTCCCTCGAAATCATGGACGCTCACGTCGTCGACCTCGAACAGAATCTGTCCTCCGTCGGCGAGCCGGCGAGCGACGATATCCTTCACGATCTCCTGCTGGCCGTAGATGGTGACGCCCTTGCCTACGAGCGCGCGAAAATTGATGTAGTGCAGCCCGCCGTTGAAACACAGATGAATACCGTTGTGAGAGAGCCCCTCGCGCAGCAGGCGCCCGCCGACGCCGGTCTCGACCAGGAGATCGCGCGCCCACTGCTCCATCAGGCCGGCGCGGATACGGCTCTCGATGTAGGACCGACTGCGATTTTCGATAATGATCGACTCGATCCCCTCCAGATGCAGGAGATGCGAAAGCATCAATCCGGCCGGGCCCGCCCCGATGATACCGACCTGGGTGCGCATTCGACTCTCGCCTTGCTCAACCCAGCGCCGCTGCGAGGTCGGCGATGAGGTCGTCCGTGTCTTCGATTCCGACCGAGAGTCGAACAAGCGTATCTCCGATCCCGAGTGCCGCCCGGACGTCTGGCGGGACCGAACCGTGCGTCATCAGGGCCGGATGCTCGATGAGGCTCTCGACCCCGCCAAGGCTTTCGGCCAGCGCGAACAGCCGGCAGCGCTCCAGGAATCGCTTGGCGTCGCCGATGCTGCCTGCGAGTTCGGCCGAAATAACCCCGCCGAATGCCCGCATCTGCCGTTTCGCCAGCGCGTGCTGGGGATGGCTCGGCAGCCCCGGATAATGCACCCGCCGCACCTTGCGATGGCGCTCGAGCCAATGGGCGATCTTCAATGCCGAGGCGCAGTGCCGCTCCACGCGCAGCGCCAGCGTCTTGAGGCCACGGAGCGCCAGAAATGAATCGAACGGTCCCTGAATCGCCCCCACCGCATTTTGCAGAAACGTGATGCGATCGCAAAGGTCTCCATTATCGCCCACCACCGCCACGCCACCGATCATGTCGGAGTGACCGTTCAAATATTTCGTCGTCGAGTGCACGACGAGATCGAAGCCGTGTTCAAGCGGGCGCTGCACGTAGGGCGTGGCAAAGGTGTTGTCGGCAGCAACCAGGATGCCACGCCGCTTCGCGATGGCTGCGACTGCTTCAAGATCGACGAGCTTGAGCATGGGATTGGTCGGGGTCTCGACCCAGATCAGGCGCGTGTTCGGGCGGATCGCGTCTTCAAGCGCGCCGCAGTCGCTGAGATCGAGATAAGTGGTCTCGTGTCCCGCCGAACGCCGGCGCACGCGTTCAAACAGCCGACGTGAGCCGCCGTAGAGGTCGTCGACGGCAATGATGTGCGAGCCATGGTCGAGGAGATCGAGCGTGGTGGAGATCGCCGCTAACCCCGAGGCAAAGGCGAATGCGCTCCTCCCCCCTTCGAGATCGGCGATACAGCGCTCCAGCGCCATGCGTGTCGGGTTCTTGGTGCGGGCATAATCGTAGCCCTTGTGCACGCCCGGACTTTGCTGGACATAAGTCGACGTCGTGTAGATCGGCATCATGACCGCGCCGGTAGTCGGGTCGGGTTCCTGCCCGGCATGCACGCAGCGGGTCGCGAAATCGAGGTTGGTCCGCTGTGTCATGTCGGCGTAATCCGGAAGTAATTGATGAGATCGAGACGCGTCGCCAGGCCAACAAACTGGTCGCCCTCCATTACGATGCCGACGTAGTCCCTGCGAAACAAAGGCACGAGGTCGGCGACCGGAGCCTCGGACGAAATGGTTTCGAGCCGCGTGACCATGACGTCCTTGACGCTCCGCTGAAACGCCTTGTTCGCCCCGCCGGGCTCCGTGATGAGCGCGGCCAGAACATCGCTCTCATCGACCAGTCCCACCACCTTGCCCCCATTATCGATCACCGGCAGCTGCGATACGCCGGTCGAACGCATCCGCATGAACACAGTGCGCAGATTATCGTCGGGGCGCACCACAATTGCCGTACCTTCGCTGTAGCGATTGACGACCACGTCGCCAACCGTCCCGTGCCGTTCCGGATGGGTCCAGCCTTCCTGCGCCAGGAAACTCGGGTTGAATACCTTCGAAAGATATTTGGCGCCCGAATCGCACGCGAGCGTCACCACCCGCTTCGGCGCGCTCTGGTCGCGGCAATAGCGCAAAGCCGCGGACAGGAGCGTCCCCGTAGAGGATCCCGCCAGAATGCCTTCACGGCGCAACAGATCGCGCGAGGTCGCAAAGCTCTCCGCATCTCCGACCGAATAGGCATTGCTGACCAGCGAGAGATCGGCATTCGGCGGGATGAAATCCTCGCCAATGCCTTCAACCGCCCAGCTGCCGGCTTCGACCATGCGTCCGGTCTCGACATAAGGCGCCAGGATCGAACCTTCCGGATCGGCGAGGATCATTGCGGTTTTTGGCGAAGCTCGGTGGAGGAATCGCCCGATCCCGGTGAGCATTCCGCCCGAGCCGACGCCGACCACGACGGCGTCGATGTCGCCTTCCAATTGGCGCAGCATTTCGGGACCGGTGGTGGCTTCGTGCGCGCCGGGGTTGGCGGGATTGGCGAACTGGTTGATGAAGAACGCGCCCGGCGTGCGACGAGTGATCGCATCGGCCAGATCCTGATAATAATCCGGGTGACCTTTGCCGACGTCGGAGCGGGTAATTGTCACCTCGGCGCCCATCGCCTGAGCGTGCAATATCTTCTCGCGCGCCATCTTGTCGGGAACGACCAAAAGCGTCCGATAACCCTTGCGTCCACCAACGAGCGCGAGTCCCAGCCCGGTATTGCCGGCGGTTGCTTCGACGATCGTGCCGCCAGGTTTGAGCCGGCCGTCGGATTCGGCTGCCTCGATCATGGCGCGCGCCGGCCGATCCTTCAGCGAGCCTGACGGGTTGAGACTTTCAAGCTTGAGAAAGAGCCGGCAGAGACCACGGTCGAACCGCGTCAGCTCGACGAGCGGCGTTTCGCCGATCAGATCGATGATCGAGGACATGGAGCACTGTAGCACCGTGCAACGCCAGCCGGAATTGGACGATGCTGCCCGTAGGGTGGGGCAAAATCGCCTTGCGAAAACGCCAATGCGGGGCGCCGGCCGCCGGGCGATTTTGCCCACGCGGTCGACTTCTGCGAGTCACGACCGCGTGGGCAAACGCGCGAAATGTTCTTGCGAGGCCCGAGACCCTCGCGGGCGCGTTTGCCCGCCCTACTTCATCTACCCATCCACTCGACAAGGGCCGTGTTCACGGCCTCGGGGCGCTCGAGCGTCGAGAGATGACCGCATTCCGGTACGACGACGAGATTGGCTCCCGGGATACCGGCGGCAATCTCTTGCGAACACGCCGGAGGGGTAAGCGTGTCGGCATCGCCGACCAGGACGAGCGTTGGGCAGGCGATCGCGGCCAAGAACGGCCGGGCGTCAGGCCGGCTCATGATCGCCTTCTGCTGGCGGACAAACGCGTCGGCACCGGTCTCCTGCGCCATGATATCGACCGTGCGTTTGAGCTCCTGATCGCCCTGCCGATCACGATGAACAAAGAGCGGAAAGAGCGCGTCCACGATCTCGCCCAATCGGCCTTCTTTGGCGAGGGCAATTTGCGGCAGGCGCCGCTGCGTCTGACGCGGCGTTTCCGGCTGCGCCGAGGTATCGAGCAAGGCCAGCCGGGCGACGCGGTGGGGCGCTTTGTGGGCAATGATGAAGGCGATGTAGCCGCCCATCGACAAGCCGACCAGGGCAAAATTCGGTGGCGCGATGCCCAGGATCCGCTCGGCAATCTCACCCATGCTGTCGTCCGCCCGGTGGTCGGCCACCATGACCGAGCCGAACTGCCAAAGCGTGGGAATCTGCGGCTCATAAAGGCGGGCCGAACACATCAATCCCGGCACCAGCACGGTGGGTAACGAAAGCATTCTCCCTGTCTCCTTTAGGCTGCAGCGAATAGGGCGGCAGCGAAAATTTGTTGACACAATTAAGACTTATTGCACTGCAGCAGGATTGACTTTCAATTCGAAGCCCCTATGTTCCGGGCAGAAACCGGTCGACTGATTCACCTGACCGTTCTCCCGCGCAACTTTCATAGTTGTTTCTTCGTCCGGCGCGGGCAATTTCCGGGCGGTCCTGATTCGAGGTTACATGCCCTTTTCTAAGCTCGGCTTGTCCGACAAGGTTCTCGC
>DATBHB010000119.1:0-6191 GCA_036557705.1 Xanthobacteraceae bacterium
TGGGGTGAACCGCGGATTGCCCGGAATGTGCCTGCCGTAATGGCGGGCGAGAAGCCGCATGTAGACATCGTAGCTGTCGCCCGGGGTGCCGTAGGTCGAAATCGTAATCGTCTTGCCGGCGAAGAAATCGGCGGCGCTTTGCGCAGGCGTGTATTTGCCGGCGAGCAGCACGGCGGCAATGATTATGGTGAACTTGCGTAATAGCATCTGCGACTCGATCGATCCTACGGTCTTTCCGCAGTGCGGATCAACGCGAGGAGGCGCTCAGGCGTCACCGGCAACTCCGTGATGCGTACGCGCAAGGGCCGCAACGCATCCTCGATGGCCGAGACGATCGCCGGAGGCGCGCCAATGGTACCGCTTTCGGCCGCGCCTTTCACCCCGAGCGGATTGAGCGGCGTGGGCGATTCCATGTGGTGAATTTCGATGATCGGTGCCGTATCGGACGTGGGGAGCAGGTAGTCGGCAAAGGTCGTTGTGACCGGCTGGCCGTCATCGTCGTAGCGCATCCATTCGTAAAGCGTCATGCCGATGCCGTGCACCACGCCCCCATAGACCTGGCCTTCAACCATCAGCGGATTGATCATGCGGCCGCAGTCGTGGACGACGATATAGCGGATAATCTGCACGCGGCCGGTTTCGGGATCGACCTCGACTTCGGCCACATGGCTGCCGTTGGTATAGGTGATGGCCGGAGGCTCATAATCGACCGAAGCTGCAAGTCCCGGAGTGATATTGGCCGGCAATGAGAACCCGGCGACGCCGGCAAGCGCATTCGCGATCTCCCCCAATCCGCGCTGCAAGCCGGAGACACCTTTCACGCGCACGGCACCTCCGGCAATCTCGAGGTCCTCGGGCGCGACTTCGAGCATGGAAGCGGCAGCTTGCTTTGCCTTCTCCGCCACCAGGCGGGCTGCCATCGCCAGCGCATTGCCGGCGGTGACGGCCTGCCGGCTCGCATAAGCGCCGTGGCCGAGCGGGCTCGCGGCGGTATCGCCGGCGGTGACGCGGATGGCCTCCGGCGAAACGCCGAGCGCGTCGGCTGCAATCTGCACCAGCATGGTGCGCGTGCCCTGACCCTGAGCGGCGGCGCCGGTCGCGACAAGAATCTTGCCCGATGGACCGACGCGTATCGATGCGCTCTCGAACGGACCGCGCCCGGTGCCCTCGACGTAATTGGAAAGCCCGATCCCGAGAAGGCGGCCGGCGCTGCGCGCCGCCTCACGACGCGCCGGGAAATCGCTCCAGCCGGCCGCTTCGAGCGCGCGGCGCTGGCATTGCGGGTAATCGCCGCTGTCGTAGGTCATCGGCAGGCCGTCGCGGGTGACGACCTTGGTCACGTAGGGCATCTCGCCGGGTGAAATCAGATTGCGGCGGCGCACCTCGTCGCGCGCGAGCGCAAGCTCGTCCGCAATGCGGTCGAGCAGGCGCTCCATCACGAATGTGCCCTGCGGGCGGCCGGCCCCGCGCGTCGAAGTCGCCGCGATCATGTTGGTCAGGCAGGCCGACACTTCGAGTGAGAGCGCCGGCAGCACGTAGGGTCCGAGCAGATTGGTCGTCGCGTTCTGCGGCAACGACAGCCCGGATGGCGTCGAGGCGCCGTGATCGTGCCGCAGATGCCCGCGGACCGCGAGCAGTTTGCCTTCCGGGCTGAACGCAACGTCGATTTCCCAATCCTGCAGCCGCTCGTGATTGGTGGCGGTAAAGCTCTCGCGGCGATCCTCGATCCATTTCACGCCCGCTGGAAACAGCCGCGCGGCAGCGGCGATCACCAGCTCTTCGGGATAGAACGGGTTCTTCGGCCCAAAGCCGCCGCCAACATCCGGCGCGATTACCCGGATCTGATGCTCGGCGAGCCCGAGCGCCTGAACCAAAACCCGTTTCGCCTTGTGCGGCATCTGGGTCGAGTCCCAGATTGTGAGCAAATCCTCGATTGGATCGAACCGCGCCGCGACGCCGCGCGTCTCGATCGCGTGGCCGCCGCCCTTGTGCAGCCGAAGGGTCTCGGAAATCCGGTGCGCTGCGCCGGCAAAGGCGCGCTCGACATCGCCATAGTGCACGACCCAGTGCGCGACGAGATTGTCGGGGCAGTCGAGCCGCGCGTTGGGGGCGCCCGGTTCAAGTCCCGCGCGCGGATCGAGGACGGCGGGCAGCAGCTCGCAATCGAGAACGACGAGGCTTGCAGCGTCCTCTGCCACCGCGCGGGTCTCGGCCAATACCAACGCAACCGGCTCGCCCACATAGGCTACCTCGGCCTCGGCGAGATAACTCGGGTCCACGTGAAAGCGAATCGCAGCGACCGGAAGCGCAAGGGGAATGCGATCGCAGGTGAGCAGCGCCCGCAGGTCGCGATAGGTCAGCACCGCGCGGACACCCGGAAGGTGCTGCGCCTTCTCGGTGTCGATGCGGCGGAGCTGGGCGTGAGCGAATGGGCTGCGCACAAAGCTCGCGTGCAAGAGCCCTGGCCAGTCGATGTCGTCGACGAAGCGGCCGCGCCCGCGCAGCAGCGCGTCATCTTCGAGGCGCGGCATCGCGCGTCCGACCCAGCCGCCGCCAGTGGTCGGCGTCATCCTGAGGAGCGAGCGCGCTTGCCAAGCGCGTTTAGTTGCTTCTTCGATGCGCTATGGCGCGCGAGCCCCGAAGGATGACGTGGCACGAGGCGGCCCGCCATCCTTCGAGGCTCGCCCGCAATCAAAGTTCGTCGAAGACGCGCGTGAACGCGCTTCTGTTGATTGCGTGCTCGCACGTCAGGATGACGGTCGTCGGTAGCGGCCGCCCTAATCATTTCAACAAATCGCCGAGCACCACCTTGGCGCGGGCGACTATACTGGGCGGCGTGTTGACGATGGAGTCGGCGATTACCTGCGATTGCTCGCCGGTCATCGCCCGGATGTCCATCTTCGCCTTCTCGGCATCAGCCAGGAATTGCGGGTCCTTCATGGTCGCATCGAAGGCGCGGCGCAGTGCTTCGACCCGCTCCGCGGGTACATCGGGCGTAGTCACGAGCGAGCGCGAGATTGCGGTCTCGGCGGAAAGAAAGGTGAGAACCTTGCGGTCGAGGTCGTTACCGGCAAGCTCAAGCAGAAGCGGCACGTTGGGCAGATCGGGATCCCGCTCCAGTCCGACCTGAACCAGGATGATGATCTTCTTCTGCGCGATCCATTCGGGCTTGGTCGATTTCCAGGACGCCCAGGAATTCGAGCCTCGTCCTTGCACTTCGCCGCGCTCCATCGCGAGGTTCGCTTCGTTGCCGCCAGGATATCCGGTCACGATCTTGAACTTGGTGCCGGCGAGTGCGTTCATTACCGTCGGATAGATCACTCCTGCGGTGCCGGCCGGTGCACCAACCACCAGCTCCTGCTTCTTGACCTGCTCAATGGTGGTAATTCCGCTTGTGTACCAGGAGTTTACAACATTCGGCGTGCTTGTGGTGTTGCCGATCCAGCGGAACTGGCGGGTATCGAACTGCACGCCATGGGTGCCGATCGCCTGCGCTGCCATCATGTTGGTCATGATCATGTGCAGCGCGGTGCCGTCGCGCGGCGCGATGGTGGCGAGCCAGTCGGCCGCCTTGATCCCGCCCGCACCCGGCATGTTCTGCGGCACAATCACCGGCTCGCCCGGGATGTGGCGACCCATATAGCGGGCAATCAGGCGGCCGCGGAAATCGTAATCGTTGCCGGCGGAAGTGCCGATGACGAGCGTCAGCTGCTTGCCGCGATAGAAGTCCGCCAGCGGGTCTGCTGCTGCGGAGAGCACAGCCATTGCGCTGAGCGCGACAGCTGTGGCTCCAATCAAGGCCGCTCGACTGCATCGTCTGATCATGCCTGCACCTGTTGTCACTTTGCCGGCTGCTTGAAATACCGCAGATCCGGCGGAGGCTGATCCTTTCTGGTCGGCATCAAGAGCCCGTCCGCGCTGAGGTAGTAATTCTCCTTTCCGACCGCGACATGCGATTGGCCTTCAGCACAAACCCACTCGATCCAGACCGGCTGCGGATCGGGGTCGCGTCGATAGTTCTTCGTGACCGTCCAGGGGCGCGTGAGCGCGTCGTCGATCACGGTGATCTGGTCGTGGAGGACGTCGGCCCTGACCTTATCGAGGTAAAACCGCTCCTTGATCACAGTGCGGCCCTCATGGTGCAGTGGAATCCCACTGGCATCGACCGTGCTGGGGCCCTTGAAGCCGCGCGTTTCAACTTCGAGCGCGTCAAAGCGTCCATCGCCGTCGTCGTCGATCCATCTGCCGACCGAATAGCCGTTATAGGACGCTTCGATCTCGTGCGGCCAATTCCTGCCGTCGGTGAAGATCCGGCGCTGGGTATTGTACTGGTCGATCCGGATATAGGTCGTCTCCGGAAGCACGATGATTTCCATCGGCTCGAACAACGTCATCATCAATGGCATGCCGGAGGTGCGGCAACTCCAGCCGCGCTGGGCGCCGTGGCCGCCCGCCGCCTGATCGGCAAGGCTCGCCTCAAATTTGGCCTGATATTCCGGCGTCAACGGCGCCTGCTGTCCGCGACCCCAGGGCCTGGTTGGATCGAATGAAGGCTGCCCGCGCACGCCCGGCGTGGGAAGCCGGTGCCATTGCCCGCTCAAATCGGGATAGCGGCTATCGTCGAATGCTGCGGCACCGCCAAGCGGTGTCAGCATCCCCGCCGCCAGCGCGAGTGCCAGCAGAAAGCAACATCGGCTCATGATGGTCCTCATTTCCGTGACTGCTTGAAATATCGCAGATCGGGAGGCGGCTGGTTGGCTCTGGTCGGCATCACGTAGCCATCGGCGCTGAGCATGTAGCCTTCCTTGGCAATTTCGACATGATCGTTCTCCTCGGAACAGACGCTCTCGCGCCAGACCGGCTGCGCATCCGCCGAGCGGCGGTATTTCTTGGTCACCGTCCACGGACGAGTGAGGGCATGATCGATCGAGGTGATGACGTCGTAAAGGATGTTGCGATTGCCCCGATCGGCAAAAATCAGTTCCTTGAGGACCGTCTGATTGTCTTCATGGAAGGGAATGCCGCTGCTGTCATAGGTGCGCGGTCCTTTGAGACCGCGCGTCTCGACCTCGATCGCGTCGAAGCGGCCATCGCCATTGCTGTCGACCCATCGGCCGATCGAATAGCCGCCAAAGGTCGGGTCCTGACCCTTGGGCCAGTCACGCCCGTCGGTATAAATGCGCCGGGAGTCGTGGATATGCTGAATCAGAATGTGCGTGGTCTTTGGGGTGATCACGATTTCCATCGCCTCGTAGGCGCTCATGATCCGCGGCATGCCGGGCGACAGGCAAAGATAGGTCGGGTCGATGCCCTGGCCTCCGGCGTCCTGGTCCCGAAGGTTGGCTTCGAAGATGGCCTGGTAAGCAGGCGTAAGCGGGGCCTCCTGCCCGCGGCGCGGTTTCGTTGGATCGTACATGACCGGGCCGCTTTCGAAGCGGCGCCACTGGCCTTTCCAGTCGGGATATTTGCCCTCGTCGAAAGCCTGCGCGCCGTTCATCGCGGCGCAGAGTGCGACGAAAGCGCTTATGGCGGTAGCGCCTACGGCAGTTCGAGCGTGGACCATGCGGCTCTCCCCAAGCCTCTCAATGCCGGACAGCGAAAAGTGCTGTTTTATAAACTGGAAACCGGTCCCGACCCAAGAGGGCTGTATGAAGACCAAAGCATTTGACGTTCAACAGTTGATTGGAAGGACGCGCGCGGCTTGTCCGAGTCATGCGGGGATCACCAGCCGCCACGACGTTCCCGGGCGCGTTTTTGATAGGCATGCGGGGTCACGTGTTATCGACCCCCCCATAAGCCGAGTGAGGTCTGCCACATTCTGAGTACCAAAACCCCAATGTGTTTGCGTTTGCTCAATCCCAACACCATCATCTTTAAGCTCGATTGTGTACTTGCCATTCGAAACGACGAAACTCACGGCTAGCGTCCCACTCATCCCGTCCGGGAAAGCATGTTTAAGCGCATTATTGACGGCTTCGAGCAACAAGGCACCGAGCGCGGTCGCCTTGGTCGAAGTAAGCATGGCGGAATCGGCCTGAACCGTGATGACAAGCTTGTCCGGATCAGGCAAAGCCGAACGCACCTCGCTGATAAGCTCGGCAATGAATGGTTTTGAATCGATCATATGCGAGGGCGTCGAATGTGATAACATCCGCTGAATATTTCCGATCACCATCACACGCGAGCCTGCA
>DATBHB010000120.1:0-7444 GCA_036557705.1 Xanthobacteraceae bacterium
GCGCGGTCGATCTGGAATGCCATGGTCGACCGTCTGCCGGACATTGTGGTGCGCTGCGCGCAAACTGACGACATCACTCAGGCCGTTCGCTTCGCCATCGAACACAACCTCGGTATTGCGATACGGGCAGGCGGGCACAACATTGCCGGCAGCGCGGTCGGCGACGGCGGGCTGCTGATCGATTTGTCACCGATGAGAACGGTGCGCATCGACGAGAGGGCGCGCCGGGCTTTTGTCGCTCCGGGCGCCACGTTAGGCGACGTTGACAAGGCAACCCAGGCATTTGGCCTCGCCGTGCCCACTGGTATCAACTCGACGACTGGTATCGCCGGCCTGACGCTCGGAGGCGGGTTTGGATGGCTGACGCGTCCGTTCGGAATGACGATCGACAACCTGATCGCAGCAGACGTGGTCACGGCCGAAGGCGAGCTGGTGCGCGCAAGCGCGACCGAGAATTCGGACCTGTTCTGGGGCATTCGCGGCGGCGGCGGAAATTTCGGTGTCGTCGCCAGCTTCGAATTCCAGCTTCACCCAGTCGGACCCGAAATTTTCTCCGGTCTCATCGTACATCCCTTCGCTCAGGCAGGTGAATTGTTGCGCGAATATAGGCAGATTGCGATCGAAGGCCCGGATGAACTCACGATCTGGGCGGTGATGCGCAAGGCGCCGCCGCTGCCGTTCATTCCGGCCGAATGGCACGGGCGCGAGGTGCTGGTGTTTGCTGCGTGTTATGCAGGACCGATGGCCGAGGGCGAAAAGGCAGCGGCACGGCTGCGGCAGCTCGGCAAACCGATCGCCGACGTGATGGGGCCGCACCCGTTTGTCGGATGGCAGGCCGCCTTTGATCCGTTACTCACGCCCGGCGCGCGCAATTACTGGAAGACGCACGACTTCACCGAGCTGTCCGATGGAGCTATTGACGTCATCACTCGAGCCATCCCCCGCCTGCCCAGCCCTGAATGCGAGGTCTTCATTGCGCAGGTCGGCGGTGCCATGAGTCGTGTTCCACCTCGCGCGACGGCCTATCCTCACCGCAACGCGCATTTCATCATGAACGTGCACACCCGCTGGCGTGAGCCGGCGCAAGATCAACCCTGTATTGCCTGGGCGCGCGACCTGTTCAAGGCGACAGCTCCATTCGCTACCGGTGCCGGCTACGTCAACTTCGTTCCGGCGGATGAACCAGAGCGCATTGAGGCGATCTACGGCCCAAACTACCGCCGCCTTGGCGAAGTGAAGCGACGGTGGGATCCGGAAAACAGGTTTCGGCTGAATCACAATATCCGGCCGGTTTGATGGCCCGTTTGCCGTGGAACGCCTCCGGAGTGCAAATCGAAGGACGCGACGTAACGAAAGCGCGTTGCCACGCATCCACATTGCTCCAAATCGGGCCTCGTTGCCGGCGGCGGACACGGTGACGCCAAGCGCCTGAGCCGCGGCTTAGAAACATGCACGTCTGTCGAGGGAGACAGCGAGAACTTGCTGGTAGCTGACGAATTGGTCGTGAAGCTCGGTCAGGTTTCGGAGCAACCGTTCGGAGGGTCCAATGTCGTCACCAGCGAGATTCAGCTGGTCGATCAAGCTGCGCTGCCGCACAATGTGTGCTTTGCAGTCGGCGATATACTTCTCTGTTTTTTCGAGCCGTTCCGCCGTCGCGGCAAACCTGTTTTCCTGGCCGAGCAAGAGTTCACCGAGCAGCTTTCGTCTTGCTGGATCATCTTCGGTTTTAAGCTGCTCCGAAAACCAAAAAATGTCCTGTTCATCGATAGAGGTTTTGGCGAATGCCTTTCCAATGCTGTCAGCAATCGCGTCTGCACTGCCTAGTTTGGTCAAATAGCTGATGGCTCCGGCTTTGATCACGCGCCTTCGCACATGTTCCTCGAATTGACCCGTAATAAATACCGTTGGCGGGCATCGCCCGTCGGCAATCAAATGCGCCTGCAGGTCTGGACCGCTCATGCCGGGCATATGAACGTCCAGGATTAAACATGCCGTATCTTCTCTCATGCTTGCCGCAAGAAAATCTTCGGCCGAAGCGAATGTGGCGGGCCGGTATCCCAGTGACTCGATCAGGACGCTCAGACCCGAACGTGCGTATTCGTCGTCATCGACGATTGCGATCAGCTTATTTTCGAGGCGCTCGGCTTTGCCAGGCCCTGGCGGCGGCTCAACCCATGCCGTCGGGGTCGCCAACCCATCGGCGTCGACACGGTCAACGACTTGCTCTCTATGACCCTTACGCTTGCTTCTGTTCTCATTGACGAAGAGCGTGAGGCGCTGGTGATGCTCATAGCTGCGAGCTAGTGCCAGCCACCTCTGTTCAGAGCGAAGATAATCGGCGCGTAACGTTTCATTTTGAGCAGTCTCGGCCTTCCGAGCACAATCTTCGGCCTCACGGTAGCAGAGCCGAATGTTTTCACTGAGATTCTGAAGCATTGCGACCCCCAACCACCGATTATCGGGACCGTCTGGACAACGAAAATCCACGGAAATTTCAGCAGCGCGAAGACACCTTCTCCGATAAACCAAGACATAGGCAAATATACCAAGGTATAATTGCGACAACAAAACCCTACAATAACACGTCATCACGGAAGGTATTTATATGTTAGGATGCCGTCGCGAACTTGAACTTTGGGGTGTTGGTGCACGGGACCGGGGGGATTGATCGCTCTCAAGAGCTGCGGACTCACGACGCCCGCGAGTTCGGCGATTCAGTGCAAAGCGCTGTGGTCAGGCGCCCGAGAGTCCTCCTTTTGAGCCTTGGCCGCGGGCTTGGCGTCGCCGTCCTGGTCGGAGCAGCCTATTTTCTGACGGCGCATTTCAGCCTCGAGTTTATTCGTGAACCTGGCGGTGTAGCGGCTTTTTGGCCGGCAGCCGGCATCTCATCGGGCATGTTGATTGCTCTCGGGCCGCGAGCGAGATGGTCCGTTGCGGCCGGAGTCGTCGCTGCTACCGTTGCAGCAAATCTCATTGCCGATCGTAACATTTGGGCGGCTGCCACGTTCGCGCTGGCCAATGCCGCCGAAGCGCTGATCACAGCTGGCCTGGTTCAGCACTACTTTCGAAACAATTTTGCTTTCGACCGGCTACCCCAGGTGTTGGGGCTGCTCGCAGCCGCCGTCATTGCGACCACAGCCTCGGGGGTGATCGGGACGATTGGCTACACTCTGTTCCACAGCCCGGATGTGTCGATGCTGCTCACTTGGTGGCATTGGTTTGCTTCCGACTTCCTCGGCATCATCGTCGTGGCGCCATTGGTGATCAGGATCGGCATCGCTACTCGCAACCCGCCGAACCCGAGAGAGTCTCTCGAAGGCACGCTGGCGCTCGCCGTCCTCGGCGGGATGACGGCAATCGTCCTCTCTTTGCCGGATGAGGCGTGGAAAACCACCCTCCCTGTAGCATTATTGTTTCCGACGTTGTTATGGCTTGCTGCCCGCTGTCCACCGGGGTTCGGGGCAGCCGGTGCCTTCATTGTATCAATCACGGTGGTTTGGACGACCATCTTTGGCGTTGGCCATTTCGGTGAGGCAAGCCTTTCGCTCACGGATGGCCTCCACCAGGCGCAGGCGATTATCCTCGTAGTGACCATCGGCACATACGTCCTGACGGCTCTCTTCGCCGAACGCAGGGCGAGCACGGCACGTCTTGTCAATTCCTACATGCTGCTGGAGCACGAAAGGGACAGCAAACTCTTGAACGTCGAAGCTGCCGTCGCGTGGATCGCCCATGAACTAAGGCAGCCCCTGGCCGGGATTGCCATGACCAGTGTTGCGGCAATGCGGTTTTTTGCAAGCGTGCCGCCAAATGAAGAAAGAGGCAAAGCAGCCCTTAATTTGATCCAGGATCAAGTGGACCGATTAGACGAAGTATTGGAGGGCATCCGCGCCTTCTTTCGAACCGGCAACGAGACAGTCAGTGCTGTCGATGTGAACGAGGTCGTCCGACGCGTAATGGATACCTTCAGAGAAGACTTTGCTCCGGCTGACATTGGTGTGCGGCTCGATCTTACATCGAACCTGCCGCCTATCCACGGCAACGCCAATCAGTTGCAGCAGGTCATCTCCAATCTTGTGCGCAACTCGCTCGAAGCCATGAAGGCGACGGAGAACCGGCCGCGGAAGCTGCACTTGCGAACGGAGCGTGATGGGGAGGACGGCGTCGGAATTGCAGTTGAAGACACGGGACCAGGAATTCATCCAGCTCAGTTGGACCAGGCATTCAATGCGTTTTTCACGACCAAGGCCCACGGAATGGGGCTCGGATTGGCCATGTGCCGCCTGATTGTGGAACGTCATGGGGGCACAATTTCTGCGTCCTCGGACGGCAAAAACGGTGCGCGGTTCAATATTGCCATGCCGGCGCAATCGAAGTCCGGCCCAGACTGAGCACCGGCCGGCAAAATCGAAGCATTAGTTGCCGTCGGAACTTGATGGAAGGCGTGAGGCACATAGCGAACGATGCCTCTTACGGGTCACCAGCGGAGCCGTAGGTCCGCTTCAGCCCCGATAACTGCCACGGAAGGCCGGGCCGTCGGCGCCTACGAACGGTCTCTTGAATTGCTCCCAAAGAAAAAAGGGCTCCGGCGAGGTGGGGCAAGCCAGAGCCCCCAGGGGGGTGCTCTCATAAAGGGGCCGAGAGCGATCGCCATCGTGCGAAATTTCTTGACCGTTTGGTGTCGGCGTCATCACAAAGTGTTCTGTGTAAAATCCGATTTCGACATTGCAAAAAACAGGAAAAATGAAACAGGGCCACCAGATACGACCTCAGTAATACCTGGCAGCAAATCAGTATTATCTGGTAGGCGCGGCGGGAGATTGCCTTATTTGGTTTTGTCAAATAATCGCGCTGTATCAAGCAAATAACTGATCCGTTAACCATCAGTTCATTGGTTAACAGATAATTATAGCCAGATCGAGACGCTTGTATAAGTTGGCGCTGGTCTCGTTTTACCGAGCACCCGGCCCCAATCTCTTTCCCCCATCCCCCGAACACTCAAGTGAGGTTGGGGCCGCCCTCCTTTAACTGAAAAAACGCGCCGGTGCTGCGGTGGATTGAAGCCCCGCTCTGCCGCACCAGCGCGGCGAACGGCAACGCCATGCCGCTCACTTCTGCGCGGGACCGTATGCCGTGCGGTTGATGAACTCGAGTGCGGTCCCATCGGGATCGCGGAAATAGGCTCGCGGCCCGTCGATCACGCCGCCGCGGCGGTCCTCTTCGAAGAACACGTCGACGCCGTTGGCGCGCAGGCCATCCACGGCAGCCTGGTAGGCCCCGGCGTCGAGCATGAACGCGTGGTGCACGCCATCCGCCCCGTCGAGCGGACCCTTCACGATCGGCGCCGGGCGCTTGATCAGCAACAAACAAACTCCGCCGGCATCGAGAAAGGTGATGACCTTGTCGGGCCGCTGCCCCAGAAACGTGCAGCCGACGATTTCGGTGTAAAATTTCGTGCTGCGGTCAACGTCACTGACCGGAATGCTGAAATGCGCGACGCCCTTGATCTGCGGCATGGCCGTTCCCTATTCCAATCCTGTCTGCCAATCCTGTCCGCGCCGCGTCAGGACGACAGTCCCCACGCCGCAGTCGAACCGTTATTATCGCCGCGAATGGCTGCGGACAATGGGACAGCGCGGAGCAGACGCATGCAGTTTCCCCGCCGGCAGGTGCTTACTCTCGCGATCGGCTCCGCCGCACTTGCAGGCCTGTCGCGTCGCGGATGGGCGCAAGCCTGGCCGGCGCGGCCGGTGCGCATTGTGGTCGGCTATCCGGCCGGCATTGTGCCTGACATCGCCGCGCGCCTCGTCGGCGGGGCGATGGCGTCGCGGCTTCATCAGCCGTTCGTCGTCGAGAACCGGCCGGGAGCGGGAACGAGCATCGCCGCCGAAGAGGTCGTACGGGCGCCGGCCGACGGCTATACCGTCCTGCTCGCTGCCGCCGCAAACACCATCAATACGAGCCTCTACCCCCATCTCAATTTCAATTTCATCCGCGACATCGCGCCGGTGGCGGCCATTGGCGGCGTCGTGTTTGTCATGGCGGTCAACCCGTCGGTCCCGGCCAGGTCGGTCCCCGGCTTGATCGCCTATGCCAAAGCCAATCCGGGCAAGATCAATTTTGCTTCGCGCGGCATCGGTTCGCTCACCCACGTGTTCGGCGAGTTGTTCAAGATGATGGCCGGTGTCGACCTGGTCCACGTTCCGTATCGCGGCGATTACACCGCCGACCTCCTCGCCGGCCGTGTGCAGGTTGCGTTCTTCGCCATCGCCGACGCGAAGGGATACCTAGCGGACGGCAGAATGCGCGCCCTCGCGGTCACCAGCAAAAAGCGTTTTGCCGGATTGCCCGATGTCGCGCCGATGGACGAATTTTTGCCTGGCTACGAGGCGACCGGCTGGCTCGGCATCGGCGCCCCCAGCGCCACGGCCGCAGCGATCGTCGATCAGCTCAACGCCGCGGCGAACGCAGTCCTCGCCGATCCCGAGATGACAGCGCGCCTCCTCGGCATGGGCATCGAAACGACACCGATGACGGCGGCCGAATTCGGCACATTCATCGCCGACGACACGCAGAAATGGGCGAAGGTGATCAGGTTCGCCAACATCAAGGCGGAGTGACGGCTAGGGCGATTGAACCGCCCATGCCGGCTCAGGACGAGAAACGGACATCACCGCAAGAAGCACCGTAAGAAGCACCGTAAGCAGCGAGGACCGTCAGGATAGCGGCCGCGCTTGCGGGAGGCGTCAATTCAGCAGTTCCAACCGCTCTGACGGAGACCATACGACAATATAGTTAGACTATGCTTGAGCACAGTTCTGAACGGACATTCGCAAAGCGTACTGTTCCCTAAAGGCGTCCTGGCGGACCAAGTGGTGCGTAATGGGAGGAACGTCATGGGCAAGTCGACGACCGTTGCAATTCTGCTAATTGCTTGCGGCTTTATGGGACTGGCTCCGTCGATTGCAGCAGGTGAGCCGCAAAGTGCGCTGATTATCGCCGATAACGACAGTGTCTACATTGACGGCAAGTCATTTCAAGTCATACCAGGAAAGGCGCAAGGCGACGCTACGACCCAAATCAAAAGCCTATCGGCGCGTGAGCTTGGTCCTGGAATGATTATTATCCGTTCCGGAAACAAGCTGTATATAGCCGACGCGCAAAGCAAAGATGCCGGCCCCGCACCAAACTATGCCTACGACCCGCGCGCCGTGCAGCCGAGCCTGAGCGGCGGCGGCAGCGCCGGCTACAACGCCAACGCCGCCACCAACTATGCCTACGATCCGCGCGCCGTGCAGCCGAGCCTGAGCGGCGGCGGCAGCGCCGGCTACAACGCCAACGCCGCCACCAACTACGCCTACGATCCGCGCGCCGTGCAGCCGAGCCTGAGCGGCGGCGGCAGCGCCGGCTACAACGCCAACGCCGCCACCAACTACGCCTACGA
>DATBHB010000121.1:0-1563 GCA_036557705.1 Xanthobacteraceae bacterium
GGCCGGTCACTCCGGCTGGTGGAGCGAGAGCGGTGCCTGCGGGCAGGGGCTCGTCACCTCCGCTCCCGGGCGGCTTCGGGAAAACGCCCGGCCGGCATTACGACCGGCCTGCGATTGGATCGCTGGACTGGGATAGATGGAGGCGGAGTAACGGCCGCCGAAGTCACGTCCCAGGAAGCGCGTCTGGAGCTGAGTGGCGGCGTTGGTTCGCTGCCACAAGAACCGCGGTGGAACGCCGGTAGGCGCAGCGCGCCCCGCAGGGCGCGCGCCGCATCCCGCAGGGTGCGGATTGGTGGGGTGGCGTCTGCCGGCGTTCCGCCTGCCTTGTTTTATTGGCGAGTGGCGAATGGCGAGTAGCGAATAGAAGCAAAGAGTACGAGACCAAAAACTTCCATTCGCTATTCGCCATTCGCCATTCGCTTCCCGGATTGCGCTACGCAATCCGGGCCGTGCGCCCAGCGTGATCGAGCCGAAGCCGGTCCTACCGCCCGGTCTTTTCTTCGGCGTGACGCGATCCCGCCCGGCGTCTTACCCCGTGCCGTGCCGCAAACCTCGGATGCCCCGCATCGCGAGAACGCGAACCTATGTCCGCCCCTTCCCGCACCCGGGAAGAGACGCCAGCTTTGCACCCGGGCCAGCGATGCCGCATAACGCTCCAATGACTTCGGCTTGGCACGACACGCTGCAGATCCCGGTCCGCGCGCTGGCCTGGCTCGGCCGGCAGGGTACCCGCGCGGTGGCGGCTCTGGTGTTCATCGGCATTGCGGTGCCGCCGCTCGGCAGGTTGCTGCAGCCCTACGTCACCGAAGCGATCTTTCTCTTGCTCGTCGTCGCCTTCATGCGCGTCGACATGGCGGCGGCGCTCGGCCATATGCGGCGGCCGGGCGTTTTGCCGAAGCCGCCCGGGAGCGGAGGTGACGAGCCCCTGCCCGCAGGCACCGCTCTCGCTCCACCAGCCGGCGTGACCGGCCAGCGTCCTTGCACAGAGCGAGACGGCGCCGCCTTCTAGTGGCCGCGCCGGCATTGTCAACGATTCCCTTCCTGTGCCATATCATGTTGAAGTTGCGTGGTTTTTTCTGGCTCAGCCACCGCCGACGTCAAGCGCGAAGCTTGGAAATGATGTTTTTGCGAATCATGAAAATCATGCGGGCTACAACAACTGTGCCTCACGCAATCCAGATCAGGGGAGCGACCTTCATGTCGATCGCGGCGTCCTGTCGTGTGGCCTTCCGGTGGCTCGCCGTCATCGCCTGCGGGTTGCTTGTCGCCGACGCAAGCGCGACGGCCGAGCCGATCAAATTTTGCTCGAGCGGAACGATCACGATGGGACCGTTCGCCGTGCATATCGACACCTTGCGCAAGGCTCACCGTTATGACCCGGAAGAGATCGACAAGCTGATCGCCGATCGGCGCGCCGGTGGACCGGCGTTCTTTTCCTCCCAGGTCGTCATCGAGGAGGTCCAATCGGGCTCGGGTCATTACGACCTGAACCTGTTCCATGGATTTTTGGATCCGCATGTCAAATACCGCACGGGAAAACCATCGGCCTGCGGAATCGACGAT
>DATBHB010000122.1:0-21501 GCA_036557705.1 Xanthobacteraceae bacterium
AAGAGTCCAGGGTCGGGACAGCGCATGGTCGTGAACCGTAATGTCGTCCCACAGCGTGTCACGATCGTATTTATCGATGTAGATGCGTTCCGTGATGATGCTTTGATTGTCTTTGTGCAGAGGCAGGCCAGTGGATTCGAATGCGCGTGGACCCTTCAAATACCGCGTTTCGATTTCGAGCACGTCGTATTTGCCGTCTCCGTCCTCATCAATCCATTTTCCGATTGAATACCCTGCATAGGTGGCGTCCGCTTCGGCCGGCGCGGGCCAGTCGCGCCCGTCGGTATAGATCCGGCGATAGGAATCGTTGATGTGGCTGATCAGGATGTACGTGGTGTCGGCGGTCATCACGATTTCCATGGGATCGAATAAATTCATCATAGCCGGCATGCCCTGAGGGATGCAGAAGGCCGACGGCCAGTTGCCCGTGCCGCCGACCTCCTGGTCGGCGAGGATCGCCCGGTAATAGGCCTGATATTCCGGTGTCAGCGGGGCTCTTTCACCGCGCGCGAGCCAGCGCGGTGCGCCGACCCGGTTCCACTGCCCTTTGAAGTCCGGATATTTCGATTCATCGAACGCTTGCGCGCCAAAACAGGCGGCGCACAGGGCAAACATAGCCAGGGTACCGACCAAGGTTCGGTTACGCATGTGGATCTCTCCGGACAATCCGTCTTCCCGGTCCCGATCAGACATGAAAGGGTCCGCACCGGCAAGGGCTTCTCGGTCAGCAACAAGCCGACGCGATGCTCAGCCAAGAAGATCACGCCGCTACTGTGCTGCTTTGAAATGCTGCAGATCAGGCGGCGGCTGGTCCCTGCGGATCATTTTCGAAGAGGGCAGGGGTGCGCGAGAATAAGCTGCGCGACCGCTCCCGCGTCACCGGCGCGCCGACAAGGATCAGGCCTGGGCAGCAGGCCCTGCCATGTCTCGTGGTTGGGCGTGCCCATTCGGTTTATTCGGCTTCTCGCCGTTCACCAGGGCTTCGACCTTTTTCAAGAAGTTCGGCATCTCGACTTCCGGCAAGTCAGTCCGGGGGCTTTCCCTGCGCTGACGATATACCTCCTGCTCTGCCCGCCTCACCACATCGTCGATGGTTTGGCCGACTACATCGAGGCGAGTGATGATCTCGTTGGCGAGCGAGTGGTAATGCCGGCGTTCCGCCCGTTCCTGTTCCAGTGTGAGCTTCAGCGACTGCACTTCGCTCTCAAGCTGAAGATTTGTCGCTTCAAGCGACTTAGCCTGATCCGTCAATCTACGGTTTTCCTCTCGGAGATTCTCTACTCCTAAGATCGACTCTCGGATTCTTTCAGTCAGTAAATCACCAGAGTCCGGGTCTACTTTTGCTGGAACGCTCTTCGACATCATCGTTAACCCCCACGCACGCTACAAAAGAAGGCAGTATGCTTCTAAAACATATACACAAAACGGCATTTTTTTGGTTGAAGGCATAAAAGAAAAACAATTATCACGTGTAGTTTATAATTGGCTACACGCGGCGAAGCTCATCAAGTCAGCATCAGTCAGTCACGCCCTTTCGTCATAATCGAGCCCGAGATCTGATCCATTTTCGCCGTAGATGCGTACTCAGTTCAGCGAAGAGGCGCCGCTTGACAGGGCGCCAGTGGGACCTCGTCGGAGGCTATTTCCCTGCCGTCGACGGCTTGGCCCCATTTTAGTTCAGTCCTGATCGGTGGCATTATCCACGCTTCGGACTCGATGATGGCTGGTGGGCGTGGTGGCGGTCGCAGCAGCCTCGCCGGCTGCGATAGAAATGGGATATGATAAGCTGCTACCACGAGCAGCTAGCCACAGAAACGGACAGTCACATGAATATGCTGGTCTTTGATACGTCAGCCTGGGCGCCGCGCGCCGGTTTGGCGCTCGGAGCGATCCTGATCGGGCTGGGCATGGCCATACCGGCGCAATCCCAATCGGCGCCGCCGGGAACCTGGGCCGTGAAGGCGCCGATGCCGGGCGGTGTCCGCGGCGAGGTTGCGGCGGTCGTGGTCGACGGCAAGCTCTACGCGGTTGGCGGCAACGTTGGCGGAAATTCCGTGCCGCGCAATGAGGTGTATGACCCGGCGACGGGTGGTTGGCGCGAGCTTGCCCCCATGCCGGTCGCGCACGACCATATCGGCCTCGCCGCGCTGAACGGAAAAATCTACACGTTTGGCGGTTTCGTCAAGACAGTGCATCAGGGCGCCAGTACCGACGTTTTCGAATATGACATCGCGTCGAATACCTGGCGCGCGCGGGCGCCGCTCAAGACGCCCCTCGGCTCGACCGGCGCCGCCGTGGTCGACGGCAAGATACACGTGCTGGGCGGCCGCGGCCTCGATGGGATGACGACGGCGACGCACGCGATTTATGATCCAGCCAGCGACACCTGGACCGATGGCCCGCCGCTGCCCAAGGCCCGCGACCATCTCGGCGTGGTAGCGGCGGAAGGGAAGATCCACGCCATCGGCGGCCGCTTCACGAGCCCCGTGGATCGCACCGATATGCACGATGTGTTCGACCCCAAGGCCAACAGCTGGAGCACCGCGGCGCCGCTCAAGACGGCGCGCAGCGCGGTGGCGGCGGCGCTCTACAAGGGCCTGATCGTCGTCGATGGCGGCGAATGGCCGCCGGAAAAGCGCACCTTCACCGAAAACGAGGGCTACGACCTCAAGAACAACACCTGGAAGACGCTGGCGCCGATGCCGAACAAGGGTCGTCATGGATTCGGCGCCGGGGCAATCGGGCCGAACCTCTATTTCGTCGGGGGAGCAATGTTGCCCGGCGGCGGCGAGCTGAGCGATACGCTGTTGATGTTCACGCTGCCGTGACGCCATGCGTTCTCGCCCGCGTTCTTGCTCGAAGGAGGTAATGACGTGAAGCGCTCCGGTTTGACGGCGATGCTGCTCCTCGCGACGTTTGGGTTGGCTTTGCTCGGTCTTGCGATAGCCGCGCCGACGCGGACGCCGGTTGCCGAAGGTCAGGGAACCTGGACGGTGAAATCGCCGATGCCGGGAGGTCCGCGCGCAGAGATTCCGGCGGTTGCCGTCGATGGCAAAATCTATGTCATCGGCGGCAGCGCCAAGGGGATCGGCTACGACATCGCGCGCAACGAGGAATATGATCCAACTACCGACCGATGGCGGCTGCGCGCCCCGATGCCGCATGGTTTCAACCATATGGGGGCTGCCGCGCTCGACGGTAAGCTTTATGCGGCCGGTGGATTTGTGAGCCCCGGGCACCATGATCCGTCCGATTCCTTCTTCTCCTACGATCCCTCGACCGATACATGGCGTACCCTGGCGCCGCTGCCGAGCCGGCGCGGCGCGGTCGCGGTCGCGGCGCTCGACGGCAAGATCCACGTGCTCGGCGGGCGCGAGGGCGAGAGCGCGCCCATTGCCGCCCATGACGTCTATGATCCCGCCAGCGGCAAGTGGAGCATAGCCGCGCCCTTGACGCGTGCACGCGACCATATGGCGGCGATCGCCCTCGACGGGCGGATTCACCTGATCGGCGGCCGCCGGAGCGTCGATAACGACGGCATGGTCGATTGGCACGAGGTCTATGATCCGGCGACCAATTCCTGGAGCGCGGCATCGCCAATGCCGGAGCCGCGCGGCGGCGTTGTCGGCGCGCTTTATGGAGGATTGATCTTCATTTTGGGCGCCGAGGACAATCGGCGTACCTACGATGAGAACTTCGCCTTCGATGTGGATACCAATCGCTGGATCAGGCTTAAGCCGTTGCCGCAGCCGATGCATGGTTTTGGCGCCGCCGCAGCCGGCCAATATCTCTATGTTGCGGGCGGCGCCACCATGGTCGGAAGCAACGGTGTCAGCGATCAATTATTGGCGTTCAGCCTGCCGCAGGCGCTGCCGGCCGGAGAACAAGGTCGCTAACGTACTACGGCAGATAAACGCCGCGGTTGTACCAATGAAGTGCGTCGATGCTGACCACGCGCTCGGTTCCATCGAACAGCGGAGCGATCTTGCCGCCGGTCGCCTTGTAGGAGAATTCCGCGACGCGGTCGCGCACCGGCACAGTGGCGTTGCGCATGATGTCGAGGCCCTGCTCGATCTTGAATATCTGGTAGAAACTCGGATTGACCGAGGACCAGAACTTGGTCTCCTGCGAGCCTCTGCGGGCGGTGCCGCGCTCGTAGCGGAGGTTCAATTCCATCCGCTCGCCGCTTGCGGCGGCAAATTCCCAGTGCTCTTCGGTGATTGCCGGCTTCCCGGCGCTCTCGCTGCTGGAGCGGGTCATGCGGTGATCTCCGGCATAGGCGTAGACCCCGAATGGGCCGGGCGCATCCTTGGGATCGGCCGTCAAGCCAAAGATCAGCATCTGTCCCAGCGTATTGGCAGCGGTCTGCTTGATCGGAATCGCCAGATAGACGAGCTGGTTCGATCCGGGCTGCGCCGGGCTGCCGTCCTGCTTGGTGATGTCGACCCGGTCGATAAATATCATGCGCAGATTGCAGTCCTTGGCTGGCCCCGATGTGGCGACGTTCGGTTCGAACCCCGCGGGCAGAAATTTCTTCAGTGCCGCGTCGGGCACCACGAAATCGAGTTGCATGCGCGCTTCGGCGCTGTGTTCGACGAAGGTTTCGGCACTCGCCCGCGCCGGCAGCGCCGCAAGTGCCAAGCCCGCGACCCAGAAATGCAAAGCACGCGTTCCAAGAGCCATCGTTTCCTCCCATTTAATTGTCGTGACACCAGGGTCAAAGCGGCGTCATAGCGCGAACACGAACACCATGGTCGCATTCGTAGAGAAATTCTTCAGCTCCGGCGTGTTGACCAGGCGGCCCATCTGGTTGCGCGTCAGTCCGGTCGCGATGGCGATGTACTGCTTTCCATTGACCGCATAGGTCATCGGCGGCGCGTTGATGCCGGTGCCGACATTGACGGACCACAGTTCCTCCAGCGTCTGGTCGTCAAGCGCGAGGAGCGTGCCGTCGAGCAGCGCCGTGAAGACAACACCGCCGGCGGTAGCGAGCGCGCCCGATGCGTTGGGATACGGGAATGCCCTGCGGTTCTTCACTTCGCCGGTTGCCGGATCGACCACGACCACGCCGCTGTTGACCCGCGTGTCGTAGCCGAATCCACCGCCGTCGAACCTGCCGCGGACGTGGCGGGTCTGGTCGCGCTTGATCCATGAGCAGGCTTCGATCTCCGGGATGTAGAGCTGTTTGGTGCGTTCGCTGTAGGCGGCGGGCCAGAAATTGCTGCCGCCCGGCACCGCTGGACAGATGCCGGACGACTTCTCGCCGGCGAGGATTTTTCCGATCGGCGCCGCATAGCTCTGCAGATCCTTGCTCAGATCGTAATCGACCGGTCGTCCGGTCTTCGCATCGATGCCTGTGGTCCAGGTCACCTGCGGCACGTACTGCGTGGCTTTCAGGAATTGCCCGTTGGTGCGATCGAAATTGTAATAGAAGCCGTTGCGGCCGGCATGGGCGACGAGCTTGCGGTCCTCGCCGTTCACCTTGGTGTCTATCAGGATGTGCGTGCCGGTCTCGTCGTAATCCATCGAGTCGTTTGGGGTGTACTGATGGAACCAGCTGACCTTGCCGCTGGCGGCATCGATGGCGAGCGCGCTGTTGGTGTAGAGGTTGTCGCCTGGGCGATAGGACGAGTCGTATTTCGGCGACGGATTGCCGGCGCCCCAATAGGTGAGATTGGTATCGGGATCGTACGACCCGGTGACGTAGAAGGCGCCGCCGCCGGTCTGCCACGCATTATTGTTGTCCTTCCAGGTGTCGTGGCCGGCTTCGCCAGGACCGGGGACCGAGAACGTCTTCCATTTCACGTCGCCGGTTTTCGGATCGAGCGCCGCGATCCAATCGCGCACGCCGCCATCGCCGCCCGATGCGCCGACGACGATCTCATCCTTTAGCGCCAGCGGCGCCGCGTTGAGGTTCACGTCCGGCTGGTCGTGCAGGTTCTTGTCCCACACCACCTTGCCGGTCTCCTTGTCGGTCGCAATCACTCGGCCGTCGCGGCCGGTGACCGAGATGACGAGGTCGCCCCACAGCGCGACGCCGCGATTGCGTTCGATCTTCTCCTGCTTCGGGTTCATCTTCCAGACGATCTCGCCGCGCCGGCCCGAGCGGACGTCGATCTTGTAGACCACGCCCCAGGCGTCGGTCATGTACATGAAGCCGTCCTCGACGAGTGGCGTGGCTTCCAGGTTCTCGGTGCCGGAGGTTCCACCGAGCGCGACCGCGAAGGCGAGGTGGAGGTTCTTGATGTTGGCCTTGTTGATCTGATCGAGCGCAGAATAGCGATGGGCGCTGAAATCGTGATGGTTCATCAGCCAGTTCTGCGGTTCGGGATGGCGCAAGCGCTCGAATGTCACCTCGGCGGCGCCGCCGCTGGCCGTGGTCGCGAGCAGGATGCTGGCGAAGGCTGATAGTCTTTTCATCGTGGACTCCCTGACGGTTCCGATTCCGGCCTCGGCATGACATTGCCGCAGTTCTTGCATGTGCGCGCTTCTTCATTATCGAAAAATTGCCGGTAAGCTTTCGATACGGGATCAGCCCGATAGTCGCTGACTACGCATTGCGCTTCGTACAGCAAGGCATCGCATTTCGGGCAATACCATTGAAAGCGATCTACTTCTCCATGACGTCGTTTTCGCTCGACGACCAAAAGAAACGCATCAGGCGCAAAACGCGGGGAATGCGGCGTTCCGGCGGGCGTATATATGACCGAGCCTTCCGGAACGTCGGCGACTTCCTCATTGCCGTCGTCGGTGCGGTAATGCAGCTTGAGGTCGCCCTTGACCGGGTACATCACCTCATCGCTCGGATTTATGTGGAACTCGCTTCTGTATTCGCGACCGCGGGCCATGAAAACCAGAGAGTCCGGGTGTTGCCACAGAACATCGACACGCCTGCCGGATTCCCCCAACGCACGGGCGGTCTCGGATAAGCAGATGATTGGCATCTTCATGCGCGAGAGTCCTCAAATCCTGCTTTCGAGTATGCGGCGCAATCGGGCGACGGTAAAGGGTCACTATTCCGTCATGGCACGTGTATTCTATTCTCCTGCCACGTCATAAGCGGGTCAAAGGAGAAGTCCATGAGTGCGGAGGCGCGATTGAAGGAACTTGGCCTGGTGCTGCCGGCGCTGCCGAAGCCGGTCGCCAATTATCTGCCCTATCGGCTCGCAGGCAACCTTCTGTTCCTCGCCGGCCAGGGGCCTCGGGACGAAAAAGGAGCACAGCTGACCGGCAAGGTCGGCGCCGAGATCAGCGTCGATGAAGGCTACCGGCGTGCTCGGCTCGTCGGACTTGGGCTTCTTGCGGCCATGCGCGATGCTCTTGGTTCGCTCGATCGCGTCGACTTCATCGTCAAACTGCTCGGGATGGTCAACGCGGTGCCGAATTTCAATGACTCGCCGAAAGTCATCAACGGCTGCTCCGACCTGTTTGTCGAAATATTCGGGGAAGCGGGGCGTCATGCACGCTCGGCGGTCGGCAACGTCATGCTGCCCAACCAGATCTCCGTTGAGATCGAGGGTATAGTTGCGGTCAAAGCATAATCGATACCGATCCGGCTCTGTCTCCTTGGAGTGGAAGCAGAGGCTTCCTAATCTTACCGCGTCATATATGCGTAGGGTGGGCACGGCGAACGCGCTTGCGTTCGCCGTGCCCACGCGGATGCCCACGCGTGCGCACGGCGCTTATTTACTGCGTGTGGCGAGAGTAGTGCAGGTGGACCGCGCCCATAGTACGTCGAAGACGCGCGTTGACGCGCTTCAGGCCCACCCTGCGGCAAGTTTATGACGCAGTAACACTGACCCTCCCCCCGCAAGCACTCGCAAGCGGGGGAAGGGAAGGGTGTGGGGATCTCCTACCCGCGCACGTATTGATTGAACCACTCGATGGTGCGCGTCCATGCCTGCTGGGCCGCGACCTTGTTGTAGCGTTCCGGGGTCGCGTCGTTGAAGAACCCATGAACCGAATCCGGATAGACATGGCCTTCGTACCGGATATTGTTTTTCTTCAGGTCGGCTTCCTGCGCCGGATATTTCCCCGCCAGATTTTTATCGAGAGCGCCGTGGTGGATAAGGATGGCCGCCTTGATTTTCGGCACGTCTTCCGGCTTGGGCGCGCCGCCGTAGAACGGGGCGGCCGCCGCCAGATCCGGACCCAGCAGAACAGCCAATGTATTGGCCATCGTGCCGCCGAAGCAAAAGCCGGTAGCGCCGATTTTCCCGGTGCAGTCCGGCCGCGATTTCAGCCAATGCGCGGCGGCGACCAAGTCCTGGACCCTTTTGTCGGGGTCGAGTTTGGCAAACAGCTGGCCGCCTTTGTAGTCGTCGCCGGGGTAACCGCCGAATATCGTAAGCAGATCCGGCGCGAATGCCATGAAATTCTCCAGGGCGAAGCGCCGGGCAACGTCCTCGGTGTGCGGATTCAATCCACGATTCTCGTGGATGACGATAATTCCGGGCAGTTTCGCCGGCGTCGCGTCGCGTGAATCGGCGCTGAACGGCCGGACCAAATAGCCGCGGACGTACCCATTGCCGTTCGGCGAGGGTATGGTCTCATAGCTCCCCTTGATGCGCTCGTCGTCCTTGCGAACCTGCTGCCCCAAGGCGTAGTTCGGCATCAATGCTTCAACGATCGCGCTCGCCGTAAGGCCGACGACGGCAAAGCGTTCCACGCCGCTGAAGAACTCACGACGACTGATCTCGCCATGAATGAACTGCGTGTAGAGCTCCACGGCTTCCGCGGGAATTTTCCTGGTCTGTCCCATAGGCATACCTCCCTTTCAATACATTCAGGCTAGCATTACCCGCGCGAGTTCCCAAGCCTCCGGACCATGGGATCGGTCCCGGTAGCGATCAGCCGGCCAGTTCGGATATGCTCCATCGCTGCAAGAGTTGCCTCGATCGTCATGAAGAGGAGAACATCGATGCGTAATCGGTTTCAGGTAGCCTATTTTGCGGCGCTCGCTGGTTGCGCATCGGCCCCTGCTGGCGCGGCAGAACCTCTGATCGTGCAGGTGCCGCAAATATCGAGTGCGGCAGCGCAGCAGCTCGGCGAGGCTTGCCTGGCATTTGCGGCAAAAGCCAACACCGCAACTGCGGTTGCTGTGGTCGATCCTGCAGGGCGTCTTCTCTATTTTTTTGCCCGCCAGGGCGCGTCGCCCACGGCGCCCAAAACCGCCGAACTCAAAGCGGTGACGGCCGCACGGTGGCGCCGCGCAACCAGCCAACTCATGGATCAGGTGAAAAAGGGTAATGGCGAATCCCTGTGGTTCGGCGATTTCCCACAGGCGGGCGGCGTGCCAATCATCCAGGACGGCTACACGCTCGGTGCCATTGGCGTCGCCGGTCCGGGCGGAATGGACGAAAAGTGCGCGCTGGAAGCCATAAAGGCGGTATTTGGCAATTCCGTCGAGACGGGTCGCCCCGTCGGCGCCGGGGCTGCGGCACGCGACGGTCGGTAACGCGTCGCGCCAACGGGCTTCCCGGAAAATCGAGGGAGGACGCCATGCTTCGCCGAACCGGAATTGGTGCAATTATCTTTGCGACGGCGCTGTTGACGGCCGGTGCCGCACGCGCACTCGACGATGCGCACAGATTTCCGGATTGGAAGGGCCAGTGGATCCGGGCTCCCACCGGTATCGCCAATCAGCCCCAGCCCCCGTTCGACCCGAGCAAGCCTTGGGGGCCCGGCGAGGAAGCGCCGCTGACGCCGCAATATCAGGCGATCTACGACGCCAATCTCGCCGAACAGGCCGCCGGTGGCTCCGGCCTTAACGGCGCCTCCTGCCGCTCGCATGGCATGCCGATGATGATGAACGTTTTGGGACCCATGGAGATCGTCATCGAGCCGGAGCTGACCTACATCCTCCCCAACGACGTCCATTCCTACGTCCGGCGTGTCTATACCGACGGCCGCGATTGGCCGGCGAGATACGAGCCCGCCTTCCAGGGACTTGCTATCGGCCGATGGATCGATGCGGATGGCGACGGTCGTTACGACACACTTGAGATTGAGACCCGCGGCTTCAAGGGCCCGCGCGTCTACGACGACAGCGGAATTCCGCTGCATCGGGACAATCAGAGCATCATAACGGAATGGATCTATCTCGATAGCGCCAACCACAATATCCTGCACAACGAGATCACCGTGCTCGATCACGGCCTGACGCGGCCGTGGAGCGTGATGAAGAATTATCGCCGCAATGCCAATAGGCGGCCGATCTGGAACGAGGCGGAATGCGAAGAGGGACAGGTGCACGTGCAGATCGGCAATGAAGACTATTACCTCAGCGCCGGCGGCATGCTGATGCCGACCAAGAAAGGCCAAGCGCCGCCCGACCTGCGATACTTCCAGCAAAAATGACGCGGGGAGCGAGGTTTCCGCCTACTCTTACGGCGTCAGAAATATCGCGCAGGGTGTGCAACCGCGCGGCAACCCTACGACGTTTCTGACGCAGCAGTGCTACAGAACTGCGCTGACGGGTACGCGCTCTGGAAGGACGGTTTCCGGCTCCTGGCGGCGCAGCTGAATGCGGTAGAAGGCGGCATAGCGCCCACCCTTGCGCAAAAGCTCCTCATGCCGCCCCGATTCGACGACCTCGCCGGCCTCAATTACCAGGATGCGGTCGGCGTGCATGATCGTGGAAAGCCGGTGCGCAATGACAATCGTGGTGCGGCCCTTGCACAGCTCGGAAATCGCCTGCTGGACGTGATACTCGGATTCTGAATCGAGTGCTGCGGTTGCCTCGTCGAGCAGGATGATGGGCGCATCCTTGACCAGGGCACGCGCGATCGCGATGCGCTGGCGTTCGCCGCCCGAGAGGTTGAGGCCGTGCTCGCCCACCTGAGTGTCGTAACCATCCTCCAATCCCATAATGAAATCGTGGGCGCGCGCAGCTTTGGCTGCGGCCACGATCTCGGCCGTGCTCGCTCCAGGCCGGCCGAACGTGATGTTGTCGCGGATCGAGGCGCGGAAGAGGAACACATCCTGTCCGACGAAGGCGATCTGCTGGCGCAGCGAGCGCCGCGACACGTTCTTGGTATTCTGTCCGTCGATCGTGATCGAACCGTCGTCGATCTCGTAAAACCGCAGGATCAGGTTGAAGATCGTCGACTTGCCGGCGCCGGAGTGACCGACCAGGGCCGTCATTTTCTGCGGCTCGGCCACGAAGGAGAGCTTGCGGAATACCTGTGCGCCATCGGGATAAGCGAAACTGACGCGGTCGAATTCGACGCGACCACGCATCGCCAGAAACGCTGGCCGATCGCCGTCGTCGGGCTCGCTCGGTTTGCCATCGATGATCTCGAACAGGATGCGCAGCCCGACGAGCTGCGTGTTGAGGTCGATGTTGAGTCGGGCAAGGCGCTTGGCGGGCTCATAAGCGAGCAAGAACGCCGTCATGAACGACATGAACTCGCCGGGATTGGATCCGCTGTGGATTACTCGATAGCCGGCGTAGACCATGCCCAGCGTGACGGCGAGTCCGCCCAGCGTCTCCATCAACGGATTCACACGCTGGCCGACGCGGGCCATCTTGTTCGATTCGCGCTCGACATCGGCCACATTAGCATCAAAACGCTCGCGCATCGCCGGCTCGAGAGTGAACGCTTTGACGATGCGGACGCCGTGGAGCATTTCCTGCAAAGTTTCCAAGGTGCGCGTTCCGCCGGTCCATTGATTGCGCGCGACCGTGCGGACCCGGCGCGTGAGCTTGCGCACCACGATCATGATAGGCGGCGCGATCACCAAACAGATGAGCGACATCACCGGATCCTTGTTCGCCATCACGATGACCAGGCCGGCAAGCGTAAGCAGATCGCGCCCCAGCGCGCCCACCAGCAGGTTGAGGACCCCAGTGGCGGCAGCCGAGCCGGCCGAGAGTCTGGCGATGAATTCCGAGCTGTGGCGATCGGCGAAGAAGCTCAGGTTGTGCTGAAGCAGCTTGGAAAACACGCGCCGCTGATTTTCCGCCACGACGCTGTTGCCGATGCGGGACATGATGACCGCATGGCCGTAGATCGCAAGCCCGCGGAGAGTGAATACTCCAAAGGTGAGCGCAGCGATCTCAATGACGCCGCTGAAGCTGTGGTTGCCGAATGCTTCGTTGACGACATCGCCCATCAGATAGGCGGCGCTCGCTGTACAGACCGCCCCAATTCCCATCAGGGCGAAGGCGAACGCGTATCGGCGCCAGCGGACCAGACCGTATTCGGTCAACAGGCGCCTGGTCAGGAATAGCGCACTCTGCGGGTCAACCCGCGGAAACAGCGGTGTCGGCATTCGGCGTCGGCTCCCCCCAGAGCAGCAACGGCCCGCCCCACAACGGCCAAGTCGCACCCTCGCCCGCCCGGAATTAATTTTCAAGCCCAAAAAAGCGATGCGAGCCCGTAGGGTGGGCAAAGGCGCGCCCCAGCTGTTGCGGATTGGGCACAGCCTCTCTCGCGCCGTGCCCACGCGGGTCACTCGCAGAAGTTGACCGCGTGGGCAAAATCGCGTTCGAGCAGTGGACGCGCGTAGACATAGACGGGACGCCATTTTGCCGACGTTACGAGATCGCGGCGCTGCGCATCTCGGCGAGCCGCCGTTCCCAACCGAGCGCATGACGCACGATCATGTCAAGATCGTCGAACTGTGGCGCCCAGCCAAGGGTCGCGCGGATCCGGGTGCTGTCGGCGACGATTGCGGCCGGGTCGCCGGCGCGGCGCGGTGCGGGGCGAACGGCAAAATCGTTACCCGAAATACGTTTGACTGCCTCGATCACTTCGCGCACCGAATAGCCGTGGCCGTAGCCGCAGTTGAGGCTATCGCCGGCCCCCCCCTGGCGCAGGTGGCCGAGCGCGGCCGAGTGCGCGGCAATAAGATCGGTCACGTGAATGTAATCGCGGATGCAGGTCCCGTCGCGCGTGTCGTAATCGGTTCCGAAAACTTCGATGTACGGGCGCAGCCCAAGCGCGGTTTCGACCGCGACCTTGATCAGGTGGGTCGCGCCCATTGTCGATTGTCCGGTGCGGAGCGCCGGGTCCGCGCCGGCAACGTTGAAATAGCGCAGAATGACGTAATTGAGCCCGTGTGCCGCGGCGACGTCCTTGAGCATGATTTCGGTCATCCATTTCGAATTGCCGTAGGGCGACATCGGAGCTGCCGGATCGGCCTCGGTAACCGGAACGCGTGTGGGATTACCGTAGACAGCCGCCGTCGAAGAAAAGACGAAGCGGGAAACCGAGGTCCTGACTGCGACTGCGAGCAGCGCCCGCGCATTCATCGTGTTGTTGCGGTAGTAGCCGAGCGGATCGCGCACCGAATCGGGCACCACGATCGAGGCCGCAAAATGGATGATTTCGGTGACGTCATGTTTCTTTACGATGGCTTCGACCAGAGTTTCGTCGCCCACATTGCCGACGAAGATTGGTACGGATTTCGGCAGCGTCGAGCGAAAGCCGGTCGAAAGATCATCGATGACGACGACGCGCTCGCCGGCATCCGTGAGCGCGTGGACCATGTGGCTGCCGATATACCCGCAGCCGCCGGTGATGAGGATGGTCATCGCATCCTTGCGTGGACTGATCGCCTGTTCCATAAGGATGCGCAGGGCGGGCCACAAGATCGAGCGATCCGGCCGGGAGGGAACCTTGGCGATGCTGCATGATTTCGATCTCGCGGCGTTACGCGCTCAGCCGCTTTCGCGCGAGCCGTTCGAGCATCTTGTGGTGCCCGAGTTTGTAAAGCGCGACGCGCTGGCGCGCATCAACGCCGATTATCCCAAAATCTCGCAACGCGGCAGCTTCCCGGTAGACCAGGTCGCCTATGGACCGACTTTTCGAGAGATGCTCGATGAGCTGGAAAGCGATGAGTTCCGCGCCGCTTTCGAAGAAAAATTCAACATCGATCTTACCGGGCGTCCTACCACTGTCACCGTACGCGGCTGGTGCGGCGCAGGCGACGGTAAGATTCATACCGATTCGACGAGCAAGATCATCACTATTCTGATCTACATGAATATGACCTGGGAAAATTCGGGCGGTCGGCTGCGCCTGTTGGGCTCCAGTGACGATCTCGACGATATCGTCGTCGAAGTGCCGCCCCTCGGCGGGACCCTGATCGCATTCAAGCGGGCCGATAATTCGTGGCATGGACACGAACCGTTCGTAGGCGAGCGGCGTGTCATCCAGTTCAACTGGGTTACTTCCGAGAGCAACCGCCAGATCGCGATGCTGCGCCACCAGGCCTCGGCTTCATTGAAGCGGATGCTGTCAATGCTGCGGCCGAGCCGCACGTAGGGTGGGCAAAGGCGCGCTTCGCAGGCGCTCAGGGCGTGCACGGAGGATTGCGCGCCTTTGCCCACGCGGGCATGCCTCTCGACGCGATTCGCGTGGCAAAATCGCGCAGGCGCTGTGCACAGTCGCGTGGCATCGAACGCAAATTTTGCCCACGCTGCGGGAGAGTGAGAAAGTCGTCGTTAGCAAAGGGCCGCTGCTGTGCGACTGGATGCAGAACAACTTCGGTCCCGCGAATTCCAGCGGATCCTGCTGATCAAGCTATCAGCCGTAGGAGACGTCATCCACACTATCCCGGTGCTCAACAAGCTGCGCCGGCGCTTCCCGAGTGCCCGCATCGACTGGCTCGTGACTCCGGGCATCGCCGAGTTGCTCCGCCACCACCCCTCGATCAGTAATGTGCTGCTGTTCGATCGCGAGCAATGGTCGGCGCCTTGGTCCATCTTCAGGAGCCTGGCGCGGCTCGGGTCCGAGCTGAAATCGCGCAACTACGATCTGGTCATCGACATGCACGGCCAGTTCCGCACCGCCGCGTTGACTTTGGCGACGGCGGCGCCGGTGCGCATCGGATTTCCTCGGCCGCGCACCCGGATATGGGCGGCCTCGAACCGCACATTGCCGGCACAAGCGCGCAAGCACGCCTGGAAAGGCGCCCGCGAGGGTGCCTGGATCGCCTATACGCATTTCATTCCATTGCCGACGCTCGATAGGCATGCCGTCGATCGCTATCTCGGCGTTGGGCCGATGCTTGGTCTGGACGACGAGCCCGGTGATTTTGCCTTTCCGATTCCGCCCGCGGCCAGCGAGCGCATCGATAGCTTCATCCGCCAGCATGAGCCGGCTGGATGCACGAGGTTGTTGACGATTGCGCCCGGTACGGTGTGGGAAACCAAGCATTGGCGCAGCGAAGGTTTCGCCGAAGTGGCGCGGCATTTCCTGCGCAAAGGCTTTGCCGTTGTATTGACGGGATCGAAACGCGAGCGTGCCGCCTGCGCCGAAGTTGCGAGCGCCGCGCCCGGGATCCTCAACCTCGCTGGCGAGACCACATTGAGCGAGCATGCTGCGCTGATCGGCCGCTCAACCTTGTGTGTAACCAACGATTCGGGCCCAATGCATGTTGCCGTCGCGCTCGGCCGGCCGGTTGTGAGCATATTCGGGCCCACTGACGAAATCTGGATCGGGCCTTATCGGCGCGCGAATGCCGTGGTGCGCGCGTCGCTCCCGTGTGCGCCATGCTACCTGCGCGTGCTCAGCCGTTGCCCCCATGACCATGCGTGCATGCGCGAGGTTTCGGCCCAGGCGGTGATCGAGCGCGCGGAGATGGTCCTGGCGATGCAGGGCGCGGAGTCGAGGGCCATTGCCCACTCCTGAGACTTCTCACTCGCAGAGTGATGCGTCTGCGATCTGCGGCGATTCCCTAAACAAACGCTCCGTCTCCTTCAGGAGACGATCGACGGGGATGTCGCGCATGCAGCGGTGATGGACGAGGCGGCATTGCGGCTTATGGCACGGCCGGCAAGGGAGCGCGCTCCTGGTTTCGATCGTGCCAGCGAGCGGGTTGAGCGGCGCCCAGTGCCACGGACTTGTCGGGCCGAAGATTCCGATCGAAGGGGTCCCGATCGCAGCCGCAACGTGCAGCAGCCCGGAATCGTTCGATATCACAAGGTCCGACGCCGCCAGCGCCAGGATGGCGTTGCGCAGATCGGGCCCGGTGAGATCGCGCACATTGGCCGGATCGGCGGCGCGGATTTCTGCGGCAATATCGGTTTCTGCGGCGCTGCCGGTGACCCATACGGCGCTGCCTTCCGCGGCGAGCGCGCGCGCCAAGCTGGCGTAGTATTCCGCCGGCCATCGTTTCGATGGGCCGACCGCTCCTGGGGCTAAAGCGACGATGCGTCGGCGAGGTGTGGCCAATCCGAGCCTGTCACGCCAGGCCCTGACCTCGTGCGGCGGCACGATCAGCTCCGGCGCAGGCCAGGTCGGGACTCGTTCGCCGGGCGGCAAGGCCAGAGCAGCGCAGCGGTCCACCATCCTCGGCAATCGGCGCTCACCCCAACGCACGTCATTGACCAAGCCGAACCGGAACTCTCCAGTGTACCCGGTTCGCACCGCAATCCCGGCAAGATAGGGCGCCAGCGCCGCTTTCCAGGTACGCGGCATGATCAGCGCCTGTCCATATCCCTCCGCCCGCAGCCGCTGTGCCAGCGCGCGATGCTCCTTTACGGCCAGGCGCTTGCGCGGGAGATCCACGAGAATTCCCTTGCGCACGCCGGGCATGTAGTCGAGCAGCGGCGCGATCATTGTTGTGGCCAGCACGTCGATTGGATGCGACGGATGGCGTTCTCGCAGCAGCCTCACCACCGTGTGGCAACGCACGAAATCGCCGATCCACATGTAGGGGACGATCAGGATCGGTGAGCCAGTCATTGGGCAACGGCGCTTGTTCGTGGGGTGGGCAAAATCGCGATCCGAAAGGTTTCTGCGAACGCAGCAACAGCCGGGATTTTGCCCACCCTACGGCATAATCGTCCAGGTTGCAGGAAGCGGCAGGGTGGGGCAAAGCATGCCCCGCAATCGAGGCTGGATCATGCTCCTGGTCACCGGCGGGGCCGGTTTTATCGGGTCGAACGTAGTGGCTGCCCTCAACGAGGCGGGGCATCGCGACATCGTCGTCAACGACCAGTTGGGGACAGGCGATAAATGGCGAAATTTGGCCAAGCGGCAATTGGCCGATATCGTGGCGCCCTCGGAACTGGTGCGCTGGCTCGACGGGCGCAACCTCGACGCGGTGCTCCATTTCGGCGCCATCACCGAGACCACGGCAACCGACGCCGATCTGGTCATCGACAGCAATTTTCGCCTGTCACTCAAACTTCTCGACTGGTGCGCTGCCGCGCGCATCCCGTTCATCTACGCATCCTCCGCGGCGACCTACGGCGACGGCACGCAAGGTTTTGGCGACGACTGGAGCCCTGGGTCACTGCGGCGGCTGCGGCCGATGAATCTCTACGGCTGGAGCAAGCATCTGTTCGACCTCGCCGTGGTCGAGCGCAGCCGCAATGGCGCCGCGCTGCCGCCGCAATGGGCGGGTCTCAAGTTCTTCAATGTGTTCGGGCCCAATGAGTACCATAAAGGCGAGATGATGAGCCTCGTGGCCAAGCGCTTCGAGGACGCAAGGCGCGGCCAATCGGTGCGCTTGTTTCGCTCGGAGCGCGCCGGCATCAACGACGGTGAGCAAATGCGCGACTTCATCTACGTGGATGATGTTGTGGCCGTGGTGCTCTGGCTGCTCGCAACGCCTTCGGTTTCGGGAATCTTCAACGTCGGCACCGGCAAGGCGCGCAGCTTCCGCGATCTGATGGTGGCGATGTTTCGCGCGCTCGGCCGCGCGCCGCAAATCGATTACATCGACATGCCGCCGTCAATCGCGGCCCAGTATCAGTATTTCACCCAGGCGGAAGTCGAAAGCCTGAGCCGAGCGGGCTACAATGCCGGCTTCACGCCCCTCGAGGATGGCGTCGCGCGCTATGTGACGGAGTTCCTCGATCGGCCGGACCGCTATCGCTGAACCGCATGCATCCTTTCGACCAGCAACTCGCAAAAGTGGCGGAGTCGACGGTGCTTTGCATCGGCGATCTCATGCTCGATGAATTCGTCTACGGGGAGGTATTGCGCATTTCCCCGGAGGCGCCGACTCCAGTCCTGGCAGTGTCGCGTGAGGCCAGGATGATCGGGGGCGCCGGCAATGTGGCGCGCGGTATTGCGTCGCTCGGCGCCCGCTGTCTGTTCGTCGCGGTTACCGGCAAGGACGACGCCGCCCAGGTGCTAGGCCGTGCATTGCAGGAAGACTGGCCGAGCGTCGAAGCCCACATCCTTGTCGATTCGAGCCGGCCCACGACGCGCAAGACGCGCTTTGTCTCCGAGCAGCATTCGACGCACCTGCTGCGTGCCGACTGGGAAATCACGGTTCCGGTCGCCGCATCCACCGAGCAGGCGCTGATTGATACTGCGACATCCCTGCTGCCGCGAGCAGACGCGGTCGTCCTCTCTGATTATGCCAAGGGCGTGCTTTGTCCCCGCCTGATTCGGGCCGTGATCGAGGCCGCCAACGCCGAGGGCAAACCGGTGATCGTCGATCCCAAGCGGCACGATTTCGGCATCTATCAAGGCGCGACATTGATCACACCGAACCGCAAGGAACTCGCCGACGCCACCCGCCGCACGGTCCGCAGCGACGACGAGGTCGTCCTCGCCGCGCGTGACTTGTGCGGCCGGATCGGCAGCGCGGCAGTGCTCGTCACCCGCAGCGAGGAGGGGATGAGCCTCTGTGTGCGCCATGGCGAGGCGCTGCATGTGCCGGCCTATCCGGTGAAGGTGCGCGATGTCTCCGGCGCGGGTGACACGGTTGCGGCGGTGCTCGCGGTGATGCTGGCGAGCGGAATCGGGCTTGAGTCGGCGGCGCGAGCCGCCAATGCGGCGGGAGCCGTCGTGGTCGGCAAACGCGGCACGGCAACCGTGTCGCTTGCGGAATTGCGCTCGCGCCTGCTGCCCGCGGCCTCACTCGCCTCTGAGGAAAAAATCGTCTTCGACTGGGCGGCGCTGGGTGACCATCTCGGGGAATGGCGACGGCTTGGGCTGCGCATCGGCTTCACCAACGGGTGTTTCGATCTCCTGCACCCGGGCCATATCAAGCTGCTCACCGAGGCGCGGGCAGCCTGCGACCGGCTTATTGTCGGTCTCAACAGCGATGCATCGGTGACGCGCCTTAAAGGGCGCGGGCGGCCAGTACAGCATCAGCAGGGGCGCGCCGAGGTGCTGGCCGCGCTCGAAGCCGTCGATCTCGTCGTCATCTTCGAGCAGGACACACCGCTCGAACTCCTTCGCCGCATTCGGCCCCGCGTTCTCATCAAAGGTGCCGATTACCGGGCCGATCAGGTGGTGGGCCACGATCTGGTCGAGGCCGATGGCGGTGAGGTGGTCCTGGTCAACCTTGCGCCCGGCTACAGCACCACGCGGCTCGTCAATCGCAGCAGCCTCCAGCGCGAAGAAGCTTCGTAGGGTGGGCAAAGGCGCAACGCGCTTCAGCGCGTGCGCCGTGCCCACGCGGTCATCAATCGCAGAGGTCGACCGCGTGGGCAAAATCGCTCTGGCGCCTAGCTCAAGCGGGTAGGTTATCGCAGGCGATTTTGCCCACCCTACGTCGCCAGGTGATCGACGAGGCCGAGGCGCTCGCCGGAATAGCGCCGGCGCAAGGGCGCCCACCACCATTCATTGTCGAGATACCAGCGCACTGTCGCTTCGATGCCTTGCTCGAATGGTATTTGCGGTTGCCAGCCGAGCTCTTCGCGCAGCCGCGTCGAGTCGATGGCGTAGCGCCGGTCATGTCCCGGCCGATCCTCCACATGCGTCATCAGCGTCCGGTAGGAGGTCTTGCGCGGCCTGAGGCGGTCGAGGCAATCGCAGATTGCCCCGACGACCTCCAGGTTGGTGCGTTCGTTGTTGGCGCCGATGTTGTACTTGCGGCCGGTCTTGCCGATGCGAAGGATGTGGTAGAGCGCGCGAGCATGATCCTCGACATGGAGCCAGTCGCGGACCTGCAGACCGTCGCCGTAGATCGCAATCGGCTTGCCGTCGAGCGCGTTGAGGATCGACAGCGGGATCAGTTTCTCGGGAAAATGGTACGGTCCGTAGTTGTTCGAGCAGTTGGTGATGATCGTTGGTAGTCCGTAAGTTGCATGCCAAGCGGCGACCAGGTGATCGGCTGAGGCTTTGCTGGCCGCATAGGGGGAATTCGGGCGGTAGGGAGTTTCCTCGCAGAAGCGTCCGCTCGCTCCGAGCGATCCGTAAACTTCGTCTGTGGATACGTGGATAAAGCGAAAGTCCTCGACGCCGGCTGTGCTCGCGTGGGCCCACTGCCGCGAGGCTTCGAGCAGATTAAGCGTCCCCACGATGTTGGTGTCGACGAAAGCCGAACTCGCCGTGATCGATCGGTCGACGTGAGACTCGGCGGCAAGGTGCACGACGGCGTCGGGCTGGTAGTCCCGGAACAGCACATCGACCGCTGCACGGTCGCAGATGTCGGCATGCACGAATCGATACCGAGGATTGTTGGCGATCGAACGCAGCGATTCGAGCGTGCCCGCGTAGGTGAGTTTGTCGAGGTTGAGCACGTGGTGCTCTGTTTCGCCGACCAGGAAACGGCACAGCGCCGATCCAATGAAGCCGGCGCCACCGGTAACGATGATGCGCATTAAAGGTTTAGCTGCCGCTCACGAAATAGGACGCGAGCCGGGTGGTGATGTTGTCGGAGATCACCTTGGCGGCGCGACTCTCGGCATCCTGCATTCCCCTGATGCGGGCGAAACGCTGCTGGCCGGCGGTATCATAGGAGGCGCTATTGGTCGCCCGGCCGGTCACGACCACCTTTTTGGTAGCGATCTCGGCCAAACTGTAGGTCGCGCTGAGCGAATAGATCTCATTGGTTGGCAATTTCGTATTTGGGTCGATGGTGACGGTGGATTCGCGGCTGGCGATCCTGATCGTCAGCTCGTAGGCGGACGGCTGCGGGGCTCCGCCGCCAGTGAAATTGAACAACAGCTCGTTGCGAATCTGGACGGCGAGGCGTGCCTCGGGCGTGTTCGCCGCCGCTTCGATCTGCTTGACATTGATGGCGCTGAGCGAATCCCTGATTCCCGGCCGATCGCCGCCCAAGCCTTCGCCGTAAAGCGGCTGGAAACATCCCGCACAGGCAGTCGCTGCCGCAAACACGACGAATAGCCGCAGCCAAAGGCCCAGCGCCGCGCTCCGCCGCTGCGCACGATGAAATTGTCGTGCCTGAAGCATCCGATAACCCTGACAGAAATTTAGCACAAAACGATGCAAGACGAGTGGCAATATTGTGTCCGCAGTCCGGATTCCGCGAGGGTGGGCAAAATCGCGCCCACTGATGCTTCGACTGGGCGCTGACCGTGGCGCGATTTTGCCCAGGCGGTCGACCCTCTGCGACTCACGACCGTGTGGGCAAAGGCGTCCGCGAGCTGTGCGCAATGGTCACGTGATGAGCAAGGCGCCTTTGTCCACGCAGGACTGTGCTCCCGCCATTAGGCTACGCCGTCTGCCCCAGCAGTGGTTTAAGGAAATCGCAAAGGTTTCCGCCGGGAAACAGAAAACTGCGGATGCCGGCGGCCTCTCCGGCAGCGAGATCGCCTGGTTTGTCGCCAATCAGCATGCT
>DATBHB010000123.1:0-4556 GCA_036557705.1 Xanthobacteraceae bacterium
ATCGGGCGAACGCGCGATGAGCTCCACGGCCCAGGCGCGCATCTGCTTCGGCTGGTCATTCCACCATTGCACCTGCGTAACCAGGTTGCGACTATCCAGCCAGCCCAGCTCGCCCAGCCTATGCATAAAGGCCGCGAGCCACCCCCGTGACCATGCGGTCTCGGCGGCGCCCATCAGCACGACGACGCGACGAACGGGTGCCGGCTGCTGCGCGCGCGCCGCAACCGGCCAAGCCGCCGCGCCGCCGAGCAGCGTGATGAATTGCCGTCGTCTGAGGTCGGGCATGGGCTCCCCTCCAGAACCCGCTATGCCAGCTTACCCCAGCCCGAGCCTGCCGAAGAAACACGGGCAGGTCCTTGGGGCGGGCCTGAATCGTTCTGAATTAGGTCAACGGGCCATGGCGCCATTCAGGACGATTCAGCCTTGCTTAAGTACCTAACGCGTGGTGTGCGCCATAGTCCCGATTCTCACGATACGGTGCTTGAAGGGGAGGACACTGACATGACGATGTCAACTTGCTGGGTGTGTGGTGGAGCGTCCCGGTCTTGGGCTCGCGCTTGCGAGGTGTGCAGCAGCGGGGAAGCCGTGGCGACCACATTTGAGGGGACGGAAGCATTCAAGCGAGATTATTGGCGCGATTCGGCGGGGCAGTTTAGCCATCCGTCGAGCAGTGGAGTGGGTTATTTCGTGCCGGCCATCGGCAATCCTCTTCTGCTTCGCGTGTAACGGCCGAGTAGCGGTTCGCCTAACAGCTTAAACAGATAGGGAGACTGTCCCATGATCAGAGCATTGTCCGCAGTGGCCATTGGGGCTACCGTCGCGACCGGGCTTTGGGCCGCGTTGCCGGCTTTGGGCCAGGAAGAGACCGACCAACGGTTGGGCACCGTTCATTTCGAGACGTCCTGCAACGAGGTTGCGCAGCGGCGCTTTGATCGCGCCATGCGCTACCAACATTCGTTCTGGTATCGTGAGTCGAAGGAATTATTCGAGGAGGTCCTCAAGGCTGATCCCGACTGCAGCATTGCCTATTGGGGCATTGCGCTGAGCCTGCTGAACAATCCGCATGCGCCGCCGCCCGTCGGCAACCTGCCGCTCGGCCTTGCGGCCGTCGAGAAGGCCAAGGCGATCGGCGCCAAGACCCAACGCGAGCGCGATTTGATCAACGCGCTGGCCGCGTTCTACACCGACTACGACAAGGTCGATCATCGCAGCCGCGTGCTCGCCTATCTCAAGGCCATGGAAGGCGTGGCGCAGGCCTATCCGAACGACGACGAGGCCCAGATCCTCTACGCGATCGAGCTCAACGTCGCGGCCCCGCCGAGCGACAAGACCTATGCGATGCAGCTCAAGGGGGCTGCCATCCTCGAGCCGATCTTCCAGCGCCAGCCACGCCATCCCGGCGTCGCCCATTACCTGATCCATCTCTACGACACGCCGGCGCTGGCGGAGAAAGGGCTCGATGCGGCCAGGCGCTATTCACAGATCGCGCCGGCTGCGCCGCACGCCCAGCACATGCCGTCGCATATCTTCACCCGCGTCGGCTATTGGAAGGAATCGATCGGCTCCAACACGGAGGCGGCGCGTGCTGCAAAGGCCAGCAACGAGGGCCACGATCAGCTGCACGCGATGGATTACCTCGTCTACGCCTATCTGCAGACGGGGCAGGACGCCAAAGCGCAGGCGGTGATCGAGGAGATGCGCGGGATCAGCGGTTTCACGGAGACGTTCATTGCCGGTCCCTACGCGCTGGCCGTGAGCCCGGCGCGCTACGCGGTCGAGCGCGGCGACTGGAACGCGGCCTCGCAGCTTGCGGTGCGGCCGACCCCGCTCCCCCACGTCGAGGCCATGACGCACTTCGCCCGCGCGATGGGGGCGGCGCGCTTGGGCAGACCAGACGACGCCAAGCCCGACATCGCAAAGCTCGCCGAGCTGCGCGGCAAGTTGCGGCAGGGCAAGGACGCGTATTGGGCTGAGCAGGTCGATATCCAGTCGCAGGTTGCGACCGCCTGGGTCCTCTACGCACAAGGCAAGTACGAGGACGCACTCAAGGCCATGAGCGCCGCCGCCGACGCCGAGGACAAGACCGAGAAGCACCCTGTAACTCCGGGGGTCCCCACGCCGGCGCGCGAGCTCTACGGCACGATGCTGCTCGAGCGCGGCATGCCGAAGGACGCTCTGGCCGCGTTCGAGGCGACGTTGCAAAAGGAGCCGCACCGGTTGGGCGCCGAGCTTGGCGCCGGCGCGGCCGCGGACAAGGCGGGCGATGTCGAGAAGGCGCGCCAGCACTACGCCGCAGCCGTGGCGCTCACGGAGAACGCCGATCCGGTCAGACCGCAGATCTCGCAAGCGCGCGGTTACATCGAGAAGAGCGCGCGCTGAGCCGGAGGCCATCGCGAGGCCGGGAGAGTCCGTGATAAAGTCCGCGGGATGGGCGATGGCGCTGGCGGGGGTGCTCACAGCCGCCGTCGCCGGGTATTTCGCGCTCGTCCCCCCGACCCCCGCAGACGACCCGGTGGACGGCAGACCCGTCGCCCAGCCGGTCTGGAACGAGGTGAAGTGGCCGTTCCCAATCGATCAATGGGGAACCGGTCGCGCGTTCGCCTGCAAGGCGGCCGATTGCGGCAGCGCGGTCGCGCTCTATCTCCGTGCCAAGCTTGGCTCCTGCAATTGCGCGACCGGTATCGCGGATGACGCTGACCTCGATCGCATGAGCGACTTCGATCTCGTCGGCGGCGAGGTTTCCCCCTTTGCCTCCGGCCGACCGATCACAATTGGCTGGATGAAAGGTCGCAGCCGCGCCTATGCGCTCACCGCTCGCAATTGGCTGGGCAAGTCCGCGCTGTCGGTTGTCTTCAACGACCGCTGCGACATGGTAGTCGCAACCATCGTGCTTTCGGCCGGCCAACCGGCGGCCATCGAGCCTAGCGTCATCGACTTTTTGGGCAGTAAGTCTATCCTGCATTGGGTTGAGCTAGAACTCGGCATATAACCGGTCTGACCCAATCCAGCCGCAGTCGCACTTCTCGTGCCATCTTTCAAGACATTTTATCCATCGCCATTGCGATGTGCGCGAGCTAGGCAGCCCGGCCATTTGCCATCGGGATAGACACGGCCGAAGTGGCGCCGACCGCATATGAGAACCCAATCGTTGCCGTCGCGGTGCCATTGCAATGCGCAGGTCATCGCGCCGTGACCTGCTGGTCATTGCCGTTGTCCGCCGCCGCATGCGCCGGTATTAACGCCGCAAGCGCGGCAGCGGCGTAGATCAAGTACTGCATTTTTCATCAAACTCCATGTTGTGAGAAAGAAATGGGAGGGCGATCTCACGAAAAACCGCCCTCCCAAGTGATCCCGGCATTGGGAAACCGGGACATTACGCGTCGTCGCCTTCGTGTTATTTCTCCCTACCGGCGGCACGAAGACGCCTACGAGCCGCACATACTTCCTGCGTCGGCCGCGCAACGTCAAAGGTGCATCGTGCCCGCTGGGTCGGTCCTCGAGCACGATGCGCCACGCGGCAACCTTCCCGCCGACGGAATGGCAACGGGCTTTACGTAGAAGCCGCCCGGTATAGATGCCGAGTTGACGGTAGCCGTCGGCAAAACTAGTGCCGTAGCTCGCGAGGCCACCGGCGTCGGCGAACTCACGCCACTCGTAGATCGCCGGCAGCGCATGGCTGGCTGCGAGCGCGACGAGCCGTTTGTGCTGGCTGAAGAAGAACGGATCGGCGGCGACGGCGAGCGCGCCGGCCCGCATGCGGGTGGCGATAATAAACGTCGATTCGAGATCATGTTCCGTGCTGGGATTCAGAATATGGAGCCGAAGCCCCAGGGCGGTGGCAGCCTGCCTCAGGTCTCTCGACTGGATTTCAGCATTCGAGTTGGTTGGATTCACAAGCGCCGCAATCGTAGCAGCGCCGGGTACCAACTCGTGCAGCAGTCCGAGACGCTTCGCTTCCAATTGGGAGGTGAAGAAGCTCACGCCAGTTACATTGCCGCCGGGCCGGCTGAGGCTCGCGACGAGACCGAACTTGAGCGGATCGCTACTGTTCGCAAACGCAATCGGGATGGTCGCGGTCGCGGCCTTCGCCGCTAGCACGGTGTGAACAGCGCCGGCCGCAACGAGGACATCTACTTGGAGGCGAACCAGTTCGGCTGCCAATGCCGGCAGTCGTTCGTAGTGGCCCTCTGCCCAACGATATTCGATTTCCACGTTTTGCCACTCGATATAGCCAAGTTCACTCAAGCCACGTTGGAATGCATGTGCCGCCTGGGATCGGCGGAACCGCTGTGCAGGAACCCGATCACTGGCAGTGCCCGCGGCTCCGCCCTTGCCGCGAGCGGCCACGCCGCAGCGCCGCTGAGCAGCGTGATGAAGTCGCGGCGTCGGATCATTCGATCACCTCGTCGGCAAGTGCGAGCAACTTGTCTGGGATATTGAGACCGAGTGCCTTCGCCGTCCGGAGGTTGATGATGAACTCGAATTTGGTGGACTGAATTACTGGAAGGTCTCCCGGCTTCTCGCCCTTGAGAATCTGTCCGGCATAGGTGCCGGCT
>DATBHB010000124.1:0-109765 GCA_036557705.1 Xanthobacteraceae bacterium
AGCTTCAAACATTACGTCGCGCGCGGAGATTTGCCGCCCGACTGGGGCGGCGATGTCGATGAGCTCACCGGCAGCTTTGGAGAGTGATTGAACGCGTGGGCACGGCGCGCAAGCGCGCCTTTGCCCACCCTACAGATGTCAGCTTGTGGCACATCACTTCGCTCGCGGCGTGGCACAAATCTCGTCGGAACCGGGGCACAGCGGACACGCCCCGGTCCGTTGGCTAGTTTCCGGGCGTCACCCGACCGCTGCTCCATCCACCTACGCAATGTGTTGAAATTACACCATTGTAGCTGCTAACGAACGAGCATTCCCGGAGAGAGCCATGAGCGAGCGCGAGCAGTGCTGGGTCATCCACAACGAGCCCGTCGAGCCGCCGCCGAAGATTGCGCTCAGCCCGCAACAGTTGACCGAACGCCACCATCAGTTCATCCATGACCTCGAAGCCAAGGGCTTGCTCGTCGGCGCAGGCCCGTTCCTCGATGACATCGGCAATCGCTTCGGCACCGGCATGATCATTTTCCGCGCGGCGACCCGGGCCGAGGCCGAAAAGATCGCCAACAGCGAGCCCTATATCGCCAACGGCACCCGCCGGCTCAAGCTCGTCCCCTGGCAGCGGGTCGCCGGCCGCTAACAGGAGCACTCGGCAACAATAGTCAAAGGAGTTTGCCATGCTGGACACCGCCGTCAGGACCAATGATCGTTTTGTTTCCGTCGACGGTCTCAACACACGTTACCTGGAGGAAGGAAGCGGCGTTCCGGCCATCCTGCTGCACGGCAGCTCGCTTGGCTCGTCCGCCGATGTGTTTCGCCGCAACCTGCGCGCCCTCGGCGCACGGGGGATCCGCGCCATCGCTTTCGACCTTCCGGGCTTCGGCAAGAGCGATCCGTCGGCCGATCTCAGCGGATCATATCGCAAGAAATTCATCCTCCGTTTCATGGATACGCTAGGGCTTCAACGCGCCGCGCTGATCGGCCATTCGTCATCCGGCAATCCGGTGGTCAGCATTGCGCTCGAACATCCCGAGCGCGTCTCGCACGTCATCGTACTCGGTACCGGCAGTCTGCTGCCGCCGCTTGAGACCGCAACGACCAAGGTCGGCGGCCGCGAAGAAGCAGCGCAGGCCCGGCTTGAAGACCGGATGGTGCGCAAGGAGCCCTCACTTGCGGATACCCGTGCGCTGCTCGAGGCAAACCTATTCCATCAGGAACTGATTACCGACGAAGAACTGGAACTGCGCCACGAGAACAGCATCGGCCGCTGCTTTACGGAGTTCGTGCGCCGCCATTCCGCCGGGAGTGAGGGGGGCGGCAACAAAGGCGGCATCCCGTTGTGGCAGCGCCTGCCTGAGTTGAAAGCGCCGCTGCTGCTCATCTATGGCCGCAACGATCGCGCCCGGGCCGAAGAGCGCGCCAGGCTTTTGAAGGAACGGTACCCTCACCTCAATCTGCACTTGGCCGACGGCTGCAAGCATCTCGTGCCCTGGGATGCGGCCGAGCTTTTTCACGGGCACGCGGTGCCGTTTTTGAAGAATCAGAGGCAGCCGGTTCTGTAGCCCGCGTGAGCGGCGCGCTTGCTTGTGCAGGGGGTGAACCCGCCCTCTACAGCGCGCCGCGACACGCGGGACCACTGCCCCCGCATATCGCTCTGGGTCGCGCCAAGGGCGCTCCCCAGAGCTCATGCGGGCTACGGACTACTTCTTTGTCTGTTCGAAATATCTCAGATCGGGCGGTGCCTGCCCCTTTTTGGAAGGCATTAGCTTGCCGTCAGCGCTGAGATAATAGGGATCCTTCCCGATCCGGACCCAGACGTTTGTATCCTCGCAGACCTCCGACTTCCAGACCGGACGAGGGTTCGGATTGCGCGTAGCTTTCTTGACGATCGAATAGGGGCGCGTCATCGCGTGATCGACCACGATGATTTCGTCATAGATCGTGTTGCGATCAGCGTTGTCGAGATGGAACCGTTCCTTGATGATGGTCTGGTTGTCCTTGTGGAACGGCAGACCCGAAGTATCGTAGCCGCGCGGATTCTTGAGGTAGCGGGTTTCGACTTCGAGCACGTCGTAGCGTCCGTCGCCATCTTGGTCGATCCACCGCCCGATCGAGTAGCCCGCGTAGGTCAGGTCGGGAGGATTAGCCGGCCAGTCACGACCGTCGGTGTAAATTCGCCGATACGAGTCGTTGACGTGGTTGATCAGCATGTAAGTGAGATTCGGGGTAACGACGAGCTCCATGGGGTCATAGAGATTCATCATCCCCGGCATTCCCTGCGGAACGCAGAACACCGATGGCCAGTTGCCGGCGCCGCCCGCCTCGAAATCGGCGGTGATATCGGCGAAGACCTTCTGGTATTCGGGCGTCAGCGGCGGCGGTCCGGCAACCTGGAGCCAATTGTTCGGAGGACCGGTGCGCACCCATTGACCTTTGAAATCGGGGTACTTCCCGAAATCAACCACCTGGGCGGAGGAATGGACAGTGAAAAGCGCGGCCAGCACTGCGAGTGCGCAGAGCGAGCTTCGGTACCGCATGGACAGTCCTCCCTGGATTTTGTGATCCACAATACAGCTGAGCGGGGGCGGGCGGAAGGATTTGTAGACCCCGCCCTGCGGCGCTTTTCCGCACCCTCGCACGTGCTTCCAAGCGGCGCTAAGTCGTCTATCAGTTCTGAAATATCGCCTTCGGCAACATGGCATGCACGCCCTTGTTGCCGTCGACGATCTGCGTCACATGCAGGTCCATGGCCGCGCTCAGCAGCATCAGCACATCCTCGCGCGGCAATCCCTTCGTGGCGACGATGAAATTGAGCATTTCGCGGGTTGCGATCTTGGCGGCCTCATTGAGATCGGGGTCAAAACCCATGGTTATATAGTGCGTCGGCGTTTCGGCTCTCGGCCAGCCGGTATGCATGCCCTTGTGCAGCACGACCTGGATTTCGCCCTTCAGCGACGTTTCAACTGCCGAATTTCCGACTTCGCCGTCGCCCTGCACGGCGTGACCATCCCCGATCGAAATCAGTGCGCCCGGAGCGTGGACGGGCAGGAAAAGGCTCGTTCCGGGCTGCAGGTCGTGATTGTCCATGTTGCCACCGAAAATGTTGGGTGGCCCGCTCGGCACCCGTCCCATACTGAACGGTGGCGCGACGGCGATCACTCCCCAGAACGGCTTCGCCGGTACGATTACGCCCGGAGTAATTTCGATCGCTTTTTTCGCCGGGTCGAAGAACAAGACCTTGTCGCGCGAATACGGCATGTCCTCCTTCAATGTTCCACGCTCGCCTCGGAAGCTCATCCCGGCGATCGGCAGCCAGAGCTCGATCGAGCGGATCCTGATTTCCACAGTATCGCCGATTTCGGCGCCGCGGACCGCAATTGGCCCGTCCAACGTATGGTCGTCGCGCCCGGCTCCAGGCGCGCCATCAAATGCCTCATAGAGTTCGGCCGGTATCTTTTCCTTTGGAACCCCCAGTCGTTCGAAATAGCGAGGGTTACCCGTGGTGGTCCATAGCCGCACGATGTCTCCGGAGTCGATGGTGAGCACCGGTTTGAGCGATGCATCGAAAAAACCGCGATGGACGGTGGTTGGCGACCCCCTCAATTCATGGATTTTCTCCTCCGCTTGCGCCGAAGCGGTTGCATAAAATGCGGCTGCGCCGGCGCAGAGCGCGGTAATTATTGCTTTCATACGGACCTCCCCTGTCGATTGATTGCCAGACACGGCGCCGGCAGTCTGCCAAAGCTGCTGCGACGGCTCAATCGACCATTCAACGAGGGCCCATACTCCCATCAGGCGCGCGCCAAGCGAAAAGCGACGCACTTCGCTAAAAAGCCGCAAATTGCCGGCCATACAGGCATCGACCGTTGCGTCCGGAAATATGCGGAACTATTGCACCGGCGCAGGGTTTACGAGTTTTCGAACACCAACGCGGGGCCGTGGAATCACATGAAAGGCTACTTGTCGGTTATCGCAATGATAGCGGCCATCCTGCCGGCCGCCGTTCCGGTGCAGGCGTGGGCACAGCATGCGGGCACACCGGAGCAGCAGCGAGCCTGCCGATCAGACGCGGTGCGCCTTTGCCGCGGCATCCGTGAGGACATGGCTATAGCAAATTGCCTGCGAGCCAATATTGGACGATTGCATCCGGCTTGCCGTCGGGTTATCGAAGGCCATTGACCGAAATAGCCCGCTGGATTGGTCTACGATCGGCAGAAAGCATGCCTTCTAGCTGCTCGGGCCGTAGGGTCGTCCCTTGAAGTTGGAGGGCTCGGATTTCACCTCCGGTCCCGCGATTGGAGGTAAAACAATGCCGGCCGCGACCATTGTTCGCCTCGTCGGCCTCTGCATCAAGCGTCCGTGGTTGACGGTCCTGCTCGCCTTAGCATTGGGTGGGGCTGCGACGTGGTACACCGCGCGACATTTCGCCATCCGTACCGACGTGCGCGACCTTTTGTCGGCCAATTTGCCGTGGTCGCAACGATCGTTCCAATACAACAAGGAGTTTCCCCAACGCGGCATCCTGGTGGTGGTCGATGCACCCACTGCGGAACTGGCGGAGCAAGCAACCGACGAACTCGGCAATGCTCTGCGGATGCACCCTGAGCGGTTCCGTTCGGTGAGCCAGCCAGGAAGCGGCGGCTTCTTCGAGAAAAATGGATTATTGTTCCTCCCGACCGCCGAAGTGAAGCGGAATATGGAGGGCTTAAAGCGGGCTGACGATCTCATCGGCACCCTGGCATCAGACCCGTCGCTTCGCGGCTCCCTCGATGCGCTGTCGCTGGCGCTGCTTGGCGTGGAGCGGGGGGAGATCGAACTTGATGATCTTACCCGGCCCATCACGATGGCCGCCGATACAGTCGAAGCAGGGCTCTCGGGAAAGCCTGCATCCTTTTCCTGGCTTGCGCTTGTCAGCGGCCAATCTCCAAGCCCAAGCGAACTGCGTCGCTTTCTCGAAGTCGAACCCGTCCTCGACTTCAGCGCGCTCGAGCCCGGGCGCGCGGCCACCGATGCAGTTGTGCAGATTGCTTCGGAGCTCAAGCTCCGGGATCGTTATCAAGCGCGTGTGCGCCAAACTGGACAGGTTGCGATTGACGATGACGAATTCGGAACGCTCAAGCATAACGCCGTGCTCAATGGGACTCTGTCCATTCTTGCGGTGCTCATTATCCTGTGGCTGGCGCTGCACTCATTCCGGGTCATCTTGGCGGTCGTAATCTGCGTAAGCGTCGGTCTTGCGTTCTCAACCGCAGTTGGATTGTTGCTGGTCGGCGCTCTGAACATTATTTCGGTGGCGTTCTTCTGGCTGTTCATTGGCCTCGGGGTCGATTTCGCAATCCAGTTCAGCGTGCGCTATCGCGCCGAGCGACATGACTATCCCGACCTGGGCGCCGCATTGCGCAGCGCGGCGCTGAAGGCCGGCGGCCCGCTGGCGCTTGCCGCGGCGGCAACCGCCGTCGGATTTGCATCATTCGTCCCGACCGACTATCGCGGGCTATCCGAACTCGGAGAGATCGCCGGGATTGGAATGCTCATCGCGTTCGTGATCAGCATTACTCTTCTTCCCGCTTTGCTGGCCCTGTTGAAGCCGCCAGGCGAACCGAGTGCGGTCGGATTTTCGTGGCTGGCCCCCTTGGATCGGTTTTTGGAACGCCATCGCATCGGGGTCGTCATTGGCACACTGGCTGTTGTCGTCCTTGCCTCACCGCTGCTGATTTTTCTGCGGTTCGATTTCAATCCGCTCCATCTGCAAAACCCCAACGTTGAATCGGCCAAGACATTTCTCGAACTGCGGCGAGATCCGCAGACCGGGGCCAATGCGGTCAACATTATCGCGCCCAATCTCGATGCCGCCGACGCGCAGGCGCATCGGCTCTCCATGCTGCCTCAGGTTGCCCAAGTAAGGACGCTCAGCAATTTCATACCAAGCGACCAGGAGCAGAAGATAAAATTGGTCCGCGACGCGGCTTCAGCAATCGATGAGTCCCTCAACCCCAAGGAATTGGAGCCGCCGCCGACCGATCAGGACACGGTTGAAACGCTTAACGCTACCGCTGACAGCCTGTCGATGACGGCAACCGAGCATCCGGGCCCGGGAGCCGCGCCGGCCATGCGGCTCTCCGGCCTGCTCTCGCAGCTGGCCAAGGCTGAGCCTTCGGCGCGCAAACGGGTTGAAGCCGCTGTCGTCGAGCCCCTTCGCTTCGACCTCGATCAGCTGCGCCACGAGCTCAATCCGCAACCGATCTCTATCGAAACGATCCCGCCCAATCTCGCGAGAGATTGGATTGCTCCGAATGGAAATGCGCGGATCCAAGTATTGCCCAAAGGCGACCCGGACGATACCCAGACGGTGCGCAAGTTTGTCAATGCAGTGTTGGCAGTCGAGCCCGATGCAACGGGGCCAGCCGTTATGCTGTTCGAAGCGGGCAACACGATAATCTGGGCCTTTGTCGAAGCCGCTATCTTTGCTCTATCGGCGATATTCATCCTGCTGCTGATCACTTTACGCCGCCTGAGCGATGTCCTTCTTACACTGGTCCCGCTGCTTGTCGCTGGCTTAGTCACATTGGAATTGTGCGTCGTTTTTGATCTCTCGCTCAATTTCGCCAATATCCTTGCGCTCCCGCTTCTGCTCGGACTCGGAGTCGCGTTCAAGATCTACTACATCATGGCCTGGCGGGCCGGGAAAACGCAGCTGCTCCAGTCCACGCTTACCCGCGCCGTCGTTTTCAGCGCCATGACGACAGCTACCGCGTTCGGGAGTCTATGGGTGTCCGAGAACCCGGGAATGTCGAGCATGGGCGAACTGATGGCGCTCGCGCTGCTGTGCACCATGGCGGCAGCTGTACTGTTCCAGCCGGTCTTGATGGGACCTCCGCGCCAGTCAGCGACGTAGGGTGGGCAAACGCGCGTCGCGGAAACATCAGGCTGCGAGCACCTTTCGCGCGCTTTTGCCCACGCGGTTGTGAGCCGCGGAATTCGACCGCATGGGCACAATCGCCGCAACGGCTGTGCGCGATTGCAGACTAAGGACGCGATTTTTGCCCACCCTGCGAGGCCCGGGCGTCACGCAATCCCGGTACCGCTCCCTGCCGCAACGGCGCACAGGCGCGCGCCGATGCCCTCCAGAATAACGGCGTGCGCACGGTTGACGATATCTTCCATCGAGGGCGTCTCGGCGAACATCGCCTTTGCTCGCGCAAGGATTTCGTGGCGCGTTGGCAGTTGCGGTAAATGCAGCCCTGAGAGCACGTCACCGGCGCGGTGTTGGGCCCCGGCGAGCCGCGCCTGAAGCGCCCAAAGGCCGGGTCCGGCGAGCGCTGCCATAATGGCGCCCACAATCGCGTTCGGATCGAAGCTGCCGGCCAATTGTGCGGCCGCCCTTTCAATCACCCGCGAACCCAGGCGCTGCTCGTTGCGGCGGACCGCCGCAGGCGGCGTTTTGATGTCCCACACGATGCCAATCAGGGCCAGCGCCTTGAGAAGGTAAAAGGTTGGGTCGATCTCCCACCACCGAAACCCCTGCCGGGCGCTGCTTTGACAGGCATGGTGATTGTTGTGCCAGCCTTCGCCCATGGTGATCAGCGCCAAAAACCAGTTGTTCCGGGAATCGTCCCCGGTCACATAGCGCCTGCGCCCGTGCACGTGCGCAAGCGAATTGATGCAGAAGGTCGCGTGGTAAACGAGGACCGTGCTCCAGAAGAAGCCGACGACCAGACCCGACCAGCCGCCGATCGCCAGGCAGAGCAATGCGAGCAGAACCGGCGGCACCAGTTCGTATCTGTGGAGCCACATCAACTCCGGATATCGTGCAAGATCCGCGACCTTGATCAAGTCGGTCAGGGAGTTCCTGCGGGAAAAGATCCAGCCAAAATGGCTGTAGGTGAAGCCCCGGTGTCGAGGGGAATGAACATCGCTTTCGGTATCGGAGTGCAAATGATGATGCCGGTGCATCGCCGACCACCACAACACGCTTTTCTGGGCGGAACTTTGCGACAGGACCGCGAGCACCAACTGGAATGCGCGGCTGGTCCGGTAAGCGCGATGTGAAAAGTAACGGTGATATCCCGCGCCAATCGCGAAAATACGCAGCCAATAGAGCACGATGCAAATTGCAACCGCCGCGGAGGTTATTCCGGTCCAGAACGCGAGCAGGCATGCCAGGTGGACGACGACAAACGGAACTGCGGAGGGATACATGATGTCGTCATGCTGCACCGTGTTCAAGGGCGACTTACGATCCTTCATAGGGGTCTTCCTGGAGGTGATATTTTCAAGCCAGGTGCGCTTGGATGCGCATCGTTCAAGGCGCATGGAATGGGGCGGCGGTTCGTCGGCTCCCGCTGGACGTGAACGCTCTGGAGGTGGCCTCCTTATAGGGAATTGCCGCGGCCATGTCTTGCGTAAACAGGCGGGTGTATAGTGCCGTTGTCGAGCGACCGGACGCCACATGCCACGCTTCCTGGCGGACTGGAAAAAGGCCGGCAATGGGGAGGAAAAGCAAGATGGCCGCCAACAAGATAAAATCGCAATCTACGGGCGTATCCTGCGCCGCCGCTCTCGCCACAGCACTCGCGGCCATAAGTTTCCTACTCGCCCCGACGACGCTCTTGGGGCAAGCAGCGACCCCGGAGGATTGGCAGGTCGATCCTATCCGCGGGCCGGTCGATATGGGGTTGACCGATCCATCGCTGATCGGCGCGATCGATGTCCATCTGCACCTCGATCCCGACTCGGCGAGCGGAGGACCAGTCAGAGCCATCGACGTGTTCGATGCCGCGAAAATCGCAATCTCCCGCGGCATGCGCGGATTCGTGTACAAGACCCATCAGGACACCGGCTCGGCAGCCGCGGCTTATTTGGTCCGCAAGCACGTGTCGCCGACGTTCGAAATCTACGGCCGCATGGCGTCGAACTATGCGACCGGCGGCATCAATGTCGCGACGCTGGAGCATTACACTCAGATCAAGGGCGGATGGGGCCGAATCTATGAAATGCCGACGCGCGACTCGATCACCGCAACGACGGCTCCAGGAAGCATGACGCGCGAAAGCCTGGCCAAGAACCGGCCTTGGATGTTGATGATGCCGGAAGGCACGCCGCCATATGTTGCGGTTTCAAAGAACGGCGAATTGCTGCCGGAAGCGAAGCATCTGATCGGAATTCTCGCCAATATCAGGACGGTCGACAGCCACGGCCGCATGGTACTCGCGACCGGTCACGCCACACCCGAGGAGCACCTGCTGCTCGCGCAGGAAGGACGCCGGCAAGGACTCAATGTCCTGCTCACCCATCCCGGGGATATTCCGCAGCTGCCGGAAGCAGCGAGGCTCGGCGCCTTCATCGAACTGACCGCATCGACCGTTTACAAAACCGAAGCACGCCGGGCAGCGGCAGCGGCGCTCGTGCGAAAAATCGGCGCCGAGCACATTATCGTATCGACTGACTGCGGCCAGACCACGAACGTCTATCCGACCGACTGTCTTGTGCTGGCCGCCCGCGGCCTGCGCGCCCACGGCATCACCCAGCGAGAGCTTGACCTGATGTACAAGGCGAACCCTGCGAAACTGCTGGGCCTTCCACCCCCGGAAGAAGTTACGTTGCCGCCAACACAGGTGCGCCAGTAACGACGACAGGCGTTCGGAGACTTTCGATGGGCTGCCACCGGGTGAGTACATTGGCGATTGCCGCCGCTGCACTGCTGCTCTCCGGCTGCGGCGAGAGCAACCAATATGTCGCGCCGCCGCCGCCGAAGGTAACCGTGGCGGCGCCGGTACAGCGCCCGGTCACTCGCTATCTGGAGGCAACCGGCAATACGAGCGCGGTCAATTCCACCGATCTGGTGGCCCGCGTGGCAGGGTTCATCGATCAGATCGATTATCAGGATGGCGCCCAGGTCAAAAAGGGCACACTGCTGTTCACGATCGAGCCTGATCCCTACAAAGTAAAGCTCGACCAGGCCAAGGCCGCCGAGGTGGGCGCCCAGGCGAACCTGAAGCAGGCCCAGCAGACTTTCGACCGACAGAAAGACTTGCTTCCCAAGGGCTCCACGACACAGGCCAATTACGATCAGGCGCTTGCGGCGCGGGACTCCGCGCAATCCACGTTGGATCAGGCGCGCGCCAATACTGAACTTGCGCAGTTGAATTACGACTACACCCAGGTCACAGCCCCATTCGATGGGACCGTCACCGCGCGGCAGGTATCACCCGGCCAGTACGTCGGCGGCACCGCAACCCCGACGGTGCTGGCCTCGATCGTCCAGAACGCGCCTATCTACGTCAATTTCACGGTCAATGAACAGGATGTGCTCCGAATCCGCGCCGAAATTCTGCGTAAGGGCCTGACCGCCGAGGATCTGGACAAGGTGCCGGTTGAAGTCGGGCTGCAAACGGAGACCGGCTACCCCCATCAGGGCACGCTCAATTATCGCTCGCCGACGGTCGATCAGTCCACGGGAACGCTTGCCGTGCGCGCGATTCTCGATAACGCCGATCACGTGCTGCTTCCCGGTTATTTCGTCAGAGTCCGAGTTCCTGTCACCGAGGAGGCGAACGCCTTGCTGGTTCCCGACGTCTCGCTCGGGAGCGATCAAGGCGGACCCTACGTGCTGACAGTTAACAACGATAACATTGTCGAGCAGCGCAAAGTCGAGATTGGGCCCGTAACCGACGGGATGCGGGTCATTGAAAGCGGGCTTGCCGCAGAGGATCGGGTCATCGTGAGCGGTCTGTTGCGGGCAGTTCCCGGGCAAAAGGTCGATCCGCAGACGCAAACTGCCGCGAATCCCACCGCGCCCGGCGACACCACGCCTTGATATTGGCGAGCAATGATCTCGAAGTTCTTCATCGAGCGGCCGGTCCTCGCGAATGTGATCGCGATCCTGATGGTCGTCATCGGCGCAGTGTCGCTTTACCGTCTCCCTGTGGCGCAATATCCCGAGGTCGTGCCCCCGACGGTCCAGGTTACAACTCGCTATCCAGGCGCCAGCGCCCGAACGGTAATTGATACTGTTGCGCTACCGATCGAGCAACAGGTCAACGGCGTCGAGGGCATGCTCTACATGCAGTCTTACGCCGCGTCGGACGGCAGCTACGTCCTCACCGTGACCTTCAATATCGGCACGGATCTGAATTTCGCGCAGGTACTGGTTCAGAATCGCGTCTCGACCGCGCTCGCATCGCTGCCGCAGGCCGTGCAGGTGCAGGGCGTCAATGTGCAGAAGCGGTCAACCGCTATTCTGCAAATCGTCACGTTGACCTCGCCCGATCGCCGCTACGACAGCCTTTATCTCAGCAATTACGCCACGATCCGCCTGAAGGACGAAATCGCGCGCCTCCCCGGCGTCGGCAACGTCAGCGTATTCGGTGCCGGCCAGTATTCGATGCGGGTGTGGCTCGACCCGGAAAAGATGCGCGCCCGCGGGCTCACACCGCAGGACGTGATCCAGGCCTTGCAGCAGCAAAGCTCCCAGGTCTCGGCCGGCCAGATCGGGATGCCGCCGGCGCCCCAAGACCAGTCGTTTCAATACACGCTCAATGTACTCGGGCGACTCGATGACGCCGACCAGTTTGCGAACGTGATCGTCAAGACCGGCAATGCAGGCGAGGTCACCCGCGTACGCGACGTGGGTCGGGTCGAACTGGGCGCTCAGACCTACAGCCAAGTCTTCACGCAGGACGGCGCCCCCGCAGCGGGAATGGCGATCTACCTCGCGCCCGGAGCGAACGCGCTCAATGTGGCCAGTGAAGTCCGGGATCGCATGAAGGCGCTCGCCGCCCAATTTCCACCGGGGCTTGTCGATGACGTTCCATTCGACACGACCAAGTTCGTGAACGAGTCGATTCACGAAGTCTATAAGACTCTCTACGAAGCCGCGATCCTCGTACTCGTCGTCATTCTTGTATTCCTGCAGGACTGGCGCGCGATGCTGGTGCCCGCCACGACCGTGCCGGTCACGATCATCGGCGCATTCGCGGCAATGGCTGCAATGGGGTTTACCGTCAATCTATCGACGCTGTTCGCTATCGTGCTGGCGATCGGCATCGTGGTGGACGACGCGATTGTGGTGGTGGAGGGCGCTGCTCACAATATCGAGCGGGGCATGAACGGCCACGATGCGGCCATCCGCGCAATGGATCAGCTTTTCGCACCGATCGTCGGCATCACGCTGGTGTTGATGTCCGTGTTTCTCCCGGCCGCATTCCTGCCCGGGCTGACCGGACGCATGTACGCCCAGTTTGCGCTGGTGATCGCCGCAACGGCGTTGTTGAGCGCGATAAACGCAGCGACGCTCAAGCCGACGCAGTGCGCGCTGTGGCTGCGTCCCGCGGTGGCGCCGGAGAAGCGCAACGCCCTCTATCGAGGATTCAATGCTGCCTATGGCGGCCTGGAGGGCGGCTATGCGAGGCTGATCGCCGCGATGACTCGCCGCAGCGGATTGATGGTGGCCTTCGCGCTCGCGCTCATTGCAGTGTCCCTCTACGGCTTCACCCGCGTTCCGACCGGATTCTTGCCGATCGAGGACCAGGGTTATCTGCTCGCAAGCGTACAACTCCCCGACGGCGCATCGCTCGAGCGCACCCAGAAGGCGCTCGACCGAGTAACGGAAATCGGGCGCGGAACTCCCGGGGTGCACCAGGTGATCACGATCGCCGGTATCTCGGTGCTCGACAACAGCGCTCCCCTCGCGAATGCGGGTGTCGCTTACATTATTCTCGACGATTGGAGCGAGCGCGGCAAAGGCGAGGATTTGCGTTCGCTTTTTCTCGGGCTCAATAAATCTCTCGGCGCGATCGAGGATGCGAACATCTTGGTCCTGCCGCCGCCTCCGATCCAGGGCATCGGGAACGCGGCCGGCGTCACCATGCAGGTCGAATTGCGCGATGCAAGCTTCGATCTTGGCAAGCTTCAGACTGAGGTGGACACCGTTGTGAGCAACGCGCTGACCCAGTCGAGCATCCAGCGGATCATGGCGCCGTTCCGTTCCCGAGCGCCGCAATACACGATCACCATCGATCGGGTGAAAACCGAGGCGCTTCATTTGACCACCGACCAGGTCTTCTCCGCGCTTTCCGGTTATCTCGGCGCCGCCTATGTCGACCAGTTCAACAAGTTCGGGCGCACCTTCCAGATCTACGTCCAGGCCGACTCGCAGTTCCGGCTGCGACTCGAAGACGTGCGCAACCTCACCGTGCGAAATAGGGATGGAAACAACGTCCCGCTCGGTACGCTGATCACGATCACGCCGACGGTCGGGCCATCGCTGATGAGCCTTTATAACCTTTACCCGTCTGCGACACTCGTCGCGCTGCCGGCCGCGGGCGTATCGACTGGGCAGACCATGCAGCTGATGGAGCAGATCGCCGCGCGCACTCTTCCGCCGGGTTCCGGGTACGAGTGGACGGCGATGTCCTATCAGGAGAAGATCGTTGGCAGCCAGATGTTCGTCGTTTTTGGTCTGGCGCTGCTGCTCGTCTATCTTGTGCTCGCTGGACAATACGAGAGCTGGTTGTTGCCGGTATGCGTCATCCTCGCCGTTCCCCTTGCTCTCATCGGACCGGTCTCGACCTTGAACGGCCTCCAGATCGACAACAATCTCTACGTCCAGATAGGCCTCGTGCTGCTGATCGCGCTGGCGGCGAAGAACGCGATCCTGATCGTCGAGGTCGCGCGCGAATTGCGCTTGGAGGGAAAACCGATCCTCGAATGCGCGGTGGACGCGGCCCGCGCCCGCTTCCGCCCGATCATTATGACCTCCTTTGCTTTCATCCTCGGCGTCGTCCCGCTGGTGCTGGCGACGGGCGCCGGCGCGAGCGCGCGCAAGTCGATCGGTATAACGGTGTTCACCGGGATGATCGCCTCGACATGCCTTGCAGTCTTGTTCGTGCCGTCCTTTTACGTCGTCGTGCAGCAATTCGAGGAGTGGCGTCGGGCGCGCAAGCGCCTGTTCGCCAAAAAAGTCGCGGCGGAGTAGCGAGCGTCAGAATTCGAGGAGAGCAGGATGAAAAGGGTTTTGGCCGCCGCGCTTCTGGGCCTGTTCGCCGCATGCTTTGTGCCCAGCGTTGGGTGGTCACAAAGCCGGCCGGAATTCATCCCCTTCCAGGGTCGTGTCAAGGGCGCTTTATACCGGCCCGATTCGGGGGCGGCTCCCCACGTCGGCATTCTCGTAATGCATCGGACCGCGAACTATCTCGCGCACCGGGCCTGCACGGAACTGTCGAAGCGCGGTTTTCTGATGCTGTGCATGAATACGCGTTACGAGAACAACGAGGCGCTGGTCGATTTCGAAAAGCTTCCTCTCGATGTGAAAGCCGGGGTCGAATTCCTGCGCCGTCAGGATGGCATCACCAAGGTGCTTCTGTTCGCCCATAGCGGCGGCGGACCGCTCATGGCGTTTTATCAGGCGGTCGCGGAGAACGGTCCCTCTTTCTGCAAAGGTCCGGAGAAGCTTGTCGAATGCGGCAACGATCTCGCCGGTCTGCCGCGCGCCGACGGCATCCTGTTCGCCGACGCGCATCCGGGAAATTCGATCAATACGTTGCGCGCGCTCAATCCGGCGGTCGCGAACGAGAATAATCCGCCGGACGCCCCGCTCCTGCCCGGCCTCGATCCGTTCAGCCCGAAGAACGGCTTCAATCCGGACGGACCGTCGCATTATCCCCCCGAATTCCAGGCCCGCTATTTCAAGGCGCAGGCCGATCGGATGAACCGGCTCATCGACATCGCGCGCGACAAGCTCGCGCGCATGACGCGCAACGCATACCCCTACCCAGACGACGACATCCTGGTGATCCCGCGCGGCGGCAATCCCGGCTCCGGACCGGGAGCTTCCGCCGCGCTCTTCATCGCCGAGCCGGACATCGCGGCGATCAACAGCACGGCGCGGCCGGAGAAGCTTCTGCGCAACGACGGCAGCGTCGCGATGCAGCCCATCCAAAGCGTTTATGTGGCCAATCCGAAGCTCGCGCGCGACAATATGCGCTTTAGCACCGGTACCAAGGTATACACGCTTCGCTCATTCCTGAGCGCAAATGCGATACGCGCCAGAAACTCGATCGACGACATCGATTATTGTTCAAGCAACAACTCGACGGTCTGCGCGGTGCAATCGATTTCCGTCCCGGTGCTGTTCGCCGCAATGGGCGCGCATTATTTCATCCGCGACAACGAGCGCCTCTACGATATGGCGCGCAGCAAGGACAAGGACTTCATCGTAATCGAGGGGGCGGTCCACGGATTCACCCCCTGCACTGCATGCGAGAAGACGCCGGGGCAATATTCGAACTCGGTGAAAAACCTCTTCGACTACGCGGCGAAGTGGATCGACGCGCGATATTGAGCTGAGCGAATCGTACTTCGTAGGGTGGGCAAAGGCGCTCGGAATGGCCTGATATCGGGGCACACTGCTGCTGCGCCTTTGCCCACGCGGTCAACTTCTGCGGACGAGCGCGTGGGCAAAATCGCGCCAGCGGTTGAGCGCGGAAAGCCTTCGCTGCGCGATTTTGCCCACCCTACATCCCGCGCTACTTTCCGGAACCAGCCTCATTGGGCGGGCGTTCTCCTTCCCGCGGTTTCGCAGCGGTAGGGGAGAAACGAGCCGTGACCACCGCTACTCGGCGAGACATCATCGAAGCCTTTGGGCCTCTTGACGACGTAATCGTCGCCGACATCCTCGGCATGGGAGCCACACCCCAGGAAATTGCAGAGGCCAAGGCGTGGCTCGCCAACGATGAAGCCCTGCTCAATGCCGGACGGCCGCTCGCCGGAGGCCGGGTCGGGCGGCTCATCGACCTCGTCGCCACCAAGGAAGAGGAAGACGAGGCGGGCGAGCAGAGTTGAGCTTCGCCTCAGCCGTAGGGTGGGCAAAATCGCGTTCAAGAGCCGATTCCGCGCGCACCAACTCCCGCGCGATTTTGCCCACGCGGTCTGATCGCAGAGTTTAGCCGCGTGGGCAAAGGCGCGGTACCGCTGTGCACTGATTCCGATGCTTTCCCAGCGCCTTTGCCCCCAGTATGGGCTACGTCCAGCCCAGCCGTTCCAGAATCGCCCGCCCCATGATCCAGTCCTTGTCGTCCTCGGACAGAAAATCGAGTTCCTCGGTGAAATGAGTGACGCGCTGGCGGTAGGTTGCCTTGGCATAGGAGTTGGTGACATCCGTGCCCCAATGGCAGCGCCGCGGCCCATAAGCCTCGAACAGGCGGTGAATATACGGGTTCATATCGCGGAACGGATAAGCCTCGGACGAAAACAGCGGCACAGACGAGAGTTTCACTGAGACGTTCGGATATTTCGCGAGCGCGGCCGATTGCCCCACTGCCTCGGGCATCTTCCCGGTGCGAGAAGCCTGCGATGAGATCCCCATGTGGTCGATGATCAGGACAAGGCGGGGATGCCGTTCCGCAATGGCGGCGAACAGAGGCGTCTGACCCGTGGTCAGGAACATGACCGGTATCCCGGCCTTCTCGGCCGCCGGCCAGAACCAGTCAGCGGTCCCGTCGGTAAGCCAAGCGGCTTCGCTGCCTGCAATATTCAGCCGGATGCCCAGAACGCCGGGCTGCTGCCGCCAAGCCGGAAACCGGCTCGCTTCCCTCGGATCATTGAGCGCAATGCGGCCCATGATGCCAAAGCGCCCCGGATACCGGCGCACCGCCTCCTGGGCATAATCGAGCCGATCGCCTTCGAGGGTCGGCGGCACGATCACGACACGGTTTACGCCCGCCTCGTCGATCATTGGCACGACGCGCTCGATCGTGAACGGCTCCGGAAGCTGTGGTCGCGTGCCCGCGACCCAAGGCCGGTCCGGCCGGTTCGCCGGCCACATGTGAATTTGCGAATCGACGATAATCCGGCGTGGCCTGCCCTGTGGCCCCTGAGCCGCCGCAGGGTATTCGCCGCCGAGCACAAGCGCTCCGCCCATCGCGCGGCGGAAGAAGGTGCGGCGTGACAAAACCAACCTCGCCTCCCCTATCGAGCCGTAGCCCGGATTGCAGCGCGCGGTTTCGCGCGCAAATGCAATCCGGGCGTTAATTAGATGCACTCCCGGATTTCACGACACCTGCGCATTCCTGCGCCGGCTTGTATATCGACGTCGTGAAATCCGGGCTACGGACGCCGTAGCCGAACAATTTCAGCAGGGTCTCAGCTCTAATGCAACGCAAAGCTAGCGGGTGGCCAAGTCGTCCTGCGGCAATCCGACGGTGCGGCCCGGAAATCCTGCTGCATCGAGGTAAACCACTGCCCCGACCTGCTGATAAACCAGAACCGTGCGCAGCCCGTTCATGCCCGGCTCGGAACGCCGGGTGCCGGCGATAACCGCCGGCAACGCACCGTTCGGCATTGCTTCGAGGATCGGACGTCCCACGAGCATGCCGCGGCGGGTAAGGTTGAGACCGAGCAGTTGCGCGATGGTCCTGCCGATATCCGCATTGCTGACCGGCGCCGGATCGACAAAGCCTGCTTTGAAATCCGGTCCGATGGCGGCCATGAAGTTCATCGTATCGGCGCGGCTGAAACTTCCGTGCATGCCCTGGCCTTGCTGAAGGGTTGCATCGACAACGGTGGCCGAACACAGCACTGGCTCGCCACACCCGGTAGAGAAAGAGCGGAAATTCACCACAATGGCAGGCCGGGGCGTAACGGCGCTCCCCAAGAGATTGATGGCACTAAGAGGGAGTGTCCCAGGCAGCCGGCCGAGGTCATCATCGAGGAAGATTCCGCTTACGTAATCCTGCGCCAGCAGAATATCGACGACCTTCTTAGCGAGCGAGGAATCCTTATTCGGGAGATAAATGAGATCGGAGCCGCCGTTTGCCGCCACGACCAGTTCCGGACGCGATGGATCTGTTCCAATCAGCCCGTTGCCGCGCAATCTCGGGTGAGCATTGGCGGCCACGAGTGCGTTTTGGGAATCCGGGTCGTAGAACGGCAGCCCGAGTCCCTTCGCCAGATCGATCGCGAGGAATCCAGGAGGCAAAAATCCTGCAGGAACGTCCGCATACGTTGCCTTCGCCGCAGCGCTGGTCTCGCTTTGTTTGGCTATCGTCGAGAACCCATGGTCCGCCGAGACGATGATGTCCGTGGTGCCGGCGAGTCCAAGGTCGCCAAGCGCGTCGCGCAGCCGCTTGAGATTACCGTCTGCGTTCTTGATCGCCGCAAGGGAGGTTGGACCATCAATGCCGGGCGTCAGGACGTTAAGGCTGTCTCCCTGTCCGTGCTGCGTGCCGTCGGGATCGCGCGACCAGTAGACCAGAACGAACGGCTTGTTGCGCGCCTTGAACATCGGCAAAACGACCTTGGCCGCAACGTCGGCAAAATAATTCTGCTGCACAAGGTTGGCGACTGTCGTTCCGGGCGTCTTGAAATCGCCGGCCTTGCCGTTGTCACCGCGTGCCGGCGTTGCCACTGGCAGGCCAACCGACATCAGCGCAGCCTTGACATCGTTCGATAACGGAATGCCGTTGTTGCTACCTGTTACGTCATCAACGATGATCGTTGGCTCCCCGGCGCGGTCGGTGTGGTCGAAGATGAGGACCGGCCCCAGCTTGCCGATTGCGGCGGTTGAAAATCCGCGCTCGCGCGCGGCCTTCAGGATGGTCTCCTCGTCCAGGTAGTCGCCGCCGAAAAGTTGATCGATTTCGCCCAGGACCCGATCATTTTCCAGAGTAGGCGTCACGCTGTTCCCCGCGCTTGGAACGGGTCGTCCGACATAGATGGTATTGCTGAAATCCCCGGTATCGCCGAGCTGATGCCCGGTGGCAAACGCCGAGGCATTGGCAGTGGTGAACGTGGGAAAGACCGAGTGTGAATTCTTGAAATTCACGCCCTGGTCACGGATCGCTGCCATGGTCGGAGCGCTCTCCGCGGTGACGCTCAAGGCGCGAAGACCATCCGGCACAAACAAAATAACATTGCGCGGAGTCTGGCCGCTCGCAGCCGCAGTACCGAGGACCAGGCCTAACGCCAGTGCTGCCGTTCGATACATCGTTTCCTCCCTCCGCTGCGCCGGTTCTAGGCCAGTAATCTTACTGCGTCAGAAATTCTTTCTGTAGGGTGGGCCTAAAGCGCGTCAACGCGCGTCTTCGACGCACTATGGGCGCGGTGGACACGCACGAGCCGCGCCTAGGCAGGATAGAGCGCCGTGCCCACGCGCGCGTGTTCGCATGGGCACGGCGAACGCGCTGAAGCGCGTTGGGCCTTTGCCCACCCTACGCAGCTTCCGAGTCTCACCATTTGATGACACTATCATAGCGCATTCACCTTCCAAGCTCGGCCGCGCGGCGTTGAACCGCGGCGCGGCGCATGCCTGAGCCCGCAATCGCGGAGGCAGATGCCAGAGCACCTGCGGCGGCGCTGGCGCGCATTGGTGCAGCGGCTGAATTGGACGCCCTCCATCAATGCTGCCTCCCAACAGGGTCCGCACCGGTTGCCGAGGGCGGAGTTCTCAGTTTTAATCGCCGGTCTGACCAATGGCTGTGCGGCGATCGCCCGCGTCCATCAAATACGATGCACCCTCCGAAACGGGTGGCAGGGAGGATATCCATGAACAAAACGATTCTGGGAATCGCGGTGGGCTGCCTTGTTAGCTTACCGGCTGTCACTTCGCTGAATGCTCAGGGCGATGCTCCGCAACCAACCTGCCGAATGTGTCCGGGAGTGTACATCCCCGCCGACGAAATCCAAGCCTACGTAAAGAAGGCCATTGCTGAAAAGCGCGTAGACCAACAGGTGCGCGATGTCGACATCGGAAAGTCCAATGTCGCCGTCGGGCTCGTTTATCGCGGGAAACTGGATTCTCCGGCTCCGGATTCCGTCGCCGAGCACGATCAAGTCAGCGAGGTCTATCACGTCATCGACGGCGCGGGCACATTGGTGCTCGGCCCCGACATAGTCGGATTCAAGCGGCGGCCGGCGACCAACGAGGCGGTGCGCCTGCTCAACGGACCGGGAGGCAATGCCTCGTCAATCCGGAACGGGGCGACGTATCAGCTAAAGGCGGGAGACGTGGTCATTATTCCGGCGGGCACCGGACACTGGTTCACGAAGATCGACGATCATATTACGTACGTGATGGTCCGCCTCGACCCCGATAAGGTAACGCCTCCGAAGGATGAAGCCGCATCGAAAGCCTATCTTGCCGAGCAACGCCGCTGACGTGCGGCCGGGGCCGTGGCGGGCAGGAGCCACGTGGCACCCTGCCGCGATCAATCTGCCAGCTGCCTCGGAAACTAACGCTGCTCGCGGAACAGGAACCAATAACAGGCTACGGTTGCAAGTGACAGAGCGACTGCGTGCCAGTCGTGGTCGATCTGTCCAAATGTAATCAGCGAAACTGCGCCCACGAGCAACCCCGTGACCGGCTTGCTTTCAAGGAAATCAATCCACTGCATGAACTGGCTCCGATTCTGTGCCAGATTCCCGCTTCAGGGATACTATACCCCACTATACTCCTTGTCCAGCCAACGCATACCCGCCCACGTCGGTTGCGTCGCGGGTCGCCGGCCTGGGAACGGAACCGGAACGAGCTATCGCGCGGGTACGGATCAGGGCGACGGGGACAATATTTTCAGTCATTCCGCCAGTCATTACCCCCGAAGTGCCATCGCGGCGCCGCATAGCCGTTTACGAGCATCAGTTTCTTAGCTATGTTATAGTGTCGCAGGAAGGCGCCCGAAAAACGTGCTATGCTGGCCGTTGGCCTGCCGCGAGGCCCTGGCCGCAAAGGCGTCCATGTATTGGTTTCGAACGAATCCGCGCTTGAGTTCGTGTCTGGCGTTCGCCGCACTGGCCGTCCAGATCACGGTTTCGATACTCCACGCGCACTTCGGCGAGTACACCCAATTCCTTGACACGCCAGGGGTGATCGCCCCGATTGGCCAAACGCCCGTAACGACTCCCAACACGCCCGTACCCGACCGCAGGTCCAATGGCTCTGGCGATATTTATTGCCCGCTCTGCGCGATCACTCATTTGGCGGGGATGTCATTGCCTGCGCACGCGCCAGCGCTGGAGTTGCCCGGCTTTGCCCAGCAGATCAACTTTGATCGGCTGATTGAATTTGCCCTGGCGGCGTCGCCGCATCAATTTTTCCAGGCACGTGCGCCGCCCCTTGTCTGACCATCGATTTTGACTGCCGCTCGGGCACCGCTGCCGCCGAGACGGCGCAAGCGGCCAGGAATCCGTCGAAGATTAATACTCGCGGGTGCCATTGCCCAACCGGCGCATCGAAAAGGTTGGGTGGTTCAGATGACGCAACTTGAGGGTCCACGCGATCCCAAACGCCCTTCGATGGGCGTCGGGACGACGCTTGTCTTGATTCTGCTGGCCATCGCTGCCGGAGTCGGTATCTACCGCACCACTTTCCACCAGGCGGGGGTTGATATTCACGCCCAGGAATCCCCGCAGCCGCCAACGTTTCTGGTGAAGGAAGGTTCTCGTATTATCGTTCCGGACAATTCGCCGCTAAGGAACAAGCTGACAATCGAGCCTGTCGAAGAACGGGACGTGCAACGCACGTTGTCTCTTCCAGCTGTGGTGGAAGCCGACCCGGCCCGCACGGTCAAAGTGCTGCCGCCTGTAACCGGACGGGTCATGGATTTGAAGGTTCAGCTCGGGGAGCGGGTAACCCAGGATCAGGATCTCGCGGTTCTCGATTCAGGCGACCTCGCCCAGGCCATCTCCGACGATGAAAAGGCCCGCGCTCAGCTCAAGCTCACCAAACAGGCTCTCGATCGGCTCATCATCCTGGCAAAGAGTTCCGCCGTTGCAATCAAAGACCGTGAGCAGGCGGAGAACGATTACGCCCAGGCTCAGTCGGAATTGGAGAGAGCCCAAATACGGCTGCGCTCGCTCGGGATATCGGCCGATCAAAAACCGTCCTCTCGTCTGCTGACCTTGAAAGCACCGATAACGGGCAGCGTGATCGATCTGCAAATCGCCAAGGGCGATTTCCTCAACGACCCAACGGCGGCGGCGATTACGATCGCAAACCTGGACACGGTGTGGGCGACAGCCAATGTGCCCGAAAAAGACACCGCGCTAGTGACCAAAGGACAATCCGTCGATGTCGTGTTCACGGCGTATCCACAAGAAACCTTCAAAGGGAAGGTCTTGTTCGTCAGCGACATCCTCGACCCCGACACGCGGCGAACCAAGGTCCGCATCGCCTTCCAGAACCCGGACCTGCGACTGAAGCCGAACATGTTCGCCAAAGCGACTTTTTTGGCGCCCAGCCGCAATATGCCCAACATCCCGACCGCGGCATTGGTGCTCCGAGACGAGGTCGATCAGGTATTCGTCGAAGTCGAGCCGTGGACCTTTGAGCCACGCCCAGTGGACGTCGCTTTCCAACAAGACGATCGGGCCGTCATCGAGCGCGGGCTCAAACCCGGCGAACGTGTCGTTGTTAAGGGCGGAGCACTACTCAATGATTGATTGGCTGGTCAGCCTGGCCCTGAACAAGCGGCTCGTGCTCGCGATGGCCAGCGTCTTTGTCACCATCTTCGGCATCTACTCCTGGACCAAGATCCCGGTCGATGCATATCCCGATATCGCAGATACGTCGGCGCAGGTCGTTACCCAGGCGCCCGGAATGGCGGCTGAGGAGATCGAGCAGCGAATCACCATTCCGCTCGAGCGCGAGATCAACGGAACGCCGGGATTGCTTTTGATGCGGTCCAAGAGCACCTTTGGGCTTTCGCTCATCTCAATCGTGTTCCGCGACGATGTTGAGCTTTATTGGGCGCGCCAGCGCCTACTCGAGCGAATCCAGAACGCGGTGCTGCCGCCGAATATTTCGCCCGGGCTCGATCCGGTGACTTCTCCTACCGGACAAATCTACTACTACACGGTTGAATCCGACACCAAAGGTCAGCGGGAGCTTTCCGAGATCGAGCGTTGGGTCGTAATCCCAGCGCTCAAGCAGGTCCCTGGCGTCGCCGACGTCTCGAACTTCGGCGGGATCACCACCCAATATCAACTGGAACTCGATCCGCAGCAGCTGATGCGCTTCAACGTATCGCTGGCGAATATTGAATCTGCCATTCAGGCAAATAGCGCGAGCGCTGGCGGCAGCGTCGTCAGCCGCGGCGAGTTCGGCTATGTGGTCCGCGGCATCGGCTTGGTCCAAACGCTCGATGATCTCGGCGCGATCGTTGTTACACAGCACAATGGCACGCCGATTTTCCTGCGCGATCTCGGCCGCCTCAAGCTTGCCAACCTGGAGCGCCACGGCGTGGTCTCCAAGAACGAGCACGGTGATGTCATCGAGGGAACGGTACTGCTGCTGAAGGGCGACAATCCGTCAAAGGTGCTGGAAGGGGTGCACGCCAAGGTCGCCGAGCTCAATCAGCGTCTGGCGGGCGACGGCGTGCGGATTGTGCCCTATTACGACCGTACGACCCTGGTCAATCAGACGATCAGCAGGGTTTCACATACAATTTTGCAGGGCATTGGCCTAGTTTTCGTTGTCCTGATTTTTTTCCTGGGCAGCCTGCGCGGCGCGCTAATCGTTGGCATGACGATACCGTTCGCTCTGGTCACGGTTTTCATCCTGATGAATTTTTTCAATATTCCAGCGAACTTGTTGTCGCTGGGCGCCATCGACTTCGGGATCATCGTTGATGCCGCGATCGTAATGACGGAAGCAATACTACGGCGGCGCGAATCAAAGCCCAACGAGTGGCTCACGGAAGCTGATGCCAGCGGGGCGGCCCACCAGGTCGCTCGGCCGATCTTCTTCGCTACGCTGATCATCATCGCCGCCTACCTGCCGCTGTTCGCATTCCAGCGCGTCGAGGCGAAGCTGTTCTACCCAATGGTCTATGCGATCGGATTTGCGCAATTGGGCGCTTTGCTCTTGTCTCTCTCGCTGGTGCCCGGCTTGGCTTATCTGGCCTATCGTAGACCGCGCCGTATCTTCCACAATCCCGTTCTCGAGTCGATTACAGTGGGTTATCGGCGGACCCTCGAACGCCTGCTGCATCACCCCAGCATAGTTTATCTGATCGCTGCCGGCGCAGCAGTCGCCGTAGTGGGGCTTGCGATGACCGTTTCGAGGGAATTCCTACCAGAACTCGATGAAGGTGGCCTCTTTATCCATGGCGAGATGGTCGGCGGCATTACTCTTGCCAAAGCAAGCGAGATGGACACCGATCTGCGCAAGGCCCTTCTGGAGTTTCCTGAGGTAGCAACCGTTGTCAATCATATTGGGCGCAACGACGATGGAACGGATCCCAACACGCCGTCGCATTTCGAAACGCTGATCGTGCTCCATCCCTATGACACTTGGCCCGCGGGAGAGACCAAGCAGGATCTGACCCGGCGAATGAAAGCAAGGCTCGACGAGCTTCCGGGCTATGAAATGGCGTTCAGTCAGCCGATTCTCGATTCCATCAAAGATAAGATTTTTGAGCCGCACAGCGAGCTCGCCGTTAAGATAATGGGCGACGACTTCAATGAACTCCGGCGCATCGGGAGAGCTGTTGCCGAGGCGCTCAAAACGGTTCCGGGTACCGAGGACGTCGCGATTGACGATCGACCGCCGCTGCCGCAGATCACGATTACTGCTGACCGCGAGGCGGCGGCGCGCCATGGGATCAACGTTGCAGACATCGCCGATCTCATCCAAACGGGAATCGGCGGCGGAGCCGTGAGCCAGGTCTTTATCGGCGAACGGCATTATGATGTGACAGTGCGGCTTGCGCCGCAGTTCCGCAGCAGTCCCGAGGCGATTGGCAATCTCCTCTTAACTTCCAGCGACGGCGCCCTGATCCCGCTCTCGGATGTCGCGCGCATTAAACTGCAAACGGGTGAAAGCACAATCAATCGCGACATGAATCGTCGCTACCTTTTGGTGAAATTCGATTCGAACGGTCGCAGCCTGCCGGCAATGCTAGCAGATGCTAAGCAGGCCGTGGCCGCGAAGGTTACGTTCGATCCCGCGCGTTATAGCCTCGAATGGACCGGCCATTTCGAAGACGAGCAGCGGGCGGAGGCGCGCTTTGTCTTGATCCTCGGCCTTATGCTCGGCCTAATGATCGTCTTCCTCTATGCCGAATTCGGTCTGTTGCGCCAAGTCGGTTTGATTCTGTGTGTTGTTCCGCTCGCGACTCTGGGCGGACTGATCGCCCTCCATATCACCGGGGTGACCCTCAACGTTGCATCCGCAGTCGGTTTCATTGCCCTTTTTGGGGTTGCGGTCATGAACGGTGTGATCATGGTCGCGAATTTGAATCGGATGCAGGACACCAGCGTTCCGCTGATCGAAGCGGTCATTGCCGGCGCGACCGAACGCCTGCGCCCAGTTCTGATGACCGCTACCGTAGCGACAGTTGGGATGCTACCGGCCGCCCTGGCAACCGGAGTGGGCAGCGATGTCCAGCGCAGCATCGCCACCGTCGTTGCAGGTGGCCTCATTCCCGCAACGTTCCTCACCTTGTTCATGATACCGACGTTCTATTTCGCGATCGAGCGACGGGCCCAAGCGCGTGCGCGAGACGCGCTCCAGCAGCCAGCATAGCGTCATTGCGGGCCTTCGCGTCTGCCGTCATTCGGCGTCTTTGCGGGGGCCAACACATACGACGCAGTTTGGACGACCCCCGGCCGGGCCCATCCAGGACAAGCCGGCATTAGGGACTGCGGCAGCCGGCCGCGACGACGTGCAGAATAGGTCCGCGCGCGCCTGGTCCGTGCGGGTCAGTGAAGATTGAAACGGATCGGCACGGTAAGATCGACCGTTCCGCCCGACATCCCCGCCGGCGGCGGCGGGAACGGCTCGGCGCGCTTGAGAAGCTCCAGCGTCTCGCTATCGAGAACTTCGAAACCGGAACTCTTGAGGATGTGGCTCTGCGTCACGTGCCCCTGCCGGTCGAGGCTGAAAGCGAGTTGGACAATGCCCTGCTCGCCGCGGCTGCGTGCGTCCGGCGGATAGCGCTTGTGACGTTCGAGAAGCGTAACGACCTCGCGTTTCCAGGTCGGGACTGCTTTTGGGCTGAGCTTAGGTAATTGCGGAGCCGTCGTTTCGCGCGCGGGAGGTTGGGTCACGACCGGTTGCGGAGGCTCAGGCTTCGCTTCCTCAGGCAGCACCACGTCGGGATTGTCGGCACGCACCATCTCCTCAACCTTTTCCTGGACCTCCTCGACCGGTTTTTCGGGCGTCGCCTCGGCCTCGATCTGCTCGGGTCCCGGCGGAAGTTGTTCTGTCGGTTGATCGGCGACGTCGACCGGCATAGGAGCAAGGTCGATTACCATGGCATCGCCGTTCTCGTCGCCCTCAATGACATCGTGCCAGTTGGCGAGCGCAGCCGCGAGGCCGGCGTGCGCCATCACCACGACTGCGCCGCAGATCACCCAGCGCTGCAATTCGCGGGGACTGTCGACGGCCAGACTGGTCAGAAATCGGTTCATGGCGATGTCGGCTTTTCCAGTCCGACGAGCGCAACCTTGAGGTAGCCGGCCTTGCGCATGAGGTTCATCACTTCCATCATTTCCCCGTAGGGGACGGTCTTATCGGCGCGCACGAAAATCCGCGTATCCTTGTCCCCTTTCGTCGCGGTATTGAGCGCGCTGGTCAGAAGGTTTCGATCAATCGGTTCATCGCCGATTGCGAGCGTCAGATCGGATTTCACGGTGAGATAAATGGGCTTGTCAGGGCGTGGCTGCGGCTCGGCCGTTGAAGCCGGCAGATTGACGGCGATATCGACCGTCGCAAGCGGCGCCGCCACCATGAAGATGATGAGCAGCACCAGCATCACATCGATGAACGGCGTGACGTTGATTTCGTGCAGCTCGGAAAGCGTATCCTCGCCGTGATCGAGACGGACGCTCATGACTGACCCCGGCTAAGTCTCTCACTCCGCGGCCGGAACCCGCACTGGTTTCCGCGTTGTTGCGGGTGGCGCAACGACGTCGCGATCGAGATCGCGACCGACCAACCGCAGCACCTCCGCTGACGCATCGGCCAGGACCGCCCGACGGGCGGCAATCTGTCGCGAGAACATGTTGTAGATCACCACGGCAGGGATCGCTGCTGCTAGTCCGAATGCGGTCGCCAGCAGCGCTTCGGCGATACCCGGAGCTACTACGGCGAGATTGGTGGTCTGCGATTTCGAAATGCCGATAAAGCTGTTCATGATGCCCCATACCGTGCCGAACAGGCCTACGAACGGGGCGGTGGCACCGATTGTCGCCAGCAGGCCGGTGCCACGGATCATCTGGCGGCCGCGGCTGGCTTCGATGCGCTCGAGCCGCGAGCCGATCCGCTCCTTGACGCCCTCGCGGTCCGTCAGATCGTCCGAGAGGCGCAGTTCTTCTACGGCTGCGTCAACGAACCTGCCGACGGTTCCATCGGCATCGCCTAATCTTTGTGCGGCCTCGTTCAGCGAGCGCACCGAGGCGAGCCTGCGCAATGCCCGCCGCGCGCGGTTCCCCGCCACGAGAATCTCGATGCTCTTGGCGAGCCACACCGTCCAGGTCACGACCGACGCGAGAACGAGGCCGATCAGAACCGCCTGCACCAGGGGATCGGCGTGGAGAAACATGCCCCAAGGGGAGAGATCGCGCGGCAACTCGCCAACGCCGATCGAAGGCACCGGCGTCGCCGGTGCTGCCTCTTGGCTGAACACAACTGCCGGAAATCCGAAGGAGAGGAAAACGGCAAGGAGCGGCAACTGAATGCCGCTCGGCACCAAGCGGATTACGCACCGGGATGTTCGCATCATGGGCCAGTACATACGCGCCTTGTTATAACGTTTCAATCCTTTCTTTTCGCGCGGTTGGCAGGAGCGTGTTGGCCGGCATTGCGCCAATCAATGAGCCCGCCCAATGTATCCTGAATCTGCGCCCCTTGCTTTCGTTTCCTGGGGTGCGACGTTTTGGCCGCCGGACACGAAGGCCACAGAGGGCCAGTCAGCAACTTCGCGACTTGATGAGGGGAAACAATTAATTGACTCAACCAGCCGCTAATACATCGGCCAGCCAAACTTATAGCTGACGCGCACCACCGCGGTGTCTGTGCTGGGGGCAATCCTCACTGTTTCGGTGAAAGGATTACTTTGCGAAATAGTGGCGGTAACGACCTTCGCGCCGAATTCATAGTGCCGGAATTCGGCTCCGACGATCCAGTTGTTGTTGGCCGCCCAATCAAGGCCGATCCCGATGTAACCCCCATCCGGTCTTGCGCTTGCTTGCTCAAACGCAGGAGGAGAGGGTGAAATGTTCTGGGCGTTGAACTTGAACGAGCCAGTGGCGTAGCCGCCGGTGACATATACCATCAAATTGCCACCGGCCCAGCCAAGCCGGGCACCGCCGCTCCAGATGTCCTGCATCTTGGCGTAGGCCGTTCCTGTTGTATTGGGGTCGGGATTGACGAAAATGGACAGCGCCGTGATCTGTCCGAGGTTGGCGTTGAAGAACCCAGCCAGATAACCGCCCTCGACACCGACAACAAGTGATCCGAATTGGCGCTGAGCGCCGACAAAAGCGCCGAGCGCGAATGAATCGTGGTCGGGCCGAAAACCAACCGTCCCGAGTGTGGGATTCGATAGATCGATTTTCGAACTCTGCCCACCAATCTCGCCGCCGAGGTAGAAGCCGCTCCAGTCGATGATTGGAACCGGAGGCGGCGCCTTGACGGCCAAATCGGCGGCAGCGGCGGCCCCGATCGTCACAGCAATTGCCAAGGCGGAAGCGCTTAGAGCAGCAAAGAATCGGTGCATTATCATCCCCGATATCGAATGGGTTTCTACATCTGCGCCGAGTGCGCAGGGCATAATGGGCGGCAAGAGTTGTTGTTCCGACATTTTGCCCTCCTATGAGCCCCAATGATAATTCACGCCGACCTTGACCTCGTGCTGCTTGGTATCCACCCGGATATAATTGCCGGGGACTAGAGCGCCGGTGCCGATCGTAGCGGTGCCGAAATCAAGGAAGGCGTATTCAGCCTTGGCTGACCAACGCGCGGCGAGGAGATATTCGATGCCGGCGCCGGCAGTCCAGCCAACGCGATTTGGACTAAACACCGCCTCGCCATTCACCCCGGCCATGGTGCATGCGGTGCCCGGCACAACCGTAGGACAGCCCGAAAACGCTTGCAGCTTGTAGTCGGCGTTCATCCAAGCGCCGCCCGCCTTGGCATAGAGCAGAAGCGGTCCATCGACGTGACCAAAACGCCCGGTCAGCGTGTCGTACCATTTGTGACTGCTGTAGAGGTCGGCAGCGGTGACGTTGTTGAAGAAGTTTCCCTTGCCCTGGCCCGTGGTCCACGACAATTCGCCTTCGACGCCAGCGAGCCAATTGGGCATCGGGAGATAATTGTAGCCGAGTTGAATCCCGCCGAGCGCGCCGAAAGGATTGGTCTTGATGTGCATCGCCGTACCGAGCAGCGCCGGGCCGACGGTCTCATCCTCGCCGCTCGAGAACGCACCGCCGAAATGGGCGCCGCCATAGAAACCTGCCCAGCTCGCGAGTACCGGTTGGGAAGGCTGCGCCTTGAAGATGCCGGGCATTGGCGTCGCGAAGCCGGGCGCGGCTCCCGTCGGGCCGAGCTTCTGCGATATGCCTACGTAGTAGCCGCGACGCGGACCGTATTGCGAAGCGAAAACGCCAATGCCGGAGCCATTACGGATGAAATAGATGTTGTCGGTAACGTTCACGACGTCGAACCGTACCGTGATCGGCTGCTTGTCGAAAATCCAATTGGCCGGCGGCAGAAAGTCGTGGGAGACGCCGACATTGACCTGCCAATAGGGCGGCAGCGAACTCATGTTGGCGAAATCGGTACGCAAGCCGCTGCCGTAGATCATGGTCGCGCTCATGAGCGTGCCGTCCCACCAGGTATGAGTGTCGGCGACGCGGTAGGCGACCCGGCCGGAGCCGGTTATCCATTGATCGTGATCGGTATGGATCCAATGGGTTGCGATATAGGCAAGCTCGTCGGGATCGAACAGCGACTGGTTGGACGCAACCTGGGTGGCGAGCTGATTGGCCACCGCCCAGTTGGTCTCGACGGTCAGGTTTCCGGCTTTGAACTTGCCGCTGAACTCGACACCCCAGTTCTCGCCTTTGGCGTAGTTGAAGGCAGTGAGAACATAGGCCTGCCCGAACTGCCCATCATCGATGAGGTCTTTCGCCTTCTTGTAATAGGCGTCGATGCCGATCTCCAGCGTCGGACAGTAGGTCGTCGCAATCGGCGCCTTGGCAAGCATGCTGGTTGACCCTTCCGGGCACCGCGGCAACACCTGCTGTACAATTCCCACATCGTAGACATCGCCTCGTTCGGGCTCGATGTTACCCACGTTTGGCGTGGCCGCGGAGTTGGTCGTGTTCTCATACAACTGGAACGGCTCCAGACGCCCCAGCACTTGTTCCGGCGGCGTGAAATAACGCATGTAGCCGGCATGCAGCACGGTCCCCCACCAGGGCGTGTACTGCAGGGCAGCGCGCGGACTGAACTGGTTGGCGTCGACGTATTGAAAGATTTGATCGAATCTCAGGCCGTAGTTGAGCGTGAGCTTCGGAGTGAGTCGCCATTCATCCTGGATGTACGCGCCTAGCTGCCAACCAAACTTGTCGCTCGCGTCCGGGATGTTGAAGGGCGGTTCGAAAGCGGTATTGCTGCCGGCTGGGCAATAGCCCGGCGCAGGACCGATAATGGTAGGATTCGGGGCTCCGGGACAGAATTCGACCGTCTGTGTGGTCCTGATGCTCGTGAACTCGGCGTTGGTAACGAAACCTGTCCGCAGCGTGTGCTCCTCGTTTAAGCGATAAGCAGCATCACCGGCGACACCGTTGAGGAAGCTGCTGCGAAAGACGTCAGACGCTACATCATTGAAGAGCATGTCGCCGACGAGGTCGGGAACGAAGTGCAGATCGCTGTAGCGGTTATAATAGGTAAGCTGAACGTCGAGATTGTCGACGGACCGCTGCCAGGCCACCGCTCCAAAGGCGTTCTTTTCGTACTGGTTCTGATCGATATATGCAGAATTGGCATTCCCGATGCACCAGGCCGTGAAGGTACCTGGAGGCACCCCGGGGCAAGTACTTCCACCAACAAATCCCGCTGCGTTGGTCGCCTGACCAGGGTTATTGGGGATCTGGAATTTCTGCTCTGACACGCCTGCGAGGGTCACCACGCGGGTAGAGGGATCGAGCAGCGTCGAGGTATATTCGAACAGCTGCCCCTGACGTGTCTGATCGTGAATGGGTTTGTATGAGGCGGTCGGGTTTTCGAGGCCTTCATCGGTGCCCCGGAAACGTCCAGTGACGAAATAATCGGTCTTGCCGATTACCCCGCCGTATTGAAAGCTCGACGTAATCGTCTCCTGGCTGCCCCCATAAACGCCGACGCTGCCGCCTGCCGGGTCGGCGCCGCTCTTGGTGGTGAAGTCGAGGATGCCGACGGTGTGCAGCCCATATTGCGCCGGCAAGGCTCCATCGATGAGCTTCATGCTGGCAATGAAAGTCGGGTCGAGAAGCTGCGAGTAGCCGGAAATGCTGTCGGGCAGCAGGATGCCGTTGATCCGGAACTGAACATTGGCGTGGTCGTTGCGGATATGAAAATCGCCGGAAGACTTGGAGTCCTGATAGACGCCAGGAAACTGCAACAAGAAGTCTTTCAACGGCGCGGCACCTCCCTGAGGGATGGATTCGACATCCTGCGGAGTGAGGTCATGAGTGTTGGCCCCAATCTTCGGTAAAATGACATCATCGCGGCGCTCGTTGAGATTCGAGGTCTGCTGCACCACCGTCCGATTCGCCGCCTGCTGCGCCTGTTCCGGCGTCGGTGGGGGCCCCCTGACTACCGGCGCCGGAGCCGTGACGCGCGGGCGCGGTGGTGTCGTCACTCTCCGGGGCCTTGCTTTTGGCGCCTGTTTCGGCGCGCTGACGGTAACCTGCGGCAGGGCCTGGCCCCCCTGCGGGGCGGGCTGTTGCGCCGGTTGCTCGGCTGGCTGTTGCGCGCGCTGACCACCTTGCTCACCACCCTGCTGACCTCCCTGCCCACCCTGCTCCTGGGCCATGACCCAGTTGTGGGCCGCCGTCATTGCCATGATCGAGCAGCCGGCCAGAATCAGTTTGCGAATTGACGTTGACACCTTAGTCCCCCCAAAGCCTGACCATTCCGTGCGGCGGCATCACTTGCATTGGTAATGCTGCTGCGATGCAGGTCGGCGTGGGCGCCGCGAGCGGAGCTTTGCCGACAAATGTTAGGCGAGGGGAGGCGCGCGGGCCCGGAACAAATTAACGAAAGATAAAACCCGCTCACCATCAGTGCTGATGGCCTGCGCAATGCAGATGGCGGCGATCGGAACAGGAAGGGCTGGTAAATCCGTCAGTACTAGGGACTCGGTGAGATGAATCAGCGCGCAAATCGGACAAGGGTCATCGCCGGTCTTTGGAGAGATCGGCGCCGGTGCGACCGGTAAGCGGCGAACCTGTTCATCCGCCGGAGACCGCTGCGCAAGGGACCTGGTCGATCGCACCAGCGTGGAACGCGCCCCAAAAGCTGGCGCGTGGACGTGATTAAACGTCAGAACCAACTGGCATGCGAGCGCGAGGATCGCGCACCATGCACCCCAATGCCTGTTCGTCCGAAACCAGCCCATATATCCGAGCGCTCAGCCAACGCACGAATGTTATAATATCACCTTTCAGGCCGAATAGTGTGACATTATAGCACCACACAACGAATGATTTCGGCTGTCCCGGTATTCGGCGCCAGGAGCAAGAAATCGATTGGTCCAGATCACTTTAGTGAACGCATTGAGGTAATTAGGTCTCCGATGACGACGATCACAATGGCCTTTGACGCTCGGCTCCGGTGCCGGTCCCGACCGCCCCACCAGGACCGAGTGAAGCCACAAGGGCGGCCGCCGACACTGTCCGCACTATCGCGACCGCATAGCGGCATACGTTGTAACCCTGATGTTCCCTGCAATGTGGAACGGTTGCAGCTATAGGCTCGCGAGGCGTACGGCGGTATAGACCGCCGCAACACCGAGGACGGTCATGGCCGTTGTTCCACCCGTAGGATGATCATGATAACTCTCGGGAAGTAGGTCGCTTGCCCCGATATACAGAAAAAACCCGGCAAACAGTGCCAAGGCAAAACCCAGCACGCCGTGCTGGACGGGAACGATCAGCGTTGATGCAGCGCCGCCCACTGGCGCTGCGGCATCGATCAGCAGCCAACGGAAAGCAGATCGGTTATCGCCTTTGTTACGCACGATTACACTTATCGTATTGACCCCATCGGAAAAGTCGTGAGCCAGCACGGCGGCGGCCACGATTGCGCCGACAGCATTCGAAACTTTGAAGCTGAGCCCAATCGCAAATCCATCGAGAAAGCTGTGAACCGCGAGACTCATTGCACCGAGGATGCCTCGGCGCCACAGCTTTTCCGTCCGTGGACCTTTGTCTCCGTGCGGTGCGACGGTCCTGTCCAAGAGCATGTATGCAACAAAGCCACTGCCAATAACAGCTGTGACCGCTCGTCCGTCAGTGGCGCTCGCAAGTTCGAGCGCCTCCGGGATCAAATCGAAAAAGGCAACGCCGATCAGGGCACCTGCGCTGAATCCTAAGATCAGATGCAGACGATCTCTCAAATACAAGGCGAAGATACCTCCGAGCAGCGTCGACACGAAGGCCCCCATACTAAGCGCAATGGCCATTGGTATAACCTTGCTGAACGATCTCTCAACGAAAAGCCGATGGTGCAATCCCCGTACGGCGTCAAGTGGATAGCGACTTCAGCAGCTGCGTCCCAGGGCCGCTTCATTGGTGTCAAGGATCCCCCTCGCACCGCGCCGACCGACGTGCTGCCGACTGACACCGCGCGACGATTCGTGCAAGGCCGGACTCCGTGAGCGGCAGTTCGGGCGCAACCAGCGGCCTTAACTGTCGGTTATAGTGTGCAGACCGCCGATCCGATCGTGCCAGGGGTGGAGGCCGACCTTAGCTGGCCGGCTTAAGCAAGACCATTTCGCTGGCAGACTGCGCGGGCAGTTGCAAGGTAACTAATCCTTGGATCATCACCACGCGGCGCGGCGGTTATGCGTTCGACTGGATCTTTCCCTACTTGACTGCAAGCGCGGTGTTCGGCGATCTGGTAGTAAGCACCCCCTTCGACAGGTCCTAGCGAATGGACTGGGATGGGCCGGAAGCCTGGGCGTCGAGTTCGTCGTTGTCGGACACGCGCGCTAATGCTGAACATCGAATTCCATCACGTCGTAGCCAAGCGCAGCGTTGGCTCCTTCAGGCACCATGTATTGCGCCGTGAATTTCATCCCAACCGTGAGCTGAGAGCGGTCGGCAACCCCTTCGAACACGGTGTCGCCGGCCGTACGCAACCGGATCTCCTCGCCGGAATCGGATTTCGTGGTGAGAAACCGCCCCTCCTCGGCAATCTTCGCGATCGTGCCATGGACCGTGTGGTCGGTGATCGGAACGATTTGCGGCGGCTCGCTCCGCAACTCCCGATAGATGGTTTCCGCCATCCATGGAAAATGCGAGGCGCGGTCCCAGCTCTTGTATTCGTTCATATTGAATTGCTTTTCGATGTCAGGAAGCGGAAGCCCATTCGTCATCATGGTGCGTACCTTCTGGCGGGCGAGCAGCAGGTAATCGGTCAGCGCGTGAAGGTCGGTTACGCCGCCAAGCGGCCCATGCGCCGGAACGAGCACTTTCGGCTTAAGCGCGCTGAGCACTTCGAGCTGCTTGAGCATTCCCCAGGTGGTGCCGTGGCTGTAGTCGGGCCGGATATCCGGATGCCGCTCCTTGTAGCCGACGAAACCTGCATGCATGACACCGGTTTCCGGAAGCCAAACCGCGACATCCCCCGGATTGTAAGTGTCGTCGATATAGATCAACTCAATGGTTTTTCCGCCGAGGTGGAGCGTCATCCGATCGCTGAAGCTGATAGCCGTATCGATCGGCCTTACATCCTTGAGGGCATCGGCGCGTTCCGGGAAGCGTCGCTGCCATGATTTGATCTGATATGGCTTCCACGACGCCCAGTCCTTATAAACTCGGTCGTGGACGATGACATGAGCCGGCGGCGCAAACAGCGGGGTGCCGCCCTGATGATCGCCGTGATTCTGGCTGATGACGACGTAGCGCACCGGTTGGTCGGTGACCGATTTGATGAAATTCTGCAGGATTCGTGTTTCGGGGGGATTATTCCCGGTATCGACCAGGACCACGCCCTGGCCGGTTACGATTGCCATCGCATTAGCGTCGTTGCGCTTGCCGATGAAGGCATAGACGTCTTCGGCGACTTTCTTGAACTCGGCCTTGTCGCCGGTCATGGCGAGCGCGGCCTGGGGGACGAGTACGACGAAGACGAAAAAGACGAGGACGTTAAGAATTTTCATGGAAATACTCCATCAATTGCCGCGCTGATAGATCAGCACTGCTAATCGAAGACCGTCATCCTGAGGTGCGAGCATGTAGGCGTTTGCCTACATGCGAGCCTCGAAGGATGACGGCCCGCAACACGCCGGAACCTCGTCATCCTTCGAGGCCCGCGCGCAAACGGCGCGCGGGCGCCTCAGGATGACGATAGTGTGCGCCCTCACCTCGCCAGGGGATCCGGCCGCATCTGGAAGTGCACGACCTTTGGCGTGGTGCCCTTGCCGCCTTCGAGATGGAACGGCGTCCGGTTGCCGGTGTTCGACCACACGCCGCGACCTTTCCACCCGGCGTTGGGATCGTCGATGCGGCCATCGAGCGCCTTGGCCCAGAAGCCCAGCGGATAAGGCACGACGAGATTGACCGTCTTGCCGTCCTTGAGTGCGATCAGCGAGTCGTTCTGATTGCCGGTCGCAAACGGGACGTCCTTGCCTAACCCGAGGGTATCGTGCTGATCGACCCAGGCGTAGTAGGGCGTTTCGCCGCTGCCGTTCTCACTCACGCCACCGAGCTGCGGCCCGGGCAGCGGATAAAGCGTCCAGCCCTCCGGGCAATGCTTGCCAGTCGCGTTCGGTCCATTAAGCGGGCCCTTGCACTTGCGGCGGTCGAAGGCGCCGAGATGCCCGCTCGAGAGCGCCGCCCACATGACGCCCTGGCTGTCGATGTCGCCGCCGCGCGGGCTAAAGCCGGGCAACGGTACCTCATAGATTTCCGCGAGCGCAGTCGTGGACGGATTCGGGCCCGGATCGACCCGCACCACCGATCCTGGATAGCCGGTGACTGTGCCCCAGACGGTGCCGTCAACCGGGCTTGGCGCGACCGCATAGAAGCCCACCCGAATGCGCTTGTCCTTCGTCGGATCGACCGGCTGGTTGGGCTCGACGTAATCGTCACGCTTGCCATTGCCGTTGGTATCGAGAACGAAGGGAGTCCAGCCTTGCGCCTTGGCGTCGTCGCCAGTCTCTTCCAGCACCTTGGTGTTGACCCATCCAAGTACTTCGGCGCCGATGCCGCCCGAACTCGCCCACAGCGTCCGATCCGCGTCGAACCCGAACTGCACGTGATGGGTGGGGAAGCAGGTATCGACCATGGTGAACTTGCCGCTCGCCGGGTCATACATGGTGACTTCCCGGTTCGACCGCTGGAGGGGGAACGCTTTTGCCGACGGGTGATCGGATCCCTTCTTGCAGAAATCGGGATTGTTCGCCCCGCGAATTCTGGCCGCGTACCAGACCCGCCCCTTCTCGTCGAACATCAGGCTGTGGGGAATAGTCTGAGCAGTCCAAAGCGTCTCGTCCCCCCAATAGGCCGATGCGGCAAGCTCCGGGGTCGAGGCCGCCGAGGGCGTTTTTGCATCCTTGACCGGAAGTTTTACCGCGGTGGCGCTATTTTTGAGCGGATCGAGGATCGGCACGAAGTCAGTGCTGTTCTCGGTCGCGCCGTAGATGCGGCCATTCGCGTTGATCGTCGGATTGCGCTTGTCGGTCGAAATCTCGTCGTGGAGATAAGTCTTCGGGCCGGACCAATCCCACACCGTGATCACGACGTTGCGTTCGATGCCTTCCGGCCGGGGCGGCTTGGTCGCGGGGAGTTCGCCGGCCGCGATGCGGTCGGTCCAGTCAGAGAGAATTCTCAAGCCCCGCTCGGTGCCGATTTTCTCAATGGTTTCCACCATGACCGTGCTCGCCTGGCCGGACTGGATGCGCCGGGTCCAGGCCTCGTAACCGGAGCTGAACTTGCCGAATGCTTCGGGAATCGTCCGTGTGGCCTTGGTGCCGATCGCATGACAATGGAAGCAACCGTCGGTCTTGAACTCGCGCAGGAACTGCGGCTGGCTTTTGATATTCTCGTTGATGCCGTTGCCGCCGTGCCCCGTGCCGGGAAACTCGCTCTTTTCGGGGAGCTTGGCCATCGAGAGCCAATAGACTGGCGGATAATATTCGGCGGCTGCAGCGGCACTCGGCGCCGGCACTGCAGTGAGATTGACGATCTTGCCGGGTACGGTCGCGACCTTGGGCGAATCAATAAGCCCATAGCCGCGCACCCAGACGGTGTAATTCGCTTTCGGGAGGTCGGGCAGGACATATCGTCCCTGATCGTCGGTAACGACGATTTTGGCCATCCGGGTGGGAAGATCGGCAGTTTCCGCGATGACCCAAACGCCGGCTTCCGGGCCGTTCGGGCCACGCACGACACCGCCCAAATCCTTATCACCGATGGCGACCGGCGGCGGCGTTTGCTGCGCATCGGCGGGCCTCGGCAAACCGGCCGCAACCGCCACGAGGGCGCCCGCCGCCACGCTCAAATACAATCCCGTTCTGGTCCTCATATTTTGCTCCTCAGCGTTTCCTCCCGGACGCGCCGCGCCCAGTGTGTTCGCAATTACACTGATAGCATGGGCCAAAGCTCCTGGCGACCCGCCCACGGTCGGGACGCGCGCCCCTTGGCTTACCGGCATCTCCCCTTCTCGACCCTTTCTCTGAGGGTCCCGACAAAGTAACCTGAGTTCTTAAACCCTGATCACGTGCGGTAAGGCTGACGCACGACGAACCCGGGAGGAAACATGAGCAATCAGCTTCGCCTAACTCGCCTGAACCTCGCCGTTATCGCGGCCAGCTTCGGTTTAATGACGGCAGGCCAAGCCGTCGAACTCGATTCCAAGGCCGTCATCTTCAAAACACCCGATCAGTTCAAGTGGCGCGATCCGAGCGACAAGGCCCCGACCAACCAGACGATTCTGCTCGGCGATCCGAGCAAGCAGGGTCTGCACATCGTCATCAACAAGTTCAAGCCGAATCGCTTCGGCAACCCCCACTATCATCCGCACGACCGCTACATCATGGTCATCGACGGCGCACCCTGGAGAGGCACCGGCCCGGTGGTCGATTGGTCCCACGCCACGCGCGTTCCCAAAGGAACGTTCATGATCGATTACGCCGGGAAGGTGCACTGGGACGGTACGAAGGAGGAAAGCGGCGCTTATCTGATCGCCGCTATCGGCCCGGAGTCGCAGACTCCGATTACTCCAAGCAGCGGACCCTGGAACGGGGGAGATCCATCGGCGGTCACTTTTAAATTCCCCGATCAGATCGAATGGAAGGACAATGGCGGCAACCGGACCGCGGACCTGTTCGGCGATCCGGCGAAGCCCGGCTTCTATGTCCAGATGCTCACTTGGAAAAAGGGCAACAATTTCAGTCGGCCGCATTTCCATCCGAACGATCGGTTCATCACGGTTTTATCGGGGACCTGGTGGGTTGGAACCGGCAACAAATTCGATCCGGCAAACCTTACCGTGCCAATGCCGGAAGGCAGCTTTGTCACGCATTTCGCCAGGGGCGTGCACTGGGACGGCGCCAAAGACGAAGACACGACCTTGCTGATCATGGGCGACGGTCCCGCGACGGGTACCCGAGCGGAAGAAGCGAAGTAACTGAGCTGTTTTCCGGCCGAAGAGGCCGGGAGAGCGCCTCAGGATGACGCCTTCGAGAGCCCTTCAATGGCTGCACGCTCGCGCCTCAGGATGAGCCCGATGCCGGAAATATTCGTCGAAAAGGTCGCAGATTTCGCTGACGGCGATCGCCGCATGGTTTTTCATGACGGGGTGGAAATCGGTGTGTTCCACTGGCAGGGACGGTTCTATGCCTACCAGAACCTCTGTCTGCATCAGGGCGGCCCCTGTTGCGAGGGTGTGATCATGCACAAGGTCGAAGACGTCCTTGCTCCGGACAAGACCTGGCTCGGCCAGGCCTTCTCGGAGGAGGCACATTTCGTGTGCCCTTGGCACGGCTATGAGTACGACATCAGGACTGGAGAATGCGCCGGAAACCGCAAGCTGCGGCTCAAATCCTACGAGGTGGTGCAACGCGGAGAGGACGTGTACGTGGTGACGCAATGACGTAGCCCGGATTGGAGCTTGCGCATCGACGTGCTTACGAGCCCTTCGCGCGTTATGGCGCAAGCTCCAATCCGGGTTGCGAGCGCTCCGACTCGGCTCCCGGATTGCACTCGCCCCTTAGGGGGCGAGCTACAATCCGGGCTACAAGTCCCCGAAGGAACGACGCAATGGACCTGCAATCGCAAGACTTCCGGCGGATGGCCGTCGAAGAGTTCGACACCACCAAGCTGCTCGCACATGCGTCGAAGCAGGCCCGTGACCGGGGCTACGATCGATTCCCGATCGTGGACGTCGACTCGCACCACTACGAGAACGAGTCGATGCTCGAAATCCTCGAATATCTCGACGATCCGGTGCTCAAGCAGCTGGCGCTTGCGGGCGCCAAGCCCAACGCCAAGAACGCCCGCATCCTCAACACCATGGTCGGATACCAGGACATGGGCGGCCGCATTCCGCGTTACGGCCTGCGCAGCCTGGAAAAAGCGCCGCCCGGCAAGGACCAGCGCGATGTCGCGCTGACCAAGCGCTGGATGGACGCCGTCGGCGTTGACCTCGCCGTCCTGTTTCCGACGCCGATGCTGGCATTGGGTGTACACCCGCAGGTGGAAGTCGAGATCGCGCTCTCGCGCGCCTATAACCGATGGCTGTGCGAGCGTGTGCTTGCCCACGAGCCGAGGCTCGTATCGATGCTTTATCTGCCGTTCAACGATCCCGACGCGACATATAAGTTTGTCAAGGAGTTCGGGCAATGCAAAGGCGTTGTCGGATTCCTCATCACCTCGACGCGCTATCGGCCGGTACACGCCAATCAATATATGAAGACCTACGCACTCCTCGAAGAAATGGGCCTGCCGATCGCCTTCCACGGCTCATACCACTGGCATGACCAGGCGCAGGGCATGCTCAATCGTTTCATCTCGGTGCATGCACTGGGATTCGTCTGGTACAACATGTGCCATCTCGCCAACTGGATCATCAACGGCCTGCCGGAACGTTTTCCGAAGCTCAAGGTAATGTGGCTCGAAAGCGGACTCGCCTGGATTCCGTTCATGATGCAGCGGTTCGACAATGAGTACATGATGCGCACTTCCGAGGCCCCTGCCCTCAAGAGGCTGCCGAGCGAATACATGCGCGACATGTATTTTGCCTCGCAGCCGATGGAGATCACCGATCTCGGCCTCCTTGAGCAGACGTTTCGGGTCATCAACGCCGAGACCCAGCTTGTCTATTCGTCGGATTACCCGCACTGGGATTTTGACCTGCCGTCGACGATCTACGATCTGCCGTTTCTGAGCGAGACGGCCAAGCAAAAGATCCTGGGCGGCAATGCCATCCGCCTGTTCAATCTCAAGCTCGGCGCCCAGAAATTGGCGCGCGTTGCCTGACGGAAGCGAGCCCATGCACCGGTCTACCCCATTGATATTTGCCTGCATTGTCGCGCTCGCACCGATCGCGACGGTCTCCGCCCAGCCCACGGCCGAGTTCTACAAGGGCAGAAGCATCGACGTTTACATCGGGACCAGCGTCGGCGGCGGCTATGACGCCTATGCCCGCATGCTGTCGCGGCACATGGGCCGGCATCTCCCGGGGAATCCGGTTCTGGTACCGAAAACCATGGAAGGCGGCGGCGGCCTGCGGCTCGCCAACTTTCTCTTCAACGCGGCGCCCAAGGACGGCTCGGCCTTCGCGACCTTCAATCGCGGGATCGGGTTTGATCCGCTGCTCGGCAACAAGGGCGCCCAGTTCGATGCCACCAAATTCAACTGGATCGGCAGCGCCAACGACGAGGTGAGCGTCTGCGTGGCCTGGCACGCAAGCGGAATGACCCGATACGAGGACTTGTTCACGCGAGAGCTCGTCGTCGGCGCAAGCGGGCCGGCCGCCGATACCTACCAGTTTCCGAAGATCGCCAACAGCGTTCTCCATACGAAGTTCAAGATCATCACCGGCTACCCCGGCGGAAACGATATTGACCTCGCCATGGAGCGTGGTGAAGTCCAGGGCCGCTGCGGCTGGTCCTGGACCAGCGTCAAGGCAACCCATCGGTCCTGGCTCGATCAGAAGAAGATCGACCTCCTGTTCCAGATCGGACTTTCCAAGCATCCCGACCTGCCGAGCGTTCCGCTCATCATGGATCTGGCAAGATCCGACGAGGAGCGCGCGATCTTCAAGGTGGTTTTCGGTCGGCAGGTGATGGCCTGGCCATTTGTCGCGCCGCCCGGAGTGCCGGAGCAGCGAGTCGATCTGCTTCGCAAGGCGTTTATGGATACGATGAGGGATAAGGAGTTCCTGACAGAGGCCGGTAAGGCTGGGTTGGAGGTGAGACCGGTTTCCGGATCGAACGTCCAGAAGCTTGTTGCCGAAATCTACGACACGCCGGCGGCGATCGTGCAAAGAACCATCCAGCTGCTGCAGTGAAGTCGATGTCAGTCAGGAACGGCGTCATCGAGGCCATCGGCAACACGCCGCTGATCGCGCTCAATCGCGCATCCGCAGCGACCGGCTGCACGATCCTGGGCAAAGCCGAGTTCATGAATCCCGGCGAGTCGGTCAAAGATCGCGCCGCGCGCCAAATGATCCTCGGAGCCGAGCACCGCGGCGAGATCAGGCCGGGCGGACTCGTCGTCGAGGCAACCGCCGGCAATACCGGCATCGGACTTGCGCTTGTCGCCAATGCCCGCGGCTATCGAACGCTGATCGTCATCCCCGAGACGCAGAGCCAGGAAAAGAAGGATACTCTTCGCCTGTTCGGGGCTGAGTTGGTAGAAGTGCCGGCGGTACCCTACGGGAACCCCAACAATTATCAGCACATCGGCCGCCGGCTTGCCAATCAGCTCCGCAAGAACGAGTCCAACGGCGTCCTCTTCGCCGACCAATGGAATAATCTGGATAATCGCAGGGCACACTACCTCTCCACCGGCCCGGAAATCTGGGAGCAGACGGGCGGCAAGATCGACGCATTCATTTGTGCGATCGGCACCGGTGGAACGCTCGCCGGAGTGTCGAGCTATCTGCGCACCAGGAAGAAGGACGTCGTGATCGGGGTTGCCGATCCGCAGGGCGCAGCCATGTACGATCTGTTCGCCCACGGAGACGCGAAGGCTTCCGACGGCAACTCGATTACCGAGGGAATAGGGCTTGGACGCGTAACGCCGATCATTGCGGACCTCAAGGTCGAGAAACCCTATCTGATCTCCGATGAGGAAGCGGTGCCGATCATCTTCGATCTGCTGGAGCATGAGGGGCTGTGCCTGGGCGGCTCGACCGGGATCAATGTGGCGGGCGCGATCCGCCTCGCCAAGGACATGGGCCCCGGCCACACCATCGTGACGATCCTCGCGGATTACGGCAGCCGCTATCAGTCGAAGCTGTTCAATCCCGAATTTCTGCGCTCGAAAAATCTGCCGGTGCCGCAATGGCTCACGCGACAATCGAGCGTCAAAGTGCCGTACGAGAAATCCTGATGGGTAAGCCCGCAAGCCGCTGGATCGTCACCACCGATTGGCTCGCTGCCCGGATTGGCGATGTGGACCTGGTCCCGGTGGACGCTTCATTTTACCTGCCGACTCACGAGCGCGATGCTGCGGCCGAATTTGCCGCCGGCCATATTCCCGGCGCCGTGCGATTCGATCTCGATGCGATTTCCGATCATGCCAATCCGCTGCCGCACATGCTGCCCACGGCGGGGCAGTTTGCGCGCGATGTCGGCGCTCTCGGTATCAGCGAGACGCACGCGATCGTTGTCTATGACGGCCTGGGCATGTTTTCCTCGCCGCGGGTCTGGTGGACATTTCGGCTGTTCGGCGCCGAGAACGTTTTCATCCTCGAAGGCGGCTTTCCGAAATGGAAGTCGGAGGGCCGGCCTGTTGAAACTGGCGCGGGAAGGCGCGTGCCGCAAACCTTTCACGCGACCACACCAGCCGACTTGGTAGCATCGCTCAACAACGTGAAGGCGGCGCTCGAAGCCGAAACGGCACAGGTCGTGGATGCACGGCCCGCCGACCGGTTCCGCGGCGACGCGCCGGAGCCACGGCCGGGGGTACGCGCCGGGCATATCCCGGGTTCGAAGAACGTGCCCTCGACGGCGCTGGTCGAGGGCGGATCGCTGCTCCCGCCCGATCGGCTGAGACAGGCGTTCGCGGCAGCCGGCGTCAATATCGACCGGCCGATAATCGCAAGCTGCGGCTCCGGGGTCTCCGCGGCGATTATTTGGCTTGCCCTTGACGCGCTTGGCCGCCCACCCAGGGCGCTCTACGACGGATCATGGGCCGAGTGGGGGTCACGCGAGGATCTGCCGGCGGCCACAGGCAATCTATGACCTTCGTCCTCGCTCCTTCTTCTATCACCGATTCGGATCGGCATAGCTTTGCGGCCGACTGGAGCCGCTGCTCGGAAACTCGAAAAATTTCCGGATCAGCCCGGGCGCTATAACCGAGATCGGATTGACGCGCAGGACCGGGCCACTGGGCGAACCGGCGACCTCGTAAGTGAGGCCGACAAGGCCCTCGTTGCTGCCGTTGCCGAGGAACAACCCCACAATCGGAATCTGTCCGAACATGTTGTTGAGGCCGTAGAGCGGGACAAAGGTGCCGCGCAGGTGCACATCGTCGTTGACGTAGTCGATATAGCCCTCGCTGGTGGCGCCGATCACCGGACCTTTAACGATGCCGTCACGAATCGTGAACCGGCCGAGCGTGCGCGTAAACTCGAAGCGCATGCGCGAGAATTCTACTCCACCCCTCGACGGATTGCCTGTTCCGTTCGGCAGACCCGGCCCGTTCGAACTGGTTGCAATACGGTCGAGCCCCGGTTCGCCCCTTACCGCGAAGTCGCGAATGTTGAGAACGCCCTCCTGCGGCATCTGGGAATCGCCGGAAGGCGGATCCAGCGCCACTGACATTTCGCCGCCGAAAATCTTCGGATACATGTCGGTGAAGCGGAAGAAGGCGCCGGCGTCTTCGCTCTCGACGTAGAGGACGTTACGCCCGCCGGACCGGCCGCGCAGATCGCCGCTGAGCGCGGCGTCGCGTCCGAGCTTGGCGCTTAGAGTAAAACTCTTGATCGCACCACCGCGGCGCGACAAGCGGACGTCAAGGCCGCGGATGGTTTCGCCGTGAAAACCCACCACGGTGCCCAGCCTTACATCACAGTCGACGTCCTTGATCAGGTGCTTTCCCTTTTCGGTAGAAGGCCCGGCCAGGGCGGTTTTGATAAAACCTCGGCCGTCGTAAATCTCGCCGAGCACCATGACGCGCAGAGCGCCGTCGGGACCGCGTTCCGCCTTGAGCAGCGCCTTGTCGCCGTCGGAGAGATTGAAGACCGGGAGATTGGCCGAAACGATATCGCCGGCCTCATTGACCTCCACACTGCCCTTGACGAGACCGCCCTGTGACTCGATTACGAGATCCTCGAATCGCTTAGACTGCGGATTACTCACCAGAGTGAAGCTCGCATGGGCTGACCTGCCAGTCGGCTTGACCCAGCCCGGCAGCAACCGGTCAATGCGCGCCGGCGTGAGGTCCGCTTCAACTGCAAAGCGGCTCTCCGCTTCGCTCGCGGTCACGCGTCCGCTGATCTTCACCGGTATCGGGCCCGCCAGATAGGAGCCGAGATCAAATCCGATTTTGGCACGCGCGGCTTCATCGAGGGTAGCCACCACGCGGATTTCTGCGTCGGCATCGCCACGCGGTCGTCGATAATCGAGATTCGCCGGGACGCCATTGATCTTCACGTCCCCCTTGATCTGATAGCCCTGGTTGTTGGCGGTTACCCGCAAATTGTTGGCCTCGACCTTCTGGCCCATCACCATTCGCTCGGCTGCGAAATTGGCGACATCCATATTGATCGCATACTGGGTCGTCCCCTCCGGCAGATCAGCCTGCAACGGCAGCCCGAGCGTGACCTGTGCACTGAGTGTGCCGCGGCTGGTATTGGGCTCGACTGGCGCGCCGGAGAAGGGGCGCAGCCGATCGAGCGCAAGTAGTTCGGCCGCAGCCGGGACCGGTCCATCGACCCTGAAACGAACATTGGCCGGCGGCGCCTTCACAGCCGTGTCCGGTACGTCGAACACACCATTGGTGATCGACAGCTTCCGATTGGGAGCGATTTCAATAGTGCCGCGTCCGACATTGACCCTCGCCGTCCGCCCGGAAATGCGAATGCTCATGTCTGCATCGCGGATCGGCGGCAGTCCTTCGACCGGGCTGATCTCGGCGCCGTCGCCGGCAATTTCAATCGCGAGGCCTTCATCCGGAACTGGGGGGCCGCCGGCGCGCAGCGTCTCCATCGGGGCATTCGTTGCGATCGCGATCCGCTCGACCGTACCGTCAAGGATGTGGTGCTCGACCCAATCGCGCACTTTGGGGCTGAGCAGCGTCGGCCACAGCCGCTTGAGGGCGGTAACCGACATCCGGCTTCCGGCGAGCTGCGCTGTAAGCCGCGGCTCGCCCTGCCCGAAGTCGAGATGGCCCGAGGCCAGAAGCCCGAGATCGGTATTTCCGAACTCCCCCTGCTCGATATCTACCCTCTGCTTGTTCAAATCGATGCGCAGGCGCAATTGACATCGATCCAGGATGAGCGGGGCCGGATCGGCCGGATCGGCGGCCAGCACGACCGTGCCGCCGGTAACCTTCATCCCCCAAAGCCCGCTGTGATCGCGGGGCGCATCCAATTCTGCGAGCAAGGTGATCCGATTGCCGCCCGAGCGAATCTGAAACGGCACCATCAAACTTTGACGGGCGGCATCCCAATCGATGCTAAATTCGGCGCGATCGATCGCGATGGTGGCGAGCGGCTCGTCCACGTCAACGATAGTGCCCTTGTCCAGTACAATGCGACCGTCGATGATCTGCGGAATTCCATCGGGCCCCAGGCTCGCGCGAATGCGCGCCGAGACCGGTACGTCGGCTTCGTACTGGTCATTACTCAGCCGCAAGGCCAGCATTAATTCTTTAGCCGGCAGCCTTTGCGTTTCGATGTCGATGCTGCGACGGCCGTGATCGCCTGGCGTAAGCGCTGCACGCAACAGCCAAGGCCGCTCGGGATCGCCTGAACTGAGGGTCAAAGCAACGCTTCCGGCCTTCGGCCGCGTGAGGCTCAAATTGATGTCGCGAAAAACCCATTGCTTGCCGTTGCGCTCATCGTCGACGGTGAGATTGCCGCTCTTGAGCCCCAGTTCGCTCAAGTCATGGCCATCAAGCCCGCTCGCTCCGAGACTGTCGATCCAGGCAAGCAGCGCGGGCAAATCGGGCATCCCACCGCGGGCGGGCGGCGACGCTGCCGCTGCGGGAGGGCCGGTTGCAACAGCACGTTCTCCGCTCGACTGGAGCGCCATGCCGGCGCGCACCGGCACCTCTGCTGCCGATGCCGTTACGAGCGGGCGCTTGTTGCCGCCGGCAAAAACCGTGACACGGCTGTCGGGCTCGATCCGTACCTGCATTTCGGCACCGACGAGGCTCAGCCGTTCGGCGCGAAAATGGCCGCTGATCAAGCCCGTGCTGGAAACGCCAATTTCGGCCTTGGGCGCACTCGCGACGACGGTCCCATCCAGATCCCGCACTACAATGTCACGAATACGCAATGCCGGGTGACCGTTCGCGTCGCGCTCGATTTGCGCACCGCCAACCTCGACCTGATGCTGACTTCCAAAATTTTCCTCGACCGCGGCGGTAAGCCAGGGGGTCACGAAATCGAACTCGATTGGACCGCTGGCGAGGCGCCACCAAAGGCCGATCGTGGCGATCAAAACAAGGCCGCCGAATACACCGCCCGCATAGACGACCCAGCGCAGCCGGAAGCACCAGACCATCAGGAAGATGCCCCGGTAATCCGCTCCGAGCAGCCATCGCAGTCCCGGGAATGCGCGCGCCCAACGTGCAGGCGGCGCCGGATCGCACGACTTCAACTCCTGTTCCAGGAGGTGCGATTGCAGCGTAGCCGCCAGCTTGCGCAGCAGCGCGGCGTCGCAATGCTTGTGCTGATCCGCCATGCCTTCGACTAGGCGCCCCCGAATCGCCAAGCCCGACCGCGATGGCAGCGCGGCCATGCACACACAGCACGCGCCGACAACTTACGAAGCCGTCGACGTGCCCACCATCTCCGCATATCTTCGCCCACAAAATGACCTCGAAAACCGACAAAAGGAAGGCACATGGGCACGGAACTTGCGATTGGCGCCAAGGCTCCGGGCTTCACGCTCAAGCGCGACCGCGGCGGAACAGTCTCGCTTCACGACTTCGAGGGGCGAAAGGTGGTGATCTATTTCTATCCGCGGGCTGACACGCCGGGCTGCACGCGAGAGGCGATCGATTTTTCAGCATTGAAAAGCGAATTCGAGAAGGCGTCGACCACGGTTCTGGGCGTTTCCGCCGATCCCATCCCGGCGCAGGACGCCTTCAAGAAGAAGCATGACCTTACAATTTCGCTGCTCTCCGATGAAACTCATGAAATGCTCGAAAGCTACGGAGTTTGGAGCAAAAAGTCGATGTACGGCAAGAGTTTCATGGGAATTCTTCGGACCACATTTCTGATCGGCGCGGACGGGCGAATTGCCCGCGTGTGGCGAAATGTGAAGGTTAAGGGCCACGCCGCGGAGGTACTCGAAGCCGCAAAGGCCTTGTAGAGCGCATCGAGAGCCGCCCTTCGGCAGTTCGTGCTGCCGACGGTTGGGGGAAAATTAACCACGGTTCACTTAATTGGGCTGCAGTGATGCGCCGGCGGCGAGGGATCGAACCGGCGGGGACGGGTCGATGCCTCATTGGTTGAGAAGCCATGACTGCGCCGCACGGCAGCCGCGCCAGGGACCCTCTAGAACCATGCCGCTTGCCGGCTTGGAATTGGTGTGCCGGGGCAACCAGGCTGGAACAGGGAGCCACCACCGGGCCTATTCCGTTTCCGGCAGCGAGACCGAGCCTGCCAGAGCTGGGCGCCAGTTCGCTGCATTCACCATCATCCTCGCCGGACGCCAAGTGCGCCTTGGGCCCGTCGCCTTCTGGGTTGTCGTTGGAACGCTGGTAATCATGGCGGCCTGGACGCTTACGACCGCAACCTATTTTGCGTTTCGCGATGACGTATTGACTCGCCTGATAGCGCGGCAGGCCGACATGCAGTTCGGTTATGAAGATCGTATTGCCGAGTTGCGGGCTCAGGTCGATAGGATGTCGAGCCGGCAGCTTCTCGACCAAGAACAGTTCGAGCACAAACTTGACGCCATTCTGCGCCGACAGGCAACTCTGGAATCTCACGCCGCCACTCTCAATGCGCTGCCTGATTCCACCGTTACCGGCTCGCCAAAATCCGCAACCCGAGGCCAGCCGCCACGGCCCGGCAAGCCATCACCGATCAAGGAATTCGGCGCTTCGGTCGCCCCGCTCGACCGCAAGGTCGAACTGCCGGCCGAGGAAACATTAACCTCGTTGCAAACCTCCCTCGACCGCATCGAAGCGCGTCAAGCCGCCGCTCTGATTGAGATCGAGCAAAGCTACAGCGCCAAAGTGCGCCGCATCCATGGCGTCCTCGCTGAATCCGGAATCGATTCAGGCAAGATCGTGCGCGCCCGCGATGCGACGACAATCGGCGGTCCCTTCGTCCCGGTACGCCTGGGATCCGATGCCGGACCGTTCGAGCGGCAAGTCTATCGCGCCGGACTTGCCCGCTCGGAAGTCGAACGGCTCACTCAGACGCTGCGGAATGTGCCAATGCGCAAACCTGTTCCGGCAGGAGGCGACCCGCTATCCGGGTTCGGGATACGCCTCGATCCATTCGTTCACACGCCGGCCATGCACACTGGCCTCGATCTCGCTGCCCAGACTGGCGATCCGGTGCGGGCCACCGCAGACGGCACGATCACAATTGCTGGCTGGCAGGGCGGCTACGGCAAAATGATCGAGATCGACCATGGCAATGGATTAACCACGCGATACGGCCATCTGTCCTCGATCGAAGTCGCTGTCGGGCAATCCGTAAAGATCGGGCAAGCAATCGGCCGGGTCGGAACTACTGGCCGATCCACGGGGCCCCATCTGCATTACGAGACTCGCATCGACGGGGAGCCGGTGGATCCGCAGAAATTCCTGCGTGCAGGCGCCCGGCTCGCCGGCATCATCTAATCGACGTCTTCGACAACCTTCGATACCGTGCCAAAGGCCTTCTGCGCCAGCGCCGCTTCCATGAAGCGATCGAGATCGCCGTCAAGAATAGCGCCTGTATTCGAAGTCTGGACGCCGGTGCGCAGGTCCTTGACCATCTGATAGGGCTGCAGCACGTAAGAACGGATCTGGTGGCCCCATCCGATATCGGTCTTCGCAGCCTGATCGGCCGCGGCCTGGGCTTCCCGTTTCTTCAGCTCCAGTTCGTAGAGCCGCGCGCGCAACATCTGCCAAGCCTGCGCGCGATTCCTATGCTGCGACCGATCATTCTGGCAGTAGACCACGATGTTCGTCGGAATATGCGTGAGCCGGATGGCCGATTCGGTCTTGTTCACATGCTGCCCCCCTGCCCCGCTCGCGCGCAGCGTGTCCACACGCACATCCGATTCGTTAATATCGACCACGATCCGATCGTCGATGACGGGATAGACGTTCACGCTGGCAAAGGAAGTATGCCGGCGGGCATTTGCGTCGAAGGGTGAAATTCGCACCAACCGATGTACGCCGTTCTCGGTCTTGAGCCAACCATAAGCGTTGCGGCCCTTTACCTCGATGGTTGCCGACTTGATGCCCGCCTCCTCGCCCTGCGTCTCCTCCAGAAATTCGACCTTGTACCCATGCTGCTCAGCCCAACGAGCATACATGCGCAGCAGCATGTTGGCCCAATCCTGGCTTTCAGTGCCGCCTGCGCCGGCGTGAACCTCAAGGTAGCTGTCATTTCCGTCGGCTTCGCCCGACAGCAGGGCCTCCAGCTCGCGGCGACCCACTTCGATCTTGAGTCTTTTCAGAGCGGCCTCGGCCTCAGCGACGGTTTGTTCGTCCTTCTCGGCCTCGCCGAGCTCGATCATCGTGAGCTGGTCATCGAGTTCCTGCTGGATGCGAGCAATCGAATTGAGCTGATCGTCGAGCGCGGTGCGCTCCTGCATGAGCCGCTGTGCCCGTTGCGGATTGTTCCAGAGGTTGGGGTCCTCGGCTTGCTGATTGAGTTCATCGAGGCGGGCACGCGCCTTATCGACGTCAAAGATGCCTCCTCAGCAGCCCGACCGACTGCTTGATCTCCTCGACGATGGCCTCAGTCTCGGTGCGCATGACCGTCCCGCACAACTCGGGTCCACTCGATTTGCTGTAACGATGTAACGATCGCGCCGCGCTCGTTCAACCGGCTCGGCGCGACTCGCCGCCGAGTTCAGGAATTGTCAATACAATCCGTTGCCGGAGCGGACCATGCGATCTGCGTCGGGTGATACCCCGACCGGCCGCCCCTCGGGGTCGGCGACTCCGATCGCAGAATAATATTCAGGCGGCGCGGTTCCGGGCTTGAACGCCTCCAGAATGACACTGGTCGTCCCTGGCCCGGCGCGCATTCCGCTACGCGCATCCACCCGGATGAGCTTGATCCCCGGGGGTACGCGGAATGGCACCGCCGGTTTATCGGCAAGGGCCACCTTCATGAAATCGCGAAAGATGGGCGCAGCGAGCGAGCCGCCCGTCGCCCGATCGGCGATGTGGCGGGGCTTGTCATATCCCATGAACACTCCGACCACCAAGTCAGGCGAGAACCCGATGAACCAGACATCCTTCTCGTCGTTGGTGGTGCCGGTCTTTCCGGCGATCGGCTTGCCGACCTCCTTGACGACCGTGCCGGTGCCGCGCTGGACCACTCCCTCCATCATCGAGGTGATCTGGTAGGCCGTCATCGGATCGAGCACGCGTTCGCGACGATCGATCAGCGTCGGCTCGGATTGATTGTCCCATTTGGCCGCGTCGCATCCGCGGCACTCGCGCTGATCGTGCCGGTAGATGGTGTGCCCGTAACGGTCCTGGATGCGGTCGATCAGGGTCGGTTGGACTTTCTTGCCACCGTTATCGAACATGGCGTAGGCACCGACCATCCGAAGAAGGGTTGTTTCACCGGCGCCAAGCGCGAAAGACAGATAGGGGGGAAGATCGTCGTAAACGCCGAATCGCTTGGCATATTCGCCAATCAACGGCATCCCGAGATCCTGCGCCAGCCTCACCGTCATCACGTTGCGCGAATGTTCGATGCCGAAGCGCAACGTCGAGGGACCGTAGAACTTGCCTTCATAATTCTCAGGACGCCAAACGTTGCTCCCGGTATCGATCTCAAGCGGAGCATCGAGCACGACGCTCGATGGGGTATAGCCATTGTCGAGCGCGGCAGCATAGACCAGCGGCTTGAACGAGGAGCCCGGCTGTCGCAACGCCTGCGTCGCGCGATTGAACTGACTTTGGTCGTAGGAAAACCCGCCGATCATGGCCAGCACGCGCCCGGTCTGCGGATCCATGGCGGCAATCGCGCCGGAGATTTCCGGCACCTGGCGAAGCCTGAAGCTTCCGTCGTGGCCGGCAATCGGCTCCACATAGACAACGTCGCCCGGCGCGATGACTTGCGAGACTTTTGTCGGGACCTTGCCCTTCATCGGGCCCGCGGCCGATTTCGCCCATTTCACACCGTCGAGCGGCACGATCCCGGTCTCGCGCTCCTTGGCGAGCCCGCCGCCCGGATCGCGTCCCGGCTGGAAACCGATGCGTGCGGACTGGTCGGCGGCTTCGAGCACCACCGCCATCCGCCACGGCGCGACGTCGGAGAGAGACTTTATCTCGGCGAGCTTGGGACCCCAGTCGCCCGCAACATCGATCCTGGCGAGGGGACCACGGTAGCCCTGCGTCTCGTCAAAACGCACCAGTCCGTCCACAAGCACGTTGCGCGCAAGCACCTGCATCTTGGGATCGAGCGTGGTGCGCACCGAGAGCCCACCTTCATAGAGCTTCTTCTCGCCGTAGTTATCGTTGATGTAGCGGCGCACTTCCTCGGCGAAATATTCGGCGGCAACCATGCGCGCTCCAGTCGGCCGCTGGGTGACTTTGAGCGGGTCCTTTTTCGCCAGTTCCGCCTCCTGGGCGGTAATGTAGTGATCCTCCAACATCCGCTCGATCACGTAATCGCGTCGCGCAACGGCGTCATCGTGATGCCGGAACGGATTGTAATTGTTGGGCCCCTTGGGCAGCGCAGCAAGATAAGCGGCCTCCGCAACGGTCAATTCGTGCACCGACTTGTCGAAATACAAGAGCGATGCCGCCGCTACACCGTAGGCCCCTAGACCAAGATAGATCTCGTTGAGATAAAGCTCGAGGATTTTCTCCTTCGGGAGCGTCCGCTCGATTTTGAGCGCCAGAAGGGCTTCTTTGATCTTTCGTGAAAATGACAGCTCGTTCGAGAGGAGAAAGTTCTTGGCGACCTGCTGAGTAATCGTGGAGGCGCCTTGCGGGCGACGCCCGCTGCCGTAGTTGTGCACATAGACCGTGAAAGCGCGCGCAATGCCGGAAATGTCGATTCCGTTGTGCTCGTAGAAGTTCTTGTCTTCGGCCGCAATGAAGGCATTGAGGACGAGCTTGGGAACAGCCTGAATCGGAATGTAGAGGCGCCGCTCCTTGGCGTATTCAGCAAGCAACGAGCCGTCGGCCGCGTGCACGCGCGTCATTACCGCGGGCTCGTAATTCTGCAGTTGCGAGTAGTCGGGCAGTTCCCTGGAGAAGTGCCACAACAGCCCGGCGAGCGCGCTCGCTCCGGCGCAGAACACGATCGTCCCGCCGGCGAATATCCAGCCGAGAAAGCGAAAGAAAAGCCTCATCCGTTGCCCCGCACCGGCTGAAGAAGCTCTCCGGCACCTCGACCTTCGGATGCGGTACGGTCGAGGAGTTCCGGTGAGGCGGCGAGCCGGCGCCCCCGCAGGATCCACCATCCTCCATCGCCCTGTTTTGTGTTGAATCTTAGGCCGTTCCCGCAGTGCGTTCAGTTTTGCGGGCGGCTGCGATCGGGCCCGGCAGTTCGGGCGGCAAAGAACGCATCGATTGCGTGCATGATCGAATCGGCCGTGCGTTCGCGCCAAGCCTCCGAGGTCAGCGATTTGAGATCCGCACTATTGGTCACGTAGCCCACCTCGATGAGCACGGAGGGGACGTCCGGCGCCTTGAGCACGCGGAAACTTGCAGATTTCAGCGGCACCTTGTGAAGCTTGGTAGCTGTTTTCAGCTCTTTCACGACCGTTCGGGCAAATTGAACAGAAAAGGTCTTCGTTTCCCGCCGCGCCAGATCGATAAGGATATCGGCGACATCATCCGATTCGGAAGCGAGATCGAGGCCGGCGATGGCGTCGGCGCGATTCTCGGCCTCGGCAAGCCGCGCGGCAGCCGCATCGGATGCCTTATCCGAAAGGGTGTAGACCGTCGCCCCCTGAGCATCGCCCTCGCGCGGCGCAAGCGCATCGGCGTGAATCGAGATGAACAAGGCGGCGTGGCGCGCACGCGCAAGGCTCACCCGATCGCCTAGAGGGACGAAGGTATCATCGGTCCGCGTCATCGCTACCTGGTATTTCCCGGCAGCTTCCATCTTGTCGCGCAGGACCAGGCCGAGTTCGAGGACGATTGCCTTTTCGGGATTATCGCTCGGCGCGAGGCGTGTGCCGCTATCCACCCCCCCATGGCCGGGGTCGATCATGACGAGCGGGCGCACATCGCCTTCCGGCCCGGTTTGCGCGTCCTCCTGCGGCTTGCGCACCTCAAGCACTCGGTTTTCGCGTGCCATAGCCTGCAGGAACGCCTCCCGTTCCACTGGGGCGAGTTCCAGCACAAGTCGGGCAGGCTGGTTATTGGCGGGGTCGAGGACCATGGCCTTTTCCACCCGCGCCGGCCGCGCAAGATCGACCACGATGCGAGAGCCGCCCGGCATAACCAATCCGTAGCGAAATGCCTTTATGAGCCCCCGCCCCTGAGTACCGACCTTCTCTGGAACATTGAACGTCACCTGGGGCAGGTCCACGATGACCCGGTACGGATTGGCAAGCGTGAACACATGCAGATCGATCTTGCGGTCGAGGTCGACGAGCAGTCGCGTATGCGCCTCATCGCCCGAGAGCCGCATGTCGCTTGCAACGGGAAAATCGCTCGGAAGCGACCTCTGCGGAGCCGGGGCTGCCGGCCGAGCAAGCCAAGGAACGCCGGCGAGCAGGAGGCCGAAGCCAAGAGCCCGAATCGCAGCGCAAACCGACATGGCGCCCCAGGTTTCGTCCAGGTTCCCAGGCAGTCCATAGGAGCCGATGGTTAACTGAACTTGAATAGCCGGACTGTATTTGCGTCCCAAATGCGGCCGCATTTCGTACCAAACACGCTGTCAACATGTTATGGCCACGCCCCCCGCTGCGATACCTCCCTTGCCACGGCGCGCCGCCGGCCTTAATAAAGGGGACGGCTGACAGTCAAATGTTCCGGTCGTGCCGCGTTCGCATTCCGCTAAGCCCGGCGAGCACCTGCTTCCTGCCACAAGGAACGGTCTCGAAGGCGCAACGGTCAGCGGCATCGCGCATTGGTCGCAGGGTGGCGGGTCATGGTTTGGTACCCGCTGAGAAGACGGCCGGGTCGCGTGTGAGCGTTTGTCTTGAGCGTCGGCAAGGCGGCCCCGCCGGGGGCGCTCCGAGTCGACGCAGTCAGCCTGAGACCCCGCGGCGGCACAGCCGTCGCCGCCTCATCATCGGCCTAAAGTCATGACAGGTTCACGCGTCGAGAATCAAACGAATCACCGTTACAGCAACGCCGGATCGCGGAGCGATGCCCGCTTGGACGATCCGCTGCTGATTCTCGCCGCCGAGGCCTCTCTATTCAACAATCGTCAGCCAGGCTCGTCCCCACTTGCTTCGCCCGCATGGCGTCGCAGTTCGGGAGCACACGTGCCTGCCTGCAAGAGATTGGTCAATGCCAAACAAAATGCTCATCGATGCGGCCCATCCGGAGGAGACCCGGGTGGTCGTTCTGCGCGGCAATCGTGTCGAAGAATTCGACTTCGAATCAGCCAGTCGTAAACAGCTTCGCGGCAACATCTATCTTGCCAAGGTGACGCGCGTCGAGCCGTCATTGCAGGCAGCTTTTGTCGATTATGGCGGAAATCGCCACGGCTTTCTGGCTTTCAGCGAAATCCATCCCGATTACTACCAGATCCCGGTTGCCGACCGGCAGGCGCTGATTGAAGAAGAGGAACGCGCCGCGCGGGCTGCCGAAGCGGAGGCCGACAACCGCGCTGGGCGCCGCATGCAACGGGAACGCAGCGCCGAGCGTCCGGAGGAGACGGTTCGGAGCGAGCCCCTGGCGGAAGCAGCCGGGGACGTTTCAGCCGGCGGCGATGCCGCAATGGCGGCATGCTCCGAGGTAATGCTGGAGCCCTCCGCCTCCGGCGACATTGCGCCCCAAGGCGAGGTCTGCGACCCGCCGGCGCCGCGCGAGGCCCCGCCAGTAATCGAACGGGAGCCTGCAGCGGAGCAATCTCCCGTTTCGGAGACCGCGCCTGCCGCGGAAGTTCCCGCGGCGGTCCAACCGGAATTGGATGCGCCCGCCGAGGCAGCATCCACAGAGGTCGGGCAGTCGGCGGCCGAGCCGGACGCAGGTGCGGCCAGCGCCAGCGACGCCGAACCCATCGCAACCGGAAATGTCACCGAAATCAACGGCAACGGCGCCGGTGGCGAGGAGGACGTGGTCGAATCGGTCGGCGGTGCCGATGCCATGGAGGAAGTGCCGGAGCGCGCGCCGCGTTTGCGCCGGCAGTACAAGATCCAGGAGGTGATCAAGCGCCGGCAGGTCATGCTGGTGCAGGTGGTCAAGGAAGAGCGCGGGACCAAAGGAGCGGCACTCACCACGTATCTGTCGCTCGCGGGACGCTACTGCGTGCTGATGCCCAATACTGCGCGCGGCGGCGGTATCAGTCGCAAGATTACCGATGCGCAAGACCGCAGGCGATTAAAGGAGCTTGCCCAGGAACTGGAAGTTCCCGAAGGAATGGGGGTTATTCTTCGCACCGCCGGAGCCAGCCGGACCAAGAACGAGATTAAACGCGATTTCGAGTACCTGCTGCGGCTATGGGAGACAGTGCGCGACTTCACGTTGCGATCCACCGCACCGACGCTCGTCTATGAGGAAGGATCCCTGATCAAACGATCCATCCGCGATCTATACAACAAAGAGATCGATGAAATCCTGGTGGCCGGCGAGGAGGGCTATCGCGAGGCCAAAGATTTCATGCAGATGCTCATGCCGAGCCATACGCGAAACGTGAAGCCTTTTCGCGACCCGCTGCCGATCTTCACCCGGTTTGGCATTGAGAGCCAGCTCGACGCGATGTTCCAGCCGGTGGTCCAGCTGCGTTCCGGAGGCTATGTCGTGCTCAACCAGACCGAGGCTCTGGTCGCGATCGACGTCAATTCCGGACGGGCAACGCGCGAGCACCATATCGAGGACACCGCGCTCAAGACCAATCTGGAGGCTGCCGAGGAAATCGCGCGGCAGCTGCGGCTGCGGGACCTTGCCGGCTTGATCGTCATCGATTTCATCGACATGGACGAGAAGCGAAACAACCGCACGGTCGAGCGGCGTTTGAAGGAAGCGCTCAAGAACGACCGCGCCCGCATTCAGGTCGGACATATCTCCCATTTCGGCCTGTTGGAAATGTCGCGCCAGCGCATCCGCTCAAGTGTGCTCGAAAGCTCCACTGAGAAGTGCCCGCACTGCGGCGGCAGCGGCCATGTACGCTCCGTTTCGTCAGTCGCCCTGCAGCTCTTGCGCGCGCTTGAAGAAATGCTGCTCAAAGGCGCAACGCATAATCTCGCCGTCCGCACCCGCACCGAAATCGCGCTCTATCTGCTCAACCAGAAACGCGCGCATCTGCGCTTGCTGGAGGAGCGGTTTCAGATCGCGATCATGATCAATGCCGACGCGAGTGTTGGCGGCCAGCTCTCCTACGTCATCGAAAAGGGCGAGCAGCTGCACAGCCTTGAACAGGCACGCGCGATCGCAGCGCAAGCGCCGCGTGCCCCGACGGCGCCGGAGCCGGCCGAGGAGCCGGAATATGATGAGTACGGGGAGGAAGAAGAGCCGCATCTGGTTCCCCCCGACAGCGTCGAAACCGAACCGGCTCGCGCTCAGCCGCCTGCTCAGCAGCGGGCCTCCGACGGCGAAGGGGGCGACGGTGGCCGCCGCCGCAAACGGCGGCGGCGCGGGCGCCGGGGTGCGGAGGCTCGCGAGTCGATTGCGGAAGCGGAGCCCAGCGTCGATGGGGTGAGTTCGTTGCCAACCGTCGAGGAGGATGCGGAAGCCGAAGCAGCTTTCGCAGCCGGAAGTCCTCCCCTGTTCGAGGCCGAAGCCGAAGCCGAAGGTGCCGGCGAGGAGGCCCGCTCCGATGCGGAGCGACCACGGCGGCGGCGCGGCCGCCGCGGCGGGCGTCGCAACCGGCGGGATCGAGATGCTGAGACTTTTGGCGCTTCGCCGGAGCCCGATGCAAATGCTGTTGATACCCAGCCTGAGTCAGCGAGCGCCTTCGACCAGTCCGAAACCGCATCTTCGTCAGCCGGCATCGAGGCTGAGCCGTCATCCCCGCTTGGGCGCGCCGAGGTGGAGGGGACGGCGCAAAACAACGCGGCAGAGGAGCAGCGCGAGGGTCGCAGCACCGCATCCGAAGCACGTCGATCGCAAGAGAACGATCGCGAGGACCTTTCTTCTTCGCAGCCCGCAAGCGTGAAAGAGCCGGAAAAGCCGCGTCGCCGGTCCACTGTGCGGGAGCCGGTGCCGAGTTTCCAGGGTGAATCCGTCACGACGGATCCTGCGCCACTGCCCTCCTCGCCAGCGGAACCGCCGCAACCGATCGTTACCGGTCCGTCGGAGTCCGAAGCGGCCGAACGGCCGCGCCGATCCGGCTGGTGGAATAGGCGGGCGGTCGGCAAGAGCTGAGATGAAAAGCCTCTGGGTCGACAGCGAAGCCGACGCGACCGTCGCTCGCTACGCGAAACAGGGCATCGCTCCCGAAATCGCTCTGTGCATTTTTGCGACTCGCCTGATCGGCTCCGACCCCAGACTCGTGTTGCACGGCGGCGGCAACACCTCGGTCAAGACATTCGCGAGCGATCTCATCGGCGAGAAGGTCGAGGTATTGTGCGTCAAAGGCTCGGGAGCCGACATGGCGGCAATCGAGCCTGCCGGCCTCCCGGCAGTGCGGCTCGAGCCGCTGCGCAAATTGCGGCTGCGCGAAAGCCTCAGCGATGAGGACATGGTCCGCATCCAACGGGCGAACCTCCTCGATCCGATGGCGCCCAATCCTTCGGTCGAAACACTCCTGCATGCCTTTCTGCCGCACAAGTTTGTCAACCATAGCCATACGAGCGCGGTGCTGAGCCTGATCGATCAGCCCGATGGCGCTCGCCTCTGTGAGGAAGTTTACGGCAGCCGGCTCGGCATTGTGCCCTACATCATGCCCGGCTTTTCGCTCGCGATCGCGGCAGCGGACGTTTACGAATCAAAGCCGGAGGTGGAGGGCTTAGTGCTCTTGAAACATGGCGTTTTCAGCTTCAGCGACGATGCGCGCGAAGCCTACGAGCGCATGATCGGTATCGCAACGCGTGCCGAACAGCGCCTGGCACGTAATCGCAGCCACGTCTTCATCAGCGCGCCGCTGCCGGAGAAGGTCGCGTCCCTCGCCGAGGCCGCGCCGATCCTGCGCGGGGCAGCGAGTCTCAAGGACGGGAGCACCGAAGGCGTTTGGCGCCGCCCGATCCTCGATTTTCGCTGCTCACCTGCAATCCTCAATTACGTCAACGGCGCCGACTTGATACGCTATGGATTGGCCGGCGTGGTCACGCCGGACCACACGATCCGGACCAAGAATTGGCCGTTGATCGTTCCCGCTCCCGAAACCGGGAAGACTGCCGAGTTCAAGCGCGCAGTGCGAGATGCCGCCGCCGAATTTGTCGAGAAATATAAAACCTATTTTAGGCGTCACAACGCTCGCGTTGGCGGCATCAATAAAATGCTCGATCCGCTGCCACGGGTGGCGCTTGTGCCGGGGCTCGGACTGTTCGGGCTTGGACGCACGAAAAGGGATGCGAGCATTGCCGCCGATCTGGCGCAGTCGGCAATCGATACGATCACGGATGCTGAGGCGATCGGCCGGTTCGAGTCGATCTTGGAAGCCGACATGTTCGACATGGAATACTGGTCGTTGGAGCAGGCGAAGCTCGGCCAGGCAATCGATAAACCGCTCACCGGACAGGTTGCCGTCATCACTGGTGCTGCGGGTGCGATTGGAGCCGCCGCCGCGCGGATTTTCGCCCGCGCCGGCGCCGAAGTGGCAATGCTCGACATCGATGAAACCGGCGCCCAGGCCAAAGCCAAGGCGATCGGCGGATCGGCGATCGCGATCGGCTGCGATGTCACTTCTGCGGCGTCGGTGCGCCGCGCTTTCGAAACCGTCGTCGAGAGCTTTGGCGGCACCGATATCGTGATTTCCAATGCCGGCGCAGCATGGCAAGGCCGCATCGGCGAGGTTGATGAAGAGGTGCTGCGCAAGAGTTTCGAATTGAATTTCTACGGCCATCAACGCGTGGCCCAGGCTGCGGTGCGCATCATGCTCGCACAGGGGACCGGCGGATGTCTCTTGTTCAACGTCTCGAAGCAGGCAGTAAACCCCGGACCTGATTTTGGGCCTTACGGCCTGCCGAAAGCCGCGACCCTCTTCCTGATGCGCCAGTATGCACTCGATTACGGCTCCGAAGGAATTCGCGCCAATGCGGTCAATGCCGACCGCATCCGCTCAGGGCTTCTCACCGACGAAATGATCGCCGCGCGCGCCAAGGCGCGCGGCGTCAGCGGTCACGATTACCTGACAGGGAATCTGCTTGGGCGCGAGGTCACGGCCGAGGACGTCGCCCAGGCCTTTCTGGCACAGGCGCTCGCCCTGAAAACAACGGGAAACGTAACAACCGTCGATGGCGGCAACATCGCGGCCGCGCTGAGGTGAAGCCTGCACATCTGCGTAGCCCGGATTGCATGATCGCGGGCCCATGTCCGCGCCGCAGGCCTGACTTTTCAGGCGATCGCGCAATCCGGGACTCCGCTCCCGGATTGAAGCTTGCGTTTTGCGCGCAAGCTTCAATCCGGGCTACGGTCGATTACTTCAACACCTCGCGCATCGTCTTCACGACGGGCGCAGGCGCATCGACGATTTCACTCACAAGCCGTTCTACCGCCTCGCCCGGCATCGGGCTCACTTCGAGCGCCTGCCGCCGTGCTTCGTCAAGGAATTGAGGATCACGCATGGTCGCGTCGAAGGCGCGGCGCAGCGCCTCGACCCGCTCGCGCGGCACGCCCGCATTGGTGGCGACGGGGCGCGCGAGCGAGGCCACCTTGCTGATGAAGTCGAACACCGTTTTCTGCCGGCTGGCGGTGGCAAGGTCGGAAAGGAGCGGAACGGGACCGTAATCGTTGTTCTTCCGCAGCCCCCATTGCAGCAGGAAATGGAACAGCGGTCTCCCGTCGGGGCCGATATTGCGCCCTCCCGGCAGCATGGCACCGGGGTTGCTGGTGCCGCGGCCGTCGATTTCGCCGCGCTCCATGGCGAGATTCATGTCGGGTCCGCTGGTGTAGCCGGGAACGAGCTTGAATCGGGTAGCCAGCATTGCATTGGTCAGCTGCGTCAACCAGGCCGTCGGATCGGCGACTGACGGCACGCCAATGATCGTTTCGCGGCGCCGGGCATCGTTGAGCGTCAGCGTGGACGATGTCGCCGAGGTCAGCAGGAAATTGCTGGCTTCGCTCATATTGCCGATCCAGTTGAGCGAGCGCATGTCGACCTTCAGCTTGTCGTTGAGACCGAGCGCCTGTTCGAGGGGAAATGACTGCGTCACCATGGTCAGCACGGTGCCGTCTCTCGGGTGTACATCGGCGACGTAAGCGAGCGCCGTCAGCCCGCTGCCGCCGGGCATGTTGACCGGCAGCGCCGAGGGCTGCCCGGGAATGAAACGGATCATGTGGCGGATGAGCAGACGGGAATAGAGATCGTAGTTTCCGCCGGGAGACGCCCGAATAACCACTCGGATCTGCTTGCCGCGATAGAAATCCGCCACCGGATCGGCGGCCATGGCAGGCATGCAGATGAGTGCGAGACAGGCCAGTCCGAATCCGGCGAAGATCGCGAGACGCTTCGTAGGGTGGGCAAAATCGCTTAGCACTGCGCTCGACGAAGCCACAGCGTCGGAGCGATTTTGCCCCCGCGGTCCTATCTCACGATTCGACAGCGTGGGCAAAATCGCCATTGGGCATCGTCCGCGCGGATGGGTAGCAGAAGGCGATTTTGCCCACCCTAAAAAGCGGTGCGCCCATCCCGCAAGCGCTTTCCAGATCACGCTCGGTCTCCTCGAATGACGAGCGCCATAGCCATTGCTCGAGAACTAGATACTGCCCAAGGCGACCCGACGCAAAAGAGCGGTTGAAAAGCTGTCGTCAAGACGAAACCTCATTGACACATTACTGACACAGCGCGGCGAATCGCATATGAAGAATCGGTTACCCCCCGTGTCCCCTGTCGAGTGTGTTGGCGTTCGCATTCTTCTGCCAACTCAGAAGGTGACACATGAAACTTCGCTTGTTGGCGCTCACCGCGCTTCTCGTCTCTGCTCCCTCGTTTGCGCGCGACTTCGGCCAATGGGGAGACAGCCCTGCCTTTGTCCGGCAGTGGTATCAAAAGCTGATGCAGCCCGACAACCCTCAGGTCTCATGCTGCGGCGAAGCCGACGCGTTCGAGGCCGACAATTTCGAGGTGGAGGGCGATCACTACGTTGCCATCATCACGAACGGGAAAGGCATGATCCCGAACGGAACCAAGATAGCGGTGCCCAATCAGAAGATGAAATGGGACGAGGGCAATCCGACCGGCCACGGGATCATCTTCATCAGCACCACCGGCACCGTCTACTGCTACGTCACTCCCGGCGGTGTATAGCGGCGCCCGTTTTTGACCCAGGCTTTAACCGCCGCTTAGCAGGGCGCGATGAAACGTGGGGCCGGGCCCACATAACGCTCGCCCGTACGGGATCTGCAATTAAGCTGCTTCGCTCAGGCGGCCCAGGAGCTTGTCATTTCTGCTTTGCCGCGTTCTCGCGCGTGCCGTACAGAAACGTGATGTTGATTCGGCGGTTGAGGTAACCTTCCTTGAAGGCGATCTGATCGGTTTCGTGGAACAGATCGGAATCGAAGATGACGGCCCGGTTGGCCCGATGCGGAACGGTGACCGAGCGCGCGTTTTCGCGCGTGAGAAAATCCCGGATGGCCTGCCCGGCATTTGGATTGTTGTATTGCGTCAACTCCCAATCCAGCGGCGCCGGCTTGTCCCAAATTATCATCCCGCCGCTTTGGGGATCGAGATTGGCCTCGTCGGGAGTAATATAGAAATTGACGTTCACTGCCGAAAAGTCCGCGTGGACATTGATGCCGCGGAGCCGGCTGTCATATTTGAATCCCCACCAGCGCAGGAGCGGAGCGTCGCCGATGATCTCGGGATAGGTGCTGCGCAGCTCGTTGCCGATTTGCGCCAGCAGCGGGCAGGCGAAGCCGTGCTCGGGCATCGCTCCAAGATAGCCATTCGGGTACGACTTCTGCCAGACGGTCGAGCGCCAGCAGTATTGCCGAAGTTTCTCCAGGGCTTCCTGCGTGAGCAGGTTGTCGATCACCGCGATCTGCGGCCGGCTCGCCTGCCAGCCCGCCGCGATTTCGCCTCCGGAACTGTCGGGATTCACCGCGAGTCCGTTCACCCGGCCGCCCTCTTCGAGATGAAAACGCCCAGGCGCGGCATCGCCCAGCGATCTGCGGTATTCAGTTTGCTCCGCATCGTGCTGCGCCCTGTGCGGCGGGATTGGCTCGGTAGCCCGGCCCAAATTTTGCGGGGCGCCTGCCGCGAGTTCAGCGTGGCGCCGGAACAAAGGGATGCTCTCCTCAAAACGGCCGTTGTCGACAACAACGAGGGCGAGGTTTTTCAACGCATCGGCCATATCTGGCTGGAGCGCCAGCGCCCGCCGATAGCAAGCCTCCGCTTCCGCGAGCTTGCCTTGCTCGAACAGGACGTTGCCGAGGTTGCTGTGCCCCGGGGGATAATCCGGCGCGACCGCGACCGTTCGCCGGAAGGCCGCCAGGGCCTCGCCCTCCCTGCCCTGCCCCTTGAGCGCGATGCCGAGCGCATTGTTGACGCCGGGATGAGCCGGAAAGCCCTGCAAGACGGTGCGATAAAGCCGTTCTGCGTCGCCGAGCCGGCCGGCCTGATGGCACCCCATTGCCTGCTGCAGCACGGCTTCGAGATCGGCGGTCTGCGGCGCGACTGAAACCATGGGCAACACCCCCCGTTGCGAACCCACCCGAATGATACCGTTTCCGGCCTGGATAGAACCGCCGGGCGATGGCGCGATTGAGGCAGGGTTTTGCAGTCGGGCGAGCGTCGGACTATATGCGTGCGGTCGCCAGACCTTCGTTCTGCGGAAGGCGCGCCCTCATCCGGGCGCGAGCGTAGCGAGCCTCAAGCGAGGCGCGCCGTCTCAACGAGACGGCGCGGCGCCGGATTAGCTCAGTGGTAGAGCAGCGGTTTTGTAAACCGTTGGTCGGGAGTTCAAATCTCTCATCCGGCACCAACAGACCCTGATCTATCGGCTTTTCGCGTAGCGCAGCAAGCCAATCCGCCTCCCTGCGCAACGATCTATCAGAAATCGCAATCAGTCTACCCTGACCGCGTCAAGCCTGTCCTCGGCTATGACGGCATGCGCATAGGTAAGGCAGGCGCGGATGTCCTCGGCCTCCAAATCGGGAAAGTCCGCGAGAATGGCCTCGCTGGTCTCGCCTTGCGCTAGCAGGCTTAAGATCATTTCCACGGAAATACGCATCCCCCGGATGATCGGCTTGCCACCGAAGATCTCCGGGTTGACAGCAATTCGTTTGAGTAGAGCATCGTCTTCCATGGTTATCCTCATGCCGCGGTTTGCGGACGTGGCCCACCGTGAAATTTGTGCTCTATCGTACCACATGTCAGCCCCCGCACCTTCAGCGCCCGCCGAATTTTGCGTCGGTCGCGCGAATTGCGCATAGCGCACGAAGCGCCGTCGCATCGGTTTAGCGTAGGCACAGGACTCGGTTTGTTTCGGGGGACCATAGCCGAGGCTTTGCGTCCGCTATGCCCCCCGAGAGCACGGGATTTGTGCGCCGCAGCAGAAATACTGATGCGCCAACTGCGGACAATAACTGTTTATTCGATCACCTCGCCGGCACGGGCGAGTAATGACGTCGATCCGGAGGCGAGGGTCTCGCCATAGCCATGACCATTCATGGCGTTGACATACGTTGCTTGGCGGGCAGCTAACATATAACTGAGGCTTGGAAGATTTCGCAGTCGATCCTCGATGCATTGGATCATCTGAACTTGATGTACGTGGCCCTCCAGATCATTTCCGCGTTGCCTGTTACAGTGTCGGCAAAGCAAACGAATATTCCTCCGCTCGTTGCCGCCACCATACGAAATCGGTACTAGGTGGTCTTCCTCGATGCTGGTTTCGCTGAGCATGGTCCGGCATTCGGGTACAGCGCACCTTCGTCCCTGCTCCATAAGAAGTTCAAGACGGATATGCCTCATTAGTGGTTTGCGATATTGAGGATCAATATCCGCAAGGATAGAGCCACACTCCTTTGCTTTGCTCCAGATTTCCTGATCTAGCTCCTCGTGAACAGACTGTATTCCACGCAGCAAGCCGTCAATCGAACGGTCGTCCTTCATGCGGCTACCTCAAGATCAACAAGACGCTTTTTCAATTCGGTATCAACGCGAGTTTTCACGGTGCGCAGTCGTCTCAGACTTGCGTCAAGCCCGTCTAGTTTCGGCCCTTTAGCGAGAATTTCGCATCGCCTCCTCAACGAACTCAAGTATTTTGTTGAGGTCTTCGTGGAGTTGACGAAGCGTATCGGAAGCTAGCCGTTTATAACCACCCCTTTCTAATGCCTGCTTCACGCGCCGCATACGCTCCTCGATGCTGACGGAAGCGGCCTCTGCAAATTCGGCCGCTTCGTTCGGTGATTGCGCATTCACGCCGAAGAGCGATCCAAAGAAGTTTAACATCGAGTCCCCTCGCCAAATGGTTTCCCCAGAGAAAAAATTTCGACGCGAAATGTGGCTTTGGGGAGGCAAGCCGATGGTTTGAAGCCGTGCCGAGAATGAGCTAAATCGCAATCGATGGAAATGTCCAACGGCTTCTGCATTAGGTCAGACGCGGGCGCTGGCCGCCTCATGTCCGCAGGATCTCCAGCACCGACCACGCTTGATACCGCGGCATGCATCTGCGGGGATCGCAACAAAAGGTCAAAACACCGCGTCCAGCAGCACACCCATCAACAGCGCGGGTTCGCTCCCGCGGTTGATCCAATAATGATTGGTTCCGCGCTGGATAACCACGTCGAGCGGCCGCACTGGAATTTCATCGCCCTCGTCGAGGAGCAGCGAGACTTGTCCCCGGAGCAGCACGACATAATCGATGGTTCGCGTGGTGTGCATGGCCGGATGCCGGCGCGTATCGACCTGACAGTGCGAGGCCTGCATTGCCGCGAATATCGCCTTGACCGACTGCTTGTAACTTTCCGTCGAAATATCACCCTGCGGCGGAATCGCGAAATAGCGGAAAATGGTCCCGCAGGACGGCGGCTCAAGCCGCGCAGGAGCCGTATCGAACGCGTAGAACTCGTCGCAGCGGGCCGGCATCGTGCTCGTGCTCCAGAAATCCGCAAGACCGATCTCATTGATCGTGACCGCAATGTCCTCGGCGAGAACGGATCTCCCATCTTCCGCGCGCTTGGTGATGATGCGTCGAAACGCTGGAACCATCGGACCTCTCCTGGGCATTAACGGCGTGGCTTCTCCGGATCGGAGCGCATCATGGCCGTCCTCCACAACCAAGGAGGGCACCCATGCGGCATGGCGGGCAGCGGTCGTTGTGCCCTAGCCGGCTGCCGGGCTACGTCGAAACGCTACGTCGAAACACAATCGGTGCGTCGACGAAAATCTTGTACTGCTGCGAGCGCGGCTTAACCTTGTCGGCTTCATTGACGTATTGGATCGAACTTTTGCCGAGGAGATCACGCGGCAGAATGAGGACGCGGATGAAGCGAGTCGGACGGTCGGGCGCCGCCTGCGCAAACACCGGATCGAGGCCGGCCTCGTACCAGGCTTCGCCCGGAGCGTAGTGCATCGAGTCCCCGAGCGTGTCGATGCGGATCGCCCCCTCGATCAGGCAGCGGATACCGGGGCCCTGATGGCGATGGAGATAAGCGCAGCCGCCCGGCGGAAAGCCCACGCTGTCGCCGCGCCAGAGGAGATCGCCGTCGGGAAGGCTCGAAAGCGAAGCTGAAAGCTTCAGTGACGATCGAGCCCCGCCGCCGGTGCAAAGGTTTTCCGGCGTATCTGGAGGCGCGAGTTCGAAGCGCCAGCAGGTCGCGCCACCATTGGCGGGCGCGAGCACCGCCTCGGCTTCGCTGTGCCAAGCCTGCTCCGACGATACCTTCTGACGGCCGATCGCAACGCTTCCGAGCAGCACGAAAATCATCCGCGGCAGCGGCCGCATGGCCGTTTCCGGCGCACCGGGGGCCAAAACATCCTCGTAAAGCCGCAGCACCGGATGCACCCCCATCCGCCCCTACAATTTCGGGATGGCGGCGCGCTCGATCAGGTCGCGCCATTTCTTCACGTCGGCCTCATAGCGCGCCTCGATTTCCTCCGGCGAGCTTGCCTTGGCTTCGATGCCGAGGTCGGCATATTTGGCCTTGAGCTCCGGGCTTTCCAGAATTTCCCGTACTGCCCGATTGAGCAAACTGATAATCGGGGCGGGCGCCTTTGCCGGCGCGCATAAGGCGTTCCACGATTTGACTTCATAACCGGGCACTTCGGCTTCGGCGACCGTCGGCACGTCCGGCAAGAACGGCGAGCGTTCGAGCCCGGATGTCGCGATGGCGCGCAATTTCCCATCCTGGAGCTGGCCCTTCATGGCGGCGTAGAAATCGACCATCAATGCCAGGTCATTGCGCAGAATCGCAACGATGATTTCCGGCGTGTTGCGGTAGGTCACGAGTTCGATATTCACGTGCGCAAGCGATTTCAGAAGCGCGGCGCCGAGCTGCTGCGTGCTTCCCACCAGAATCGTGCCGATATTGAGCTTTCCGGGCGCCTCCCGCGCGCCGGCAAGCACATCGGCGATGGTGCGGAGCTGCGAATTCGCGTTTGTCGCGAACACCAGATCGAAATAACCGAGCGACGAAATCGGCTTGAAATCTCTCGCCGGGTGATAGGGCAGCGATCGATAGATCGCTTCGCTGATTGCCGTCCCATTGGTTAGAAGCCCGAGCGTATAGCCGTCGGGCGCCGCGCTGGCGATCGCGCGGCCGGCCAGGATGCCTCCCGGGCCCGGCTGGTTCTCGATCACAAAGCGCTGGCCGAGCTTGTCTCCGAGCTTGTCGGCGGCAAGGCGCGCGGTTGCGTCGGCAACGCCTCCCGCCGAGAACGGCAGGATCAGGCGCACCGGCCGGGTGGGATAATTTTGCGCACGCGCAAGCCGAGGCAGCGCGATCGTCACGGCGCTTGCCGCCGCACCCGAAAACTGCCGGCGGGTGATGCTGCTCATGTCACCTTCTCCTCGATTACGCTTTGCCGCACGTCGTCCTCGATAAGCCGCCAGATGTGATCGACATAGGAGACAAATTCGCTCGTGCGCTTCATCGCCAGCGCGCGAGGGCGCGGCAGGTCGATCTTGACGCTTTCCTGGAGGCGCCCGGGCCGGCGGGCGAAGACCAGGACGCGATCGGAGAGAAACACCGCCTCGTCGATCTGGTGAGTGACGAACAGCACGGTCTTGCGTCCCTGCTCCCAGATGTGCAGCAGCTCGGTCTGCATGATTTCCCGGGTCTGCGCATCGAGCGAGGAGAACGGCTCGTCCATCAGCAGGATTTCCGGATCGATGGCGAGCGCGCGAGCGAGGTTGACGCGCTGGCGCATCCCGCCTGAGAGCTGGCGTGGATAGTAGTTCTCGAACCCTTCGAGCCCGACAAGTTTGAGAAGATCGAGGGTGCGGCGGCGCTCGGCGGCGCCGGCATTCCCGGCGATTTCCGGGCCGATCGATGCATTGGTGAGCACGCTTCGCCACGGCAGCAGGTTGTCGGTCTGGAATACGAAGCCGCGGTCGCCGCCGGGCCCGCGCACCGCACGGCCATCGATGAGCACCTCGCCCGCGCTCGCCGGTTCGAGGCCCGCAACGATGCGCAGAAAGGTGGTCTTGCCGCAGCCCGAGGGGCCTACCACCGACACGAACCCACCGCGGTCGATGGTGACATCGATGCCGTGCAACGCTTCGAGCGCACCGAAGAATTTGCTCAGGTGCTGGACGGTTAATTCACGCATGTCGGAGTAGATTTCGCTGACGTTTGCTCACTTGCTGTTGTCGTCCCGGCCAAGCGAGTCGCGGGTCATAACCCGCGGAGAGCGCGAGCCGGGACCCATCGCTCAGCGCGCGGGGAAAGCTAGGTCCCGGATCGCCCTCACCGGACCTTCGGTCCGGTTCCGGCGTCCGGGACGACAATAAGAGTGTGTGACTCGACATGAACGAAACGCGCCTTAATCCTTCGTCCACGGTACAAGCCTTGTTTCAAGCCAGCTGAAGCCTGCGGTCATCAGAATGCCGGCGACTGCGAGCACGACCACGCCGGCGAACAGGTCCGGCATGTTGAAAGCATCCGACGACGCGCTGATCAGCCGGCCTAAGCCCGCACGCGACCCGAACAGTTCCGCGACTACGACGCCGATCAAGCCTCGCCCGATGCCAAGCTTGAGCCCGGCCAGAATGAAGGGCACCGCGGACGGCAGCGCCAGCTTGAAAAATATCTGCCGCGGGCTCGCGCCGAATGAACGCAGCATTTCGATGAGCCGTTCGCTGGTGGTACGCAGGCCAGCCTCGGTATTGATCGCGACCGGAAAGAAGACGAGAAGCACGACAATCAGCACCTTCGACCAGATGCCGATGCCGAACCAGAGGATGAAGAGCGGGGCAAGCGCAATCGTCGGCGTGGCGTAAAGCCCCGAGACCCAGGGCGTCATTGCCTGTTTGACACGCGCGCTGTTTGCCATCGCGAGGCCGGCGGCGATACCGAGCACGCTCGCGATAGCATAACCGAGCGCAAATTCGGCGCTGCTGATTCCAAGATGACGCCACAGCTCGCCGCTTTTCGCGAGCGCGACGATCGCCGCGATGATCTGCGTCGGCGCCGCCAGGAACAGCGCATTGGCGACCACGACCCGGCTGACGAATTCCCAGAGCAGCAGACCGCCAAGCACCGAGAGCATGCCGGCCACGGGGAAGCGGCGCGGGCGCTTCTCTCGGGTGACCTCCTTCTGTATCGCCTTCTGCACTGGACCACCTTCCGGCGTCCGCCGATCGCTAGTCGGTGACCTGGGTCACGCCCGGCAGGAAGAGCCGCTCCGGCGAAAAACCGGCGGGCACGTCTCCGAGTTGCTGCAACGCTTCGACTACGGCGCCGATCCTTCTCCGCGACACTTTCCCGGTCGGTTCGAATAAATTATGCATGCGCAGGAAATCGTAGGAGCGCTCGACGTCCTCCTGTTTCGTTTTGCTCCGCGCGACCAAGAGGCTCACCGCCTCCTCACGATGGCTCGAGTCATCGAACCAGGCGATACCTTTGCCGACCGCCGTGAGGAAGCGCTCAATTGTCTTCGGGTGTGCCGCCGCCCAGGGTCGATTGACCGCCATTCCGGCGAACGGCATGTCCGGCAGCACATCGAAAGTGAATCCGAGATTGGTGAACCCCGCGCCTTCAGCGTAGAAGTTGAACGGCACGGTGAGAATCGCCGCATCGACCGCGCCCGACTGGAGCGCCGAGAACCGAGCGCTGGTCGCGCCGGCAAAGACAAAATCGTAACCGCCAGGCTTGAGCCCGCTCGCGGTCAGCATGCGCTCGGTGAAGATGCGCGTAATGTCCTTCGGCCCGCCGATGATGATCGTCTTGCCTTTAAGGTCAGCCGTCCGCTTGATCGTGGGCTTGGCGAGAAGCGCATAGGGAGGCGCCTGGATCAGGATGCGCACGATGGCGAGAGAGGCGCCCTTATCGATGGCGCGGATCGGATCGACGAGGCCTGCGCTCGGGGCGATGTTGAGCGAGCCCGCGGTGAGCTGCTGAATAACCGAAGCATTCGATTGCGAAAAGATGATTTCTGGCTTGACCTCGGCAGCATCGAAATAACCGTTCTTCTCGGCGATATAGAGCGGCCACAGGCTCGCCGACGCGGCATCGACCGATCCGGCGACGATGCTCTCGGCGGCCTGCCCCGCCGGCGCGAGGAGGAGAGCCAGGGTAATGCAGAAAATGACTGTTACTAGAGGCACAGCGTTGCCGCGAACTCGGTGGGCTCCCTCTCCCCGGAGGGGAGAGGGTTGGGGTAAGGGGGGTCGCATGTCTCGATTAGGAACCCCCTCACCCGCCCGCACTAAAAGCGCGAGCGACCTCTCCCACACAGCGCGTCGAACACGCGCGTAAACGCGCTGATGGGGGAGAGGTGGCGTTTGCGGCACGCCAGTCGAAATGTTCACCGATCGGTTCAAGTCAACGGGAAAGCCGTCCAGCACTTGGGCCACACGTACCATTGGTCTTACCCTATTAATCCATCATCTGGGTCACGCCCGGCAGAAGCATTCGCTCGATCGTGAGCGAGCCTGATACGTCGCCCAGTTCACGCAGCGCCGCGAGCAGCGCGTCCATCTTGCTCTTCGACACCTTTCCGGTCGGATCGAAGAACTTGTGATCGATGAGGAAGTCGTAGGCCTTGGCGATATCTTCCTGCTTCTGCTTGCTGGCTTCGGTCATGATGGCGATGGCCTCGCTGCGGTTGTTCCTGTCGAGGAACCAAGCCATGCTCTTGTTGTGGACCGAGAGCAGCCGGTCGAGCAGCGGGCGATTTTTTGCCGCCCAATTGGTGTTCACAACCGCGCCGCTGAACGGCAGATCCGGCGTGTAATCGATGGTGAGGCCGAGATTCGCATATCCCGCGCTTTCCGCATAGAAATTAAATGGCGGGATCAACACGGTGGCGTCGATCGCACCAGCCTGCAGCGCGGCATAGCGCGCCGAGGTCGCGCCGGCATAGACCTGATCGAACTCGTTCGGCTTGATCCCGTTCGCCGCCAGCATCCGCTCGACGTAGATTTTCGTGATCCCTTTCGGGCCATCGAGCATCATGGTCTTGCCCTTGAGCTCCTTGAGGCTCTTGATCGAGGGCTTGGCAATTACGGCATAGGGGGGCGATTGGATCTCGAGCCGCACGATTGCAATCGGCGCGCCCTTGTCGATCGCATAAATCGGATCGACGATCCCGGTCGAGAGCGCCGCATCGAGCGAGCCCGCTGCAAGCTGCTGGACCAGCGCTCCGCTCGACGGCGTGAAGATCATGTCGAGCTTTATGTTTGCATCGGCGTAATAGCCCTTCTTGAGCCCGACATAGATCGGCCAGTGCGTGGCCGAAGTCGATCCGACCAGGCCGATCGTAATCGTCTCCGCCCGCGCTTGCGGAACGACCCCCGCGAAAAGCCCGATCGCCAGCGCGATAAAACGCACAGCTGCGTGGGGTGGGCAAAATCGCCTGACGAGGCCTATCCCTGTGGGAAACGGCACATCGCGATTTTGCCCACGCGGTCCCCTTGCCATAGGTTGCGCATACTTATAGGGGCCGATCTTCATATCACCCTACCTTCCTCACCTTCGTACGCAGATGCGCCACGACTTCATCGACATGCATCACGTCGGCGTATTTGTGATGCATATCGAACAGGTTGATCTGATGCGAGATGAGGCTGCGGTCAAAGCAGCATTCCTCGACCAGCACGACATGGAAACCGTAGGAATAGGCATCGACCACGCTCGCGCGCACGCAGCCCGACGTGCTCTCGCCGCAGACGATCAGGGTCTGAATGCCAAGTTGCGTCAGATGCGCGACCAGCGGCGTTCCGAAGAAGACGCTGGCACGCTGCTTGGTGAGGACGACATCGCCGGGCTGCGGCTTGAATTCCGGCCGGATCGCATAATCGGAGGCGGAGACCGGCGGCCGGTTGCGCTTGGTCGCGGCAATGAAGTTCGGCCGGCTTTCGCTCCGGGTATCGCCGGTCGAATAGAAAATCGGGAGAGAGGCCACACGCGCAGCCGAAAACAGCCGCTGCGTCGGCTCGATCGCCTCATAGGCGAATATGCCGCAGGAGTTGGGGTGGCTTTTGGCGAGTTCTTCGGGCGGCTTCGACCCGCCCGCATAAACCACCTCGTAGAGATCGATCGCGAGCAGTGCCGGCGCCGCACCGACAAAGGTCTTGCGCCGGTAAAAGGCATAGGTTTCGAGCACTCCCGGCGGGACTACGGTCTTCCAGCAATGATCCTCGAAATCGTCGGTCATCGGCGGCCCCTTTTACTATTGCGCGTAGCCGCCACTCTACAGCCATGAGCCGCAATCAGCCAACTCAGGGCTCAACAACCAGCCGTCTCCAGAGGACCGCGGTCCATTGGCCGGAGGGAGTAATTTGGATCGGCAGCGCACTGGCTTCGCTCCGGCCGAGCTGATCCGCGCAGGTTGACGACCGGCTGGGGCGCGTGGGATTATCCCACCATGATCGTAACGCTTGATGCCAAACGCCGAGTAAGCATTCCTGCCGCCCTCATGCCGGCGAGCCCTGGCGACCAATTCGACGCCAGTTTCGACCCAGATGAGGACGTGGTCATATTGTGCAGGGTTAAACGAAAATCAAACTGGCTGGACGTCTGGAGGCAATGCCCGTTCCCGATGGATGATCTCCCGCCGCGCAGCCGGCAATTGGCCAAAAAGCCGAAACTATGAGCTGGCTGTTGGATGCCGACGTGCTTAGTCAACCGGTGAAGACACATGGCAATCGCGCAGTCATCGAGTGGCTCGAACGCGAGCAGAACCAATGCTACACCAGCTCAATTGTCATCGCTCAAATTGCTTATCGGGTCCGGACCAAGGAAGGCAGGACTCGCATCCGATTGCAGGAATGGCTGCGACGGAGCATCGACGAGCTGGAGGGCAGAATTTTAAGTTTCAACTTAGCCACCGCCCATGTCTGGGCGGATCAGACTTTTACCCTCGCTAAAGCGGGTCGCCCGATACCCGTCAAGGACAGTTACATCGCCGCCACCGCGCGGCGCCACGATCTCACCATCGTGACCGGGAACGAGAGGCACTTTCGACGACCCGGATTGAAGGTGTTCAATCCGTTCAAAGAACTGCCGCAGGTCATTTAATTTTACTGCGTCAGAAGCTTTCCGTAGGAGGCATAGGCGCGGTCCACGCGCACTAACTCTCGTCACACGCAGTAAAGGGCGCGCCGTGCCCACGCGTGGGCCTGAGGCGCGAGCGCGCTCGTTAAGCGCGTTTACGCGCGTCTTCGACGTGCTATGGCGCGCGAGCCTCGAAGGACGATGGACACACGATCCTGGCCGTTCATCCTTCGAGGCTCGCCCGGCCGAAGAGGCCGGGCGAGCGCCTCTGGACGACGACTTTTCAGGCTCACCACGTCATGCCGGCCTTGGCGAGAAAGGTTCGGCCGGGCAACGGGTAGGCGCTGTAGGTGCCGACAAGCGGAAGCTCGGTGAGGAAGTTGATCGCGCTCGCCGCATATTCGAAATAGTGGACATTGAATGCGTTCTGCACCGAGATCGACCAGAAGAAATGGTCGCGCGCGCCGCCGAGTCGCAGGTCCACCAGGGTTTGGCCGGGAATCTCGACCTGCAGGTTCGCCGAATCGTTGTCCATCCGCTTCGGCCCGAAGAACCGGGCAGTGGCATCGAAGACGAGGTCTTTTTCATAGATGCTCCAGGAAACGCCGGTGCTGCCGGTCCAGCGCGACACCAAGGGCACGTCGTTGCCGGCAAACGGCCCCTCGCGGAAGACCGAGCGCGTATAGGCCAGACCGGCTTTGAAGCGCAGGGTCTCGGTCGCCTGCCAGGTTGCAATGTTCTCCCAGCCGCGACGCTCCGTTGGATCGAGATTGACATTGGTAAACGTAACCGGACTGAAGAACAGCTCATTCTCCAGCTGCATCTCATACACGCTCGACTGCACGCTCAGCGTTCCAACGTTCGCACGAATTCCGCCCTCGATATCGTGTGAGGTCTGCGTCTTGAGCGCAAAATTGGTCGGGACCCCAAACGGCGCCACACCCACGCGCTCGTCGACCGTCGGCAGCCGAAAACTGCGGGCGGCGCGCCCGAACACAGCGAACGCGTCATTCAGCCGGTGCTCAAACCCAATGTGCGCAGCATATTGGGTTTCGCTCTGGTCCAACGGCAGGCCCTGCGGAGTGGCGAAAATCCCGCCCGGCGCCGCCATGTTGAAGTGATCGCGGGCCGTGGTGATGTTCTCCTGCACCCGCCCCCCGAACGCGAAATCGGTCGTGGGCGAGATGCCGATCGTCTCCATGAAATAGCCGCCGGCCGTAAGCTGTCCGAGGTCGTAGCGGTGATACGGAGGATCGCCGAGATTGAGGCTGCGGTCCGACCCGAAGGTGGCGTCATACAGATCGATCCCGGCCAGAAGCTTGCCTGACATGCCGCCCAGGTTCTGCTGACTCGAAATCCGTGGCGTGAGCGATGCCGTGGTGAGAGTTGCCGTGACGCCTTCATCGAAGTCGGGGCAGCCGGTACAGAAGAAAGCGGCCTGCTGATTTTTCTGGCGCACTCCGCCATCGACGATCAGCTCGGTTCCAGGATCGAGTTCGCGAGTGACGCCAGCCGTCGCGCTGACGCCCTGCTGGTCAGCGAAGTTGAACGGCGTGGTCGCGCCGCGGGGATCGATCGCAAGGAGGTTCAGCGTCGGCGAAACGAGCCGCCCACCGGGCAACCCGAGGCGCTGGGTATCGCCGGAGAGATCGAGATACCCGCTGGTCCCCTGCCCGTCGTTCCAGCGGATATTGCCGAGCGCTTCGTTTTGGTGCAGCTGGTTGTTCTGCCGATAGCCCTGGGAAAAGATCGTGTCCGCGAAGCCAGTTGCCGCGAGCGGGCCGGCGGAACCGTTGAACGAAGCGCTTCCTTCGAAATAATCATATGAGCCGGCGCTCCCCTGGATTCGAGCCGATGCCGGGACGTCAACGCCATTTTTGGTGACGATATTGATTACGCCACCGACGGCGCCGTCGCCATAGAGCACGGCGCCGCTGTTTCCGCGGGTAATCTCGATGCGTTCAATGCTCTCGCGAGGGATGGCGCTGAAATCCACGCCTTGAAGATCGATGTCATTGAGCCTGCGGCCGTTGACAAGCACGAGAGTGTTGGCAGTGGCGGTCGCGCCGAAGCCGCGCATATCGACCGTGGTCTGCGCTCCATTGATGCTGCCGAACAGGCTGGTGACCTGGATACCGGGCTCGCGCGCCAGAATGTCCTGCACGGTCTGGCCCGGCGAGCGCTCGATGTCGGTTGCGGTGACGGCAGTCGAGGAGGCTCCGGTAATGATCGTGCCGGTTACGATGCCGCCCCATGGCGGCGTGCTGCCGCCCCCGGACGGGGCTGCGGCCGGCACAGGCTTATTCTCGCCTGGTGTTGCCGGCCCTGCGGGAGCCGCCGCTGGAGCGCCGGATCGCCGCGGATGCCGGTTCGGCGCCCGCAACAGCCTGGTCGAGACATCGACAGGCGGCAGCGAGATAGCGGTCTCATCCTGCGCCCAAGCAGGCGACGAATCATTGTTCAATGCGGCGATGCTGGCGCCAATCGCGAGCACGCCCCCCATTCCCTTCGCAAGTGCCCCCATGACTGCATCCTTCGTCTGCCGCGCCGAGCGGGCGCGGGCGGTGAGAAACCACCGACGCGAAGAGAGGAACGCGCAACGGCATGCCGGCACTGACAACCGGCTGAGGCCGGAGGTCGCGTCCGCGGCTCGCAATCACGCGCGCATGGATTCGGGAGAGTCATCTCGCCCGCCCTCGCATCGGTTACGGTTGTCACCGCTGCGAACAGGCGCTCCGTGTGGTCCTTCCGCCCACCGGTTGGGTGACCGCGCTGGCAGGTCTCCTGGCTCGCGGGTCAGCGCCTCTCGTCCAGCCTTCCCAGTTTCCCAGTGGCTCAATACGGACGAGCGGCTCGCCGCTCACAGTTGCGGGGGCAGCCACGGCTTCGGCAAATGCCGGCCCGTGTTCCCTCTTGCCTCCCCGGTCTCCCGGGGAACCAACACGCGCGCAGCATCTCCGGGGGCGAATTTCAAGTCAAGGCGATGTTGAAGCGCGGCACCAGATAATTCAGCATAGTGTCGCTAAAGTCACGGACGACCTTCTCACATTGCGCCTGCATCTACCGCGGGCGTGGTTTCCGCCATTATCCAGTCGAGATAGGTCTGCTCGACGCTTTCGATCGGCAGCACCATAATGGCCGGTGTCGTATAGGAATGCGTCTCCTTGACGGCCGCTGAGACGCTGGCGGCGAGCGAGGCACGGGTCTTGATGATCATCACCACTTCTTCGCCACGCTCGATTGCGCCGTTCCACCAGTAATGCGACACCATGCCCGGCAGGATATTGACGCAGGCGGAGAGTCGTTTCTCGACCAGCGAGCGGCCTGCCCTCTCCGCCTCGACAAGTGACGGATAGGTCGTATAGACGAACACTGCGCGTTCCGAGTTCATGAGCGCTTCCCGCCGATGCTGCCCACCGCAACACAAAATCGCAGATGAGTGGATCCGGGAGCTACGAGCAGATCGCCTTCGTGGCAAGCCCCATCGCCGAAGCGCAGGCTGCACGCTCGCAGCTCAGCGAACGATATGGCGCGGCCGCTCCTGCCGAGGCCGACGTCGTCGTGGCCCTGGGGGGCGATGGACTCATGCTCCAGACGCTCCACGATTTCATGCGTTCGGGCAAACCCATCTATGGAATGCATCGCGGCACCGTGGGCTTCCTCATGAACGAATACCGAGTCGATCGTTTGCCGGAACGCCTCGCTGCCGCCCAGCGCACGGCGATCCATCCGCTGCTCATGTGTGCCCGCGATGCCGCTGGTATGCTTCGTGAATCCTATGCCTTCAACGAGGTCTCGCTGTTCCGGCAGACCTACCAGGCGGCACATCTACGGATACTTATCGACGGCGAAGAGCGGCTCCCTGAACTCATTGCCGACGGTGTGCTGGTCGCGACGCCGGCCGGCTCGACAGCCTACAACCTTTCCGCCCAGGGCCCGATCATTCCGATCAATGCCTCGCTGATGGCGCTCACCCCGATCAGCCCGTTTCGCCCTCGGCGCTGGCACGGCGCGCTCCTGCCCGACCGCGCCAATGTGCGGATCGAGATCCTCGATGCCGAGAAGCGTCCGGTCGCCGCGGTCGCGGATCACGACGAGGTTCGCGCCGTTAATTCGGTCGAAATCCACATGGATCACAGCATCACGACCAACCTGCTGTTCGATCCCGGGCACAATCTCGACGAGCGCATTCTGCGCGAGCAGTTCGGCGTGTAGCAGCGCACTAAGGTCCGGATTGGCGCAATGCTTCGCTGATGGCGCGTTGGCCATCGACGCCCTTTTCGACGACGAGCAGCCCGGTCACGCCGTTGCGGTAACCGATCGGAATGCCGATCCAGGGAAGGTCCTGAAGATTGCGTAAGTTTCGTTCGCGGGCAGTCGCCTCTCCGGAAAGACCGAAGAGGAACACGCCAGGAGTAACATTTACGACCTGCCCGACAAGAATGTTGGGCCGCGTCATCTCGGCCGTGGTCGTAAACGGGGACGCGATATTGACGATGTCCGGGTCGGGTTCCTTGTCGTCGCGAAGGAAGCGAAACTCAAATAAGTGAGTCATTGCGCTTCCCGGGGGTTCGCGGCGCATGGTCATTGTCAGCGTCACCTTCCGTCCCGGAACGGTGACGTCCAGCGTGACCACCGGAGACGGTTCGTTCTGCAACCGAAGCCGCCAGCTTGCAGTGCCGGGGAAGTGCGCTGCATTCGGATCAGGGCGGTTGCCGTCGAAAAGGACCACCTGTTGTGTTCCGGCGCTAGCCGCCGAGGGTGCCGGGGCGGCCGGTGGGGCCGCCGGCGGCGGCGTGTCAGCGATGGGGTTGTCGCCAACCGCCGACACGAACGGAAGCCCGATCTCGCCGGTTAGGGCATCATAGCCCCATGCACCAAGCCCGAGGAGCACAAGTCCTAAGAGCGCACGGCGAAAAACCCTGCCCGCAATGGGCCTGCGCTGGAGCAGCGTCACTGCTGCGTCCTGGCCAGCGGGGCTGTAGGGGAGCGCGTCCGGTGAAGCGGCGTCCGTCGGAGCCTCGGATGCCAAGGGCGGCTTTTGCAGCGCCAATGGCCCCTGATCGGGGGCCCGCAATGGCCAGCCTGATCCTTGAGCTTCCCCGGGTTTCGGGGGGAACGGGGGAGGTCGCGTTTCGCGCTGCGCTGCAACGGGCCCCGACTGCAAGGCCGATGGGTCGTTCGCGCGCAGTTCCGCAGCCGGGAGGGCCTCCTCTTCCGGCATCTCTCGCTGCGGTGCGAGCGGAATGTCGATCTCCTCGTCGCCGAATTCGACGCTGCGAATAGCAGTTCGAAAGGCGCGCTGCTCGTGTTCGATCTCTGCGGCCGTGCACGGCGGGTTCATCGAAAGCAGGCGCCGCATCATCGCTCTGTGTTCGCGATCGTAGACAACGCCGCGCGCCGCATAGGAATCGCGGGCGAGTCCCGCGACAGCACGCGAGAGCGAGGTATAATAATCGACCTTCAACGCCATGTTACTCAACCGGCGATCGCTTTGCGCCTCGAAGCCCTTGTGCGAGCAACGCGCTTATTGTCAGAACGTACGAACCAGGCTACTGCGCTGCGGCCGTGAACCCCGTCAGTTCGTTTCGTACAATTTTTCCGCCCTTCATTACAAATCTTACCCGTTGGAGTTCGCTGATATCGGCCAGAGGATCGCCGGAGACCGCGATCACATCGGCAAATTTGCCCTTGTCGATCGAGCCGATCTGATCCTGGAGCCCCATCAGTTCGGCGTTGACCATCGTGCCCGAGCGGATTGCCGCGGCCGGCGCCATGTGCGCCTGTTTGACCAGCGCTTCGAATTCAAGCGCCTGGGTCCCGTGCGGAAAGGTTCCGCCGTCGACTCCGCTTCCAACCATGATGCGAAGTCCCCTGGTTGCGGCTGCCGTCGTGACCGCTTTCTCGAAAATCGGGATCATCCGGTACTTGCCGCCGGTATTCTTGCTGTCGTTGTCGTCCATATATGGCTCCGTATAACGCGCAAGAGTCGGATCGTAGGCGAGACCTCGTGCGACCATCATTTCGATCAGATCTGCATTCAACCCGAAGCCGTGTTCGACGGTGTCACACCCCGCCAAGATCGTGTTCTTCAATCCCTCGCCGCCGAAGACGTGGCAGGCCGTCTTGCGGCCAAGGCGATGCGCCTCGTCGATCAAGGCTTGCAATACCGGCAGCGGATAAGTGGTCACGTATTGCGGCTCGCCCGCCGCCGTAAACGAATAGGCGCCGCCCGGAAACAGTTTGATCCAATCGACTCCATGGTCGACATGCTCGCGAACGGCAGCCCTCGCCTCCTCGGCCGATCGCACCGCAATACCAGCCAAAGGGTTGGCGGCGTTGGCGGACGAAACTGCGCCCGCCCAGACAATTCCGCGACCTGAGACCTGGTACCGGGGGCCATCGATGCGACCGTCGCGAATGGCATCGCGGATGTCCACGTCGCCATATCCATTGCCGTGCGAAGTCAAATCGCGCGCCGCGGTAAAGCCCGCTCGCAAGTTTGCCTGCACGTGCTGGACGGCAATGAGCGTCGAAGTCTCTCTCGACATTCCCGGCTTCGGATTGTTGAACATATGCGTGTGAGCGTCGACCAATCCGGGCAGCACCGTCGCCGCGCTGAGATCGATAATTTGCGCTTGCGCAGGAATCTTGACTTTCGACTCGGCTCCGACGTCCGTAATCCGTTCGCCGCTGACAATGACGACTTGGCCAGTCAACATCTGCCCGGCTTTGCTGTCGAACAGCCTTCCGGCACGGATCGCTACTGTTCGCGCTGCCGGCGGACATTGATATGCGCCGCCATCGGGCCCGAAGCACGGCGGAGCACCGGCCCCACGCCACGCCGCTCCCGGCCCGCCAGCGCCCTGGGCGTGAAGCGCCGGCACGAGAGCGATCCACGCGACCAGGCCAAGCGCAGCCCTTTTCAACAGTGATTTGTAATGCACGGCGATTTCCTCCCCGCCAGATCCTTTCGCGTCCGGGATTGGCACACTCTACAATGCTGCTCTTCTCCCGTCAGCCGGATTGCAAGGTCGGTGAGCCCGACCACCGCCTCTCACAATCCTTGAAGATACGCGATCACCAGGGATATGAGGCGTTATGATGGTCATCCAACAGGCGAAGCCAACCGCGGCGGCTGCAAAAGGACACTGGCACGAGGTGCTGCGAGCCTTCCTGCGTCTCGGTCTCACTTCGTTCGGCGGCCCAGTCGCGCATCTCGGCTATTTTCACCAGGAATTCGTCACTCGCCGATGCTGGCTTGACGACCGCACCTATGCCGACATCGTTGCCCTCTGCCAGTTTCTGCCGGGGCCGGCCTCAAGTCAGGTCGGCATTGCGATCGGCCTGTTGCGCGCCGGTTATGCGGGAGCGCTGGCGGCATGGACGGGATTCACATTGCCGTCCGCTTTGGCCCTGGTTCTGTTCGCCTATGGTATTACGGCAATCGGGGCGTCGGCGCCGGCCGGCTGGCTGCATGGATTGATGGTGGCGGCGGTCGCGGTGGTCGCCCAGGCGGTGCTCGCAATGGCGCGCACGCTTGCCCCCGATCGCTCCCGCGCAACGCTTGCAGTCGTTGCCGCAATCATCGCCCTTGGAGCGCCTTCGGCCTGGGCTCAAATCGGCGCCATTGTTCTCGGCGGGATGGTCGGCGTCGTACTGTGGCGGGGCGAGCCGCAAAGCGACCACGGCGCTTTGCCGCTGCGCGTGAGCCGAAGCACCGGTGCGACGCTCCTCGCGATATTCTTCACGCTGCTGATCGGGCTCCCGGCCCTGGCTTCGAGCTTCCCATGGCAAGCGCTCAAGGAGTTCGATGCCTTTTATCGCGCCGGCTCGCTGGTCTTCGGCGGCGGCCACGTCGTTCTGCCGCTGCTACAGGCATTCGTAGTGGCGCCGGGATGGGTAACCAGCGATGCCTTTCTCGCCGGCTATGGCGCTGCGCAAGCTGTGCCCGGCCCCCTGTTCACTGTCTCGGCTTATCTCGGCGCCGTCATGCAGCCTCGCCCCAACGGCTGGCTTGGCGCCGTTATTTGCCTTGTCGCAATTTTCCTGCCTTCGTTCCTTCTGGTAATCGGCGCTTTCCCGTTCTGGGAGGAACTGCGACGCCGCGCGGCAGCTCAGGCGGCACTTCGAGGCGTCAATGCCGCGGTCGTCGGATTGTTGCTCGCTGCCCTGTATCGGCCGGTGTGGACCGCCAGTATCGCGAACGCCGCCGATTTCGCTCTCGCTGCCGCGGCATTCCTGCTCCTGTTCATGTGGCAAATGCCGCCTTGGCTGGTGGTGATCCTAAGCGCAGTCGCCGGGTGGGTGATCTCCCTGGTAGGAATTTCTTGAGTGCTGAACCACCGGGGCTGCCGACGGCCGAAGAAAGCGTGGGCGCGAGGCGCTCAATATGCTCAACATAAAGAGAGGAGGATCGAGATGAAGCACACAATCGGCATGGATATCAGTCGGCGCGCGGCTTTGCGCGGCACGCTGGCGCTCGGCGGCGCGCTCGCACTCGGCGCCTATGGCGCCGCGGGTGAAGGTGCTCCCGGCGCGCGCCGGGTCTCGGTCCGCTGGCTGGGGGGCGGCGTGGTGGAACTCGCGACGCCCGACTACAAGCAGATCGCTTACGGCGATGCCTGGATTTGGAACAACGCCGGATGGAGCCGTTTTTCGACCCCGAAGCCGCCCGAGTACGCCACCAAGGAAGGCTTCGTGCGCTACGTCGCCAGCAAAAAACCGGATGCCGTGTTCGTGCTCCTCACCCACGACCACGGCGATCACATGGGCGACTATTTCGAAATGCTGAACGCGCTCGTTGGCGCCGGTCTCCCGGTTATGACTACTGGCCAGAGCGACATGCTGCGCAAAGGGCTCATCCCGGACTTCCACAAGGCGGGCCTCGACCCGGCCAAGATCGTCTCGAACGGCGGCGCCGCTATGAACTTCGGCGGCGTTTCGCGGCACGGCGCCATGACGGCCCACCTCGTGCCGGCCATTCACTCGACGCTTCTGGCCTATCCGGCGGCGGGCTTCATGCTCGATATCGGCGGTGTCCGCGTCTACCTCAGCGGCGACACCGATCTCTTCGGCGACATGAAGATGCTCGGCGAGCGCTATCGACCGAACGTCGCGATTATATGCGTCGGCGGCGGTCCGTTCACGATGGGGCCGCAGGACGCCGCGACCGCCTGCCAGTGGCTCGGCGTATCGCACGCAATTCCGGTGCATTACGCGCATAACGACCTGGTGCTCGGCATCGAGGCCGGTGAGGAGTTCCGGCGCGCGATGGCCCGGATCGCTCCGGCCGTGCGCGTGACGGTGATGAAACCCGGCGAGCCGCAGATGATCGAGGTGTGATGTCTAGCCTAATTGTCAAAGACGCGAAGCTTTTGGATGTCCAAGCTGGAGAATTGAGAGCCGGAGCGTCTATTCGGATCGAAGGAGATAAGATCGTTGAAGTCGGTGAGGACGGCCGCGATCTCACAGCAGATGGTGAGATCACGATCCTCAATGCCGAAGGCAGAACACTCATGCCCGGCCTGATCGATGCCCACGTGCATCCCTCGATCACAACACTCGACCTCGGTTCGATGCTGCATCGGCAGCCCTCTTGGATTGCGATTGAAACCAAGTTCATCCTTGAAGGCATGCTGCGTCGCGGCTTCACGACGGTCCGTGATGCAGGGGGCCTCGATGCCGGAATTTCCATCGCAATCGAGCGCGGCCTGATCCGGGGCCCAAGAGTCTTTCGGTCCGGGCGCGTGCTCAGCCAGACCGGCGGCCATGGCGACCTCGAACCCGTCAGCGGGCATCCTCAGCTCTGTGCCTGCTCGATCTGAACGTCGGCCTTCAGTCACATCGCCGACGGCGTGGACGCCGTCAGAAGGGCGGCGCGCGAGGAACTCAAGGGCGGAGCGCAACAAATAAAGATCATGGCTGGCGGTGGGGTCGCCACCCCGTCTGACCCAATCGACATGGTCCAATACACCGAAGAGGAAATCCGGGCTGCGGTGGAAGAGGCGAAAACCCGACGCACCTACGCATTTGCCCATGCCTATATTCCCGAGTCGATCCAGCGCGCTGTCCGGGCGGGCGTGCGCTCGATCGAACATGGCAACCTGATCGACGATGTCTCGGCGCGCCTCATGGCGGAACGTGGCTGCTATCTTGTGCCAACGCTCGTCACCTACGATCAGATCGCCCAGTTCGGCAAAACCCACAAATTTCCCGAGGCAAGCCTTCTAAAGCTTAAAGAGGTGCTGCATGAGGGCGCAGGCGCCATCGAGAAGGCGCTTCGTGCCGGTGTCAAGGTGGGATTTGGGACCGATCTGCTTGGCGAAACCCACCCGGCGCAGAGCAAGGAATTCGCGCTGCGGGCTCAAGTCCAAAGTAACGCAGACATTCTGCGCTCTGCGACGATCATCAACGCCGAACTTCTTCAGCATTCTGGCCGATTAGGCGTGCTGAAGCCGGGCGCGTTCGCCGACTTCCTGCTCGTCGACGGCGACCCCCTTGAAGATTTGGCGATCTTGAGCGGTCAGGGAGAGCACCTCGATGCGATTGTGCGTGGCGGGGTTATTTTCAAGAATACTTTGCACTGACCAGCCCCGGCGCCGATCTGCGGGCCAGCCGGATGCAACGCCAGACTGGTGCGGCCGATGGCCAATCCGGCCCAAGCGCTCCCTCTTAAGGTAACGACCACGCGCTTGGGCCGTGCTATTCTGCCTCGTAGGCTTCCTCGCACGGGAGCGGCAGATGACCATTTGTCTTCGACGGCCGGACCTACCGGTGATACAGCCGACCAAGTACGAGCTTGTAATAATCGCAAGACCGCCAAGGCGATCGGGCTTGAAGTGATGCCGACACTGCTCGCCATTGCCGACGAGGTGATCGAATGACCTCGCATTCCTCATGCGCGTCAATCATCCTGTCGCCGCTGCTTATTGTTGTCGCGACGTGTGGCACTTGGGTCAGGCAGTTGATGCTGGTTGGTGCGTTTCAAAGCGCCGCGGCGAAGAAATAGCCTTCACCATCGAATGCTCCGTTCGCTCGGCGTGGGAGACGATCTACATCCTGCTCAAGCGCGGCCCGGCACCGCCGCCAGTGTACCAGGGCCAGTACGATCCAAAGGCGCTGGTCAACGCGCTGAAAATGTTTGTCTGCAAGTGATCGGAGATTACGGGTGTTGACGAGGAGGAAACCATGGAACGCTCGGAGCGTCGAATGTTCCTGCGCAATTCCGGACTGGCGATAACGGCAGCCGCTCTTGGCGATCTAGCGGTGTCGGATTTCGCATCAACGCAAGCCGCGGACGCCAGGGCTCCGATTCCTTCGGAGGGCCCGAAAGGTCTGACGCATCATTTGGCGAAGTTCATCGTCTCGACGCGCTTTGACGATATTCCGGAGACCGTCCGGCATGAAGCCAAGCGAACGCTGCTCAATTGGATCGGATGCGCGGTCGGCGGCTGCCATGAGGACGCGGTCAGCAATGTCGTCACGGCACTGGCTCCATTCACCGGTCCCGGTCAGGCGACCTTGTTCGGACGAACCGAGCGCATGGACATCCTCAATGCCGCGCTGGTGAACGGCATCAGCTCGCACGTCCTCGACTTCGACGATACGCATCCCGAGACCACTATCCATCCGGCGCCGCCGGTGGTGCCGGCTATCTTTGCGCTCGCCGAACACCGGCGCCTCAGCGGACGCGACTTGATGCTGGCACTCGTCATCGGTGTGGAAACCGAATGCCGGATCGGAAGGGCGGCAGCCCCGGCACACTATGAAGCGGGCTGGCACATTACCGGTACCGCCGGTGTTTTCGGCAGCGCCGCAGCGGCAGGCAAATTGCTGGGCTTGAACGAGCAGCAGATATCGTGGGCCATCGGTCTCGCTGCGGCGCAACCGGTAGGTCTTGTCGAAATGTTCGGCTCCATGGCCAAGAGCTATCATCCTGGACGATCGGCCCAGAACGGTCTCACCGCGGCGCTGCTCGCGGAACGAGGTTTCACCGCATCCGAGCAAAGCCTGGAAGCCAAATTCGGCTGGTTCAACGTGCTGGCCGGTGAGCGAAAATTTGCAGCCCTCACAGACAACAGCTGGCAGATCTTGCAGAATACCTACAAGCCATTCCCTTGCGGGCTGGTCTTGCATCCGGCGATCGACGGCTGTCTGCAATTGTGCGTGCGCGAGCGCACTATGCCGCAGATGATCGCTCGCGTTGACGTCGCGGTTGATCCGCGCGTGATGCAGATCGCGGCGATACGGGAACCCAAGACCGGCCTCGAAGGCAAATTCAGCATCTATCATGCGGCCGCCGTGGCGCTTGTGGAAGGGGTCGCCGGTGAAAGGCAATTCAGCGATGAGGTCGTGCTGGCGCCCACCGTGGTTGAGCTGCGCAAGCGGGTCAACCCGACTGTCGATCCAGGACTCGCCAAGGATCAGGCGCGCGTCTCCGTCCTCAAGCAGAACGGCGATTTATCAAGCGTATTCGTTGAGCACGCGATCGGCAGCCTTGAAAATCCCATGACCGATCGGATGATCGAAGACAAATTTCTGAGCCTGGTGGACGGAATAGTGTCTCCCGCAAGCTCGCGCTTCATCATCGACGCCTGCTGGCGGGCCGATCGGCTCGCGGACGCAGCCGAGATCGCGGCAAGCTGCGTGCCCTCGCGGTGACCACGACGACAGCTCTGGTGTGTTCGGAAAAGCACACGGTCTAAATTTCGTCCGCACCACAACCCTGCATTATTGCGTGCACCAATTCTGCGCCCCAATATCGCGCCGCCTGACTCGTCTCACCTCGGTCTCTGTTCTCGAGCGAGGCGACGATGTCGGGAGGGGGCGCATGCGCACCATCGTCATTGCTGCTATCCGGCGCGGAGATCATGATGGCCAGTATAACGAGAGCCAACCTGGGAAGGACACTTTTGATCGGCGCCGCTCTCGCGCTATCGATCGGAGCCTCAACGACGGCCTTCGCTCAACCCGGAGCCTCATTTCAGACGCGCGGTGAACGCGAGTCCGATGGCAATCCCGCAGTTCCTTCGACACACTCAAGAACGAAGCACCCGCCCGAAGCTTACCAAGAGTGGGACGGACGCACTCCGCCCGGATACGCCTGGTACCCGTATGCGGGCTCCGACCATTATATTCGATACGATAGATTAGCCCCTCGACCGAGCCCTCAGACCCCGGAAAGCTGGAACTACGCGCAACCGCATCGCTAACACGGCCGGTCCCGCCGTAGGCGAAGGGGCCGCTCATCCGATGCGTAAGCTACGGTAGGCTCGCGGATTCCCGACGGCGATAACAATTACGTTCACGTGCGCCATGCGGCCTGTTCGCGTGGCGCCGTGTCGTCACCAGAACCAGCCCTGGCGCCGCTGATTGTCGTACTGGCTGCCCTAACCCGTATCCTGGACCCCAGACGAATATTACTGCCAATAACGTCGGCAACTATTGTGCCGGCGAGTAACCGATACGCCGGAATTGACCCGCATCCGAGCGGCGCCGTTACGAAGGACTTGGGCCGTGGGCTGGTTCGTAATATCCATAGGCAGGCCGGCTGGGACCTGACTGAGGATAGCTCATAATGGTGCATTACGTAGCAATCATCGAAGATGCTGGGCCTGAGAGGGCCATCGGAATCTGGTTTCCCGATCTGCCCGGTTGCTTCTCGGCTGGTGATGACGTGGATGAAGCCCTGCGGAATGCAGAAGAGGCTTTAGCACTCTATGCCGAGGCAGAGGCGAAAGAGGGCCGAGCCCTTCCGCAACCACGTACAGTATCCGCCTTGAGAAACGATCCTTCGGCGGCAGCGGAGCTGCGTGCGCACCTGCTGGCTTTGATCCGGCTAAACGTGGCTGCCGCGCATGCGGCAGAGTAGTCGCGGCCTGTGCCGCAGAGCTCGCTGCGAAGCACTCGCGCGGCCTACCCCGCCGTGACATTCTCTTCGAGAAAATCGGGGTGCTGGAGGCGGAGAAACTCAACGGCGAACCCGTCTTCGAGATGCCGGACTACGCGCGCCGGCGTATTGCCGATGGTGACCGAAGCCGCGATTTCCGGGCGGTGCTCGCTCCTGATTGCGGCGCCCGATTGAGAAAGATCGGTGACGCGCACCGTCACATCGGCGCCGTTCGGAAGGATCAGCCGCGCCGCCGGATTGTGCGGGCGGACACGGCCGTGGCGCCGGTCCTCCGGCAGGCCGAGGATGTGGCGATTGGCGAGCCAAGTCAGCTGCGCCGCGAGCTTGTCGCGTTTGCGCGCGGTCGCCACGATCGTCATGGCGAAGCCGTTGGGAAGGTGCCGGGTGACGGCGCCTTCGAGCCTGCCGATATGGTCCACATAGGCGATCACGCGGTCGCCTTTTTCGGCGACCACCGGAGCGATCAGGGCCATGCCGCCCGGCGACATGTCAATGACCTGACACGGAAATTCGCGCCGGTCCGGCAGCATGTAGCGTCCGAGCAGGTTGACGCGCACGCGCTGAAAGCGCCGGCGCTCCTGACTCAGCGGCACTAGCTGCGGTTTTGGCTGGGGAAGCGCCATCCTGTTCGAGCCCGGCAATCCGAACTGCTCGAGCCGGAGCCTATGCAGTTACCCTTAACGCTCGGTTAGGAAGATGCCGGGTTTGTAGGGTGGGCAAAGGCGCAATGCGCTTGAGCGCTTGCGCCGTGCCCACGCGGACCCCGGCATGTGGGCACGGCGCTCGTTTCTACGTGTGGCGCGGCTCGTGCGTGTGGAACGCGCCTTTGCCCACCCTACTTTTGCCCACCCTCGTAGACGAGGAATCCGCGCGCGAAACGCGGGTAGTGGCGCCGAGCAGCAGCGGGCGCCGGAGCGGCGGATGCTCCAAGGGCCAGAAACCGATGCGGACCGAGCGCGAGCGGCGCGAGTGCGCTCATTCCGAACCAATACGGCGCTTCGAAGGGCGCAAGCGCCCCAAGCAGGCGTGCATCGGGGCGGCGGCGATGCCTCAGCGGCAGTGCCAATAGTTCCAATTCGATCTCGCCCTCGGCGCCGCCGCAGCGCGCGCTCGCTACAAAGCCGATCTCTTCATGCACGACCACCGCCAGGAGGTCGCCGACGAATGCGCGATCCTGCGCCCGCCAAAGGCGGATGAAGCTTTCGTTTTTGAGTTCGCGCCCGAACGCCGAGCAAATCCGGGTGCCGGCAATGCGGAACGGATATCCCGCACAATCATCGGCCGCGAGCACGAATGTGTCGGCCAGAACGCGCCGGATCGCGCCGGGGTCGATCTCGCAATGTTCCGGAGCCGCCCTTAGGCCGCGCTGCACATCCCAATACGCGAACAATTCGCGACTCGATCGATGTTTCATGCGCGCGCCACCTGTGCCGCTCCGGCCGGCCTTGTCCCGATCTGGGACAAGACGGCGGCCTCTTTTGAGGGCACGACTGCAGATCAGCAGGGCGCGTGCCGGGCGCGCCGGCAAGGCGCCGTCAATAGGCGTCAGAGCTAGTCCTTCGATTCCTTCATCGCCTCGGCCGCGAGCTTCACCGCTTCGGGGGAGGATGCGTAGACGTCGCGAATAACCGCCTCCGTCTCGACGCCGCTTGTCGGATCGACATCGAGGCTGAGCTTTCGCGTCTCGGCCAGAAATTCCGGATCCACCATCGTCGCATCGAACGCCTCGCGCAGCGCGCGAACCCGTTCGGCCGGAATGCCCGGCGGCGCCGCAAATGGCCGCGCAATGGCTTGGCGCGAAATGATCAACCTGAGCGCCGCTTTCTTCTGCGCGTCGTCGATGAGGTCGAGCAGCAGCGGCACGTTCCGCAGCGCCGGATGCTTGTCCTGTTCCAGGGCGATCTGCAGCGTGACGTTGATCGTCCCGCTGTCGAGCATTGCTTTGCTTCGGCTCAACAGGCTGGTCCAGGACCAGCCGCAGCGGCCGTCGGCCTCATGGCGTTCCATCGCCAGGATCATTTCGTTGCCGCCCGGATAGCCGGTCACGATCTTGAGCGGCAGCTTGAAAAGATTGCGCAGAACGGTTGGAAAGACGTCGCTCTCGGCGCCTCCCCCGGTCGCCGCGATGATATATCTTTTCTTCTGCATGTCCTCCCAGGTTTTGATGCCGGTCGAGGCCATGAAGGCGCAGACGCTCGTCTCCTTCGAAATGCTTCCAAGCCAGGTGAATTTCGTCGCCTCGAAATGCGCGGCTTCGGCGCTGCTGCGGCCGAGCAGCGGCTCGAACAGCACGCCGGGGGCGAAATGGCCGATATAGGTGCCGTCCTTGGGGGCTATGCCGTAGAGATAATTAACCAGCCGCAGGCTCGCTGCGCCGGGCATGTTCTGCGGCACGAGGTTCGGGTTGCCTGGAATATGCCGGCCCATGAAGCGCGCCAGCGTGCGCGCGTAGAGATCGTAGCCCCCTCCGGGGCTAAAGCCGGTGACGACGTTGATAGTCTTACCGGCGTAGAAATCGGCGACTGAGTCCGCGCTTGCGGGAGCGGCTGCGAGTGTCGCGATGGCAGCCGCCAAGCTCAATGCACCTATGTATTCCCTGGCCGTACTAAACCGCTCCATGACCGTCCTCATTCTTGGCTGTGCAGGTGAGCGTGTCCGGGATGCGGTGCAGCGCGAGCGCGCGCCCGAGATAGCGAAAGTAAATGGGCACCTCGGCGCGCGCGAGTGGTGCACCGCTGATTCGGGACCGCCGCGGACGAGTCTGTGGCGGTCCCGCGTCTGCAGCGCAACGCGGTTCGGTTCCTGTATTTACTCGCAAATGCATCGGCCGCTCTGCGCTGCGCGCGGGACACACGCAGTCGTCCCCTCGTCCGTTATGCCGGCTGGCCGGCATGGGCGCGCGATTGAACGTCCATGTTGACGAGTTCGAGCGGCGATTCCGTCTCTTCCAGCATGCCCCAACTCTTCACCCATTCATAAGTGCGCGCCATCTCGTCTCCTGGAATCGGCGCCGGGTCGCAGACCACGATCCGGCCCTCGCGCAGGTCGCCCACCGTAAGCGTGCCGATCTCGGGATCTCTCGTCTTGTGGTAATCGATGAAGTAATGGAGATAAGCGCCCTTGTCGGCATTGATCCGGCGCACCGCCTCGCGCACCGCGCGGTTGAACGCCGCATAGGTGGCGGCATCGACGCGGTCGGAAGCCACTTCGGTGCCGTGCATGAAACCTGAGCACAGCATCCGGCAGCCCTTCTTCTCGGCAAGGGTGATGTAGGGCTCGGTGAGCGTTGTCGCCTCGACCTCGCCGCGCATCATGAGATTGAAGCGATTGCGTGACCCGCTCGGCGCGGCAGAGAGCTTGATGAGCTCGCGCGGCAGAAAACCTTCGAGGAGGTGCAGCGCGATGTAATGGGAGCCGGCATAGAACGGTACGCCGATCCTTCGGCCGGCGAGTTGTTGGGGAGTGTAGGCCGGGGACTGCGGCGGCACTACGATTGCCGCATAGGTGATCATCGCGCGGCGGCCGATCTGGCGGCTGCCCACGCCCGTGGCGCCGGCGCGGCAGTAATTGCCCCATTCGCAGGCATTGTACATGTCGGCCTTGCCCGCTTCGAGCAGGCTGCCGTGGCTGGCGAACGGATTGGCCGCCCTGGCGTCGGTGAGCGAACCGTCGGCGGTTTTCACGCCGGCTTCGTCGCGGTCGGCCCATTGGACCAGGAGTCCTTCCTTTTCGAACAGGCCCTCGTTGTAGGCGACCAGTTCGGGCAAGCCCTGGAAGGGCGACGTAGTCTCCAGCACCAGCTTCTTCATGGCATCGGCTCCGAAATGAGACAACGGCGGATGATATCGATATCTGCGGCCGAACGGTAGTCGGAGATCGGATGTCGGAGGTCAGATGTCGGCGACTCCGCTCCCTGGCGTCCGAGTTCTGACCCCGACCTCCGGCATCCGATCTTTATCCGATCTCTGACATCCGACCTCTGACCTCCGAGGGCCTGATTGTGGCTCGATCCGTCGTGCTATGGTGCCGCGGTCTATCGAACCGTCAAGCAGGAGATTGCGATGCGTCGTGTGATGTGGGCTTTATTGATGCTGCCTGCCTCGGCCTGGGCGGGCGCCTTTGCTCAGGACGCCGCCACCCGGAGCGTCCAAGCGATTTTGCCCCATTGCGCGGCGGGGGTGTCGGCCGATGCTCAGGATGTGACCGGGGGGCGGTGCGCGGGAATCCTCGCAACACTCTCCTTCGTGAGCCGAGTTCTTCCCGACGATCTCAAATTCTGCCACCCGAACACGGCTACGCCCGGTGAGATGGTGCAGGTTGTCGCAAGTTTCGTGGACTCCAACCCTGATTCGGCAATGCAGGATTTTCGCCTGGTCGCGCTCGCGGCCATGCGCGACAAATGGCCCTGCCAGGAATAAAAACCAGAGATCAGATACCAGATAAGCTGAAACCTGATCTCTGACATTTGATCTTTGACATCTGATTTCTGACATCTTGCTTGTGTTCGCGCGGCAGCCTATCTCGGCCCTATCCCGCCCGGAATGCGCACTTGAGTCCTCCCCGCGAACCGATTTTCAACATACCGGCGGCCGTGCTGTTGACGGCGGCAGCGCTCATTCTTGTGCATGTCGTTTTGGCACTGCTCAGCGAACCGGAGTGGAACGATGCACTGCTTCTATTCGCGTTCGTTCCGGCCCGTTACCATCTGTCGGTGCTTAGCGTCGAGCCCTGGTGGATCGGCTGGGGACCGGCGTTCTGGACCTTTATCACCTACGCATTCATCCACGCGAATCTCGTTCATCTGACCTTTAATTTGGTCTGGCTGCTTGCCTTCGGTACGCCGGTCGCGCGCCGCTTCGGCTGGCTTAGGTATGGACTGTTTTTTATAGCAGCCGCGATCGCGGGCGCGGCCTTTCACCTCGTCCTTCATTTCGACGAAACTTCACCTGTCATCGGCGCCTCTGCTGCGATTTCCGGCATGATGGCAGCCGCGATACGCTTCGTGTTTCAACGCGGCGGTCCGCTATCCGGCTTCCGCGGCGAGGAGCCGGCGAGCTACCGCATTCCGGCTCTGCCGCTATCGAAAATTCTGCGCGATCCTCGCGTGCTGATCTTCCTGCTGATGTGGTTCGGTCTCAATTTTTTGTTTGGAGAATTCAGTTCATCGCTGCCAGCTGGAGGGGAGAACATCGCCTGGGAGGCTCACATCGGAGGCTTTCTCGCCGGTCTTTTTGGCTTTGCTGCATTTGATCCGGTGAAAGCGTCAGCTGCCGCTCACGAGGAGGAAATCCAGCAAACCGAAGCCATAAGCGAAGATGATCAGTCATGAATGCTCAGCGGCATCAAGGGCCTTGCGCAACTCTGATTTCCGCGCAATGATTACTATCACGAACGCGATGCGGCCTTGATTTTGCAATGCACAACGGGTCCCCCGCGTAAGGTCGCATCCACGTCAAGCGGCTGATTGCCGGTCAAGGGAGGTGACCATGACCGTGAACGCGATCCTTTCCAGCAAAGGCAGAAATGTCGTTACCATCGAGCCGACCGCAACGCTTGAGTCCGCGCTCGCGAAGCTGACCAGGCACAAGATTGGCGCCCTCGTCGTCCTCGGGCCGGAGCAGCGCCTGATCGGCATCTTGTCGGAGCGCGACGTGGTGCGTGCGCTCGCCCAGGAAGGAGCTTCCGTGCTGAACACGCCGCTGGCCCAGGTGATGACGCGCAAGGTCTCGACTTGCGCCGAAGCCGACAAGGTCAGCGCCGTCATGGAGATGATGACGAACGGGAAGTTTCGTCATGTCCCGGTGCTCGAAGGGGATCGGCTCGTCGGCATCATTTCGATCGGCGACGTGGTCAAGCACAGGCTCCACGAGATGGAGCGCGAGCAGGAAGCCATGCGGGATTACATTCGCACCGCCTGAGACGCATCAGGCGTCGGCATCTGCCGAGTTGTTTGACGCTTCAGGACGCGGCGCCTGCAGCATACCGCGTAGCGATTTCGTCAAGGCTGGGCCGGGGGCGGTCTTCGGGCGAGTGCGCCGGCGTGCCGATGTGGATGAAGCCGGCGACGCGTTCGTTTTCTTTGACGCCCAGAGCGGCCAGCACGCCCCGGTCATAGGCGTACCATTCGGTTATCCAATTAGCCGCATAGCCAAGTGCATGTGCGGCGAGCACGAGGCTCATGGCGGCGGCTCCGGCGGATAGGACCTGCTCCCATTCCGGGATTTTGAAATGCACCGCGGCGCGGCTCACCACCGCAATCACCAGCGGCGCTCGTGCAAGGCGCTTTCGCTCGTATTCCACCTGCTCCGGCTTGGCCTCGGCGTATTTCGCAAGGAATGCCGCTTCGATCGCCGCTCCCGCCTTGAGGCGCCCCTCGCCCTCGAACACGATAAAGCGCCACGGCCGCAGCTTGCCGTGATCGGGAACGCGCGAGGCGATCGTGATCAGCGTGTCGATTTCCGCGGGCGAGGGCCCCGGGCCGATCAATTCTGCGGGCTTCAACGACTTGCGCGTGCGCAAAAGTTCGATGGCGTCGGGCATGATGCACTGATCGGCTAGCATATCGAACGGGCAGTGACAAACGCCCGGACCGGCTTGAATTTGCCGCGATTGCATTCAACACCAAACATGATGTGGTTCGCAGCGACAAGCGCAGGCAGCGCAGGCCGATGCCTTTTGGCTATCGGTCTCTCGCTTGCGGTTGTGCCTGCAGCTCAGGCTCAGTCTTTGGACTTGTTCTCGCCGCTGCGACCGCCAGCTGAGGTGCCCAACACTACGCCCCCACCTGGTAACCCGGCTCCGCCGCCACCTTCGCCCGCTCCTGCCCCGCTACCCAAGGGGCCTATGCTGCAGTCGCTGCCACCTGCCGCCAGCGCTCCTTCGCCGCAATCGCAAGCTTCACTACCTTCGGGTCAAGTGCTGCTGTCGCTCAGCGCGCGATTCGGCCGCGATCAGCCGGTCATTCCCGCGGGGCTACATTGGCGAATCTATTCCGCTAAACCAGCGCCAGGCGCGTTGCGGCCGATCAAGGAGGACCGCGCAGCCACTCCCACATTCACGCTCCCCGCGGGAGCGTACGTTGTGCATGTCGGGCTCGGCCTTGCGAGCGCCGCCAAGACGATCCAGTTGCGCCCCGGCGAGCCGCTTCGGGAGGTGTTCGACATTCCGGCGGGCGGGCTGCGCATCGAAGGCAAGGTCGGAGACGCACGCATTCCCCCCGGGCAGATTTCGTTCGATCTCTATAAAGGCAGCGAGTTCGAGCCCGGCGACAAACGTCCCATCGCGCAGGCGGTTCAGACCGGCGACGTCATTCTGGTTCCAGAGGGCACGTATCACATTGTCTCGAATTACGGCGATGCCAATTCGGTGGTGCGCTCCGATATTCGGGTGCAGAGCGGGAAACTCACCGATGCCACCGTCACTCATCGCGCCGCGGTCATCACTCTCAAACTGGTGAACGACTGGGGTGGAGAGGCGCGTGCAAACACTCAGTGGAGCGTGCTCACCCCCGGCGGCGACGTGATCAAGGAAATGAGCGGCGCATTTCCGCGGGTGATCCTTGCCGAAGGTGAGTATCGAGTGGTGGCGCGAAACGATGAGCGGACCTATGAGCGGTCGTTCCGGGTTGTCACCGGCGTCGATGTAGAGGTTGAGGTTCTCGCCCGCTAAGCTCAGCCTGTTTGATGGAACCAAGCAACCGGCAAAGTTGTTTACGAGACCGGGAAGGTCGAAGCCCTGGGCTTCGGCCCCATCCGGCTCGGACGACTTCGGTCCCCGAATCGCCTTCCTGATTTGCTGGCTGAATTGATGCGCGAACCTGTCTCGATGGTGGGAATAGCCCGGCCACGATGTAACTGCGCAAATGAGGAGAACGGCCGGTGTCGCGGCTCGTGATAGTGTCAAATCGGGTATCGGTGCCCGAAGAGGGCGGGGCGCGCGCCGGCGGTCTGGAAGTGGCCGTCAAGGCCGCGCTCAAGCGCGGCTCAGGGATATGGTTTGGCTGGAGCGGGCGGGTCACGCCTCAATCGAAGATCGAAGTGCGGGAGATCGTTCGCGAGAAGATTACTTACATCATCGCCGACCTTGGCCGCGAAGATTTCCAGGAATATTACAACGGGTTCGCGAATCGGGTCCTGTGGCCGATCCTGCACTATCGTGTCGATCTCGCCGAATTTTCCCGTCGCGATCTCACCGGCTATCTGCGGGTCAACGATCTGTTCGCTCGCCGATTGCACAATATTCTCAAACCCGACGACCTGGTTTGGGTCCACGATTACCATTTGATGCCGCTCGCCAAGGCATTGCGCGAGCTTGGCCACCGCAATCGGATTGGGTTTTTTCTTCATATCCCGTGTCCACCCCCCGAGATGCTCACGGCCTTGCCTCACCACGAGCGGCTCATTCCGGCCCTGTGCGAGTACGACCTCGTCGGTTTCCAGACCGGGGACGACGCCTTCAACTTCAGCCGCTATCTTGCCCGCGAATGCGGGATGCACAGCCACGATTTCAATTTCCCCGCCGGCGATCGAGTTATGCGCGTCGATGTTTTCCCGGTCGGAATCGAGACTGCCGCCTTCGCGCGGCTCGCGCAGCGCAGCGTCAACTCGCCCTTTGTTCAACGCGTACTTGAGACTCTGGTTGGCCGCGCGATGATCATTGGGGTCGACCGTCTCGATTACACGAAGGGTCTCAACCTCCGCCTCGATGCATTCGACCGATTCCTGGCGACTCAGCCAGCATGGCGGAACAAGGTGACCTATCTGCAGATTACGCCGAAGACGCGCAGCGATATCCGCGAATATGCCGAGATGGCGGAGCTCATCAATGGGGCTGCCGGCCGGATCAATGGGGAATATGGCGAGGCCGACTGGACACCAATCCGCTACGTCAATCGCGCCTACAGCCGGTCAACCCTTGCTGGGCTTTATCGTTCGGCGCGCGCGGCGCTGGTGACGCCGCTGCGCGACGGCATGAATCTGGTCGCCAAGGAATATATCGCCGCCCAGGATTCCAACGACCCTGGCGTGCTCATTCTCTCGCGCTTTGCTGGAGCCGCGCGCGAGTGCGAATCGGCGCTGCTGGTGAATCCCTACGATCCCGACAGCGTCGCCGCCGCTCTGGCCCGAGCCCTTGCTATGCCGCTTGAGGAGAGGCGAGAACGCTACGAGGCCTTGTTCCGAGTGATCTCACGCAACGACATTCAGCTCTGGGCTGACCGGTTCCTGAGGGCGCTCGATCGACCGCCGGCGTCGCCGGGCCGCTACGAGCAGCTTGCGGCCATCAGCATTCAGTAGGTTTCGCAGCGCAAGCTCTCAGTCGGCTTTGATGTCGGCTGTCCTGATGACATTCAGCCACTTGGCGCTTTCCGTGTTGAGGGCGACCGCGGCTTCTTCGGGCGTGCCAGGGGATGACTCAAATCCGAACGTCGCGAGCTGCTCCTTCATCTCAGGCAGCGCGACGATTACGCCAATCTCCCGATTGAGTTTGTCGATTATCTCCCTTGGCGTCCCTCTTGGAACGAAAAATCCGATCCCCGAATCGCACTCGATCTCTGGAAAGCCGGCCTCCTTCATGGTCGGGACATCCGGAAGGGCGGCCAATCGCGACTTGCTGGCTACGGCCAGGGCACGCAATAGGCCTTGTCTTATCTGCGCCACCGAGGAAGCAGGCGAGCCGAACGCAATCTGCGTGTGGCCGCCGATGGTCGAGGTGACAGCCGGACCTGCCCCGTTGAACGGCACGTGCACAAGGTCGAGACCGAGCGAGGTGCGAAAGAGTTCGCTTGTGAAACGCGATGGCGACGTAACCCCTGCGGAAGCATAGCTGTACTTTCCCGGGCTGGCTTTGATCAGCGTGACGAGATCCTTGACGGTATGCGCCGGCATCGAAGGGGTAACCGTCAGGACCTGAGTCGTCTTAACCGGGACCGCTATCACGCTAAAATCTCTGTCAGGATCGTACCCGGCATTACGATAGAGGAGCGGGTTGATCGCAAAGCTCGTTCCGTCATCGACAAGAATCGTATAGCCATCGGCGGCGGCGCGCGCAGCGCGGCCGCTGCCGATGTTGCCGCCGCCGCCCGGCATGTTCTCAACATGGAATTGTCTTTTGAAGCGGTCCGACAATCTTTGTGCGATCAGCCGGCCGATCGTGTCGTCCATCCCGCCCGGGGCGTAGGGCACGATCAACCGCACCGGCCGCATTGGATAGGCTTGCGCCCACGCGATACGCGCCATTGACGGCAGCGCGGCGCCACCTGCAGCCAGATACAGAAAGCGCCTGCGATGGGGAATTTCCATGATGCGCTCCCAGAGCGATTGCGCGATCGCAGGTTACCACCACATTGCACATGCCGCGATAGGCATTATCCCCTGTCGGAATGGTCTATTTCACGTGGCTCCTTCGTTCCGGTGTCGCGTATCGTAGCTGTTATATCCGAGCGGAGATCTCCGAAACTCTGCCAACGCCCGCCCTCAATGAGTGGTCGAAAAAAGCCCTTTACGCGGCCTCCTTCAGCCGCCTCAGGTCGGGCGCCACCGCCTCGGCGGCGAGCGTTTCGAGCGCTGCGGCGAGCGGCAGCACTTGTTGGCCTTGACTGCCGAGGCGGCGGATAGAGACCGTGCGCTCGGCGGCTTCCTTGCGGCCGACCACCAGGAGCACCGGGGCTTTGGCAAGCGAGTGCTCGCGAACCTTGAAATTAATTTTCTCGTTGCGCAGGTCACCTTCGACGCGCAGTCCCGCTCGCGCCGCTGCCGCCATTACCTCGCCTGCATAATCGTTTGCATCGTCGGTGATTGTCGCGACCACCGCCTGCAGGGGTGAGAGCCATAGAGGCAGATGGCCGGCATAGTGCTCGATGAGGATGCCGGTGAAGCGCTCCAGCGAACCGAACATCGCGCGATGCAGCATCACCGGGGTCACCTTGCTGGAATGCTCGTCGATGTAAAATGCTCCGAGCCGGCCGGGCATATTGAGATCGACCTGCACCGTACCGCACTGCCAATCGCGGCCGATCGCGTCGCGCAACACGTATTCGAGCTTCGGGCCATAAAAAGCGCCTTCGCCCTTGTTGAGCGACCACGGCCGGCCGGAAGCCTTGAGCGCGGCCATCAGTGCAGCCTCGGCCTTATCCCATACGATATCGTCGCCGACCCGCTGCGGCGGCCGGTCGGAAAACTTGATGGTCACGTCCGAGAAGCCGAAGTCCTCGTAGATCGACAGGATGAGATCGTTGATCTTCAGCGACTCCTCGGCGATCTGGCTTTCCGTAATGAATACGTGGGCGTCGTCCTGTGTGAAAGCGCGCACGCGCATGAGCCCGTGCAGCGCGCCCGACGGCTCGAAGCGGTGCACCTTGCCAAATTCGGCAATCTTGAGCGGCAGATCGCGGTAGGACTTGAGGCCGTTTTTGAAGATCTGCACGTGGCCCGGACAGTTCATTGGCTTGATTGCATAGACGCGCTCGTCCTCGGCGTGATGCTCGGTGAGGAACATCAGGTCGCGATATTTCTCCATATGCCCGGAGGCGACCCAGAGCGAGGAATCCATGAGCTGCGGAGAATTCACCTCGACATAGCCGGCCTCGCTCTGACGGCGGCGGATGTAGTTCTCGAGAATCTGAAAAAGCGTCCAGCCCTTTGGATGCCAGAATACCGAGCCGGGCGCCTCTTCCTGGAAATGAAACAGGTCCATTTCGCGCCCCAGCCTGCGGTGGTCGCGCCGCTCGGCTTCCTCAAGCTGCTTGAGATACGCGTCGAGTTGTTCCTGCTTGGCGAAGGCAGTGCCGTAGATGCGCGAGAGCATTTCGCGGTTGGAATCGCCGCGCCAATAGGCGCCGGCTACCTTCATCAGCTTGAATGCATTCCCGACCTTTCCGGTCGAGCTCATGTGCGGGCCGCGGCAGAGGTCGAACCACTCGCCTTGCTTGTAGATCTTGATGGGTTCGGCCGCAGGGATTGCGTCAACAAGTTCTACCTTGAACAGCTCGCCCTTATCGCGAAACACCCGCTTGGCCTTATCGCGCGACCAGATCTCCTTGGTGAAGGGCTTGTCGCGCGCAATGATCTCGCGCATTTTTCCTTCGATCGCGGCGAAATCCTCCGGCGTGAACGGCTCGTTGCGGAAGAAGTCGTAGTAGAAGCCGTTCTCGATCACCGGCCCGATGGTGACCTGGGTACCGGGCCACAGCGTCTGGACCGCCTCGGCGAGCACGTGCGCGCAGTCATGCCGGATCAATTCGAGGCTGCGGGGATCTTCGCGGGTGAGAAATTCGACGCTGGCATCATGGTCGATGGGATCGCTCAAATCCGCCAGCCTGCCATCGAGCGTCATTGCGACCGTGCGCTTGGCGAGCGAAGGCGAAATGCTCTTTGCAATCTCGGCGCCGGTAATGGCGTCGGGGTATTCCCGGCGTGCGCCGTCGGGAAAGCTCAGCGCAACCATCGTTGCCTCCTGTTGCTCACTCGCTGCCTACGAATGCAGGTAAGCGCGGTGCCTCGTCATAGCGGTCGTGCCGGCCGACCGGCAAGCCAGCGGCAACCATCCGGGGCAGCCTTCATGGTCGTAGGGGCTCAGAGCGGTCCGCGGCTGTTTCAAGTTGTGCGCCCGACGGGCACGTGTCGTTACATACCGAAATACCAAGCAACGGTATCTGGATCAGTGGTGTGCGGACAGGCCGCACAATCATCAAACTGGCATCACATCAAAGTCAGATTCATTGATGAAATTTAACTGCACATCGGTCGAAGACGGGGACATCAGCTGCAGACCTTGTGTGGCAGTCCCAGTTTGCTTCGCGAGTACGCTTGTGCTGTTGCGTAGTGTAGGCCCGCCGCACGGGGAGAGTGATGTGGGGAGGTCTGCGGCGGCCCAAGGGGCCAGTTCAGGTGACTTGCGTATTGGCTGCGGTAGTGCTGCCCGCGGTCCTCTTCATCTCACCTACCTACGCACACAGCAGTCGCCGGTTGAGAGTAGTAATGGAGTGCGCACCGTGCGACCCGCCCGCCCCGAAAGTCTCACGGCCGAGCAGAAGCCGCGGACCGTTCCGGGGCGTGGCGGACTGCGCTGGAAATGGCGTCTGTTTCACTGGCCGTGGCCAGGGCGGAAATCGTTCGAAGGGGATATCGCAATCAAGGCACTGCGCGAACGGTTGTTGATCGATCGCGATGTCCCCGCCAGTCCACCGGTGCTTGCACGAAAGATGCTACCGGCGCCGGTCAGCCGGGGCGGATCGTTCGCGGCCCTTGCGGCCGCGCTGGGTTGCGGCACTGCCCTGATCACCGTTCCGGAGTCGGAACCCGGGTTGTTGTCGCCCAAAGCCGGCGCAGTTGCGCCGGTGCAATTCGATGCTGTGACCGGCACCGTCACCCCATCGGCACACTTGGTGATTAAACGGCGCCAGGCATTTGCCAACGAACCGTTGCCGCTTGGGCTCTCCCTCCGCGGTGGCACGGGAGGAGAGGTTGCACTCCTGAGCGGGCTCCTTACCGGTACGCGCCTTTCAGCAGGCAGCGCGCTTGGAGTCGCCGGTTGGCGCGTTGCTGCCCGCGATCTAGCGACTGCGATGGCCTATGCGCCGCCGGATTTCATTGGAGTAATGGACGCAGCCATCGATGTCCGCACCCCAAGCGACACCCTGGTCGACCGTAGCGTCATGCGCCTTGAATGGATCGGGAAGAAGCTCGACCGGCGCAGGGAGCACGCGCCCCTTGAGTCGAACAATCAAACAGGGTCCTTTCCAGCCCCACCGAAGAAAGCCATCACTCAGCCAATCGGTGGCGTAGAAATAGCCGTCCTGCTCAAGCGCGGAAACGACTATCTGCACGCCGGTGATTTGGCAGCGGCGAGGACGGTTCTACGGCGCGCCGTCGATGCAGGCAGCGCAGAAGCGGCGCTGGCGCTGGGGTCGACTTTCGACCCATTCGTGTTCAAGCAACTGGGCGTCGTGGGATTCGCCCCTGATGCTGCGCAGGCTCGCGTCTGGTACGAATGCGCCGGGCAACTTGGATCCGCGCAGGGGGCGCGTCGAATTGACCGGCTCTCATCCGCAGCGCAGTGATAGATTTGAAGCGCCTTCGCCAATAGCAAGGCAAAAGACCTGGGGATTACCAGCGAAAGCATGTGGCAATTTTTTAGGCATTGCACAAAATCCATGCTGGACGGCCGCGTGATCGGCATCTTAGAAAGAACACAATGGGCAGCCTGTTGCTGCCCAAGGAAGGAGCGAGCGCCGCCATCGACTTTGGGGCACGGCGGCAAGACGCAGGGGCGAGAGACTAGGGGAAGGGGATCGCGTGAATCGAAAACTCCTTGGAGCTTTTACACTAGCCACCGTCTGCATTTTGGGATTTGCCACTGATCGATCCGTCGCAAAGGACGACGGCAAGGCAGCGGCGATGCGCTTTGAATGGCGCAGGGAAGGCCCCGCGGATGAATGCGGTCAGTTTTGTCGGCGCTGGATTTCCGCGGCCGGGATAGTCAGCGAGAGCACCGCCCGCGATTTCGAGGCCTTCGCCAAGGAAAGCGACGTCCGCGGCGCTACGCTTGTCCTTGATTCGGAGGGCGGCTCGGTTCTGGCGGCGTTGGCGCTCGGACGGGCTATCCGCCGTTTCGACATGACGACGGCGGTGGGAAAGACCATCCCTCTGCCCTCCGCAGATGGTGGCGCAGCGCGCGCAACGCTCTCGCCCAAGGCGCAATGTGAATCGATGTGCGCCTTCATCCTTTTGGGCGGCGCCCGCCGTTATGTGCCGCCCGAAGCGCGCGTTCTCGTTCACCAGATCTGGCTGGGGAGCAAGAGCAAGCGGGCACTTGAATCGAGCTATTCGGCCGAGGAACTCAGGCTCGTGGAGCGTGATATCGGCAGCCTCGCTCGCTACACGGTCGAAATGGGGGCTGGTATCGAGCTGCTCGAAACTGCGCTGCGGATTCCGCCATGGGAGCCCATGTATTCACTCTCGCGCGAGGAGCTTCGCCGGATGCAGATCGTCACCGTCGAGCGCCTGTTCGATGAGGGCATTCCTACGGCATCGATGCCGACCGGCAAGCCTGAATCCATAGCCACGACGGCCCAGGCGCAATAGCGCCGGCTAAAAAGCAGGAACCCCGGAGAGGGAGGGTCGGCCCGCTTCTTCAGTGCGCCGGGTGGGGTGGACGGCAGGGAAGGGGCGTGCGGCTGACTCACTTTGCTTCAGCCCCGTCCGGCTGAGGAGAGGTCGGGCCACTGTTGGTTCCGCGCCAGCGGCCATAACGCCAGGGCAGGTACCATCGGGCTCGTTTCGGTACAGTTGGCGGGACCAGGTCGAGACCTGCGGTGCCCCAAGGATGGCAGCGGAGCAAACGCGCCAAGGTCATCCACCCGCCCGCCCACAGGCCAAATCGATCAAGCGCCTCATCGGCGTATTGCGAGCAGGTTGGCAGATGCCGGCATCCATATCCCGCTATTGCGGAAAAACTATACTGGTACGCTTTGATCAGCCCGCGTGCAGCCAGTCGGGGCATCCGGCGCGCCAGCTCGATTAGCGCACATTTCAGTCGAATTAGATCGCCGGCGTTGGGATTGGCGCACAGTGGTGCCGCCAACTCGGTGCGCTCCCTCTCCCCGGAAGGACTAGCTTGTGGCACGCAACTCGCCGTCATCGCTACGTGATCCGACCGGATCGGAACCTCCCTTACCAATTGTCCTATCAACCACGGCGGTTCATCGCCGAGCAAAAGCAAAATCTATTCGTCTGCCATTTGGGCGCGGCGTTTGGCCTCGATCTGGTCGATCGCATCGACCACCGCATCGAAGGTCAGCAGTGTCGAAGCATGTCGTGCCTTGTAATCACGTACCGGCTCGAGCACGGCGATGTCGGCCCATTTACCGCTCGGCGGCGCGCCGTTCTCCCTGAGCATCCGGCGCACCGTTTCGCGCAGGTCGCGCAACTCATCGGCCCTCGCGCCAATGACATTGCGCGCCATGATTGACGAGGAGGCTTGGCCCAGCGCACAGGCTTTGACGTCGTGAGCGAAATCCGTGACTTCGTCGCCCGACATTTTAAGGTCCACAGTAACGGTCGATCCGCAAAGTCGGGAATGTGCGGTAGCGCTGGCGTCGGGGTCGCTCAGCCGCCCGATCCGCGGGATATTCCCGGCGAGCTCGATAATTCGTCTGTTGTAGACCTCGTTGAGCATGCGATAGCGGTCGGTTTCGCAGTGGCGGCGCACCGATTGCGCCTACCATCAGAACCAATATATAGGGGCTGGTTGGCGGACGCGAAGATCCTCGACGAGATGAGGGCTTTCAGCGAGCCGCTTTGCTGCGGAAGGCGCCTGAAATGGGAATGCAGCGTCCAGTCGTTGCGCAGAAGATGCAAGCACCCTTGCGGAGCACGACTGACGCGGCCGCCCCGGTGACACCCCCGGGCCCGATTTTCGGGACCGGTCGAACGGAGAGACCGTCATGGACGCTGTCGTCAAAGCCTGGCCGAAGGCCTCCCATACCGAGCTGAGGCAGAGTCCCTCGCCTCCTCGCCCGTCGCGCGAGGAAGCAGAGGCGGCTGTACGCACGCTGATCGCCTATGCGGGCGATTATCCGGATCGCGAGGGCCTGATCGAGACGCCCAGGCGCGTGATCGATGCCTATGACGAACTGTTTCGCGGCTATCGCGAATGTCCCGCGGAGGTCCTCGACCGGACTTTCAGCGAAATCGGAAAGTACGACGATTTCGTTCTGGTGCGCGATATCGCCTTCAGTTCCCATTGCGAGCATCACATGATGCCGTTCACCGGCAGGGCCCATGTTGCTTACAAACCGGTTGAGCGCGTCGTCGGGTTATCCAAACTCGCTCGGCTCGTCGACGTCTATGCAAGGCGGCTGCAGACGCAGGAGCACATGACATCTCAGATCGCGACCGCGCTTGACGAGATTCTCAACCCGCATGGGGTTGCCGTCATGATCGAGGCTGAGCACATGTGCATGTCGCTGCGCGGGGTCGAAAAACCCGGATCGAAGACAATTACAACACAATTCACCGGGTCGTTCCGGGAGAACGCGGAGGAGCAGGCGCGCTTCCTCGCTCTCGCACGCAGCCCAGAGCGCTGAGCCGCCGCGATCGGACGAGGGCTTCTTTGCCTCCTGACAGCGTCCCTTCAGCTTTGTCCGGCTCGACCGAGCACGTCGAGGAAGGTTGCGTGCTGGCGCCGAAATTCGACGCCGAAGGGCTGATCACTTGCGTCGCGACCGATGTCGGCACCGGCGAGTTGCTGATGGTCGCGCACATGGATGCGGAGGCGCTGCGACGGACGATTGCCACGGGAGATGCTTGGTATTACAGCCGCTCGCGCAAACGCCTCTGGCGCAAGGGGGAGAGTTCCGGGTACACCCAGCGCGTGGCTGAGATACGGATCGACTGCGATCAGGACGCGGTGTGGATCAAGGTCGAACAAACAGGGCCGGGGGCCTGCCACACCGGAAGGCGTTCCTGCTTTTATCGTGCAATACCGATTGGGCAGTCAGCTGCCGGAGCAGTCGTCCTTGAGTTCCGCAACGGCACTAGAACCTTCGATCCGCAGCTTGTTTACCGGGACGGCACGAAGTCCTCGCCCGGTTCGTAGCAGACCTCGTACTCAAACTTCCGACGAATTCGCGGTTCTCCCCATGGCTCGAGGAGCCCTGTTGCATGGCTCCGCCACTTGGGCCAAAACAGACCCAAGCCGGTGTACGGCGGCGGTCGGCACCAAGCAAAGTGCGATGAGAGCGCATCCGAGGCGTCTTGCGAGTCCGACATGGAAATTGTCGACGAGGTACGGCAGGTCATCGCAAAAACCCTGAAAATCCCGCCCGATCAGCTGGCGCCCGACACGCGGCTGGAGGACATCGGGGCGGAGTCGCTCGACGTTATTGAAATCGTATTCGAGTTGGAAGAGAAGTTCGGCATCACCATTCCCTACCAGACGTTTGACGGCACTCGGACACAGCCGCAAGGATCCGAGCTGGAGCTCGGCAAATTGGAATTGAATACGATTGGACAGGTGGCGAACGCGGTGAAGGTCCTGGTCGAGGCGAAAGCGGCCTCATGAACCGTGTTGTGATTACCGGCATGGGCGTTGTCTCTCCGGTCGGGGCTACGCTCGAGGGATTCTGGTCCGCTGTCGTCGAGGCCCGTTCCGGCATAGGCGAACTCACAATCATTCCCACTGAGCGGCTGAGCGTGCGGATTGCCGCGCAGATCGGCTATTTCGATCCGCTTGCCCATTTCGAGCAGCGACGGGCCAACCAACTCGACCGGGTCGCCCAGTTCGCAGTCGTGGCCGCCCGTTCCGCGGTGCGCGACGCTCAGATTGAGTTCGACGAGGAGCTCAGGACGAAGACCGCCTGCGTCATCGGATCCGGCGTGGGCGGGCAGAACACGCAGGATGATCAATATTTCAAATTGTACGCACAGAATTCCCGCAGTTTGCATCCGCTCACAATTCCGAAATTGATGTTCAATGCAGCGGCCAGTCACGTCTCAATGGATCTCAATCTGCAAGGGCCGACCTACACGGTGGCGACCGCCTGCGCTTCAGGAACCCATGCCATCGGACAAGCTTTTCACATGATCCGTTCTGGACAGGCGCCGGTCGCCGTCGCCGGCGGTACCGAGGCATGTATCACGGTCGGCACGATGAAAGGATGGGAGGCGTTGCGCATACTTAGCAGCGACACCTGCCGTCCCTTTTCGAGGACGCGCTCAGGTTTGGTGCTGGGCGAAGGGTCGGCCATGATGGTGCTGGAGACGCGTGAGCGCGCGGTTCGGCGCGGCGCCCGCATCTACGCCGAGTTGTTGGGGTTCGGCATGAGCGCAGATGCGGCGGACCTGACTTCGCCCGATGCCGACGGCGGAAGACGCGCAATGGAGGCGGCGCTGCGCGACGCGCGGATCAATCCTGAAGAGGTCGATTACGTCAATGCTCACGGCACCGGGACAACCGTCAATGACCGGACCGAGACAGCCGCCCTGCATAGGGTTTTTCGATCGGGTCCCGAGCGGTTGGCGGTCTCATCGAGCAAGGGCGTGCTCGGCCACAGCCTGGGCGCTGCGGGCGCACTCGAACTCGTTGCGACCGCGCTGGCGATCGATCGGCAAGTGATCCCGCCGACCGCGAATTTCGAGCAGCCAGACCCCGAATGCGACCTCGATGTCGTGCCGAATGTGGCGCGTCAGGGCTGCATTGGAAAGGCGATGTCGAATTCTTTTGCCTTCGGCGGTCTCAATGCGGTGTTGGTGCTCGGCCGGGACTGACGCCCGCGGCTTGCAGCAGCCGCTGCGCGCGCAGCAGATGCGGCCGGTCGTACATCACTCCGTCGATCGCAATCACGCCCGCATTGGGCGCCGCGGCAAATGCCGAGACAATGGCCTTTGCCTTGGCCAGCGCTTCCATGGTTGGTGTAAATACCTCGTTGATGATCGCGACCTGCGCCGGGTGAATGGCAAGGCGTGCTGAAAATCCATCGCGGCGAGCCAGCTCAGTATCGCGCCGCAGACTGTCGAGATTGCGAAAGTCGGCATAGATCGTCTCAATCGACATCACTTCGGCGGCAGCGGCTGCGAACAAACAAAGCGAACGCGCAAGCCGGTAAGGCTCGGTCAGGCTGCCATCTGCCCCGCGGTTCGCCTCGGCCCCGATGGATGCAGAGAGATCCTCAGGGCCCCAGGTCAATCCCATGAGCCGCGCGCTCGCGTGTTGGAAGCTGCCGGCCTGAAACATCCCTGCCGCTGTTTCGATCGCCTGCGCCAGAATCTTGATGTGCCCCTCGGCGAGACCGGCGATCGCCTCGCGCGCCGAAAGCTTGGCGTCGGCGTGGACCACGGCGGCCCCGCGCTCGGCCTTGGGAAGCACCACAGCATCGGGGCGAGCCGCCACGATGGCATCGAGGTCAGCATCGATGAGCCCGGTGGCGAGGCCGTTAACCCGCACGAAAAGCCGCGGCCGCGCCACCTGCCTGCTCGCCTGCGTCAGGAAGGCGGAGGCTTGCGCGCGCGCCCATTCCTTGCGGTCAGGCGCGATCGAATCCTCCAAATCGATGATGATCGCGTCGGCGCCGCTTGCGAATGCCTTGTCGAGCTTGTTGCCGCCGTCGGCCGGAACGAAAAGGAGCGACCGCATTTCGGGCTATTTGGGTTGCATGCGCATGAACGCCTGCCGCCGGCATTCGGCAACCAGCTTGTCGTTCTGGTTGTAGGCGCGGTGGTGAAACTGGACAATACCGGCGCCCGGCCGCGATTGGGATTCGCGCTTGCCAAGAACTTCCGTCGTGGCGTGCACCGTATCCCCCTCGAACAGCGGATGGGGGAATTTCACCTCTTCCATGCCGAGATTGGCTATCGTCGTCCCCACAGTCAAATCCGATACTGAAATCCCGATCATCAGGCCGAGCGTGAACAGCGAATTCATCAGCGGCTGTCCCCATTCGGTCTCCTGCGCGCAGAAATGGCGGTCGATGTGGAGCGGCTGTGGATTGAGCGTCATGTTGGAAAACAGCATATTATCCATCTGCGTGACCGTGCGGCGAAGCCGGTGTTGATAGACGTGGCCGACGACGAAATCCTCGAAATAGAGGCCTCCGCGGGGGTGGCGTTGCGGCTCGGCCATTGGGCTGTCCTCCGGCAGGCTGGAGTTCATCCGTTTACCACAACCGCCGGCATAATCATTGTACAAACCGAGACGCGGGCTGGCCGGCAACCGCCGTTTTTCGCAGTAATTATGGTAAACACTTTGTTAGGGCTGTGGAGCTAGCTTCATTGCGATCGGGCGGCCATGGGGCCCGGGTCCAACAGGCGGCCTCGCTGAACCATGATCATTCGCGATTTTCTTCGATGGATGCGCACTGCCTCGGCAGCTGAGCGGGCGGACGCGGCGCACACGCTTGCACGTGGCTACCTCTATTCAGAACTGGCGCCGGATGACCGGGCTGCCGTGGAGCGCACCCTTATCATGCTGCTCGACGATCCGTCCCCGAAGGTGAGGGAAGCGCTGGCTCGGGCGCTTGCGTTCAGCGACGCTTCGCCCGCTGCGGTGATTCTCGGTCTCGCGGCCGATCAGCCGGAGGTCGCGTCCTGGGTGCTTGAGCACTCGCCGCTCCTTGTGGATGCGGACCTCGTGGATGCGGTTGCGACCAGCGGGCCGGCCATGCAAGCTGCCATTGCGCGGCGCGTGCATCTTCCGGCCTCGGTTTCAGCCGCGGTTGCCGAAGTCGGCGCGGCGGAATCCTGCCTTGTATTGATCGAAAATCCGCAAGCAGCGATCGCCAAATTCTCGCTTGATCGAATCGTCAGCCGGTTCGGTCACTTGGCCGCCATCCGCGAGGCTATGCTTGCGCGCGACGATCTGCCTGCTGCAACCCATCAGGCGCTGCTTGCCAGACTGTCTGAGACGCTGGCGGGCTTTGTGGCCGGACGAGAATGGCTTGAGCCAGATCGCGCCGCGCGCGTCGCGAAGGACGCCTGCGAAAGGGCAACGATTGCCCTTGCTGCAGCCGCGCCGGCGAGCGAAACGGGGTCCCTGATCCGACATTTGCGGCAAAGCGGGCAGCTCACGGCCGGCTTGATCCTTCGAGCCCTGCTTTCCGGCAACGTCGACATGGTCGAACAGGCGTTGACGGAGCTCTCCGGACTTCCCCACAAGCGGGTAAGTGCTTTGATGCGCGATTGCCGAAGCGTCTCACTGCTTGCGCTCTATGACCGAGCGGGTCTCCCGCCCTCGACCTATTTGGCTTTCCGCGAGGCGCTTGAGGCCATGTGCGAGGGCGGCTTCATCGATGGCTCCGGCGGGTCGACGAGACTGAGACGCCGCATGGTCGAGCGCGTGCTTGCGCGCTGCGGCAACGAGCCGATCGAAGACATCGAACCGCTGCTGACATTGTTGCGCCGTTTCGCTGTCGAGGCAGCGCGCGATGAGGCGCGTCTCATGTGCCAGGAAATTGAGACGGGCGAAATCGGCGCCTCCCCGACGCCGGAAAGAATCGCTGCCTAAAACACATCCGCTCGTGCCTTGCCGGCTTCCGATTGGCTGGCGCGAATGTCCTGCACGAGGAGCGAGACAGTCTTGCTGGCGATGAGGGCGAGCAGCTCTTCATGCCTGGATGCGGGCCGAACGCGGCAAGCTCTCGCGGCACTCCGACATTGCCAAAGCAATGGATTACATGCTCAAGCGCTGGGATGCGTTCACTGGTTTTCTCGAGGACGGGCGCATCTGCCTCACCAACAATGC
>DATBHB010000125.1:0-20644 GCA_036557705.1 Xanthobacteraceae bacterium
CCCTCATAGCGCGGCTGACGTCGTGCAAGTCCAGAACTCCACGGAGGTGCAAAATACGGCAGCAAATGCCAAGTTTATACGTTAAGCAGCAAATGCCAAGTTTATACGTTAACATGAACGAAGGTACGACCGTCTTTCGACCTGTGCCGGTGTGGGTCGGTGGGCGGAACACGCGGAGCGATCGGCAGGGCGTAAGAGGATAGCAAAAATGCGCATGAGCAAGAATTACCTCGCGGTGGCGTTCTTTGCGTTTGTCATCGCTGGAGCCTACGGACAGAATTCGGAAAGCATAATCAAGCGTCCGGAGGAAGTGGAATTCAAATCACCCGCTCCCGTGGCTAACCTAAAATCCGCGGTCTTGTACGGGGATCCCACCAAATCCGGCGTGTACGTCGTACGTATCAAATACGCGCCTGGCGCGAAGGTCATGCCGCATTGGCACCCTGACGAGGTGCGCACGGCGACGGTTTTGTCCGGGACATATTACTTCGCCCTTGGCGAACAATGGGATGAGAGCAAGTTGCGGCCCTACCCAGTAGGAACGTTTCTTTCCGAACCGCCAAAGACGCCGCATTATGCATGGGCGAAGGACGGTGAGGTGATCGTCCAGTTCACCGGCGTCGGTCCGACAGGCATAACCATGATCCCGCAGAAGGCACCGTAGTCGGGAGCGCGGTCCGGCACCTTCGGGGCCCGGTCAGAACAGAGAGTTTACAGCGCGAGCTTGCGCTGGCGTGCTTCGGAGCACGATGCACCGTGTCCGCTCCTGGCACTGCCCGGACGCCGCCCAGGTCCGGGCTAACGTCCGGTATCTGCAAGGTAAACGGACCCGGGGCGAGCCGCACCGGTCCAGCCTTCGCTGAGAAGGCCTGGTCCACGGTGAGCTAGGCCGGCCTTGGCCATCGGGAGGGCCGATCGCCAAGGTCGCCGATGTCGGCTGCGGCGTCGGCTTTTCGACTTTGCTGATGGCGCAAGCTTTTTCCAAAAGTCAGTTTATCGGCTACGATTTCCACGCTCCTTCCATTGAAGAGGCGAATCGGCATGCCGTCGCCCATGGGTTGGGTGATCGCGTGAGCTTCAAGGAGGCGAGCGCCAAGGACATCAAGGAAACCGGCTTCGATCTCACGACATGCTTCGATTGTTTGCATGACATGGGTGATCCCAGGGGGTGCGCGGGTCATATGCATCGCATCCTGAAGTCCGACGGAACCTGGATGATAGTAGAACCAATTGCTGGCGATCGTCCGGAAGACAATATAAATCCCGTTGGGCGGCTTTATTACAACGCTTCGACCATGATCTGCGTGCCGACATCACTGGACCAGGAAGTAGGCGAAGGCTTGGGTGCGCAGGCGGGTGAGACCAAGCTCACCGAGGTCATTCGCGATGGCGGGTTTACGCGGGTTCGAAGGGCGGCGGCAGGGCCGTTCAATATGATACTTGAGGCTCGAGCCTGACCGGATCCCTGCCGACACTGTCGCGAGTATGTCCCTTCCGGAGGGCTCCTTCGTCGTCTCTGTTGGTCTCGTGTTCTCCCTATCGCCGCGCCTATCCGGGGCATTCGCATGAACTTCGGAATAGCGAGCGGCCGAATGACGCGCGCGGCTGCGCCTTGGAAACTTATCGGCCATTTATCTTGTTGGTCGTTGAGGACGAATCCCTAGCGCAACGGCGCCGCTGAGGACGCCTTCGTCTGGGTTCCTGCACAGGGAGGAAGACCGACATGCAGGGTTGGAAGGCCGATAGCGATGTTTTCATCGCGGGAGCCGGTCCGAGCGGGCTTGCGCTCGCTGCAGAACTGACGCGGCGCGGGCGCATGCCGCAGATCGTCGATCGCCAAGCGGCTGGCGCGAATACCTCGCGGGCCTGCGTGGTCCACGCCCGCACGCTCGAAGTCCTGGAACCGCTTGGCGTCACGCGCGACCTGCTGGCGCAGGGCATCAAAGTTCCGATCTTTCGCGTGCGCGACCGCGATCGCTCGCTGATCACAGTCGACTTTTCGGAGATCCCGAGCCCTTATCCGTTCACGCTGATGATCCCGCAGGACCGGGTCGAAGCCTGCCTGCTCGATCATTTGCAACGACTCGGTGGATCGGTCGTCCGGCCGAGCGAACTTGTTCACCTCGCGGCGCAAAATTCGCACATCGAGGCTCAACTCAGGAGCGGCAGCGAGATCCGGACCGTGACCGCGTGCTGGCTCGTCGGCTGCGACGGCATGCACAGCACGGTTCGCGAGCAGGCGGGTATCGGCTTCACAGGCGGCGAGTACGAGCAGGGCTTCGTGCTGGCAGACGTCCGCATGGATTGGCCGCTGAGCCGCGACGAGGTCACCCTGTTCTACTCGCCCGACGGTCTCGTGGTGGTCGCGCCGCTTCCCGAGGACCGGTTCCGCATCGTAGCCACGGTCGATGACGCGCCGGAACAGCCGTCGCTCGATTATATGCAGGCGCTGCTCGATCGTCGCGGCCCAACGGTGCGGCCGGGGCGCATCCGCGATACGGCGTGGACCTCACGATTTCACATCCATCATCGCGTCGCGCAGACGCCGCGCAAGGGCCGGGTGTTGATCTGCGGCGATGCCGCGCATGTGCACAGTCCGGCCGGCGGGCAGGGAATGAACACCGGCATTCAGGATGCGGTGTCGCTCGCGGCAAAGCTCGCGGAGACGATCGAGGACGGTAACGACGCACGGCTCGACGACTGGGCGGCCGAGCGTCACCGCGTCGCGCGCGACGTCGTCGCCATGACCGACCGTATGACGCGGCTCGCCACCATCAAATCCCCGACGGGTCAGACGTTGCGGAATGTCGCCGTCGCCTTCGCTGGCCATTTGCCAACCGTGCGCGCCGCGCTGGCCCGCACTTTGGCCGAACTCGACGCCTGAACGGGCCTCCCTAAGCGAAGCGAGCGCGAAATTGCGGAACGTCAGAGAGTAACGCAGGCTCTCTATGCCTGGAAATGCTGTGTTGCCACTCGTTGAGGGCGAGGCCCGGAGGATAAAGACGGAGCGCGGTATCAAACTGAGGCCGGCCGTACCTCAACCACGTCCGGCACGTAATGGCGCAGCAGGTTCTCGATGCCGTGGCGCAGCGTGGCGGTCGAGGACGGACATCCGGAGCAGGCGCCTTTCATATCCAGAAACACGATTCCGTCCTTGAAGCCGCGGAAGGTGATGTCGCCGCCATCGTTCTCGACTGCCGGCCGGACTCTGGTCTCGATCAGCTCCTTGATGGTTGCGACGGTTTCGGCATCTTTCTCATCGAAGAACTCGCCGCCGTCGTCAGCAGCCTCGGCACCGTCGGCGCGCAGCAAGGCGTCACCCGACAGGAAATGCTCCATGATGGCGCCCAGAATTGCCGGCTTGAGCTGCTGCCATTCGCTGGCGGTCTTGGTCACCGCGATGAAGTCGGAGCCGAAGAAGACGCCGCTCACACCCGGAATTTCGAACAGTCGCTCGGCGAGCGGCGACTGCGCCGCTGCTGCCTTGTCGCGCATGTCCAGCGTCCCGTGGGCCAGCACAGTACGGCCGGGCAGAAACTTCAGCGCCGCCGGGTTTGGGGTCGGCTCGGTCTGGATGAACATGGATTGCTCCTCATCGAACGTCCATTACGTGGCATCCGCGCAAGGAAGTTCAAGCCGGCGCCCGTAGCCCGGATTGGAGCTGGCGCAAAAGCGCCAGTTCCAATCCGGGGCACCCGGGAGAGATCCCGGATTGCATGATCGCGCTCTGAAGTTGACGTCGCGACGAGGCTGGTGTGGGCGATCATGCAATCCGGGCTACGCTGCGGTGCGCGCTTAAGGCTACGACATCGTATCAAGGTCTTCGTCGCTGAGGTGACCGGGGACGATCGCGACCGGAATGGGAAAGGTGCCGGCGGTCTTGATCAGGCTCGAAACCAGCGGCCCCGGTCCCTCTGAGCCGGTGCCGGCCGCAAGGATGAGCGCCGAAATATCTTCATTTTCGTCGATCAGCTTGAGCAGTTCTTCGGCCTTGTCGCCCTCCCGAATCACCCGCTCCGGCATCACCCCGGTGATGCTGCTTGCGCGTGCCGCATGACGGTTGAGGATGGCGTTTGCCTCCTCGTGCGCTTCCGCCCGCATGATGTCGGCGACGCCGAGCCACTGCTGGCTATGGTCGCGGGTCTCAATGACGCGCAGCATGACCACGCCGGTGCCGGTGCGCATCGCGCGGCGGCTGGCGAAATAAACGGCGCGGTCGCATTCCGGAGAGTCGTCGATGACGACCAGAAATTTCGGCGAATGTCCGGCTTCGTAGCTGCGGCGCTTCGTGCTCATCGGCTCCCCGGCGGGTTGGCAGCTACTTGTAGCCCGGATTGAGCGGCGCTTCACGCGCTTGGATTCACGGTCTCGTGCGCCGCGAAATCCGGGCCCCTCCCGTCCGGGCTACGGGCGGCGGACGAAGCCCACGACGTCCTTGACCGCCTTCATGGTCTCGGCCGCAATCGCCTGGGCGCGCGCAGCACCGTCCGCGAGCACGGAATCCACGTAGGCCGGATCGGCACTAAGGCGCCGCATCTCAGCGTTCATCCGCCCGAGCTTATCCACCAGAAGCTCCACGAGCGCATTCTTGAACGTGGAGAACTGGGCGCCGCCGAACTGCTTGAGCGCGTCGGCCGGAGTAATGCCGGCGAGCGCCGCATAGATGCCGATGAGGTTTTCGGCCTCCGGCCGGGAGACGAATTCCTTTTCCTCGTAGGGCAGGGGGTGCGGATCGGTTTTCGCCCGGCGGATCTTGAGCGCGATCGCGTCGGGATCGTCGGTCAAATTGATGCGCGACTGGTCCGAGGGGTCGGATTTCGACATTTTCTTCGTCCCGTCGCGCAGGGACATGACCCGCGTGGCCGGCCCCTGGATAAGCGGCTCCGGTAGGGGGAAGAAAGCATCGCCTCGGCCGTGGGCGCGGATCGACGGGCCGAAATCGTTGTTGAATTTCTGCGCGATGTCGCGGGCAAGCTCGACGTGCTGCTTCTGGTCCTCGCCGACCGGAACGAGTGTTGCAAGATAAAGCAGGATATCGGCGGCCATCAGGGTCGGGTAGACATAAAGGCCGACCGAAGCATTTTCGCGGTCCTTGCCGGATTTCTCCTTGAACTGCGTCATCCGATTGAGCCAGCCGATGCGGGCAACGCAGTTGAAGATCCAGGCAAGCTCGGCGTGCTCGGGCACCTGGCTTTGATTGAAAATGATGCTGCGCGAGGGATCGATGCCGCTGGCGATGAAGGCTGCGGTCACGTCGCGGATCGCGCCGGGCAGTTCGGCAGGGTCCTGCCAGACCGTGATCGCGTGCAGATCGACCACGCAGTAGAGGCATTCGTAGCGGTGCTGGAGGGCGACGAACTTGGTGATGGCGCCGAGATAATTGCCGAGATGGGGATTGCCCGTCGCCTGCATCCCGGAAAAAACGCGTGGTTTGAACGCCATGGGCGGCAATCCTGCCTGAGCTTTCCGGACCAAGCTCAAATCCGGGTCACGGATTCATAATTGTGTCGCTTCGGGCGGCCGTTATAGTGCGCGTATTCCCATCCGCCAACGCCCCCGGCCAACTCGGTGAGCCTTATGAGCACGGCCCGCTACGATGTTCTCGGCATCGGCAACGCGATCGTCGACGTGATGGCGCATACCGAGGAGGACTTTCTGGTCGCGCACGGCATGCGCAAGGGGGCGATGGTACTGATCGACGAAGAACGCGCGGAAACGATCTACGACGCCATGGGACCGGCAGTGGAGATTTCCGGCGGTTCGGCCGCCAATACCATTGCCGGGGTGGCAAGCCTTGGCGGACGCGGTGCCTTCGTCGGCAAGGTCAAGGCCGACGAGCTCGGGCGAATCTTCGCCCACGACATTCGCGCCGCCGGCGTTGCTTTCGACACGCCGCCGGCTTCCGCCGGACCGTCGACGGGCCGCTGCTATATTCTCGTGACGCCCGACGGCGAGCGCACCATGAACACGTATTTGGGAGCGGCGCAGGACCTGCATCCCAACGATATCGATGCGGAGGCGGTCGCGGCTGCGACCTTCACCTACCTCGAAGGCTATCTCTGGGACCCGCCGCGGGCCAAGCAGGCGTTCGTCAAGGCGGCCGAAATCGCTCACCGCGCGGACCGCACCGTCGCACTGACCCTTTCGGACGCCTTCTGTGTCGACCGCTACCGCGCCGAGTTCCTCAACCTCATCCGTAGCGGCACCATCGATATCGTCTTCGCCAACGAGCGCGAGTTGCGCAGCCTCTATGAAACCGCCGATTTCGATGCCGCGGTCGCGGCGTTACGCAGCGACGCTCGGCTCGCCGTTGTGACCCGCAGCGAAAAAGGCTGCCTCATCGTCACCCGAGAGGAAACCGATGCGGTTCGGGCAGAGCCGGTCGAGCGGGTGGTCGATGCCACCGGCGCCGGCGACCTGTTCGCAGCAGGCTTCCTCGTAGGGCTGGCGCGGGGAAGCGACCACCGCAATGCGGCCCGACTGGGTGCGGTCGCCGCCGCGGAAGTAATACAGCACCTTGGCGCGCGGCCGGAAACGTCGCTCAAGGCCCTCGCCGAGGAGAGCGGATTTCTGCCGTAGAACGCACGCGCAGGGGCACGGCGCTTTTTTTCGTGCTGTGAGGACTGGCCCAGCTGGACTGGCCCACCGTAGGGAACTACCCCGATCGAAAAAAGACCCCGGCTCTGGGAGCCAGGGTCTCTGATCGCCGGATGGGTGAGGGGTTGGGGGGCTGGGGGGCACACCACCCGGCGTGCTCGATCAACGCGAGAGCCCCAAAGCGGTTCCGAAAAAAGTTTAAATTTTTCTGGCTTTGGAGTTTCGGCCTGCCCTGGGGCTCCGGCGCATCCGGGCTGCGCTGCCGCGCTTCGCCGGCGCAGCCGACAAATCGATGTGGCGGCCGTCCGGAAACTCCAGATACTGCAATTTGATACGGCCGGCGCGCCCCTCGATGACGAAACGCGTTCCCACCGGGAACCGGTTCGGTAGCCGCTGGGGTCGAAGGTGATTGAGTTCGGTAGCCAATGCTCTCTCCCTGGACATGGCTCTGCTCCCCCCTACAGCGACGCAAATAGCTTCCCACCATTACGGTTCCGAGACAGGTGCTCGCGAGCCGCCAAATCCTGTGGGTTTATGTGGATAACTAACCGAACGCCCGCGTTGAGGCGCGGACTGCACGATCGCGCACTGGCGACACGAATCGCGGAACCGGCAGCGCGCATGGGGGCCTGTGGCTCACCACCCCGCTTCGAAGCGTCCCCTAGCCCAACTTTCTCAGGTGCGCCCGACCACCAGATGGTCGCGGTGTACCATTTCGGCGCGGCCTTCCACGCCTAAGATCAGCGCGATATCGGCGGACGGCCGGCCTCTGATTTTCTGCGCATCCTCGGCGTCGTAGGCGACGAGCCCGCGGCCGATTTCGGCGCCGTCAGGCCCGCGGATGATAACGGCATCGCCGCGGGCAAAGCTGCCGTCCACCCGGATCACGCCTGCCGGTAGGAGACTGCGGCCGCTGCGCAGCGCTGCCACCGCTCCGGCATCGATGGTGAGAACCCCTTTGGGCTCAAGGGACCCCGCGATCCATTTCTTGCGGGCCGCGACGGGATTGCCGGGGGTCAGAAACCAAGTGGAAGCCGCGCCGCCGGCGATCGCTTCGAGCGGGTGGGCAATGCGCCCCGAGGCGATCACCATGTGGGTGCCGCCCGCGGTTGCAATCTTTCCAGCCTCGATCTTGGTCGCCATGCCGCCGCGTGAGAGTTCCGATCCTGCCGATCCCGCCATGGCCTCGATCGCCGGCGTGATCCGTTCCACGAGCGGCACCAGCCTGGGCACGCCCCCGGCGGGCGTGCTGGTACCGGGCGGCGCCTCGTAAAGCCCGTCGACGTCGGAGAGCAGGATCAGGAGATCGGCGCCCGCCATGGTGGCGACGCGGGCGGCGAGGCGGTCGTTGTCGCCATAGCGAATCTCGTTTGTCGCCACGGTGTCGTTTTCGTTGATCACCGGCACCGCGCGCCAGTCCAGCAGGCGCTCGATCGTCGAGCGGGCATTGAGATAGCGGCGCCGCTCCTCGGTATCCTGCAGGGTGACCAGCACCTGGCCGGCGGTGATGCCGTGCCGGGAGAGCACCTCGGCCCAGGTGCGCGCCAAGGCGATCTGCCCCACGGCTGCTGCGGCCTGGCTGTCTTCGAGCCGCAGCGGCCCGTTGCCGAGCTTGAGCACGGCGCGGCCGAGCGCGATCGCCCCCGAGGAGACGACCAGGAGGTCGCGCTTTTCCCGATGCAGGCGCGCAATGTCCTCGGCAAGCGAAATGAGCCACTCTTCCTTGACGCGCGAACCTGCGCTGTCCACGAGCAGCGAGGAGCCGACCTTCACGACGAGGCGCCGGAAATCGCCAAGGGCAGGAGTTCGCGGCATGCGCTGAGCCTGGAACGCGCAACGAGGATTGGGACGGCGCGTTCTTTAAAGCAGATCGCAATCAACTTTGCAGGGCAAACTCGGGCGAGCCCGAGTTTGCCTGGGAGGGTGGGGAGTTTGTGGCACCGGCAATAATACCCTTTCGCGAATCTTCCTGCGTTGCTACTTGATACGAACCGATCGGTATCGGCTTGCCTCGCGACGATCGGCCGCCACATCATGAAATTTCTGGATGAAGCCAAGGTTTATATCCGCTCCGGCGACGGCGGGAGCGGCTGCGTGTCGTTCCGGCGCGAGAAATTCATCGAATTCGGCGGACCGAACGGCGGCGATGGCGGCAAGGGCGGCGATGTCATCGCGGAGGCGGTGCAAGGGCTCAACACCCTGATCGACTATCGCTATCAGCAGCATTTCAAGGCCCGCAACGGGCGCGCCGGCATGGGCAAGGATCGCCACGGCGCCAACGGCGCCGACATCGTGCTCAAAGTGCCGGTGGGCACGCAAATCTACGAGGAGGACGGCGAGACGCTTCTCGCCGATCTCACTCACGCCGGAGAGCGCGCGGTGCTCGCCGGGGGCGGAAACGGCGGCTTCGGCAACGCCCATTTCAAGAGCGCAACGAACCGCGCCCCCCGCCATGCCAATCCCGGTCACCCGGGCGAGGAGCGCACGATCCGGCTGCGCTTGAAGCTCATTGCAGATGCGGGCATCGTCGGCCTGCCCAATGCCGGAAAATCAACCTTGCTGGCGGCCGTGAGCGCCGCAAAACCCAAGATCGCCGATTACCCGTTCACGACGCTCCATCCGCAACTCGGGGTCGTGAACATCGACGGCCGCGAATTCGTGCTCGCCGACATACCCGGCCTGATCGAAGGCGCGCATGCGGGCCAAGGCCTCGGCGATCGCTTTCTCGGCCATATTGAGCGCTGCCGGGTGCTCTTGCATCTCGTCGACGGCACCGGCGATGACGCGGGCGAGGCCTATCGGACGGTGCGCGCCGAGCTCGAAGCCTATGGCGAAGGGCTTGCCGAAAAGCCCGAAATTGTGGCGCTCAATAAGGCCGACGCTCTTGATCCGGATGCGCTCAAAGTCCAGGCGGCGCGGCTCAAGCGTGCCGCCGGGAAGGTCCCGCTTATCCTCTCGGGGGCAACCGGCGAAGGCGTTCCGCAAGTGCTGCGTGCGCTCCTGCGCGTCATCGACGAGGCGCAACGCGGCGCGCAACCGCGCGCCGCGGCGGGATGGGAGCCGTAATCGACCTCTCCCGCTTGCGAGGAGTTTCGTAGGGTGGGCAAAGGCGCAACGCGCTTTAGCGCGTGCGCCGTGACCACGCCGACGCTTTCGTGGGCACGGCGCTTCTTGTTTGCGTGTCGCCTGGCGCGCGCGTGTGGACCGCGCCCATAGCGCGTTGAAGACGCGCGTTAACGCGCTTTAGACCCACCCTACTGATCGGGCGGCGCCTCGCCTCCCTATTTCTCATCCCACCAGCCGCAGCAGCCGGGCGGCGTCGGCCGGCGCAGCGCTTTTCTGATCGTTATCGAAATACACGAAGACGGCGCGCCCGGCGCGCGACCATCGGCCGATATGGCCCGCCCAGGTGGCGAGCGTTCGGTCCGGATAATTGTCACGGTAGCGCCCGTCCGGCCCATGGCCGCGCACGTAGACGTGGCGCGCAGTGACCGTCCACGGCGCCGGCGCATCGTGATGGTCGGAGAGGCAGAGCGCAACGTCGTGATCGCGCAGGAGATCGAGCACGTCGTTCTCGTACCAGCTGCGGTGACGGAACTCGAATGCATAGCGGCGCCGGCGCGGCAGCATCTGGAGAAAGGACGCCAAGCGCTCGCGGTTGGCCGGAAACTGCGGCGGCAGCTGAAACAGGACCGGGCCGGCCTTCGGCCCCAGCGCCTTGAGTCTCGTCTCCATGAGGGCAATCGAGTTCTCGCATTTTTCCGTGAGCCGTTTCCAATGGGTGATGAATTTTGACGCCTTCCAGGCAAAGACAAACGCGCGTGGCGTCTGCTGCCGCCACGCGCGCACGGCTTCGAGCGAAGGCGTGCGGTAGAACGAGCCGTTGATCTCGGTCGTGGCGAAATTCTCGGCGTAAGCGGCGAGCCAATCCTTCTTCGGCACATCCTGCGGGTAGAACGGCCCGCGCCAGCTGTCATAGGTCCAGCCGGAAGTCCCGATCAGAATACGCCCCCGGCGTTGCGCTGGCATCTTATACTTCCCTGGAAGGGGGGTCGGCGCGCGCCGCACTGGAGTCGCGACCCTCACGGCTGCTGCAACCTGACTGGAACGCGCGCTAAGATGGGCAAAGCCCCGCGACGCGCAGTTTAAGATTGCACCAGGACGATGGATCGAACGAAACCATCTCAACGCGATCCGGCGTCGCTCGACAGCCTGCGGCGCGACATCGACAAGATCGACGAGGCGATGCATCGCCTGCTCATGGAGCGCGGCGACATCATCGATCGGCTCATCGCCGTCAAGCAGACCCAGGAGACCGGCTCCGCATTCCGCCCGGCGCGCGAGGCCGCCATGATGCGGCGCCTGGTCGAGCGCCATAAAGGCATCCTGCCGCTCGACACTGCCGAGGGCATCTGGCGCGTCATCATCGCGACCTTCACCTATGTGCAGGCGCCGTTTTCCGTGCATGCCGATCTCTCGGCCGGCGATGCGCGCATGCGCGATTGCGTCCGCTTCCATTTTGGCTTCACCGTGCCGTTCGTGTCCCACTTGGGTGCCGCCGCGGTGGTCGCTGCGGTAGCGAATTCAAAAGGCGATCTCGGGCTCATTCCGGTATTGGCGCCGGCCGATGCGGGGCCGTGGTGGAACGCGCTGGAATTCGACGCTGCGCCGAAGATCATCGCCCGGCTGCCGTTCCTCGATCGGCCCGACCACCCGGCCTCGCTTGCGGTTTTCGTGGTGTCGCGGGCAGCGCCCGATGCCATGGCGACCGAGGTGGAAGTGTGGAGCGTGCGGGTTTCGGGCTGGAGCAAAGAGGCCGCCCAGGGGATTGCGGATCTCGCCGAGGTCGTTGCTGTTCCAGACGAAGCCTTCGACGGCGCCGCTCTGCTCGTATCGCTGCCGCCGGGAGGCCGGATCGCCGCCGTCACCGAAGCTCTTATCAGGGCCGGCGGCACGGTTCGGGCGGCGGCTCTCGTCGGGACCCACGCCGCCCGCTATAGGGTTGCGGCCTACGGCGGCGTGCCGCTGCCGTAGCCCGTTACGCAAGCAGATTCCGATGAGCCAATACTTGGCAATATGGGACAGCGGAGAGGGGAAACGCTTGCGCGCGCCGCAAACTCCGTCACCTCTCCCCGCTTGCGGGGAGAGGTCGGATCGCGCCAGCGATCCGGGTGAGGGGCTCCTTCCAAACGCCTCGGAACCAAGACGATGACTCTCCTGCGGCCGCAGCCGCGTCCCGGTGTGCTCGACATCGATCCCTATGTGCCGGGCAAGAGCGCCGCCGAGGGTGTGGCGCGCGTTTTCAAGCTTTCATCGAACGAGACGCCGCTCGGACCGAGCCCGAAGGCGAAAGCGGCCTATCTCGAAGTCGCCGCGCATCTTCAGGATTATCCTGACGGCGCTGCCACGCCGCTGCGCGAAGCCATCGGCCGCGCCTTCGGTCTCGATCCTGACCGTATCGTCTGCGGCGCCGGCTCCGACGACCTCCTCAATCTCATTGCCGACGCTTACCTGCGCGATGGCGATGAAGCGATTCACACGACCCACGCCTTCCTGGTTTATCCCATTGCGACGCTCGGCTCCGGAGCAAAGCCTGTCGTCGCCCCGGAGAAGGCCTATACGGCCGACGTGGATGCGATTATCGGCAAACTAAGCGAGCGCACGAAAATCGTGTTTCTCGCCAATCCGAACAATCCGACCGGCACTTATGTGCCGTTCAATGAAGTGAAGCGGCTGCACGACGGCTTGCCTCCCCATGTGCTGCTCGTCCTCGATGCCGCCTATGCCGAATACGTGCGCCGCAACGACTACGAATCCGGGATCGAGCTGGTCGCGACTTCCGAGAATGTCGTGATGTGCCGCACCTTCTCGAAGATTCATGGGCTCGCGGCGCTCCGCCTTGGCTGGCTCTACGGCCCGGCGCATGTCGTTGACGCCATCAACCGCATCCGCGGTCCGTTCAATGTCAATGCCGCCGGGATGGCGGCCGGCATTGCGGCGATCGGAGATGCCGCGCATGTGGAGGCCGCGCGCGCACACAACGAGATCTGGCTTGCTTGGCTTACTGAGCAGATCCGCAATCTTGGGCTTGAAGTCACGCCGAGCGTCGCGAATTTCGTGCTGATCCATTTTCCGGCCAGTAAGGGCCTTACCGCCGCGGATGCGGACGGCTTCCTCACCCGGCGCGGCCTCATTCTGCGCCGCGTCGGCGCGTATCACCTGCCCGATTGCTTGCGCATGACGGTCGGCAGTGAAGAGGCCAACCGCCTGGTCGTGGCAGCGCTCGCAGAGTTTTTGGGGAAGGGCCGTGCGTAGGGTGGGCAAAATCGCCTTCCCCCGACTTTGCGTGTGGGCGATCGCGTGGCGCGATTTTGCCCACGCGGTCGGCGCATTGAGGCTGGACCGCGTGGGCAAAGGCGCGCGAGGTCGTGCGCTGATCGAAAGCCTCGTCAGGCGCCTTTGCCCACCCTACAGGCGCGCGCTCGCGCCGCCACAGCGCGTCGCAGACGCGCGTAAATGCGCTAATGGCATCCGGGACACGCGACCCGGGCGGTTCACGCGGAGCGCCGCATGAGCGCAGCGAAGCCGCTGTTCAACCGCCTGGCGCTGATCGGGGCCGGCCTGATCGGTTCCTCGATCGCCCGCGCGGCCCGTGCTCAGCAGGTCGTGCGCGCCATCACGGCGACCGCGCGATCGGCGGAAACACGCCGGCGGGTGGCCGAGCTCGGCCTCGCTGATCAGGTTGTCGATACCAATGCGGCAGCCGTCGAAGGCGCCGATCTCGTCATCGCCTGTGTTCCGGTCGGCGTCTGCGGAAAAGTCGCGGCCGAGATCGCGCCGCACCTTGCGGCAGGAGCCACGGTCTCGGATGTCGGCTCGGTGAAAGGCGCGGTCATCCGCGATATGGCGCCGCATCTTCCGGCCCACGTGCATTTCGTGCCGGCACACCCGGTCGCCGGGACGGAATATTCGGGACCGGATGCAGGCTTCGCCGAGCTGTTCGTCAACCGCTGGTGCATTCTCACCCCGCCCGAAGACGCCGACAAGCAGGCGGTCGAGCGCCTGGTGGCGTTCTGGCGCGCGCTCGGCGCCAATGTCGAAGCGATGACGGCGGAGCATCACGATCTCGTTTTGGCAATCACCAGCCACTTGCCGCACCTGATCGCCTACACGATCGTGGGGACGGCAGACGAACTCTCGCAGGTGACGCGTTCCGAAGTGCTGCAATATTCGGCCGGCGGCTTTCGCGATTTCACGCGCATAGCGGCATCCGATCCGACTATGTGGCGCGATGTGTTCCTCGCCAACAAGGACGCGGTGCTCGAAATGCTCGGGCGGTTCAATGAGGACGTCTCGGCGCTCACCCGCGCCATTCGCCGCGGCGACGGCGAGACTCTCTTCAAGCATTTTTCCCGCACGCGGGCGATTCGCAAAGGCATTGTGGCGATCGGGCAGGACTCTCCGGCTCCTGATTTCGGCCGTCCGCATCCCGATCTGTCGATGCCCCCGCTGCCGCGCCCCTATGCAACAGAAAGCGAGTGATCTCGTGCTGATTATTCGAAAATTACGAGAGATTGTGCGTTTGCTACGATTGAATGCGCAGCAGGCGCGGTCGTTGTTTTTGTGCCCTCTCCCATCGCAAGTCGGGCATGCCCGACTTGCGCAATTCAAAATGCCCAGCGCGGGACTAGCCCGCGCTGGGCGGGAGAGGGCAGCACGGAGTGCCAGCACCGAAGAATGGGTGAGGGGTTTCGACCTGATCCCCCTCACCCATCAGAGTTTGCTGAAATACCAACCTGCCCTCTCCCATCGCAGGTCGCGCCTGCCCGACCTGTGCATTAATAATGTCCAGCGCGGGACAAGCCCGCGCTGGGTGGGGAGAGGGCGCAGTAACGCACACCGCGTTTGCTGCAAGCCCGCCAGTGCTATTGCTTCTATCTCCCTGATCGCAACCTTTGCTCTGCTCGCCACCGCCACTTACGCCAGCGCGCAATCCTGCAGCGACCCGGCGCGGCTTTCTTTCGCTATCACCGGCAAGATCGTGCGCAGCGAAATCGGCTTCACCCAGGGCCTCGAATTCCATGACCAGCAGCTTTACGAAAGCACCGGCAAGGTCGGAGGGACGACACGCCTTAATACGATTTCGCTTAGCGGCCAAGTCAAGACGCTTGCCGATCTCGGCACATCCGTATTCGGCGAGGGCCTGACCATTCTCAACAACGAAATTTTCCAGCTCACCTGGCAGGATCACAAAGTCTTCGTCTACGACATGGCCGGAAACATGAAGCGCGAGATGCGCAATCCGCGCGACGGCTGGGGGCTGACCAACGACGGCACCCGCCTCATCTTCAGCGACGGCGGCGATTCGATCTATTACACCGACCCGAAGACTTTTGCGATCGGCAAGACCGTGCGCCTGAAAACCCGGCAGCCGGGCCCCGTGCTCGGGCTCAACGAACTGGAAAACGTGCGCGGCAAGATCTACGGCAACATCTTCACCACGCGCCTGATCGTGCGGCTCGATCCGTCGAGCGGGTGCATCGAGGCCGTCTCCGACCTCAGCCCGCTATGGAATGCGATGACGCCCGAAGAGCGTACCTATGCCGAGGGGCCCGACGACGTGCTCAACGGCATCGCCTACGACGCGGCGAGCGATCTATTCTATCTTACCGGCAAGCTGTGGAAGACGATCTTCACCGGCCATTTTATGCCGGCCGGGCGATGAGCACGGCAGAAAAGGCTCAACAATGCCTGGAAAACCCGGCCATGTTGATTATGTTTCTTCCATCATTCCCCGCGTTGCGCCAGCCACTGCACGATTTGAGTGGGTCACACTATGACTGATCAGAATCAAGTTCATATCAACGCCATCGCCTTCAAAGAGGGGGACGCGTGGGTGATACAAGGAATCGAATATGACATCGTGGCCCATGCCAGCGATGTGACAAAGCTCCCGGAAGCCTTCATGCGTGCAGTATTGGACAACATGGTGATCACTCAGCATTTGGGCAGAGCGCCATTCGAGGGGATCAAACCCGCCCCGGAGCGTTTTCGATCGATGTTCGAGGAGGCTGATACCGAAATACGGCCTCTAAAGAAGATGGAAGATTGGCCGGACGTTGCTGTTCGCGTGATGGCTTGACGTCTTGCCAACTCCGTTCGGATCGACATTCAAATTGCCGCCGCAGCAATTATCATAGGTGCGACGATAGGAGAAAGCCGGTTCGGGCCTGTAGCCGTCCTCACTCCACGACCTTGGTCACGCCGGGCAGGAACAGCTTGTCGAGATCGATATTGCTCGGAAGATCGCCCAGGCTCTGAAGGACTTTGGTGACGGTGCGCAGCTTGCTTTTAGAGACGTTTCCGACGGGCTCGAAGAATTCGCCGTCACGAAAGAAATCGTAGCTCTTCGCCACCTCGTCCGGTTTCAGCTTCCCGGCGGCGACCAGGATGTCGATCGCCTCTTGGCGATTGCGGCGGTCCATGAACCAGTCGGTCGCCTTCTGGTAGGCGGCGAGGAACCGACGCACGGTGTCGAGGTGACCGGCCGCCCAATTGCGGTTTACCACCGTGCCGTTCTGCGGCAGATCGGTGATGTAATCGGCGGTCCGTCCGATCACCGGAAACCCGTCCGTCGCGGCAGTGAAATTATACGGCGAGGTTAGCATCGCGGCATCGACCGCGCCGGATTCGAGTGCGGCAAAGCGCGCCGAGGACGCGCCGGCATAGACCAGGTCGAGATCGCTGTCGGCAAGCCCGTTCGGCTTCAGCATCCGATCCAGATAGATGCGGGTGACGTCCTTCTGGCCGCCGATCGAAACGACCTTGCCTTTGAGCTCTTTGAGGTTCTTGATCGACGGCTTGGCGAGGAGCTCGTAAGGCGGCGTCTGTACCACGATCCGGACAATCGCCAGCGGAGCGCCCTTGTCGATCGACCGGACGACGTCGACGAATGCGCCTTGCACCGTCATATCGAGCGCGCCGGCAGTCGCCTGCAGCACCACCGCCGCGCTCGACGGCGCCGCTACCTTGTCGATCGTAATCCCCTCGGCAGCGAAGAATCCTTTGGCGATCGCGATCTCGAACGGCCATCCCAGCGCGGTGGGCGGCCCGGTCACTCCGACCACAACCCGTTCCGCTGCCGCGGCCGGCGCGCCGCAGATGAGCGCGGCTGCCAAGATTAGGCCAGTTGCGAGCTTCTTCGGCGTCAGGCTCATCGCTGTGCTCCATAGCGGCCAAGCGGCCCAGCTTAGGCCCGTCCGCAATGTTCTCGCAACGTGTGCCCTGCTTGTCCGAACCACAACCAGAAGAAATTGGATTGGTACAAGCCTTTGATACTTGGATACTTGCCGGACCGATGAATTTTTTCCCAAAGGACTTGACATTATTCCTACGATGAGATATTCAAAGGCCATCCCGGCTCTTCGAGGGCGTCTTCCGGAGACAGTCCCGTTGGGCGGAGCCGGGAGCGGCTCCCTGCGGCTCTGGCTTGTCACCAGCCCCGTGGGCGTTCGCCCCGTCTCCTCCGCTCTCGGGGGAGGGGGCAGCGAGAAATGCCGCGGTGGAGCGCCGAGAGGCGAGACGTCCCGATCGCAAGGGACGTAAAGACGCCTCGCAGGCGTCTTCGCGTGCCTCACCAGCACGCAAGGGTGCCGGCACGCACCCTGCGTTTCTCGGTGCTCCACTCCCCCTCGCTCGCCCGCAAGTTGGAAAGAGAGGGGAAAACCGAATAAACATTACGGCGCAGCCGGCGCCGCAAAACAAACGCTCGGCGGAGCCATGATCCGATGACCTCGCGAGTGATGGAAGCAGCAATGCGCGCGGCTCCGCTGCACAAGCGGCCGGCGCGCAGCATCCGCTTCGAGCACCTGGTCATGGGCGCCGCCATCCTGGCGCTCGTCGTGCTGATCATCCTGCCGCTCCTCTTTCTTCTGATCGGAAGCCTCGAAGGCGACGACGGCTTGAGTCTCGCGCATTTCGCCGAGGTGCTCTCCGGCCGGCTTTACGTCAATGCGCTAAAGAACTCGCTCATTCTCGGCGCCTGGACCGGGTTCTTCAGCCTGGTGATTGGGCTCGTGCTCGCCTGGGCGGTGAGCCGCACCGACGTTCCAGGGAAGCGCTTCATCCGAGCGACGGCGACGGCCTCCTATCTGCTGCCTCCATTTCTCACCGCCATCGCCTTCACCTATCTGTTCAGCCCCAATGCCGGGCTCCTCAACGTGCTCAGTCGCGATGTGCTGGGCCTGCCGTGGCTCACCTTCAATATTTTCAGCATGACGGGCCTCGTCATCGTCACGGTGATGCACACATTCCCGTTCGTTTATCTTCTCGCATCGAGCGCGCTGGCGTCGGTCGATGCCTCCTACGAGGAGGCCGCGCAGATTCTGGGCGCCGGGAAGCTGCGCACCGCATTTTCGATCACCGCTCCGCTCGTGGCGCCCGCCGTGCTTTCCGGCACGCTTCTTTCCTTCGTCAACGCCATCGCGCTCTTCGGCTCACAGGCGATCATCGGGCTTCCCGGCCGGATCGTGACGCTCCCGACCCGCATTTACGCGCTGTTCGACTATCCGCCGGAATACGGCGTAGCCTCGGCGCTGTCGCTCGTGTTCGTGGTGCTCACGGTCGCGGCGCTCTATCTCCAGCGCTCATTCCTGGCCCGGCGCTCCTATGTGACGCTCTCCGGGAAGGGCTCGCGTCCGCAGCTGGTTCGGCTGGGCGCGTTCCGGTTCGTCCTGCTCGCCTTTGCGGCGATCATCTTTGTGATCGCGATCCTCGCTCCCTATGCGACCCTGATCGCGGTCTCGCTGTCGAAATCCTGGGGCCTCGAATTCTGGAAGAATCTCACGCTCGCGAACTACAAGTTCATCCTCCTCGACTACGATGTCACCCAGCGGGCGATTTTGAACAGCCTGCTCCTTGCGACCGTGGCGGCGACGCTCGCTGTCCTGCTCGGCACAGTGCTGGGCTGGATCGACCTGCGCACCCGCATCCCAGGCCGGAAAGTCCTCGACTATACGTCGCTCATTCCGCTCGGCCTTCCTGGCATCGTCATGGCGGTGGCACTGATCCAGTTCTGGCTGGCGATGCCGGTCGCGCTCTATGGGACGCTCACGATCCTGCTACTCGCCTATGTCGGCCGCTACCTGCCGCTCGGGGTACGCGCCGCCAACGCATCTCTGCGCCAGGTCGACCCTTCGCTCGAGGAGAGCGCGACGATTCTTGGCGCGTCATGGGCGGTCACCATGCGCGAAGTCACTCTGCCGCTCATCCGGCCGGGCTTGTTTGCCGGCTGGCTCCTGGTCTTCGTGCCCACGATCCAGGAACTCTCCGCCTCGATCCTCCTGTTTTCGTCGAGTTCGATCACGCTCGCGGTGGCGGTCTATAATCTCTATGAGACCGGCTACATCGAGCCGGTCGCGGCGCTCGCGATGGTCAACATGCTGATCATCGGAACGGCGATTTTCGTCGCCTATCGGGTCGGCGGCGGTCAGGGATCGGTGGTGAATTAACAATGGCCGGGATCACCATTCGTGGACTCTCGAAGCGGTTCGACGCGCGCGACGGCGAGGTCGCGGCGGTCGACGGCATCGATCTCGAAATTGCGGATAATTCCTTCGTCACGCTGCTCGGGCCCTCCGGCTGCGGCAAGACCACGACCCTGCGTCTGGTCGCGGGCTACATCGTTCCGGACCACGGCACCATCGAGGTGGGCGGGCGGCTCCTTTCCTCCCCGAGCGGAGTCGTCCCGCCGGAAGCGCGCCGCATGGGCATGGTATTCCAGAACTATGCCGTGTGGCCGCATAAGACGGTGTTCGAGAACGTCGTGTTCGGCCTCAAGCTGCGCAAAATGGGGCCCGCAGACGCGAAAAAGAAGGTTGCGGAGGCGCTTGCGCTGGTGAATCTCAGCGGGCTTGATTCGCGCTACCCGAGCGAGCTCAGCGGCGGGCAGCAGCAGCGCGTTGCGCTGGCACGCTCACTGGTCGTCGAGCCCGATATCCTGCTGCTCGACGAGCCCTTGTCGAATCTCGATGCCAAGCTGCGCGAGCGCATGCGCACTGAGCTTAAGGAGTTGCAGCGGCGAACCGGTATCACCTTCGTCTATGTGACTCACGACCAGGCCGAGGCTCTGGCGCTGTCGGATGCGATTGCTGTGATGCATGCCGGCCGAGTCCAGCAGTTCGGGACGCCGTTCGAAGTCTATGCGCGGCCGGCGAACCGCCTGGTTGCCGACTTCATGGGACTCGTCAATCTGCTGCCGGGGACCGTGCGCGCGGTCCATAACGGCCGCGGGGCAGTTGAGATTGCAGGAGCGCTTACGCTCGATATCGCGGCACCCGAGGGACTAGGGTTAGGCGAGCGCGTCGAGGTCTCGATCCGCCCAGAAAGCATCCGCCTCGAAGCACTGGCAGGCGGCGCCAACGGTCCGATCGCGAAGATCGTCAACCACGTGTTCCTCGGCAACATCAGCGAATATTATGCGAAGCTCGCCTCCGGGCAGGTGCTTCGCGTGCAGACCCACCCGCAACAGCAGATCAAGATCGGGGACGAGATCGCTGTGGCGATCGATGCCGCCCAATGCAGCGTGTTTCGCCAGCCCAACGCTTCCGCGTCAGCAGCGGATCGGGAGCTGCCGATCACGCCGTCCGCAAAGGAGTAATACCAAACTGCACAATGTTTGACTCGTCATGCGCGGGCTTAGCGCGTTGAAGACGCGCGTAAAACGCGCTGGCTACCCGCGCATCCATCTTCTTGGTAGGATGGATTGCCGGGTCAAGCCCGGCAAAGACAACTGATAGAAGTTCGCCATCGGTCAGGGACTGTGAAGATTGGTGTAGCCCATGAATAAGCCGTTTACGCCGAGCGCCGCCATTCGGGGCGAAGAACATTGGACCAACAAGGGCGCTGACGTGCGGCTGTTCCTGTGGGAGAAATATGCCGACGACCCGAGGAACACGATCGGCACGATCCTGTTTGTGCACGGCTCCTCGATGGCCTCGACCCCGACTTTCGATCTGCAAGTTCCGGGGCGCGCCGATTCGTCGGCGAT
>DATBHB010000126.1:0-31713 GCA_036557705.1 Xanthobacteraceae bacterium
TTTTTCACGGTCACGCTCGCCGACCGGTCAAGCGATCTGTTGGTGCGATACATTGATCGTCCATTCACTACAATCCCGTGAAGCACGGGCTGGTGCGGCGTGTGTCCGATTGGCCGTACAGCAGCTTCAAACATTACGTCGCGCGCGGAGATTTGTCGCCCGACTGGGGCGGCGATGTCGGTGAGCTCGCCGGCAGCTTTGGAGAGTGATTGAACGCGTGGGCACGGCGCGCAAGCGCGCCTTTGCCCACCCTACAGATGTCGGCTATTGGCACACGTCTCCGTTCGCTGCGGCGCACAAACCCCGCCGCAAAGAGGGGACAGTGGACATAGCCCGGCCGCTCGGGCCGCTTGCTTCAGACCTCTGCGGCCCCGCTACGCCCGGTTCAAGCTCTATTCGAGCACCGATCGGCTGCGACGCTCGCGTTTGATGCTGGCGCGGTGCTTCTTTGATTCAATTCGCCGCTCGCGCGCGGCTTTGCTCGGCTTGGTCGGCCGGCGTGGTATCGGCGGCACGGCGGCAGCGCGGATCAGCGCGACGAGGCGCTCGCGCGCGTCCTGCCGGTTCCTTTCCTGGCTGCGATGGCGCTGCGCCGCAATGACGATGACGCCCTCGTGTGTGAGCCTCCGCCCCGCGAGCCGTTCGAGGCGGGCCCGAACATCATCGGGCAGGCTCGGCGAATGACGCGCATCGAATCGCAGTTGCACCGCGCTGGCGAGCTTGTTGACATTCTGGCCGCCCGGACCCGAAGCGCGGATGAACTGCTCTTCCAGCTCGCTTTCATCGATGTTGATGCTGTCGGTAATATGAATCATGCGAGCGTCGCATCAAACAGGACCTAGTAAATTATCTCATCTGCGCGAATCAGCAGCTGGCGCGGCACGGTGATGCGGAGGGCCTGCGCCGTTCTCACGTTGATGACAAGCTCGAACCGGGTCGGCAGATCGACCGGAAAGTCGGCTGGCGCCGCGCCCTGGAGAATCCGACCGGCATAGATACCGGCCAGGCGGTACATCTCGTCGGTGACGACCCCGTAGCTCATCAAGCCGCCGCTCACCGCAGCGCCGCGCGTGGCGTAGATTGTAGGCACCCCGCTCTCTCTCGCCAGCGCAATGATCTGTTGCTGCCGGCTTATCAGGAATGGATCGGGACCAATCAGAAGACCACGGACGCGCTGCAACGCGATGCGAGTGAACGCCGTCTCAATTTCCTCGTCGCGGCCAGCATCAAAGACAAGCAACTCCCGGCTCTTGGCGCGGACCGCGCTTGTGAGTATCTCCACGTTGCGTTCGAAACTTGCTGAGAGGCGTGAATTGTCGAGATAAGCGACCAATCTTGCGCCCGGCCGCATTTCAAACAGCAACTCAAGACGCTTTGAGGCGGCGCCGGCCCCAGTAACCGCTGGCGCGAAGTCGGACTCGGGCGCTTCGCCGTTAAGCACGCCGACTTCGACGGCATCCGGCGCCATCGCAAAAACGATGGGGATACTGGCAGCCAACTTAAGTGGCAGTTCCGATATCGAAGCTCCGATAACGATTATCGCCGCCACCCGATTGCGAATTAGATCGGCCGCCAATTCCGGCAATCGGGCGTAACGGCCATCCGCAGTGCGGTATTCGACAGCGAGGTTGCGCCCTTCGACGTAACCGGTTTCCTCCAGGCCCCGTCGAATTGCCGCGAGCGCCGCAGCATAGGGTCCAGCAAACGCAACGCCATTTAGGAATCCGAGCACCGGCGGGTTTGCAGGCTGCGCGCGCCCGGCAAACAGCCAAGCCGCGGCGCCGACCGTCCCCACGATAAATTGCCGTCGCTGCATTCTTGACTGCCTTGATGGCCAGGGTGGCCCGCACTTTATACCAGCCTTCAGAATTGGTCATTCCGGCGCGCCGCGAAAGCGGCGAGCACGCTTGCGGCTGCACGCGCCAAAAAAATCGACGTTGCGCGATTCGACCGAGGACGGGGACTTACCCGCCCGACCCTTTGGTGATTTCGGCCTGCGGGCGGCCTACTACGCTTACCAGCAGGCCGGGACCGAGCAGGCGCTGGGCGACTCGTTTGGTGTCCGCCAGCGTTACTGCGTCGATCAATGCAGAACGGCGATCGATATAGTCGATGCCCAGGTTGTCGATCTGCATGTTGACGAGTTGACTGGCAATTTTGCTCGACGTGTCGAGCCCGAGCGCAAACGCCCCCTTGAGAAAGGTCTTTGCCTTGTCGATCTCGTCCTGGGTCGGCCCGTCCTTCGCCATCCGCGCGACCTCGCTCTCGACTAGGCCGATCGTCTGCCGCGTGGCATCGGCGCGCGTTGCCGTGTTGCCGAGCAGGATCGCGGAGTGGCGCAGCCAGACCAGACTGTCGTACACGCCGTAGGCGAGACCGCGTTTCTCGCGGACTTCCGTATAGAGCCGTGACGAGAACGCTCCGCCGCCGAGGATGTGGTTGACCACATAGGCGGCCATGAAATCAGGATCGTTCCGCTTGACGCCGTAGCCGCCGAAGGTGACGACGGTCTGGGGAACGTTGAGGTCGGTGTCGACTTGGCGTCCGATGCCCTGCGGCACGACGTCGGCTATCGGGGCGAGATCGCCTTTGGCCGGCAGCGGACCGAACGTACTGTCGACGAGCCGGCCTACGCTCTCCGGATCGATGTCGCCGACGACGCCGATCTTGAGTGTATCGCGCGCGAACACGCGCCGATGGTAGTCCCGCAAATCTGCAACCGTGATCCGCGGCATCGAGTCGAGCGTGCCGCCCACCGGCCGCCCGTAGGGATGGTTCGGAAACGCCGTCCCCCACCAGGTCCGGCTGCTTATGTCGTTCGGACTGGTCGATTGGCGCTGCAGGCGCGATACCAGTTGGGAGCGGATCCGCTCGACCGCGGAAGCATCGAAACGCGGCGCATTGAGTGCCAGCCGCAAAAGCTCGAACGCCTCGTCCTGGTTCTCCTTGAGCGTGCGCAGCGTGCCGCGAACGGATTCCCGGCCGACGTTGAAATTCATCTCGATCGCCTTGCGCTCGAGCAGGCCCTGGAACGTCTTGGCGTCAAGCTCGCCGGCGCCTTCGTCGAGCAAGTCGACCATCATCTCGGCGGTGCCGGCTTTGTCGGGCGGATCCTGCACGCTGCCGCCAATGAAATCGAAGTCGATGGCGATCAGCGGCACGGTTGGGTCCCGCACCAGCCAGACCTCGATCCCTCCGGGCGTGACGACCCGCTCGATGTTCGTGGCCTTCGCGGCAGCCGGCGCGAAGAGCGACAGCGCCACCGCAGCAAGCACCGGCACGATGAAGTGAAACAGCCTGCCAACAGGCGCGGGGCGATGGGTGCTCACGAGCGTTTCTCCACGGTCTGGGAGTCCTTGACGAGATATCCGGTTACCGAGCGGCGCTTGTCGAACCAGCGGCGTGCCGCATCCTGCACCTGTTCGGCAGTGACCGCGCGGATTCGGTCGGGCCAGCTCTGGACATCCTGCACCGAGGCGCCGGTCGTCAGCGCCGTGCCGTACCAGCGGGCCAGCGTGCTTTGATTGTCCTGGGCATAGATCGCGTCGGCGATCATGCGGCTTTTCGATCGTTCCAATTCGTCGGCAGAGACGCCCTTCTCAACGACCCGGGCGATCACCGATTCGACCGCATCTTCCAGCTGGGCGAGGCTCGTGCCGGGTTTTGGCGCAGCGGATATGCGCAACTTGGTCGCGTCAAGGGAGGTTCCCTCGTAGCCGGCGCTGGCGTTCACCGCCAATCCCCGTTCGACTACCAGATCCTGGTAGAGGCGGCTGTTCGACCCATGACCGAGAACGTGCGCCAGCACGTCGAGCGCCTCCGCTTCTCCCGGCTTCGCCGTCGTATAGGAGGGAACGAGATAGAAGCGCTGCAGGCTGGGCTGCGCAACGCGCGAATCCGAAAGCGTCACGGTGCGAGGCGCCTCGGGTGTCGGCTCCTGCGGGCGCATGCGGCGGCCGATTTCGGCAATGGGTTTCACCTTCCCGTAGGTTTCTTCGGCAAACGCCTTGACCTCCTCGGCAGTAACATCGCCGGCGACCACGAGCACCGCATTATTGGGCGTATAGAAGCGCCGATAGAAATCGAGCGCGTCGTCGCGGGTGAGCGCCTCAATCTCGTGGCGCCAGCCGATGACCGGATGATGGTATGGCTCGTTGAGATAAAGCTCGGCATCCATCTGGATTTCGAGGCGGGCGCCAGGATTATTGGCGATCCGCATGTTCTGTTCCTCGAGCACGACCGCGAGTTCTGGACGCACCACATCGTCGGTCAGGACCAGCCCAGTCATGCGGTCGGACTCGAAATCCATGAGCGTTTTGAGATGTTCGCGGGCGGTGCGCTGGAAATAGGCGGTGTAGTCGGACGTCGTGAATGCGTTTTCCTGGCCGCCGATGATGGAGACCGTCTGCGAGAACTCACCCATAGGATGCTTTTTGGTGCCCTTGAACATCAGGTGTTCAAGGAAATGGGCGAGGCCGGTCTTGCCCGGCATCTCGTCGGCCGATCCCACTCTGTACCAGACCATGTGGGTCACGACCGGCGTGCGGTGGTCCGGTATGACGACGACTTCAAGGCCGTTTTCGAGCGTGAAATGGCTGACCTGCGGTCCGGAGCCGGCTTTAGCGCCCGTGGGGGCGGCAATCGGGGCCAAAAGGACGAGAACAAGGGCCAAAACGATACGTGGCAGTGCATACGGCACGACAGGCCTCATGGGTTGCGGGCCGGTCGACCAGCCAAACCGGCGGTTTATGCTCGAACGCGGCGTCCAGCCCCGAATTCGAGAACTTCGAGTTCCGAAGTCAAATACCGCGGATCAGTTATTCAAGGCTACCCACGGCAGGGTCAAGAGGGGTGGCAGTTCGACGCTGTTTGTCTTTGCCAATTCCGTACGGCTGGTCCGGCGACGGCGTCTGATACCCGACTGGCGGCTCGGTCAGGCTTCTGCGCGGAGGCTCCTTTTTGAAGGTACCGTATTCCTCCTTGCTTCCGAACCCTAAGCTTGACCAGCTAAATCCAGTAAAGCCGAGCTGCGAAGGCGTCAGATTGCTGCCTTCGCCATCCGACATATCCACCTTTTCGTCGCCGGCGGTGCGAGGCTTGTTAGAAGCCTGCTGCTTCTCGCGGGCCTGGCGGACAGCGGGGGAATCAAGCTCGCCCGGCATGAGCGAACGATTTTGGTAATCCTCGTCATAGCCACGCTGGTCGAGCTTCTTGCGAGAGGCGGCGGATTCCCGGCGGGTGGCGTCAGGATCGACCGGCCATTCGGCCGTACGCTTGGGGGCCGATTGCGGAGGCGGCAGGTCGCGCGTCGGCGGCACCACCAGTGGGGAGCGCTCGCGGTAGTCGACCGATGGGTCTCCCCCCTTCACCAGACCGATTCCCTTGGCAACCGCCTCGAAAAACCGCTTATCGATGTTCCATATGCTGTTTTTGTAATCGTCGTCGTCCTGAGCGCGCGCGCTCGTGTGTGTGAATGCAGTCACCACGATCAGGGCGAGGACGCTGGCTTGCGCGCCGCCTCTCATGTGCCTGCTTTTCATGTGTCTGCTTTTGAGCTTGCTCCAGAGCAAGTTCCCCATCGCACCCTCTCGACCCCGAATCGAGGCCTTCGGCCCCTTGCTGGGTCGAATTATGTAGGGGATCGGGGCGCTTTTGCGGCGCGCTCTCCGGCAACTGCTTCATACAAAAGCACGCCGACGCCAGCCACAATGGCGGCGTCGGCGAGGTTGAAGACGTACCAGCTGAACCGGATCGTTTCGGTCGTGATGTGAAACAGGACGAAATCCGCCACCCCTTGATGGAAGAACGGATCGATCGCGTTGCCCAGTGCCCCGCCAATGATCAGGCCCAGCGCCAGTGCGGTCATTTTCGAGCCGGAGCGCGCCAGCCAGATCCAGAGCAGGACCACCGCGGCCGCCTTGACGGCGAGCAACACCCATTGTCCGAGCGGCCCTTGCTGCTGGAACAGTCCATAGCTTATGCCCCTGTTCCAGACCAGGACGAGATCGAGGAAAGGCGTCACCCGCAGCGGCATCCGAGCCCGGATATCGAGGACGTAAAGCAGCCAGAGCTTGGACGCCTGGTCGAGAACAGCGGTTCCCAGCGCCACGGCGAGACCAAGCCGGCTGAGCGGTCCCCAGAGCATCCCCTTAGCCCACCCCTCTCGCCGCCGGCGATACTGAACTGGGCATTTGGCCTTGCGCCGCCTCCCATTCACGCAGGGCCTGGGCGTCGCGCGGAGAGACGTCCGGATAGGCGGGGTCGGAGCCCACCGTGGCGAGAATCTTCCAGGAGCGAGCGCATTTGCGTCCCTCGGCAAGGCGGACCTCGACGGCGACGCCAGGTACATCGGGCAGCCTGAATGCCGCCGCCGGCCCCTCGCCGTCTACCGGCGTTGCCGCAGAAGTGATCGAGACCTCGGCGAGATCCACATCGAGCAGCGCCGTGAAAAGTTCCGGGTCGCGCACATAGACGATTGGCGCTGCTTCAAGCGAGGAGCCGATGCGTTTTTGCGCCCGCTCGATCTCCAGGGCGCCGGTGATGACGCGCCTGACCGTTCGCACTTTGCGCCATTTCTCGGCGAGCGCATCGTCGCGCCAGGCGCCTAATCCTTCCGGAAACGTCAGCAGGTGAACGGATGGCGCCGTGTCTCCCCGATAGGCGAGCCAAGCCTCCTCGCAGGTGAACGGGAGAACCGGCGCGAGCCATTTGAGCAGCGTATCGCAGACGAGATCGATCATCGTAAGCGAGGCTTTGCGCGTCACCGAGGAGATCGGATCGCAATAAAGCACATCCTTGCGGACATCGACGTAGAAGGCCGAGAGCTCTGTATTCATGAAGGCGGTAAGCTGCGCGATGATGCGCTTGTAATCGAAATCCGCGTAGGCGGCCCGCACCAGGCCATCGAGCTCGGCGACGCGGTGCAGAATTAACCGTTCGAGCTCCGGCATCTGCTCGCGCCCGACCGCCTCGCCGGGCTGGAAATGGGCGAGCGAACCCAGCATCCAGCGCAGGGTGTTACGCAGCTTGCGATAAGTATCGACCGTCGTTTTGAGGATTTCCGGACCGATGCGCAGATCGTCCGCATAATCCGACGCACACACCCACATCCGCAGGATGTCGGCGCCCGAGTGTCTGATCACGTCCTGCGGGTCGGTGGTGTTGCGGAGCGACTTCGACATTTTGCGCCCAGCCTCGTCGAGCACAAAGCCGTGGGTGAGCACAACGTCGAAAGGCGCAACTCCGCGGGTCCCGCAGCTCTCCAGCAATGAGGACTGAAACCAGCCGCGATGCTGGTCGGAGCCTTCGAGATACATCACCGTATCCGGGCCCCCGTCCTTCTTGCGCCGGATGCCGACGAGACCAGGAAAATGCTCCGAATCCTCCAGCACGAAGGCATGGGTCGAGCCGGAATCGAACCAGACATCAAGAATGTCATCGACCTTGCGCCATGGCTCATTGGCGAGTTCGCCAAGAAAGCGTTCGCGAGCCCCCTCCTCGTACCACGCGTCCGCGCCTTCCTGCTCGAAGGCATCGACGATGCGCGCGTTGACCCGTTGATCGTCGAGAATTTCCACCGAGCCGTCGGTCTTTTCCTGAATGAATACGGCGATCGGCACGCCCCAGGCGCGCTGGCGCGAGATTACCCAGTCCGGCCGGCTTTCGACCATGCCGGTAATGCGGTTCTCGCCCTGCGGCGGTACCCAGCGCGTGATCCTGATGGCGGCGAGCGCGCGCCCTCGCAGCGTGTCGCCGGGCTTTGCAACGCCGCCCGTGCTCGCGATGGGTTTGTCCATCGCGATGAACCACTGCGGCGTGTTGCGAAAGATGACCGGCTTCTTCGAGCGCCACGAATGCGGATATTGATGCTTGAGCCGTCCGCGCGCGATCAGCATGCCGGCTTCGATAAGCGCCTTGATGACGGCCTCGTTGGCGTCGCCCTTCTCGCCCTTCTCGGTGAGTACGCGCTTTCCGGTGAAGCCGGGCGCCTGCTCCGTGAAGCGTCCGTCAGCATCGACGGTGTAAGGGATGACCGTGTTGATGCCGCGCTCTTCCAGAACATGCGCGTTCGCAGTCCACACATCGAAATCTTCGCGACCATGGCCCGGCGCTGTATGGACGAAACCAGTACCTACATCTTCCGCTACGTGACTGGCCTCGAGGAGCGGGACTTCAAATTCGTATCCTGGAATTTTGCGGGCGAGCGGATGGAAGCAAGTGAATTCCCCAAGCGCTGTTTCGAGACTTCCTGAGGGAACCGAGTGAATGCGTTGAGATGCCACGACCCGGGCCTGCCTCATTACCTGTTCGGCCAATTTGTCGGCGATGATCAGCTTGTCTCCCGTTTTTGCCCAGTTGCCGTCCGGCGCTTCGGAAACGACATACACCCCGTAATTAATCTTGGGCGAAAAACTGATCGCCCGATTGCCTGGCAATGTCCAAGGGGTCGTGGTCCAAATCACAATTGAAGCATCGCGTAGAGCCTCAGTGGCTTCGTCAACTTCTTTTTGCGAACCCCCTGAAGCGCCGTAGTCTCGCAGTGGAAACTTCACCCACACCTCGTCGGACACATAGTCCTCGTATTCGACCTCGGCTTCGGCGAGTGCGGTCTTCTCCACCACCGACCACATCACCGGTTTTGAGCCACGGTAAAGCGTGCCGTTCTGCACGAATTTCATCAGCTCGCGCGCGATCTGGGCTTCGGCGGCGAAATCCATGGTCGAATAGGGATGGCTCCAATCGCCGACCACGCCCAGCCGCTTGAATTCCTCGCGCTGCACCGAAATCCAGTGCGCCGCGAAGGCCCGGCACTCGCGGCGGAATTCGACGATGGGCACGGCGTCCTTGTTCCTGCCCTTGGCGCGGTATTGCTCCTCGATCATCCATTCAATCGGCAGCCCATGGCAGTCCCAGCCGGGCACGTAATTGCTGTCGTGACCCAGCATCTGCTGGCTTCGCGTCACCACATCTTTGAGGATTTTGTTGAGCGCATGTCCGATATGGATGCTTGCATTCGCATAGGGCGGGCCGTCATGGAGAATGAATTTCGGCCGCCCGCGCGAGGCGCCGCGCAGCCGCTCGTAGAGGCCAAGCCGTTCCCAGCGATCGAGGATTTCCGGCTCCTTCTGCGGAAGGCCCGCACGCATGGGAAACTCGGTCCTGGGCAGGAACAGCGTTTCGCTGTAGTCGCGGCCAGCCTTGTTCATGCGGGCGTTAGTAACAGGGCGCGCATCCGTCAGGCAACGCCCCGCGCCGCCTCTCCCCTATCAGCGCGTTTACGCGCGTCTTCGATGCGCTATGGGGGAGAGTCGCCCGCGCTTTAGCGCGGGCGGGTGAGGGATTACGACTTCTCCTTGAGCCGAGGCCCCTCACCTCCTTAAGCCGAGACCCTCACCTCCTTAAGCCGAGGCCCCTCACCCCAACTCTCTCCCCTTCGGGGAGAGGGAGCAAGCGCGGGAACTTTTCCGGCTGCGCACGGTTTAGGCAGCGACGGAATCTCTTCAAATCACCGGAGCAGCGCGATGACCGACATGTCCAACATGACTCGCGAGATGGCGAAAGAGGCCAAGGGTGCAATGCGTGAAACCGGCAATGCTGCGGCGGCTTCGAAAGGCGATATCCGTGATGATCTCGCGGCCTTGCGCGATGATGTGGCGCGGCTGGGAACGCAACTCGCGGATATTTTGGCCTCGCGCGGCAACGCCGCTTGGCAGAAGGCGAGGGCGAATGTCGGAGACGTGCTCTCGGACGCGCAAAGCAAAGGCGCCGAAGCCATGGGCGCGGTGCGCGAGGTCGGCGACACCTTCGGGGAGGCGATCGATGAATCCTTGAAGCGCCGCCCTTACACGACGCTCGCGCTCGCAGCAGCGGCCGGTTTCATTTTCGGCGCCATGTGGCGGCGTTAGCTGCTGAGCGCCTGCGATGGGCTGGCTCGATTATCTGAAGCTGCAGGTCAGATCCCGGACCGGTTTCAGCCAAGGTGTCGTGGTATGGGCAGTGATCGCGCTCATCTGCGCGATCGTGACCTTCGCCTTCCTGCTCGTCGCAGCCTATGTATGGCTCGCTGGGCTCTTTGGGGCCTTGTTCGGCGCCTTGATCGTGGCCGGGTTTTTCCTGCTGGTCGCGCTCATTTCGCTTGCCGCTTCTGTGGGAGCGCAGCGACGGACGACGCAACAAGCCAAGCTCGCCCTTGCCTCACGTGGGACCGAACTCTGGCGCGATCCGAAATTCATGTCAGTGGGCCTGGAAATCGCTCGCGCCATCGGATGGCGGCGCATCGTTCCGCTGGCGGCGATCGGGGTGCTTGCCGCCACCCTCGCGCGGGAATGGGGCGCACGTGAGCGGTCGGGGCTTGCCGACGACCTCGATGAGCCCAGGCGCCGCGACGCGGCTTAGCGGATGATGGCGAGCACGCGAATTTCGCGCGCGCCTCTTCTTTCATATTGAATATTTTCGGCATATAATTGCTGGAGAAAAGGCTAGCCGTATGCCTCGATTCACCCCGCGTCCCGCCTCCTCAGCCGACGAAGCGGCCGTCGTTACCAAGGCGACCTTGAGGGCGGCATCCCGGTTGGGCCTGACGAACAAGGTGCTGGCGAATGTTATTGGCGTTTCCGAGGCTACCGTTTCGCGTATGCGCAACGGCGATTACACGCTTCAGCGTGGACAGAAACCGTTCGAACTCGCCATCCTCTTCGTGCGTCTATACCGTTCGCTTGACGCCATTATGGGCGGCGATGATTTGGTCGCAGGTTCGTGGCTCGCGAATCGCCACTCTGCCCTCGATGCCAAGCCGATCGCACTGATCCAGACCGTGCCCGGGCTGATGAATGTCCTCCATTACCTGGACGCCCGCCGCGCTCTCGTCTGATGCTCGTCCGCTGGTCGGCGCCTGCTGGCGTCTCGTCGAGGCGCAGCACCGCATCGCGACCCTGAAGCTTGTTGACTCGGTCGATGAGCAGATCGTACTCGAAGACCTCCTCGAATCCAGCAAGCCCCCATTGCCGCCTGAATGTCGCGGCTTGCATTATCTGCTCTCGACTCCGTTTCGGTATGGGGCGGTCTATCCCACTGGATCGCGATTTCGGCGTGCCGGAATGAGCGATGGCGTGTTCTATGCCTCAGAAACGACGGCGACTGCGGTTGCCGAGATGGCATTCCACCGTCTGCTGTTTTTCGCGGATTCGGCCGAAACTCCTTGGCCGGGAAATCCAGCCGAGTTCACCGCATTCTGCGCCGAATACAGCACGACAAGGGCGGTTGACCTGACCAGAGAAAAACACGACGCCCACAGGAGCCGATGGACGCACGTCACCGACTATCGCGATTGCCAAGCTTTGGCCGATGCCGCTCGCACGGCCAAAATCGAAATCATTCGTTATCGATCGGTTCGCGATCCGGGAGGAGGAATTAACCTTGCACTGCTTACTTGCCGCGCCTTTGCGAGCCCGCAGCCGATCATTCATCAGACTTGGCGTATTCGCCTGAGCGATGCAGGGGTGCAGGCGATTTGTGAAGCGCCCAAATTAGGCATTACATTCAACCGCAATGCTTTTGCGGCCGATCCGCGCATCGCCGAGCTGCGCTGGACTCGTGGCTGATCGAGCCGTCGACAAAGCTGTTGGCCAACGAGCTAGCTACTAGCCCGGCAGCCTGCCCAGCCGCGGAAACGCGTCGGGCGCACGGGCGAGCGCAAGCCGCGCCAGCCGGCTGTCCTCACCCATGCGGCGAATCAAGTCCTCGACGGTTGCGAAGGCGAGTTCCTGCCTGATCCAATCGATGAACGCCACGTCGATAGTCTTGCCGTAGAGATCGCCGTCGAAATCGAACAGAAATACTTCGAGCAGGACGGTGCCGACGTCGAACATCGGGCGGCGACCGAAATTGGCGACGCCGTCACAGCGCCGATCGCCAAGCCCGACGCGTACCGCATAGACCCCGTGCCGGAGCCTGCATGTGGGATCGAGCCGCAGGTTTGCGGTCGGATAACCGAGGGTTCGGCCGCGCTTGTCGCCATGCACCACTTCGCCGCTGATAAACCATGGATAACCGAGCAACTCGGCTGCCTCTTCGATGCGGCCCGCTGCCAGAGCTTCGCGGATCGGACCCGACGATATCGACCTGCCGTCTTCGGAGAGCACCGGCACGATATCGACTGCAAAGCCGTGCTTTGCACCCTCGGCGGCAAGAAAGCTCGGCGAGCCGGCACGGCCCTTGCCGAAATGAAAGTTGTGGCCCACCGCGGCGCCGGCGATCGTAAGCCGCCGCACCAAGGTGCGCTCAACGAACTCCTGGGCGGTCTGGCTCGCCAGCGCGGCATCGAATTTCATGACTACGGCGCCGTCGAGACCCGTCGCCGCGAACAGGCGAAGCTTGTTGGCTGCATCGGTAAGCCGAAAGAGGGGTTCCTTGGGGTTGAAAAACGCGCGCGGATGCGGCTCGAAAGTGAGCGCCGCCGCCGGCCGCCCAAGCACGCGGCCGCGCGCTACGGCAGTGCGGATGACTTCGCGGTGACCGCGGTGAACGCCGTCGAAATTACCAAGCGCGACGACAGCTCCTTTGAGGGCACCCGGATCCGCGGCATCGTCGATCACCGCGAACGCTGACGTTCTTTGGGCCCCGCCGACCATGGAACGGCTGCCGCTTACCATTCCAGCCTGCGCATGACGGCGGCCGGAAAAAGGCCTGCTGCCGCAAAGACCGAGGCCATCGTCGAGGGATCCGGGTTGTCGCGGCCTCCCAGCTCCTCGGCGTGGATCCCCGCGGTCACGAACAGACAATCAATGCCGAAGGCAGCTGCGCCCTTGAGATCCGTGCGCACCGAATCGCCGACAGCCAGAACCCGGCGACGGTCGACAGCGCGGCCGAGCAGGCGCTGCGAAACCGCAAGCGCCTGCTCGTAGATGGGCCGATAGGGCTTTCCCGCATAGAGGACCTCGCCGCCGGCCGCCGTATAGAGGTCGGCAATCGCGCCGGCGCAATAGACGAGCTGCTCGCCGCGCTCGACCACGACATCGGGGTTGGCACAAATCATCAGCAGCCGCCGTTCGCGCATCGCCGCGATCAGACCGGCATAATCCTGCGGGGTTTCTTTCGTATCGTCGAAAAGTCCCGAACAGACCACGAAATCTGCGCTCTCGATCGGCCCGACCTCAACGTTGAGGTGATCGAAGATCGGTAGATCCCGCGCCGGCCCCACATGGAATACATTCTGTCCGGCGCGCGCAGCGACGAGGGCGCGCGTGACATCGCCGGAACTGACGATCTCGTCGAACGTCTTTTCCGGCACTTTGAGCCGCTCCAGAAATTGTCTCACGACGTCGCCCGGACGCGGCGCGTTGGTGATGAGAACGACGACGCCGCCCCGCCGCCGATAGTGCGCAAGCGCTTCGCAGGATTCGACGGTTGCGGCAGCGCCGTTGTGCACGACGCCCCACACGTCGCATAGAACGACATCATAGCGCGGCGCCAGGGCCGAGAAGTGGCGGAGGATCACGGCGCTGCGGCCTCGGCCGGCGCAACCGGCTCCGCCTGCGGCACGGGCTTGACCGGCAGCCGCACGGTGAAACGCGACCCCTCTCCTTCGCGACTCTCGACCGCAACAGCGCCGCCGTGGAGATCGACGACCATCTTGACCAGATACAATCCGAGCCCGGTGCCCACGATACCCGACACGTTGCTGCCGCGGTGATAGCGCTCGAACAAGCGATCGAGATCCCGCATGGGAATGCCGATACCCTGGTCGCTCACGGCAACGACGATTTCGTCCTCAACTCTCGCCTCGACTTCGATCGGGCCTCCCTCCGGGGAATACTTGACGGCGTTTGAAAGAAGATTGCTGAACACCTGAAACAGCAGCTTGGGATCGCCGGCGGTCAGCAGGGGGGCGCATTCCAACTTCTCCAAGATATTCGAGCCCGGGGACATTTCCTGATGCAGCTGAGTGACTTCGTGGAGCACCTGGGCGAGGTCGATCGGCGCCGGATGGAAATAATGTTCGGCGCCGCCGTCGATCAAGCGCGAGGAATTGAGCAGATTGTCGATGAGATGTGTCATCCGCAAAACCGCGCTGCGCAGCTTTCGCGCACGCTCGTTGATTTCTTCGCTGGAAATACGCTCCTTCACCCGGATCAGCCGCTGGGCGTGTCCGTCGATGACGTTCAACGGGGTGCGGAACTCGTGCGAGGCCATCGACACGAAATTGCGCTGCAATGAGGTGAGCCGCTGCTCCTGAGCAAGCTTCTCGGCGAGCATCGAGGCCTGCTCGGCGAGCATTCGCTGGCTGCGCATCAGTTGGATGGCGTTGGTGCGGAATACGACGGCGGCGCGCGCCATCTCGCCAATCTCGTCGCCCCGCTCGGTGCCCGGGATCTCGACGGAGGTGTCATTGACTGCGAGGCGATGCATCCGGCGGGCGAGATGCAGCAGCGGAGTCGAAATCGAGCGGCTGAAATAGACGAGCGCGGCGGCCACCATGACGGCCGCGATCGCGATCGCAAGCCCAATGAGCCAATAAGCCTGGCGGTAAGTGGCGGCAAGCCGAACGCTGGCCTGCTGAGCGTTGGCGACCACGCGATCGGTCAACAGACCGAGCGTGTCGCTTGCGGCATTATACGTCAATCGCGAACTGGTGAGATAAACCGAGATCGCCTGCGGCTTATCGGTTCGCGACAGCGCCAGCATCTGATTGACGGTCTTTCGATAGTCGTTCCAGTGATCTTTGAACTTCTGATACAGTTCAAGTTCTGCTGTGTCATGACGCAGCTGCTCGTAATTGCGTTCGGCCTGGGCGATGGAGCGGTCTAGCTCCTGCATCTGCGCCTCGGTTGCAACGACCTCTGAAGGCTCCGATGAGAGGAGATTGCTGCCCTCGATGGCGCGGAAATCGGAGGTGAAATTATTAAGATCGCCAAGGAGGCGCGTATTGGGCAGCCACAACTCGGCCAGATCGGTGGATACCCTGTTGAAGCTGTTCAGGCGCGAAATGCTGAACCAGCCCAGGACGACGACCAGCAGAAAGAAGAAGAGGAATACCAGGCCGAAGTGGAATCGGATGGAGCGCGGCTGCCTCATTTTAGCCGATTGTCCTGCTGCGCGGATGAAACCAAGATTGAATCGGCAATATAATGGGCTGAGCCCCGGCAGCAAACCGCAATCCATAGGATTTTCGTCGGCAAATGGTTATGTCACGAGTGCATGTCCCGGACGCCATCAGCGCGTTACGCGCGCCTTCGACGCACGCGCTATGGCAGCGCGAGCGCGCGCCGGGATTGGACTGTTCGTTTCCTGATGGGATTATCGCGGAATGGTTGAGGGACGTAAGACAATCCTGTGTATCGAGGACGATCGCGAGACGGCTGCATTGATCGCCGAGGACCTCGTCGATCGAGGCTACGACGTGGTCCTTGCCCACGACGGCCGGGAAGGGCTTTCGGCGATCCTGAAGAACATGCCCGATTTGGTGCTTTGCGACATCAGCATGCCCGTCATGTCGGGCTTCGAACTGTTGGAACGGCTCACCGCGCTCGCGCCACGCTTTTCGAAAATGCCCTTCGTATTCCTTACCGCGCTGACCGACCGCGACAACGAGCTCAAGGGGCGGCAGCTGGGCGCCGACGATTACGTCACCAAGCCCATCGATTTTGACGTCCTCGCCACGATCATCACCGCGCGGCTCGCCGGCGTCGCACGCAACGAGCTGTGGCCCAAGCGCGTCGCGCTCAACGATCGCGAAGTTGAAACCCTGACCTGGGCCGCACGCGGCAAGACATCGGCCGAGATCGCCCAGATTCTCGGCCTCACTAAACGGACCGTCGATTTCCATATCGACAATGCGCGCGCCAAACTCGATGCCGCGACTCGCACCGAAGCCGTCATCAAGGCGGCGACTGGCCGGCTGATCGAGCCGTAGCGTCATAGGGCAGCTTGAGCCCGTGTCCCGGATGCGGTGCAACGCGGGCGCGCGCCCGCGGCAGAATTGAAATGTGCGTACACGCGTCCGCGCGCGAGTGGTGCACCGCTGATCCGGGATCGCCACGGACCGTCATGGTGAGGTGCGCGCGCCGTCCTTCGAGGCTCGCTTCGCTCGCGCCTCAGAATGACGGCGCGCGCCTCGAACCATGGCGGTCCCGCGTCTGCAGCGCAGCGCGACTTGATTTCCGGATCCAATCGGAAGGGCTTTGGCCGCGCTGCGCTGCGCGCGGGACACACTTAGCTAGCAACTATGAGCCATAGCAACCCAGCTGCTCAGTTTTAGCCGATGCCGTGCCGGGCCAGGACCTTGCGCACGCCGGCGACAAGGTCGGCCTCGGGCACGCCGAACTGCGCCTCGGCCTGCTTGCGGCGGTAGTCCTCGTGGTCCTTGCTCAAGCCCGCAAGCTCGGCGCCCAGGAGCAGATCCTTGATTTGGAGCTCGCCCTTCTCCCTTTCGTAGCCGCCCTGGATCACCACGCATGGCGAGCGGCGCTTGTCCGCGTATTTGAGCTGCTGCCCCATTTTGCCCGAGCCGAGATATAGCTCGGCGCGGATGTTCGCCTCGCGCAGCTTTTGCACCATGCGTTGGTAATCGGCGATGCGGTCCTGGTCGAAGATCGTGACCACGACCGGGCCGGCTTCTGCCTGGTTGTCGACCTTGCCGAGAAGCGCGAGCGCGGCGAGAAGCCGCGACACGCCGATCGAGAATCCGGTCGCCGGCACCGGCTCGCCGCGGAAGCGCGAGACCAGCCCGTCATAGCGTCCGCCGCCGCCGACGGAGCCGAAGCGGATCGGGCGGCCATGCTCGTCCTTGGTGTCGATGAGGAGTTCCACTTCGTAGACCGGGCCCGTGTAGTATTCGAGACCGCGCACAACGGAAGTATCGGTAACAACTTTTGGCGGCTGAGTTGAATCAGCTCCATACCCTGCCACGATATTAAGCTTCGCTATCTCAGCGAGTTCGTCCAGTCCTTGCTGAAATAACGTATTGTCGAACAGAGTTCGCAAATAGTGGATCGTGTCGAGGTCGCTGGCACCACCGCTTCCGTCCGGATTATTCCGGGCAATTTGCACGGGCGTGCCAAAAACAGTCAAAATCGATTCGATCTCCGCTTTGGCCAATCCGGCGCCCTTTGTAAAATCGCCGCTCTCGTCCTTGCGGCCTTCACCGAGCAACGCACGGACACCGCGTTCGCCCAAGCGATCCAACTTATCGATTGCGCGAAGCACGATTAGGCGTTTGTCAGCATTTGACTCACCACCTAGTCCAACAGCTTCCAAGACTCCATCGAGCAGTTTCCTGTTGTTCACTTTCACCAGGTAGGAACCGTCTGGAATCCCCAGCGCCTCCATGGTGTCGGCGGCCATCATGCACATCTCCGCGTCGGCCGCCATCGAGGCGCTGCCGACGGTATCGGCATCGAATTGCATGAACTGGCGAAACCGCCCCGGCCCCGGCTTCTCGTTGCGAAACACCCAGCCGTTGCGATAGGAGCGATAGGGCTTGGCGAGCGCATCGAAATTCTCGGCTACGTAGCGCGCGAGCGGGGCGGTCAGATCGTAACGAAGCGAGAGCCACTGTTCGTCATCATCCTGGAACGAGAACACGCCCTCATTCGGACGGTCCTGATCGGGAAGGAATTTTCCGAGCACATCCGTATATTCGATCGCCGGCGTCTCTACCGGCTCGAACCCATAGCGCTCATAGATCATCCGGATGCGCTCGATCATGCTCCGGGTAGCGGCGATTTCGGCGGCGCTGCGGTCGGCAAGCCCGCGCGGCAGCCGCGCCTTGAGCTTATTGGTTTTCTCGGTCATGGCCATGATACATCGAGGGCGCGCGGTTGGTATCAGCCGCATGCCAGAGCAGCAAGGGAGCGGCCATGCCTGGGTCAAGCGCAGCGACAGCAATTCCCAACGACCTCGAATCCTATTGGCTGCCGTTCACGCCGAACCGCGCCTTCAAGGCTTCGCCGCGGCTGATCGCGCGCGCCAAGGACATGCATTACTACACGCCGGAAGGACGCGCAGTGCTCGACAGCAGTGCCGGGCTCTGGTGTACCAATGCCGGACATAACCGCGACCCGATCGTGGCGGCGATCCGCGCGCAGGCGGTCGAGCTCGATTATGCTCCGGCATTCCAGTTCGCACATCCGAAGGCGTTCGAACTGGCGAGCCGGGTCGCGTCCCTTGCGCCCGGCGACCTCGATTACGTGTTCTTCACCAATTCCGGCTCGGAGGCGGTCGATACCGCGCTCAAGATTGCGCTCGCCTATCACAACGTCCGCGGCGAAGGCGCACGCACGCGTCTGATCGGGCGCGAGCGCGGTTATCACGGAGTGGGCTTCGGCGGCATTTCGGTCGGCGGCATCGTGAACAACCGCAAATTCTTCGGATCGCTCCTTGCCGGCGTCGATCACCTGCCGGCGACTTATGATCGCGAGCATCAGGCCTTCACCAAAGGCGAGCCCGAATGGGGTGCGCATTTCGCCGACGACCTGGAGCGCATCGTCGCGCTGCATGATGCCTCCACGATCGCGGCCGTCATCGTCGAACCAATGGCCGGGTCCACGGGCGTCCTGCCGGCCCCCAAGGGCTATCTGCAACGGCTGCGGGCGATCTGCGACAAGTATCGCGTGCTGCTCATCTTCGATGAAGTCATCACCGCCTTTGGCCGGCTCGGTTATGCGTTCGCGGCCGAGCGCTATGGCGTCGAGCCCGACCTCATCACCTTTGCCAAGGGCATCACCTCCGGGACCGTCCCGATGGGCGGCGTGATCGTGCGCAAACCGATCTACGAAGCCTTCATGCGCGGGCCCGAACACGCGATCGAACTGTTCCACGGCTACACGTATTCCGCCCATCCGCTGGCCTGTGCGGCGGCTATCGCAACCCTCGACCTCTACCGCGCCGAAGCATTGTTCGAGCGTGCGCGCAGCCTCGAGCCGTTCTGGGCCGACGCCGCGCTAACGCTCAGAGGTTTGCCCGGCGTGCTCGATATCCGCACCGTCGGACTCACCGCCGGGATCGATCTCGCCTCGCGTTCGGACGGCGTGGGCCGCCGCGCCTACGATGCAATGCAGCGTGCGTTTCACGAGGAGGACCTTGTAATCCGCATTACCGGCGACACGATTGCGCTCACTCCGCCGTTGATCGTCAGCGAACGCGAGACCAGAGAGATTTTCGACAAGGTTGCGCGGGTGATCCGGGCCGTAGCTTGACGGATGCCGCATCAGCTAACCGAATAAATCCTCTTGTAGAGGGAGCAAAAATCGCGTTCGCTAGCGCAGAAGGTTGAGCGACGCGGGGGCGATTTTCCACGCAGTTGCCGTTGGCCCTTCGCCACGCGGCCTTGCCGCGCCGCAAGAATGGAGGAAACCTGCGATGACCAAAATCGTGCCGATCGTTTTATCGTTAAGTGTGGGCATAGCCGTGGGCCTCGCGGCGAGCGGCCGGCTGATGGACCCGGCGGCGCGGGCGCAAACGACGGCGCTGCCGACCTCGTTTGGCGCCGTACCAGGCGCCATCGGGGCAGAAGACGTCTCCGGCCCTTACGAGGTGCAGCGAGGCTGGCCGAAAGATCTGAGCACGCTTCCTGGCCATGAGAAATGGACCTTCGGAGGGGCTCGCGGGATTTTCGCCGAGAACCCCCATCGCGTGTTCCTCCTCGGCGGAGCCGAGTTGCCAAAGATGGAGCGCCCGAAGACGCGGCTGCTCACCGATATCGGGCCCAATGTGCAATTCCCAGTTCCCGGTCTGCCGTGGCGCAACGCCAATACCGCTTCGCCTCCAGGCGCGGGCGGTTCGCGCCAGGATCCGGCCAAGGGAATGGAAATGTGGAGAGGCTCCTCGCCGCCTTATCGCGAACTGGGCGTCGATGCGCGCTGGCATCACAGCATCATGGTGGTCGACAGCGAGGGCAATTTCATCGAGGACTGGGCCCAGTGGGATCATCTGTTCAAGCGGCCGCATGCGGTCTACATCAGCCCGTACGATCCAGAGAAACACGTGTGGGTCGTCGACGACCACACGCACGTGATCTACAAATTCAGTCACGACGGCAAGCAGCTGGTGCAAACCATTGGGACACCGAACGTGCCGGGAGCGGACGGCACGCATTTCAACCGGCCGACATTCATGGCTTGGCTGCCGGACGGAACGTTCTATGTGGCCGACGGCTATAACGGCACCCGGGTCGCCAAGTTCGACGCCAACGGCAACTTTCTCCTCGACTTTGGCAAGCCCGGCGATCCGGGGAAGGAAACCCGGCCCGGCTACATGAACAACGTGCACGGGGTTGCGGTCGACGTGGAGACGCGCCGCGTCTTCGTCAACGACCGCGACAACCACCGTATCCAAATCTTCGACGAGAACGGAAAATATCTCTCCGAATGGAGCATCAATGTGCGGCCCTCGAGTCTGCACTTCGTGCAGATCGGCGACGATCGGAAACTCGTCACCTTCGATCGCAACACCCATAAGATGCTCAAATTCGAGCTCGACGGGCGGCTCATCTATTCGTGGGGAGCCGTCGCCGATTTCCCCGGCACGCTCTGGGGCGTGCACGGCATGAGCACGGACCAGGAGGGGAATCTCTACGTCGCCGAGGTCGATGCCGGTCGGTTCCAGAAATTCCGGCCACGCCCGGGCGCCAATCCGGCGACGCTCATCGCCAAGCCGATCTACTCGGCGTGGCGGTAGTTTAATCGGCAGGGTGGGCAAAATCGCCTCGAAAAGGCTCGCCGCACGCGATCGGCCGGGGCGATTTTGCCCACGCGGTCAAACCTGCCAGTCACGACCGCGTGGGCAAAGGCGCACGACCGCTCTGCGCGACCTCACGACTGCGCAAAGCGCCTTTGCCCACCCTACAAGGCCACAAGTAAATCGCTCAGAAATCCGGCCTGTCGGCCTTCGGGATGTTTTCCTGCTGGAACGAGAATCTGTTTTCGGCGCAGACGGTTTCCGGGAATTCGTCGTGGTCGCGGAGATAGATCACCGTCGTGGTCCAGGGGGTCGTGAACGCGCCCGGATCCTCGATGGTGAAATGGACCTGCAGGTATTTGTCCTTGTACTCATTGACCTTGATGGGTCCCGCCGGACGCCAGTTCTCTTTCGCGGCGCGTTCGATGTCGCCCTTGGCGGCATCGTAATCGAGCAGCCGATAGCGCTCGACCACGTGCAGCTTGTCGGTATAGGGCGTGCCGAACAGGTCGACCATGGCGTAGGGATGATCGGTTCTCACACCGACCGTGTCGACCACCAGAGTGTCGCCCTCGTAATGGCCGACAGCGTCCCCGTGCCACGATGGCTTCAGCTGCGCCGGGTGCGTCGCATTGAGACGCACTTCGCGGACTTCGTGATCCTCGCTGAACATCATCACGATCTTGTCCGGCTGCTGCACCATTTCCATGCCCATGTGCTTGAACAGGAATGGAACCGGCTCCGGCCAACATTGGTTTGCCGGATTGGGATAGATGATGCCGGCGAGCGAGAGGTCGCCCTTCTTCTTCACCACTTCGGCTGCCCAGGGCTGCAGGATCGGATTGGTATAGTCGCCGACAAGCAGGCCGTAGTTGCTTTGCCCGTTGTCCTTGCGCCGCGCCCGGTTGGTCACCGGCCCCGGCCCGGTTGCCGGCGGGATGAACCAGGGCAGCGACCCGTGACGCCACACGCCGGAGAAGTCCGGGACTGATGCGGGGCTTTGCGCGCCGACGCCGCTTGGCGCTGCCGCAGGCGCCGCTGTCTGCGCCAGCGCGGGGCTCGCAAGCGCGGCCGAGATCGCAACTGACACCAGCAAACCGCGCGGTACCTTCATGGCAAACTCCCAACGTTCGCTTGACCCCTGCCGGGGAGTATCAACAGATTATCGCAATTTATCGAAGCTTGGGAGTGTCGAGCTTCACGGCGTCCGGTGTCCCGGCCGTGAACCCAGGTCGTAGACGCATTATGCATTGGCCTTACGCGCCCGCGCTGTCCTGGTTATATTCATCACATGCGCAGACACGAAGCCATCGCTCGACTGAAGCAGGCTGAGCCCGCGATCCGCGCGCTTGGCGCAGCATCGCTTTACCTCTTCGGATCACATGCGCGCGATGAGGCGCGACCGGATTCCGACGTTGACGTTTTCATCGATAAGGAGCCGTTCCGTCATTTCGGGTTTCACGAGTTCATGGGAATTTATCTGACGTTGCGGGAAGCGCTTGGCGTTGAGGTGGGCTATACGACGCGCGAAGGATTGGTGGAGTTCTATCGCCCAGACATCGAGCGCGAGGCCATCAGGGTATTCTGATGGCGGCAACCGCGAATCCGCGTGCGCGACTCGATCATATCCTATTTCATATCCAAGGCGTCGCCGATACGATTAACGGAATTTCGTTTGAAACCTTTACCTCCGTTTATCACATGGAGCGCACCGTCGAACGCGCAGTGCAGATAATTTCGGAAGCCGTCCGCACGCTGCCGCGCGAAATTATGGCGCGATATCCCGAAGTCGAGTGGCCCAAGATCGCGGGTATCGGCAATATTCTGCGGCACGAGTACGAGCGCGTCGATCCGATGATCATGTGGGACATCGCGACGATCACCTCGACTCGTTTGGAGGCATTATCGGACATTCCAACAGTGAGTGATTTCGTACCAGGCTACGAAGCAAGCCAATGGTACGCCATTGCGTTGCGTAAGAGCACGCCTGCCGAGATCATTGAGAAGCTCAACAAGGAAATCAACGCCATCCTCGCTGATCCTAAGATGAAAGCTCGGCTTGCTGATCTGGGCACGACGCCGCTCGTGGGCTCGTCTGCCGATTTTGAAAAGTTCGTCGCCAACGATACCGCGAGGTGGGCGAAGGTGATCAAGTTTGCGGGCATTCAGCCGGGGTGACGAAGCCCCCGGGACTTCCTACAACTCTATTCGCCGAAATCCCGCTCGCGGTTATGCTGGCTTCGGGGTGATAAGGTCGAATCAGCCCGAGACGCAACTTGCCGAATGTCTGCTGTCCACCCGATAAGGTCCAATTGAGGGCCTCGGCTCATGCCTATCGCCGTGGAAACGCGAACGTATCGCCGTATTTCTTGATGATGGCGTCGCGCTGATCCTTGCCGATGCGGTTCACTGGGGGGAATTTGTCCTTCCAGGCCCACGGCCGCACCGCATAGAAGATCGCGCGCGAATTGGTGAACGGCCCGTTGGCGGTCTGGTCGGGCGACATGCGCGGATCGAGCGGGGTCGCCCAGCAATTCTCCACAATCTCAATATCGGTCTTCGGATCGACCCGCGTGGTCATAGCCCAGATCACTTCCTTCATGTCGGAGGGATCGATGTCGTCATCGACGATGACGACATAGCGTCCGTTGCGGGCGGAGACCGCGGAGCCAAGGACCGCCATGCCGGCCTGCTTGGCGTGGCCGGCATATTGCTGCCTGATCGCGACCACGACCAGAAACGAATGATGCACATAGGTGCCGACGATACCCGGCACGCCCGCCGCTTCGAGTTGTTCCCACAGAATGCCGCCCTCGAAGCGCACCGAGTGATGTGGCGCTCCCGGCCATTGCGGAGCCATGTTGAGCAGGATCGGATCGTCGCGATAATAGATGGCCTTGACGCGCACGACCGGCTGCTCGTCGGCGGTGCCTTTGGTTCCAACCGTGTAATAGCCGGGCCATTCGCCGAACGGGCCCTCCAATCGTGACTCCACTTCCGGCGGCGGCATTTCGCCTTCGATCACGATTTCGGCATGCGCCGGGATCGGCAGGCCGGTGAGCGGCCCTTTGATGACTTCGAGCGGCCGCCCGAGCATGCCGCCAACACGGTCGAGTTCGGAGACGCCGAACGGAAATTTCGTGTGCGAGAGGAAGAACAGCAGCGGGTCGCCGCCAAAGGTTGCGACCACAGGGCACGGCTTGCCCTGCTTCCAATATCGCTCCGCGATCAGCCGGCCCTGCTGGCCGGGACTCTGCCACACGCCGAGCAGATTGCGTTCGTGCACCTGCATCCGGTAGGTGCCCATGTTCACATAGCCGGTCTCGGGATCGCGGTTGATGAAAGTATCGCCGGTCCCGATATAGCGGCCGCCGTCGCCGCGATGCGACTTGAGCACCGGAAAGCGCAGGAGGTCGACCTCGTTGTCGCGCATAACGTTCTGCATCACCGGTCCGGTCTCGACCTCCTTCGGCGGGATCGGCTTGGCATGCTTGATGCGGCCCGCGGCGTATTTGACGATTTCCATTTTCGGAGTGTCGGGGGGCAGCCCAAGCGCAAGCGCCATGCGCACCCGCGAGGCGGTCGGGATGCTCAGCACCCGATAGCCTTTGGGGTAGCCCTTGATCTCGTCAAACATCAGCGCCGGGGGCTCGTCAATCAGTTCCGAGACGGTCTCAGTAAGTGCGCCGATTTCCAGGTCCCAGTCCGCATCACGGATCACCTTTACTTCGCCGAGCTTCTCGCACTCGGCGAGGAACGAGCGCAGTCCGTCATAGGAATTTTGCATTGGCTTCCACCCTGATGCATCCGGCCGCATGGTAAAGCATTTTCAATGTTCGGCGAGCCGTATTTCTCGGCGGGCCGCGATCCCATAGGGTGGGCAAAGGCGCACTGCGACTGCTGGCCAATCGCGCACGGCTCTGGCCCGCCTTCGCCCACGCGGTCGTGACCCGCGGCCGTCGACCGCGCGGGCAAAATCGCGTCGCCGGTCTTCGCGCGGGGCGGTTTTGAGTGCGCGCGATTTTTGCCCACCCTACGCGGCCAGCGTTCTGGCAAGCCTCCTTGACAGCGATTTTCCCTCGGCGCATGGCCTGCGCATGGCAGATTATCTCCTCGGCAGTATCGAGGATTTTCCCGAGGGCAAGGGCCGCGCCTTCCGCGCCGGGGGAAGAACGATCGCGGTCTTTCGCACCAGTGGGAGGCTTTACGCGCTCGCCAACCGATGCATTCATAAGGGCGCCTCGCTATGCGATGGCGAGATCGGCGAGAACGGGACCATCGTGCGCTGTCCGTGGCACAACTGGCCCTTCGACCTCGCGACCGGAGAGCATAAGCTCGACCGGAGCGAGAAAGTGCGGACTTATCGGGTGAGACTGGACGGCGGTCAGGTCATCGTGACCGCGTAGGGACGGGTTTGAAACCCGCCCCCTCACAGGCAGCAGGCGGCCGGAGCGAAGGACAAACATTATGAACGAAATGCGCCCTCGCGGCTACGAGCTAAAGAAAGCCGAGGCAGTGGCGCCGGATCCGATCAATCCCAAGATCCGCGCATTGGAAGTGATCGACACCGATTTTCACTTCACGCCGCAATGGGAGACGCTGCGACGCTACCTCAAGGAGCCGTTCAAGAGCCGGCTGTTTCACTTCCCCGCCGGCAGCATGGAATATAACCCTGAACCTGCCAACGAGAAGCCGGGCATCGGGCAGGACACCCACGGCAGCGCGGCAACCGCTGCCGACGTTATCGGTATCCTTGACCAATTCGGCATCGACACCGTCGTGCTTAATCCCGGCTACAATCGGCCGCAGGCGATCTTCAACGAGCCGGTGATCGCCGCGATCTCCTCCGCGCACAACGATTACCTGATCGAGGAGGTGTTTCCGGTCAGCGAGCGGATCAAGGCAAGCCTGATGGTGTGCCATCGCGACCCGCAAATGGCGGCCGACGAGATCAGGCGGGTGGGGCACCACCGGCAGTTCGTCAGCGTCTTCACGTCATTCAGCGCGCTGTTCGAACCCATCGGGACCGCCAGACACGACGTGATGCTCGATGCCATGGCCGAGCACGACCTCGTCCTCACCGCGCACAGCGAAGGCTGGTTCCCGCACTTCACGCCGCTGTGGCTCGGCGCACGAACCTGGATCGAACTGTTCGGCAATGCGCCTGCCGGCAACTGCATGGCGCATCTCGCCGCCATGATCTGTCAGGGAATGTTCGACAAGTATCCGAAGCAGAAGGTGATCTTCCAGGAAGGCGGCTATTGGTGGCTTCCCGATTTTATGCTGAGGATTGACGATTTCTTCCTGAGCGCGTCGGGCGACATCGCGCTGGTCGAGCGCAAGCTCGCCTCGGGCGAGCGCAACCTGCGCCGGCTGCCGAGCGAGTACGTGTTCGATCACGTGCGCTTTTCCACCCAGCCGATCACGATCCCAAAGAACCGCAAGCATTTTGCCTGGATGCTCGAACTCTGCCATGCGGGCGATCTGTTCTGCTTCTCGTCCGACTGGCCGCACCAGACCATGGATCCGGCCAACTGGGTGGTCGAGAGTCCGGATTGCATCGACGAGGAGATGCAAAAGCGAATTCTGAGCGGCAATGCGCGCAACCTCTACAGCAGGCTTTGAAATGAGTGATCGCAAGTCGGAATTAGCCAAAGTCAATCACTGGGACGAGATCCTGAAACTGCGCGATCGCCAGCGCGAGCAGACGCGCAATGGGCTTCAGGTGATCAAGGAATCTGAACTGCCGCTGGAAGTAAGTCGCCAGGGGCTGATGCGCTGGTACCTTCATCCTGATATCAAGGACACATGTCTGTCGGTGTTGCTGTTCTTCCAGCAGGAGATTCCGCCCGCCAGCCGCTCCGGGCGGATCAAGTTTCAAGGCGGGCAGGTGATGATGATCACGGAAGGGCGCGGCTACACCATGATCGACGGCGTCAAGCATGCCTGGAAGGCCGGCGATGTTCTCAACCTGCCACTGCGCGCGGACGGGATCATCGTGCAGCATTTCAACAGCGATCCGGACCAGCCGGCGAAGTTCGTCGCCGCTGAGCCGAACTGGCTCGAATGCGTCACAGTGGACCGCGGCTGCGGCTTCGAGCAGCTGGAGGACGCTCCGGAATACCGGAGATGGTCACCCTGAGGCGCTTGCCGGCCCTTTCGGCCGGCAAGCCTCGAAGGGGACGGCATCTGGACACGCCATCCTTCGAGGCTCGCGCGCAATCAAGCGATTGCGTGCTCGCGCCTCAGGATGACGGGTAGGTGGGAAGGAGACGATTGTCATGGCTGAGCTGGAGCGCCTACGCGAACGCGAGCGGCCGCCGCTCAAGGATAATCCCTATGAACGGGTCATGGCGCAACGAAAGGCGCTCGCCGAGCGCAATCTCACCGGGCCGGTGGTGATCGAGGTCGAGCAGCAGGAGTGGTTCCAGGCGCGGCAGGGAAAGCTCAAGTTCTTTCTCGATCCGGTATCGTTCAAGCAGACGCCGCTGCAGCAGTGGCGGGTCTTCATCCACGACATCAAAACGCGTTCAGGCAAGCACCGGCACCAGGGCGGCCTCGTCATTTATGTGCTCGAAGGCAAGGGCTATTCGATCGTCGACGGCGAGCGCAAGGATTGGGAGAAGGGCGATCTCGTTCTGCTGCCGATGAAACCCGAGGGGGTAGAGCATCAGCATTTCAACGCCGATCCTGCCAAACCGGCGATCTGGGCGGCATTCATCAACATTCCGATCCAGGAATATCTTGCCTCCGATCTCAAGCAGGAAGAAGTCTCGCCGGATTGGAAGGAATGAGGAACACTCGTAGGGCGGGTTAGGCGCGCCGTGCCCGCGCGCGCTGCATGCGCCGCAACCGCGGCGCGCCGTAACCCGCCTTCTTTCGGTGGATTACGGCGCGCAAGAGCGCGCCTAATCCACCCTACGGAGTAACACATGGCCACAGCCAAGACCCGCATCGGCGTTCCGTGGGACGGGCGCACCGCCTACGAGCGTTGGGTCGAGGATGATCTCAAGCTCGATCTTCACCGCGGCTATTCGGCGAGCGCGCTTAAGAGCGTGCCGGTCAAACCCTGGGGCGAACGCGGCATATCGGCCGCCTTCTTCGACATTATCGGCGCCGAGTCGCTCGCCGGCATGTATGTCGGCGAGATTGCGCCTGGCCAATCAAGTGTCCCGGCGCGGCAACTTTGCGATGACGTGATCTACGTCATGGCGGGCCGCGGCAGCACGACGGTCGAAACCTGCAAGGGCTCGCTGTCGTTCGAATGGGGTCCGCGCAGCCTGTTCGCGATCCCGCTCAATCACCGCTTCGTCCTGCACAACAATTCGGGACGCGCGCCGGCCCGCTTCATCAGCGTCAATACGCTCCCGATTGTTTACAACCTGTTCCGCGATTCGAAATTCATCTTCGGCTGCGACTGGCAGTTCAACGATCGCATCGATCCCGATGCCAATCTGGCCGACGGCGTACTCTACCAGCCCGACGCCAAACATGAACGCACGGCCGTCAACCTGCACGACACCGCGTTTGTGCCGGATATTTTCATGGTCCAGCGCACGCGCTTCGCTGAGCGCGGCTTGGGCAACAAAACGGTCTATTTCGAGCTCGCCAACAGCGTGATTTCAGTCCACGTCGCGGAGCACCCAGGTTTGCGCTTTTACAACCCGCACCGGCACGGGCCGTCGGCCTTCGTTTTCACCCTTGGAGACGGGAGCGGCTACAGCTTGATGTGGCAGGACGGCGGCAAGGAGGTGCGTTTCGACTGGCCCGAGGACGACATCGGCGTCATCGTACCCCCGAACATGTGGTGGCATGGCCATTTCGGAACGAGCCCCAGCGCCATGCAGCTTGCCATCAAGCTGCGCAGCCGCAAGCATCCGCTCAATCATCTGTTCGACAAGACACACAAGCACATATCCGAGGGCGGCACGGTCCTGCGCTACAATGACCTCGAGCCGGGACTGCGCCGGCGCATCTGGCAGACCTATGTCGAGGAATGCCGCCGGCGCGGGTACGAGGTAGAGGCCCCGGAGGAAGCGAAGATGGCGACCTGATGGCGAATGGCGGAGCCGACATTAGCTGTCGTCCCGGACGCTTGAGCCGGACCGCTGGTCCGGTGAAAGCGATCCGGGACCCATCGTTCCGAGTGCGCGGAGGGGTGGGTCCCGGCTCTCGCACTCCCCCGCGGCGCCGGGCGCCGCGATGGAGCGCTCGGCCGGGACGACAACCACATGATTAGAAGCCTGTTCATATTGGTACGTGCGCTCGTGGCCGTGGCACTCGCTGTCAGCAGCAGCCGCGCCCAGTCTCCGGCCGAATTTTACAGCCGCACTTCCGTCCGCCTCATCATCTCGGCGGATGCCGGCGGCGGCTACGATCAGGTCGGCAGGCTGGTGGGTCGCCACCTCGGCCGGCATCTTCCGGGCAATCCCCGCATCGTACCGGAGAACATGCTGGGCGCATCCGGCCGCGTCGCCGCGAACTATCTCTATCGCTCCGCGCCGAAGGACGGCTCGGTAATCGGCCTCATTCAGCAGAGCATCCCGATGGCCCAGGCGCTGCGCGAAAGCGGCATCGGGTATGACGCGGCGCATTTCAACTGGATCGGCAGCCCGGTGCGGCTCGTCGAGACGCTGGTGGTCTGGCACACCACGGGCGTGCGCTCGATCGAGGACGCCAAGAAGAAAGAAGTCGTCATCGGTGCTACCAGCCCTACCGGCATGAATTACATCTATCCGAAGCTTGCCAACGAGTTGCTCGGCACCAGGTTCAAGATCGTGACCGGTTACGCGGGCGGCGGTCCGATCGTGCTTGCCCTCGAACGCGGCGAAATCGAGGGCCGCGGTTCCAATCCCTGGAGCGAGTGGGAAGCGACACGGCCCGACTGGGTCCGCGAACACAAGATTATCCCATTGATGCAGATGAGCCTGTTCAAGGACCCGGACCTGCCCGACGTGCCGTTGATGATCGATCTGGCGCCGAACGAGACGGTGCGGCGAATATTCGAGCTGGTGTCGATCACCGGCGAGATCGGGAGGCCCTTCGTCACGGCTCCGGGCGTGCCGGCCGAACGCCTTGCCGCCTTGCGCGAGGCGTTTCGCACCACGATGGCGGACCCCGAATTCCTGGCCGATGCGGCAAAGTCGCAGATCGAGATCAGGCCGATTTTTGCCGATGAGCTCGATGCACTGGTCGGGCGCGTCCTCGGCGCGCCGAAGGGGGCGACCGATCTGCTCAAATCTGCGCTGTCGAGCAAGGGCTGAGAGGCGCAATGGGAACGTTGTGGCGTGGCTGGATCGTTATCGCCTGGATCGCAGGCGCGGCCACGGCCGCCGACGCCGAAACTGTGGCCGAATTCTACGCCCGCACGACCGTCCGACTGCTCAGCACCGCCGATCCGGGCGGCAGCTATGACAGCAATGCGCGGCTCCTTGGCCGCCATCTCGGCATGCACCTTCCGGGCAGCCCCAGAATTGTCGTCGAGCAGATGCCGGGCGCGTCGGGCCGGCTTGGAGCGAATTATCTCTACGGCGTGGCGCCGAAGGACGGCTCGGTCATCGCCATCGTGCAGCAGAGTCTGCCGATGGCCCAGGTCATGGGCGAGAGCGGCGTGCAATACGATGCCGCACGTTTCAATTGGATCGGCAGCGCGATCCTGCTCGATGATGTGCTTGTCGTCTGGCACACGACCGGCGTGCGCTCGATCGAGGACGCGAAGAAGAAGGCTATCGTGATCGGGGCGACCACTGCGACCGGCACCAACTACATCTATCCCAAGTTGACCAACGAGCTTCTGGGAACGAAATTCAAAATCGTGACCGGCTATGCGGGCGCAAGCGCCATCAAGCTTGCGCTCGAACGCGGCGAAGTGCAGGGCCACGGGTCCAATCCTTGGAGCGACTGGAAAATTACGCGCCCGCAATGGATCAAGGAGAAAAAGATCATCCCGCTCATGCAGATGAGCCTCGAAAAACACCGCGATCTGCCCGATGTTCCCCGTCTGATCGATCTCGCCGCGACGCCCGACGTGAAAGCGGTTTTCGAGCTGATGTCGCTGACCGCCGACATCGGACGGCCGTTCGTGACGGCGCCCGACGTGCCGCCCGATCGGGTAAGCGCGCTGCGCCAGGCGTTTGCGGAAACCATGAAGGATCCGGAATTCCTCGCCGATGCGGCCAAGAACAACATCGAGATTCGACCCGTCTATGGCGAGCAGCTCCAGCAACTGGTGGGGCGCGTCCTTGCCTCGCCCAGGAGCGCCGTCGCGCTGCTAAAGTCGGTGCTGTCGCGGTGACGGCTGAACTGGACGAACATCAACTCATGGCGCTAGGTTGGTGTGTCCCGCGCGCAGCGCAGCGCGGCCGACCCGTTTGTGATCAGCACCAAAATGCGAGCCGCGGTGCGCTGCAGACGCGGGACCGCCACAAGCTTGATTTTGGCGGTCCCGGATCAGCGGCGCACCACTCGCGCGCGGCGTAATGGCGTGATTACTCTGGCATTCGCGGCGGGCGCTCGCGCTGCACCGCATCCGGGACACTCGCAGGGCGGTTACCGATGACCGAATATTTGATTGGCAGACTTGATGAATTTCCGGCTGGAAGGGCCGTTGCGGTACAGGCGGGGCGGCTTACGGTGGCCGTGTTTCGGATCGGAGACGAGTTCTTCGCCATCAACAATCGATGTCCGCACAAGGGCGCGTCGTTGTGCGACGGCGAGGTTGTTGTCGAGGAGCGCGTGGTGCGCTGCCCCTGGCATCATTGGAACTGGCACCTGGACAATGGGACGCTCGAAAGCGACCCGCGCCAGCGCGCTCGCGTATTCAAGGTAGCGGTCGATGGCGAGGAAATCGTGTTGCGTGTGAATGGTAAATAGCGCGCATTGAGCGGAGCGAAATGCGGAAAAGATGTTGCCGGATAATGACGGCCAGGAGTTTGACATGAACCTGATGAGCGATCCGCGGCGCGAACGCGCGGCGCGCATCAAGCCCGATCCGATCGATGCGCGCGGCCGCGCCTACAAGGTGGTCGATACCGACTTTCA
>DATBHB010000127.1:0-21703 GCA_036557705.1 Xanthobacteraceae bacterium
CCGGGATCGATCAATCGATAGCACACCAACGTCTTCAAGATGTGCCGCCACCGCGTTCCTTCGCGCGAGTCCGGCAACCGGTATGTCCAAAATCGATCAAGATCGAGCTGCGCGTAGAGCTGACAGGCCAGCCAGCACGCCTCCCATTGCGGCGGCCGGTGCAACTCCATAGCCTCCAGTCGCACCTGAACGCCGTAGCCTCCGGCGCAGTCCGGAAGCGCGCGATTGGCGGGAAAAAGGGCGAGCTGCCGGTGCCGCTGTGCCCCTTCATCAAAGGCCTCGATCAGATGGCACCAAGCCTGGCGTTGACCGTCGTTGATCTCGCCCAGGTACAAGACTTGCCGCTGCACCACCTTGCCGCCCGCGCAGCGCTTATTCTCGACAATATTCCAGTAGCAATGCTCCTTGCCATCCTTGAAACGCCGGTTGTGTCGCAAGAACATGATGCGAATCAACCTACGTCAAATCCAAAAATCGCAAAATATACTTGGTCTACACTACAGGCGATTTACAATCGCGCCCCATTGATTCGACTCACGAATACTTCGTCAACAGCACAAAAATCGCTGTTGACCGGCGCGAGTTGAGAAAGTTGGGCTAACCGAAATAGCGCGATTGGCCACGGAGATTCATCGGCAGAGCAGAAGTCGCCCCGCACGTTGCGGCCATCGGTCCAACCCGGTCCGCAAGCGCTTGCGTGAACGCAGAGAGGCGAGGGTATCGAAAGGCTCTTACCCGCCCGCGCTGGCGCTGCGCTTTGCCTTGCGAGACTTGGGGTGGGAACCAGCGTTGACCTCGGCGCTCGCCGAATTTTCGATGTCGCTGAAATTCGTGATGGTGACCAGGCCCTCTGGAAATCGCGCGACGATCTCCAGGCTCCCGCCAAGTGCTGCAATATAGCGACGCAGATTGCTCACGTACATGTCGGTACGTCGCTCAAGCTTCGCCACGGCGGGCTGACCTACCTTCAACGCGCGGGCTAGTTCCTTTTGCGAACGCTCGCGCGCCTGACGCAGTTCTGCAAGCGGCATCTCCTCCTTGAAAGCGCACAGCTTGGCCGCCGTGCGCGCCTTGCGCTCCGGAGTGAAGCTTTCGATCAGCTTGCTAAATGGATGGTGCCCGCTCACGTGATCAAGCCTTCTCTCTTCAATTCCGCAAGATGATCGTCATAGAGACGATCGGCGATGGGGATCATCGTCTTGTAGAAACGATCATCTCCGGTTTTGTCACCGCCAACGAGCAGGATCGCGGCGCGCCTCGGATCGAAGGCATAGAATGCGCGTAAGGGTTTTCCACCGGTTTGAACCCGCAGCTCCCGCATGTGACGATGCCTAGACCCTTCAATCCCGGACGAGTACGGAAATGGAAGCTGTGGACCGTACTCCATCAACAACTGCACAATCGCCGCAAAGTCTTCTTGCTGCACCTCGATCAGCCCGTTCCACCATGCCCCAAATTCGTCCGTGTACTCGACGTTCCACTCATGCCAACGTATTCCTTCAATGGAATATGTCAATATCGGTCCAACCCGCAAGACCCGGCAAGAGCACCGGCTGACATGTGGAGGGGGACGTGAAATTCCTCGCGCAGGACCCGCCAGGATGCATGGGATTAAGCTTCGGGTGCATCTCCTAAATGGTAGTCCACGATCTCGACCTCCGTCGGGCCTTCTACCGTCCCCAGCCCTCTTGCGCCCCCCTCGCCGGCTATCTCCGGGAGAGCGACGGCTTCTGGCTCAGTGCCTTTTGCAGGCCTGGGGCAATTCGTTCCGATCGAGCAGACTGTTGATGATCTGTAACGGGCCAACGCGTTGGGGCGACTGTGCAGAATGACGACGCGGCGGTCGCCTGCCGCGATTTCGATCCCCGTCTCCAGTCCGGGCCGGCGTTTCTATGGCCCGAGGCACAGTTGGCGCAGCCTGTGGTAGTCTTCCTTCGGGGGGCAGGAGACCTTCAGCCTTCCCGGGATGCCGAAAAATTCTGCAGAGAACGCTGGAAAATGTCTGCCGCGCAACGACAGCTCAATGCACTCAAAGCCCTGCTCGCCCATATTCGGGAACGCCTGCAAGTCGACCTCGGTATCGCGCTGTGGGACGGCTCCACGATCCCGCATGATCTGCCCGCAGGTGCACTCGCCCTTGCCATCGCGGACAGGGGCGCAGTGGCAGCGCTGATCCGGCGCCCGAAGCTCGACACGCTGCTCAACCTTTTCGCCGCCGGGCGCCTGGAACTGCGCAATGGGACTTTCTTCGATTTGATGGCGCAGCGCCCGCGCGTCCGGACGAAGGATTTCCTCAAGGCGCTCGACAAGAAGCTCGTGTTTGCTGCGGCGGCGCAGTTTCTGTTCACCCCGCGGGGCGGACCGTGGCCGCTCGAAGATATAGGCGGCGACAAGGCGTCTCGCGGTGGAACCGAGGCTGCCAATCGGGCGAATATTCAATATCACTACGATCTCTCGAACAAATTTTATGCGCTCTTTCTCGATCCCGAGATGGTGTACAGTTGTGCGCATTTCGTCGAGCCGCACGACGACCTGGCGCGGGCGCAGCGCGACAAGCTCGACATCATCTGCCGCAAGCTGCGCCTCAAGCCGGATGAAACCCTGCTCGACATCGGCTGCGGCTGGGGCGCGCTCCCGATTCACGCCGCCCGCAATTACGGCGCGCGCGCGCATGGCGTGACGCTCGCCGAGAGCCAATATGCCTATGCCACCGAGAAGATCGCCCGGCTTGGGCTGCAAGACCGGGTGACGATCGAACTCAAGGACTATTCGCGCCTCGACGGCAGCTTCGACAAAGTCGCTTCCATCGGCATGTTCGAGCACGTCGGCAACGCCAATTACCCAAGTTACTTCTCGACCATCCAGCGCCTGCTCAAGCCGGAGGGGCTCTACCTGCATCACGCGATCGCGCGGCCGGCGAAAGGCTCCGATCGCGAGTTCTTCAGAAACTACAGCCCGGAGGCGCGGGCGATCGGCCGCTACATCTTTCCCGGCGGCGATCTCGATCATGTCGGAATGTCGGTTGCGAACCTGGAGCGGCATGGCTTCGAGGTGCATGACGTCGAGGCCTGGCGCATGCATTACGCGCGCACCACGCGGTTGTGGCACGACCGTCTGCTGGCGAACCGGGCCGCCGCCGAGCGCGAGGTCGGGGCGACGAAGACGCGGGTATGGCTCATCTATCTGGCTGGCGTCTCGATGGGATTCGATCGCGCCCGGGTGGGCGTGTTCCAGACCCTTGCGTCCAGGCGCAGGCGCGGCGCCGCCAACTTGCCGCTGTCGCGCGCCGATCTTTACCGCTAGTATGCCGGGCGCAGAATCGGTTGGCTGGGGTTTCGCGGCGCGGGCCGCAAACAGCGTCTTGGCCGCGGCGTGATGACGTCACGGAGTGGGGGGAAGCATCCATGAGATGGAAAAGGGACAATGTTTACGGATTTGTTTTCATCCATCTCATCGCCGCGCTGGCGTTCTTTCCCTGGTTCTTCAGCTGGACGGGCGTTGTCCTGCTCGTTGCCGGGATATACGTCTTCGGCATGGTCGGCATCAATCTGTGCTACCATCGGCTGCTGACACATCGCGGCTTCTCCTGCCCGCTTTGGTTCGAGCACGCGATTGCACTCCTCGGCGTGTGCTGCGTGCAGGACTCGCCACCCCATTGGGTGGCGGTGCACCGCCGGCATCATCAATTTGCCGACGAAGAAAAAGACCCGCATAGCCCGCTCGCAGGGTTTTTCTGGGCGCATATGGGCTGGCTGTTGGTCAAGATGGAGGACATGCGGCGTCAACCGCTGATCGAACGCTACGCCAAGGACATCATACGGGATCCGCTCTATGCGTGGATCGAGCGGCGCAGCAACTGGATGAAAATCGCCCTTGCGTCCTGGCTTGTGTACTTCGCGGTTGGATATGGCGTCGTCATTCTGCCAGGGGGCAGCACGCAGGACGCGGTGCAGTTCGGTTCGAGTCTCCTGATCTGGGGCGCGGCGCTTCGGACCGTCGTGGTTTGGCATTTCACATGGTCGGTCAATTCGGTCACCCATGTCTGGGGATATCGCAACTACGAGACCTCCGACGTGAGCCGCAACAACGCATTGATTGCGCTGGTTACGGCCGGCGAGGGCTGGCACAACAATCATCACGCCGACTCCCGCTCCGCACGGCATGGACACAAGTGGTGGGAGATCGATCAGACTTGGCTGTTCATCCGCATTCTGATGCTGCTCGGACTGGCCAGGAACGTCGCCGTGCCGTCCCCGCCGACTCTGGCGGCGAAATTCAACGTTTCCGCAAGGCATACGCCTCGCCACCAGAGCACGCCGGCGCGTCGGGAGCGGGAAGCGGCGCCGTCTGCCTGAAGTGCGTCCGGGGGCCAAGCCAGCCCGGTCCCATCCTCGGTGAAAGCTCGGGAAAAAAGGGCCGGATCGCAACGGCTTCGCGAGACTCGTAGGGCGGGTTTCAAACCCGCCCTCTCGGACTCGAAAAACCTGGCCGCCCCCAAGCCGGGAGCCTGACATGGCCCCATGTCCACTCAACCTGCTTGCTGAAGCTCGCTATTTTGGCTAGCCCCTTCAGACAGATGGAGTAGGATGGCTGCGTTGCTTGAAAGGTGCTGCGCCATGAAGAAGTCGTCTGTCGTTCACTCGGATCCTGACATCCTAGGCGGCACTCCGGTGTTCGTTGGGACGCGCGTTCCCGTACAAGCGCTAATTGATTATATTGAGGGGGGGCATTCGCTGAAAGAGTTTCTTGACGACTTCCCCACCGTTACGCGAGAAATTGCTGTCGCCGCTCTGGAGCAGGCGAAAGCCCATTTGATTGCCGATGCGCGTGCTGCTTGACGAGTGCGTTCCACGCGCTTTGGGCAGGGAGCTCCTTGGCCACCAAGTCAAGACCGTTGCCGAGGCAGGGTGGGCGGGCGTGAAAAACGGTGAATTGCTTAAACTCGCCGCAGGGCAATTTGATCTTTTCCTCACGGTTGATCGCAACCTCGAATATCAGCAGAACTTCGCTGGCGTGGCCCTGGCAGTAATTGTGGTTCATGCTCCGAGCAACGACATAGTTGTGCTTCGGCCGCTGATGCCAGCGGTACTCGCTGCGATCCCGGAGAGCAAACCGGGAACGGTCGCACATATTCGCGCCAGCTCGGTTCGGGAGACGGCGCCCCAGTAACAGTCCTTCGTAACTGAGAGACATCTGACCGAGCTGACGCCGGAAGATACCCACCACCTACAGGTTTTCGATCTTGGGCATCACTTCACTCGCGAAAAGCTCCAGCGAGCGCAGCGCCTCGTCGAGCGTCATCGCGCCGAAGAAGGGATAGCTGAGCAGATAATTTATTCCGAGCTCCGCGGCCTGCCTCTCGATTTCGGCGCATACCGTCTCGGGCGAGCCGGCAATCGCCATGCCGTCCTTCTCCCAGTCTCCGAAAGTGACGCCGCGGGGCACGAAGCCGCGCAGTTTCGACTCGTTCTGGGCGAAACGATTGCGCAGCCAATTGAGGCTGTTGACATGATGCGCGATGTTGGGCTTGGCGATGCGGCGCGCCTCGCCGTCGGTTTCCGCAACAACGATATGGCGCAGCACGCCGACCGCGCTCCCGCCGCGAAATTCCGGCTTCGGGAAAGCCGGAGCGCCGCGCTTTGCCAGCGCCTCGCGGTAAGCATCGATGTTGGGCTTGCAGTAGCCGGTCGGACCGTTGGCGACGAAATGCATGCCCTGCGCGCCCGACCAGGCGGCGCCGGTCGTATTCGAGGAGCCGTACCAGAACGGCGGCATCGGCTGCTGCAATGGACGCAGCGCCATCGGCACGTTCGAATAGCTGTAGTGCCTACCCGAATAGCTCAACGTCTCGCCGGCGAGGGCCGCCGTCATGCATGCAAACGCGTCGATGAAGATGTCGCGCGAATCGGCGTGCGCAATTTTGTGGAAGCCAAGCTCGAATGGGGACACGCCGCGGCCGACGCCGACCTCCAGCCGCCCGTGGCTCAAATGGTCGAGAATGCAGATTTCCTCGGCGAGGCGCAGCGGCGAATAGAGCGGCAGCAGATAGACCATCGGTCCAAGGCGCATGCGCTTTGTCGTGCGCGCGATCGCGCCCAGATAGACGCCGGGGACCGGCACCAGATTGAGCGGGGTGGCGTGGTGCTCGGCAACATGAAGGCAGTAGATGCCGGCCTCGTCGGCCGCGGCGGCAAACCTCAACCGCTCATCGAATGTAGTCGCGATCGGGCGATCGGCGCGCTCGACGTGATCGAAAATACCGATTTTCATGATGTCCCGACGCGCAATACCTGCGGACGGCACCATGCACGATCGACACGCGAACGGAAAGATGGCTCCTAGCGCGGCGGATTTGCCGCTGGCGGATTTCCCGCAGGCGGGTTTGCCGCTGGCGAATTTGCCGCTGGCGGCGTCGCTGCTGGCGGACTGCCCGGCTGCGTCGGCTGGGACGTCCAGGACTTGAAGTCGTCGGGCGATACCGTCGGCAGCTTCTTCACGAAAGCCACGATCTGCCAGATCTCCCGATCCGGCACGTCCTGCGCGCCAAAGCTCGGCATTCCGCTCATCTTGATGCCGTTTTTGACCGCCCAGAAGGCTTGGCGCGGCTCGATTTCGTTGGCGATATCCTTGAGATCGGGAGGATCGGGATTGAGCCCCTCCGAGAATTTCGACCACATGACGCCGGGCGCCCCGTGACAATGCACGCAGCCGCGCTCGTTGAATGCGTGCGCCCCGGCCTGCACGGTCGCTGGGTCTTCAAGCGAGACCGGCGGCATGTCGGTCGCATGACGCGCGATCGAAGCCGCGCGCGTCTGCGCGAGTGCCCAGCCGACAAAGCCGGTGTCCTCCGCGGTCGCGGCAACATTGTAGAACCCGCCGAGAAAGAAGACGGCACCCGCAGCCGCGGCGAGAATCGCAAGCACACCGATGAATGCCAGCAATCTCACCATGACGAGCCCTCCTGTCCGAAAGCGCCGGATGCCCCGGATGGTAGCGCAAATCAGAGAGGCCGCAACCCGCGGGACTTCGCCACGGCAATCCGATAATAAGGTCCCCGCCACATTTAAGGCGCAGCTGTCGGAGGCTGAGGGAGATCATCATGGCAAAGGCCTATTGGATATCGTTCTATCGCTCGATCACAAGCCCGGAGCAGCTCGCCGCTTACGCAAAGCTCGCCGGGCCGGCGATTACCGCGGCCGGCGGGCGCTTTCTTGCGCGCGGCACCGCCGCCAAGGCCTATGAGGCGGGACTCCTGGAACGCGTTGTTGTGGTCGAGTTCGACAGCGTCGCTGCGGCGGTCGCCTGCCACGACGGGCCGGCTTACCAGGAGGCGCTCAAAGTATTCGCCAAGGCGGGCGAGCGCGACTTCCGCATTGTCGAGGGGGTGGGATGATGGCAGGCGCTCGGCAATCTGATCGCGAGTGATGTAAGGCGGAAGCCCAGACACGATCAGATGTGCTCCCCGTAAATTTGCATGCAGGCGGCTTCCAACTGATCTCGCGGAGCGCCCTTCCTGACCAAGCGAACCAAGTCATCGAGATTATCCAGTGGAGGAAGGGGCATCGCCTCCAACTCATACGCCGACACGGCCACGCTCCCTGACACACATCGAAAAACTCTATCGGCCGCTGCGCTATTCAGAAATTTGGCCAGCACCTCGGTCGAAACCGGCGGCCTCTTGCCGATCGGCTTGACCATGTTGAGATGATTTTCAACGGCAACGGCGCCATGACGAAAGACAAACTGGGGCGGCAGAGCGGCGGCTATCAACCGACGGTTCTGCTCCTTCGCCGTGGTACGCTGAACAAGCACGCAGGGGCAATTCGTGATAAGCCAGTCGTCTCCGTTGCGTGCTTCGAAATAAGGAGCGTGATTCTTCTTCTCTGCTCGCCAGACAAAGCGTCCATCGGATGTCACTGCCTCCGCCCAAATGAGCGGGAAGCGTTTTCCGCCCGGCCGCGTGACAAGTTGGTCTTTGTGGCGGTTCCAAACCAGGGGGCCGGTACTCACCGAGTATCCCCAGTCGGACAACCGGTTCCGTAGCTTTGCCAACCGGCTCACCAGGGGGGCCTGCACGGATTCGCGCGCAAGAAGCCATGGCTGTGATGGATCAGCCGGGAGCCGGCTCGTGCCGACTGTACTAATCTCTAGCGTTCCAGAGAGTGACGGACGAACCTCAAATACTTTTATAGGAGCGGCTGGCGCGCCGCGACGGTAGGTAGCCAGAAGGGTCTCCTGCAAGACATTTTCGAAGACGCCCTTGCGAACGGAGACAAAGTCGATGGTCACCGGGGGCGCTTCTTGGGCCAGCAACGCTCTGAGATTTTTAAAATATTCTCCCGCCAGGAAGCTTGTCGGAGTGACAAATGCAATAATTCCGTTGTCCCGAGCGTATCTTAACGCCAAGTCGGTGAACAATCCGTAGAGATTTGCGTGACCGTAAAGGCTGCGTTGATAAGCCGTGCGCGCAGACGAATCGAGTCGAGTGCGCCCATAGGGGGGATTGCCGATTACCAGATCAAACTCAGCGATGGAAATCTTGTCGAGGGTGTTGCAGATCGAGACGACGACGGGAAGCTGCTTCTTCGCTTCGAGACTAATTGGCAAGAGTATTGCGTCGAGGGCAACTTGAGACAGCCATGCGCCAAACGGATCAATTTCAAACCCGCGCAAGCGCGCCGCGATGTTTTCCAGAAGAATCCGCGGGCTGCAAGCGTGCAATTCTTTGATGATCCGGCGCGCGACCGGAGCGAGAAATGCGCCGCCACCCGATGCGGGATCAAGGATGCGGGCAGAGGTCCAGTCGACCCCTGCCTCCGTCGCTTGGTCGATGAGCCGGTTAGCCAAGCTCGGAGGTGTATAATAGATTCCGTATCGCGCCCGATAATCTTGCGGAAGCAATTTTGTGTAAGCGATTCCAATCTGATACGCGCCGAGATCCGCCGAAAGTCGAGCGGCGGCATGTCCCAGATTGTCGGCGAGCGCCAAATCCGAACTTCCTAACTCATAGGCCTGTGGCTTCTCGAAGAATTCCCTCAGGGGCTGGTCACGATATTCGTTAGTGAGCGCTCGCCACCAAGCTGCCGTCAGGCGAAAGGCGATGGCACGCGCGCGCGCAATCTGGGCTGCTGAGGAACTGTCGGATGAGGTTTGTTGCGGTCGTGAGGCCTGCGAGTCTGCACCGTCCAAATCCAGCGAGAGATACCGTGCAGCAAAGCCGGGCTGCATGCCCCGCGAACGCCTCGGCGCCATTCTCTGCCCCTCGTCCGAATTGGTAAGACGCGTGAATAGAACATAAAGTGAAAAATTTGCAGGCAGATTCCCGGCCAGCCCGAGTTTGTCGGGCTCCGAGAATCAACAGATAAAGCTTCACGAATTCCAGTTGCTGGTGCAACACCCCGCTATAGGCCGCTTGATGTGCGCACGTCGGCTGCGCCCATGGCGCGAGCGCATCCCTCGAACCCCGGCCGCAGCCGACTGATATTCCTGAGTTTGGGAAAGCGCCAGGCGCTCAGAATTTGACCATCGTGCTGCGCGTGAGCGTGACGTTGTTGGTGACACCCGCGGGGCCGCCCTTGGCCAGGTGGAACGCTGCATATTGCTCGTGATATTCGTCCTCGCCCGCCGAGCAGTCCACCGGAACGATGACCTTGTAGCCGCGCTGCGCCGCGCCGGATGCGGTACCCACGGTCGCTCCCTGGAACGAGTTGCCGCAGATAATCACGGTCTTGATGCCCATTTCCCTGAGCACCGGCTGGAGCGTGGAGCCCAGGAATTTGTCCGGGCCGCCCTGACGATACCACTCGCCGGCGCGCGGCTTGATCGCGGGATCCATGACGTCGTCAGGCGTCGCCTTGCCGTTGGAGCCGACGAGGCTGTACCACACGACCATGTTGTGGGCGCGCGCTTCATCGTGCAGCCGTTTGATGCTGGGGACCGCGGCAACGCAGCGCGGGCGCCTCGTGCAATTTGCTTTCATGATATCGAGAAGCAGAAGCGCTGTGGTCGAAGGATCGGCGGTAACCTCCTTCAGCTCGGGCGGGGGCGGTATCATCGCCGTATTCCAATCGGAAATAACGTCGGCAGCAGACGGCGATCCGAACCATGCGGCAACGAGCGCGCCAGTGGCGGCAGCAGCGAACGGTAAGGCTTTCATGTTGTTCTCCCTGTTCTGGCCGGCCGCGAACGGGGCGGCCGCGCTCATGATAGGTCGATCGCTGTTTTGCGCCTATGGAGCGTTCGGTCGCGGAGGCTCGATCAGTTGTCGAGAAAACTCCGCAGCTTGCGCGATCGGCTCGGGTGCTTGAGCTTGCGCAGCGCCTTGGCCTCGATCTGGCGGATGCGCTCGCGGGTCACCGAGAACTGCTGGCCCACCTCTTCGAGCGTATGATCGGTATTCATGCCGATGCCGAAGCGCATGCGCAGCACGCGCTCCTCGCGCGGGGTAAGCGAGGCAAGAACGCGCGTCGTCGTTTCCCGCAGATTCGACTGGATCGCCGCGTCGATCGGCAGAATGGCGTTCTTGTCCTCGATGAAATCGCCGAGGTGGGAGTCCTCCTCGTCGCCGATCGGCGTCTCGAGCGAGAGCGGCTCCTTGGCGATCTTGAGCACCTTGCGCACTTTTTCGAGCGGCATCCCGAGCTTCTCGGCAAGCTCTTCGGGCGTCGGCTCGCGGCCGATCTCGTTGAGCATCTGGCGCGAGGTGCGCACGATCTTGTTGATGGTCTCGATCATGTGCACGGGAATGCGGATCGTTCGCGCCTGGTCGGCAATCGAGCGGGTTATCGCCTGGCGTATCCACCACGTCGCATAGGTCGAGAACTTGTATCCGCGGCGGTACTCGAACTTGTCGACCGCTTTCATCAGGCCGATGTTGCCTTCCTGGATGAGGTCGAGGAACTGGAGGCCGCGATTGGTGTATTTCTTGGCGATCGATATGACCAGGCGAAGATTGGCCTCTACCATCTCCTTTTTGGCCTGGCGGGCTTCGCGCTCGCCCTTCTGCACCATCTGCACGATCTTGCGGAATTCCTGGATCTCAAGCCCGGTCTCGCCGGCCAGCGCCTGGATGTCCTGGCGGTACTGCTTGATCCTGTCCTTGTCGTTGGCGACCAGACCCTTCCAGCCCTTGGCGGAAAGCTTCGACACCCGGTTGAGCCAGCGCGGGTCGAGTTCCGATCCCTGATACTGTTTGAGGAAATCCTCGCGGCAGACGCCATGGCTCTCGGCAAGGCGCATCAGGCGCCCCTCATACCCGACCAACCGTTTATTAATGTCATAAAGTTGTTCGACCAGCGAATCTATGCGCGCCTGATTAAGGCGCAGCGATTTCACTGCGGCGATGATCTCGTCCTTGAGCTTCTTGTACTTGCGCTCCTGGGCGGGAGAGAGCGAGGTGCTCTTGAGCTTGAACTGAATGTCCTGGTCCTGAAGGCGGCGCAGCCGTTTGTATTCATTCGCGATCGTATCGAAGGTTTCGAGCACTTTGGGCTTGAGCTCGGCTTCTATGGCGGCGAGCGAAAGCGAGTTCTCCATGTCGTCATCGAAATCGCCTTCGGGAGCGCTCTCGGCCTTTTGCTGATCCTCGGCATCGGCACGATCTTCAAGGTCGGCCCCATTGCCGGTATCGGCGGCCTCGACGGGCTCGGCTTCCTCCGCAGGATCGCCCGGATCGGCGGGATCAATCTCATCGTCGCCCGACGCATCGGCGCCCGGAAAAGGCGTCGCGCCGATCGGCGCCATGGCAGGCGCGGCCGTTTGCGGCGGCTCTACGGCAATCGAAATCCCCGCCACGATCGGCTGGCCCTGAGGCCCAACCGGCGCCGGAATGGCCTTGGCGTCAGGACCCGCATAGGTGGCTTCGAGGTCGATGATGTCGCGCAGGAAGACCTTGCCTTCGTTGAGCTCGTCGCGCCAGATGATGATGGCCTGGAACGTGAGCGGGCTCTCGCACAGCCCGGCAATCATCGCTTCCCGGCCGGCTTCGATCCGCTTGGCTATGGCGATTTCACCCTCGCGGGAGAGAAGCTCGACCGAACCCATTTCCCGCAGATACATGCGCACCGGATCGTCGGTGCGCTCGGCCGGCTCCTTGGCTTCCGATTTGGCCGGAACGCTCCGCTGCACCTCGACCAATTCGCTGCTGCTTTCGGATTCGGTCTCTTCCTCCTGCTCTTCGCGCGCGGCTTCTTCGTCGGACTCAGCCTCTTCGGTCTCGACGACATTGACCCCCATTTCGCTGAACATCGCCAGCACGTCCTCGATCTGCTCCGAATTGACTTCTTCAGAAGGGAGCACCGAGTTGATCTGGTCGACGGTCACGTAGCCGCGCTTCTTGGCGCTGCGAATGAGCTTCTTGACGGCGGCATCGGAGAGGTCGAGCAGCGGCAGCGGGGCATCCGGCGTATCGGAGATCTCCTTTTCGGGCGTCTCCTCTTTTTTGTCGTCTGTCGCGGTCGCCTTGACCTTGCTCGCCATTCAATGTCTCCTCACGTCCCCCAACCTGTGGGGAAACCCACACCCGCCCGCGTCCTTGCCATATCCCATATGCCACGTGCCACATGCGATAGGGCCAAGGCCCGATGGGACGGCGCCGGCAAGCGCCACCCCCGATCCGATCCGAACTCCCGAAACGCCCGAGTGGTCCTTAATTCTCCGCTTAGCGGTTCTGATCGCGAAACCCAAGGCCCTGCGTTCCCCCTTGGGCCCGGGGAACTTTTGCGCCACCTCTCACCAACTTGGCGCTCCTCGCCCCGACGAAGTCCCAAATCCTTCGATCAATGCCTCGATTCCTTCGGTGGCCGAGAGCCGGGCCTTGACATCCTGCAACCAGGAATAGTTGGCCTCGGTCGTATCGCGGCCTAAAGCCTGCTCGGCATTATGGAGTTCCTTAATTAAGGAATGGCTTTGGCGATGCAAGGCGACGAGCTGTTTCCAGGTCATGAGCACATCGTCTCCCGCCGCCTGCGGCCCCGCGCCCCAGACGTCGGGCGTGGTTATTGCTTTCTCGATGCGCGCCAAAAGGCTCTCGTGGCCGTGGTCGAGGAGCGCGGCGCGCAACTTTTGCGGGTCGGCTTCGAGACCATTGGCTTCGAGACCATTGGCTTCGAGACCATGGGCCAGAATATCCAGGAGGACGCTCTTGAGCCGCTGGGCGTCGGCATGGCGAAATTCGAGTCCGGCCAGCTCCTCCAGATGGTCGTGGGCCAGCCACGGATGGTTGAGGACGGCCTGGAGAATGAGTGCCTCCCGCCGCGGGACCGCGGCGCCGTGGCCGCGCAGCAAGGGACTCGAGACCAGTTGCGCACTTGCAACCACATAGGGAGCGTCCCTGGAGACGGCGCCGGCTGGGCGTCGGCGCTCGCCGCCGCCGCCCAGCCCCGGCCCCACCCCCGCCCGGCCCGCTCGCGGCGAAAGGTAGGAGGGAGGCAGGCGGCGGCCTTCGCGATCGCCGCGCGGACTCGCCGCAACCCTGCCGGATTGGCGAAATTTTTGCGCACCCATTTGCGCACCCGTTTGCCCACCCATGTGCGCACCGAATCCACCCCATAGGGCGAACAACCGCTCCCTGAACTCGCGGCGATAGTATTTTCGTACCGCGCTGTCGGCGATCGTGGCGGTCACTTCGTCGACCCGCTTCTCAAGCGCCGCCCGACGCTCCGGCGTATCGAGGGAACGCTCGCTCTCGCGCATCCATAGCACCTCGGCGAGCGGGCGTGCGGCGCCAAGCACTTCGGCGACGGCGTCGCGCCCGCCGGAGCGCACCAGATCGTCGGGATCGCAGCCTTCGGGCAGAAACGCGAATTTGAGACTCTTGCCCGGCTTGAGCAGCGGCAAGGCGAGATCGACCGCGCGCAGGCTCGCCCGCCGGCCGGCGGCATCGCCGTCGAAGCACAGCGTCGGCTCGTCGGCGAGCGTCCACAGGAGCAGGAGCTGCTCGGCCGTGAGCGCAGTCCCCAGCGGCGCCACGGTCGCCTCGTAGCCGGCAGCCGCCATGGCGATCGCGTCCACATAGCCCTCGACCGCGATGACGGGAGCCCCCTTGTGAGCGGCCAGGCGGGCGGCTGCGGCATTGTAGAGCGTCGCACCCTTGTGGAAGAGCGGCGTCTCAGGAGAATTGAGATATTTCGCCGGCGCATCCTTTTCGAGCGCGCGGCCGCCGAAGGCGATCACGCGCGCGCGCAGATCGGCGATCGGAAACATGATCCGATCGCGAAAGCGATCGTAAGGCACGGGAATGTCCTCGCCCGCAACCAGCAGCCCGGCCTCGACCATGTCCTCGACCGCAATGCCCTCCTTGCCGAGGTGCTCCTTGAGAGCAAAACGCTCCGCCGGTGCATAGCCCAGGCGAAATTTCACCTGCGTTGGCGCATCGATCCCGCGCTCGGCCAGGTAGGCGCGCGCTTTGCCTCCGGCGCGGCCGCAAAGCGAGGCCTCGAAAAACCGCGCCGCGACTTCCACCACGTCGTGGAGCGTGCGCCGGCGCGCCTGGCGCGTCTCTTCCTCGGCCGAAACCTTCGGCAGCGGCATCCCGGCCTGCTGGGCGAGCCGCTCCACCGCCTCCGGGAAGGAGACCCCTTCGGTGAGCATCACGAAATCGAAAATGCTGCCGTTCTTCCCCGAGGAGAAATCGAACCAGGCCATTTTCTGATCGTTGGCGAAAAACGACGGCGTCTTCTCCTTGTTGAACGGCGAAAGTCCCCTCCACTCGTGGCCGGCCTTGCGCAGCTTGACGCGGCGGCCCACCACCTCCGAAACCGGAAGCCGGGCCTTGATCTCGTCGAGAAATTGCTGCGGGAAGCGCATGGGCGGTGTCGCTCGCGACTCAGCACGTCGGTTCGGATTATAGCGCGAACGCGGCAGCGCGCCGTTAACGGCCGAGACCGTCCCGGCTATCCACACAACGCCGGCGGCTTTTGTAGGGTGGGCAAAGGCGCGGTCCGCGCGCACGAACCGCGCCACACGTAGAAAGCAGCGCCGTGCCCACGCGCGGGTGTCGGCGTGGGCATCAAGGGCGTTTATGCCCGCCTTGTCGACGGGCTATGGCACGCGCTAAAGCGCGTCGCGCCTTTGCCCACCCTGCGCATCTTCAAGGGCCCTTGCCTCATCGGCCGCGATACGCAACTAAAAGGCCATGACCCAAAACGAGGCCGACGATCGCTGGAGCGAGCCCAAGCCGACGGCGCTCCTCGTTCTCGCCGACGGCACCGTGCTCGAAGGCTTTGGCTTCGGCGCGACCGGCCATGCCGCCGGGGAAGTGTGCTTCAACACGGCAATGACCGGTTACGAGGAGATCCTGACCGACCCGTCCTATGCGGGTCAGATCATCACCTTCACGTTCCCGCATATCGGCAATGTCGGCGCCAACGAGGAGGACATCGAGACCGTCAGCATGGCGGCAACCCCCGGCGCGCGCGGCGTCGTGCTGCATAGCGCGATCAGCAGGCCCTCGAACTACCGTGCCACGCGCCACCTCGACCGCTGGCTTGCGGCGCGCGGCGTGATCGGCCTTTGCGGCATCGACACGCGGGCGCTCACCGGCCTCATCCGCGCGCGAGGGATGCCCAATGCCGTGATTGCGCATGCGCCCGACGGAGAGTTCGGCCTCGATGCGCTGCGGCAGGAAGCGCGCGACTGGCCCGGCCTCGTCGGCATGGATCTCGTGCCGATGGTCACCAGCGGCCAGCGATTTACCTGGGACGAGACGCCGTGGGTGTGGGGGAAAGGATATGGGCGGCTGGAAAACCCGCTGTTTCACGTCGTCGCCATCGACTACGGCATCAAACGCAACATCCTGCGCCTCCTTGCCGCGAACGGCTGCAAGGTGACGGTGGTGCCGGCGACAACCTCGGCCGAGGACATCGTGGCGCTACGCCCCGACGGGGTATTTCTCTCCAACGGACCAGGCGATCCGGCCGCTACCGGAGACTATGCGGTTCCGGTCATCAGGAGCATCGTCGAGCGAAACATCCCAACCTTCGGCATCTGCCTCGGCCACCAGATGCTCGCCATCGCGGTCGGGGCGCGGACCGTGAAGATGCATCAGGGTCATCATGGGGCGAACCATCCGGTAAAGGATCTCACCACCGGCAAGGTCGAGATCACGTCGATGAACCACGGCTTTGCAGTGGATCGCGCGAGCCTGCCGGCGAGCGCCGTCGAGACGCATATATCGCTGTTCGACGGCTCCAATTGCGGGATCGCGCTTGCCGACCGGCCGGTGTTTTCGGTTCAGTATCACCCCGAAGCCTCGCCCGGGCCGCGCGACAGCCGCTACCTCTTCGAGCGCTTCACCGGACTGATGCGCCAGCACCAGGCCGCGTAGCCGCGTAGGGTGGGCAAAGGCGCGTGGCGAAGACCCGAAGACGGCGCACGCCTGTCGCGTAGGGTGGGCAAAGGCGCGCCGCCGACCTCCGAGCCAATGCATGGTCCTTCGCGCGCCGTGCCCACGCGGACGACCCTTCGCGGTATGGACCGCGTGGGCAAAACCGCGGCAGCGGCCGCGCGGGTGGAAGCTTTCGCGGACGCGATTTTGCCCACCCTACGAACGTGTCGCGTAGGGTGGGCAAAGGCGCGCCACCGACCTCCGATCTAATCGATGGTCCTTCGCGCGCCGTGCCCACGCGGGCGATCCTTCGCGGAATGGACCGCGTGGGCAAAATCGCCCCGACGCCGTGGCTTAGGTCGAGACTGTTGCACGGCGATTTTGCCCACCCTACGAACGTGCCCGCGTAGGGTGGGCAAAGGCGCGCCACCGACCTCCGATCCAATGCATGGTCCTTCGCGCGCCGTGCCCACGCGGACGATCCTTCGCGGAATGGACCGCGTGGGCAAAATCGCCCCGACGCCGTGGCTTAGGTCGAGACTGTTGCAAGGCGATTTTGCCCACCCTACGAACGTGTCGCGTAGGGTGGGCAAAGGCGCGCCACCGACCTCCGATCCAATCGATGGTCCTTCGCGCGCCGTGCCCACGCGGACGATCCTTCGCGGAATGGACCGCGTGGGCAAAATCGCCCCGACGCCATGGCTTAGGTCGAGACTGTTGCAAGGCGATTTTGCCCACCCTACGAACGTGCCCGCGTGGGCACGGCGCACGCGCTTTTGGCGCGTTGCGCCTTTGCCCGCCCTGCGAAGTTGTGACGTAGTAACCGGAGGCGACCTTGTCGGACTGGAAATCATTCTGGGCGAGCGATCATTCGATCTACGTCAATTCCCGGCACAAGGACGTTCACTGCCGCGATATCGCAAGACATATCGCCGCCCTGGTTCCGGGCCCAAAGGCGCGCGTGCTCGATTACGGCTGCGGCGAACAGATACACGCCGACATCGTGGCCGCGGCCGCCGGCGAAGTGCTGCTCTGCGATCAGGCGCTTCCCGTCCGCGCGGCGCTCGAGCGGCGCTTCGCCGGCACGGCGCGCATCAGAGTGTCCTCGCCCGAGGACCTGGAAAAGGAGCCGGCGAACAGCATTGAACTGATCGTCGCCAATTCCGTGATCCAGTATCTGACGGCGGCCGAGTTCGACCGCCTGCTGGCGCTGTGGCGGCGGCTGCTGACGGCAAACGGCACGCTGATTGTTGCCGACGTGATTCCGCCCGGCGTCGGCGCGGCAAGCGATGTCGCCGCACTTCTGCGCTACGCCGCCGATAACGGATTTCTGCTCGCGGCGCTCGCCGGGCTTACCCGCACCGCGGTGTCGCCCTATCGCAAACTGCGGCGCACGCTCGGCATCGCCCAGTACACGGAGGCAGATTTTATCCGCAGGCTCGCCGCCGCGGGCTATGCGGCGGAGCGCCTGCCGTACAATTTCGAGCACAATCCGGCGCGGATGACGTTTCGCGCGCGGGCGGGGTGACGCACGCCGGCTCAGGTCTGCATGAGCGGCGCGAGCTTGTCGAAATATTTCAGCACCAGCGCGATGTTCTCCTTGAATTGAATGGGCTTTGCGGTTTTCAGCGACGCCTGGAGCTGCGCCACCGCCTTGTTCTTTGCAGCGGCGGGAATCGATTTGTCGGCCTTGATCGCCTCGATCTCCTTCCTGATCTGGTCGGGCGGCTCGGTGAACGCCTTGGTCTGCGGGTCGATGCCCAATACGATCGTGGAGATATTCTCCGATACGTCGTCATATTCATCGAGGCTGGCAAAGCCGTTCTTTTTGGCGAGAGCTTCGGCCTGGGCATCGAGCTTCGGATCCGGCTTGTCCGGATCGGCGCCCTGGTAAATCTTCAGCATGTCGGGGAACACGGCGATGAAGCCCACGATATGCTTTTCGGTAAGCTTGATCTCCCGGGTCTGCGCAGTCACCGCGCCGGAATCGAACAGAACGAAGGCGAGGAGCGCCGAGAACAAGGCGCCCAGGAAGCTACGACGCGTGAATAGCGCGCATCCGCCGCGAATGAGCGACATGGGACAGTTCCTCCATTTCGACACGTGTTGAACTCGACGATGTCCGGCTTCGCGGGGCGCTCCCCGCCGTGTGGTCGCATGCAGCAAAGCTGCATGCGAGCAGGTTACCGCGCCAGCGGATCGGGGCGCATCTGGAAATGCACCACCTTGCTGGTCGTGCCCTTGCCGCCTTCGATGTGGTAGGGGGCGCGCCCGGCATAGGTCGACCACACGCCCCTGCCTTTCCAGCCGGCATTGGGATCGTCGATGCGCCCGTCCATGCCCTTGGCGTGGAAGCCCATCGGATAGGGAATGCGCATGGTCACGAACTTGCCGTCGACCAGCGCCTCGATCGAATCCGACATGTTGCCGGTGGCCATCGGCACGTTGTTGCCGAGCCCGAGCGTGTCGAACTGATCGACCCAGGTGTAGTAGCTCGACTGCACCGCGCCGGGCTCGTTGAGCCCTTCGAACTGCGGCCCGGGGAACTGATAGAGCGTCCAGCCTTCGGGGCAGTGGCGGCCGGTCGCGGTCGGGCCGTTGAGCGGCCCCTTGCATTTCTTGCGGTCGAAGCTCGCCATGTGGCCGCTGGCGAGCGGTACCCAGACCACGCCGTTGCGGTCGATGTCCATGCCGCGCGGCCCGAAACCGTTCACGGCGACCCGCCGGTCGTCGTAGGGCACTTCGTAATATTCCGACAGCGTGGTCGCCGGCGGGTTGGCGCCGGGAATGATGTGCACCACGCCGCCCGGGAAGGCGAGCACCGAGCCCCAGATGGTGCCGTCGTTGTGATCGTAGCCGATGCCGTAGAGGCCGGCGACAATGCGCTTGTCCTTGGTCGGATCGACCGGCTGGTTGGGCTCGACGTAACCCTCGTCGCGCTTGCCGTTGCCGTTGGTGTCGAGGATCATGGCGGTCCAGCCCTGCGAAGCCGCGGCATCGCCGGTCTCCAGAAACTTCTTCGTGTTGACCCAGCCGACCACGGGGGCGCGGGCGCCGCCGCCGGAGAACCAGAGCGTGTTGTCGGCGTCCTCGGCGAAGATCAGGTGATGCGTGCCGAAGCAGGTGTCGATGTAGGAGATCTTCTGCGTCCTGGGATCGTACATCGCGGCCTGGCGCGCGGCGGTGTCCATCGGGAACAGCTTGGCGGAGGGCTGGTCGGAGCCTTTGCGGCAGAAGGCGGGAGTCTGCGGCGGGCGGATGCGCGCGGTCATCCACACGCGCCCCTCCTGATCGAACATCGGATTATGCACCGAGGTCTGGCTGTGCCAGATCATCTCCTCGCCCCAATAGGGCGACGGCAGCCGCGGGAAATTTCCCGACGCGATGAATACGCCCGAGGGCGTCTTCGGATCGCGCGGCGCCATCTTGAGATAACTTACCGAATTCGCCTGCGGATCGAGGATCGGCAGATTGTCGGTGGAGTCCTCGGTGGCGCTGTAGATCTTGCCGTAGGCGTTGACGGTCGGATGGCGCTTGTCGCTCGCGATCTCGTCGTGGAGGTAGGTCTTGGCGTCGCCCCAGTCCCACATCGTGATCACGACATTGCGCTCGATGCCGGCCGGGCGCTGCGGCTTGGCCTTCGGCAGTTCGCCCTTGCCGATGCGGTCGGTCCAGTCGGCGAAATTGCGCAGCGCGCGCTCGGTGTCGATCTGGCCAAGGTCGCGGACCATGATTTCCGCGGCGGGCCCGACCTGGACGCGGTGAAACCAGGCATCGTAGGACGAATTGAACGTGCCCAGCGCCGGCGAGAACGTGCGTGTCGGCTTGTTGCCGAGCTGGTGGCAGGAATTGCAGGCGAAGGTCTTGATCTGCGCCAGCCACTGCCCCTGGCTCTTGACGTTGGCCGACATGCCGTTGCCGCTCGGGCCGGTGCCGGGGAACAGGCTCTTGTCGGGGATGTGCAGCATCGAATACCAGTACTGCGCCGGGTAGTATTCGGCCGCCGCCGCTGCATTCGGCGCCACCACGGCGGTGAGATCGAGGGTCTTGCCGGGCGCCGATTTGACCTTCTCGGAATCGACGAGCCCGTAGCCGCGCACCCAGATCTCGTAATTGGCCTTGGGCAGGTCGGGAAGGAGATAGCGGCCCTGGTCGTCGGTGACGACGATCTTGACGTATTTGGTCGGCAGGTCGCTCGTCTGCGCGATCACCCAGACGCCGGCTTCCGGGCCGTTGGCGCTGCGCACCACGCCGCCGATGTCGGCGGCTCCGACCGTGACTGCGGCCGCGCCCGCCTGCTGGGCGCTCGCCGGCGTCGAGGGAAGGCCCCAGAGCGCCGTGACCGCGACCGCAGCGACGCCGAGATAGAACGCTCTCTTTTGTCTCATTTTGTCTCGCTCCTCCGTGTCCCCCTCGCCGCCTGTTGCATGGCCGGATTCCCGACAGGGAAGTTGCGGGGCGGCCGGCAGCAGCGTTGGCGTTATCCAATGCACAATCCGCTGCGCTCCGCAACGAGGGCAGGGGAGAGGGCGCGCTTGCGGCCGGGCGCGATACCACGCTTTTCGCGAGGCAGCACACGATTGGGATGCTTGTAGGGGCGGTTTTCAAACCCGCCCTCGCTCGGCAGATGCCGCTCGCGCGAAAAGGCGCCTCTACACGTATCGCGATTGGTGCGTAGCCCCACAATTCGCGTTTGTCGCGCCCGGGGCGGGTTTGAAACCCGCCCCTACATATAATCCCCGTCCGTGCGCAAACCTGAGCAGGGATCTTCGCGGGCTACTTCTTTGTCTGCTCGCTTTTCTGCTCGAAATATTTCAGGTCCGGAGCCGGCTGTCCTTTCTTGATCGGCATGATCGTGCCGTCGCCGCTGAGATAATAGACTTCGCTGCCGATGGTGACCCAGGTCTGGCCGTCGATGCAGTTGTTCTCGCCCCACCAGACTTTTTGCGCGCGCCGGTAATTCTTCATCACCGTCCAGGGACGGGTGAGCGAACCATCGAACGTGGTCATCTCATCGTGCAGGATATTGGGGTTCTCCTTGTCGAGAAACAGGCGCTCGAAGATCGCGCCGTTGTCGTCGTCGGCCATCGGCATGCCGCTCTGGTCCCAGTTGCGCGGATTGCGGATATAGCGCGTTTCGACCAGGAGTTCGTCGTAGCGCCCGCTGCCGTCGCTGTCGATCCATCGGCCGATGGAGTAGCCGGGTCGGGTGCGATCGTCGTCCCCGATCCTGGGCCAAGCGCGTCCATCGGTGTAGATGCGGCGCGGCGCATAGTCGTTGCGGTCGAACAGGATGTGGGTGACGCCCGGCGAGATCAGGAACTCCATCAAGGCGACGCCCGACATTTCCCGCGGCATCCCCGGCCCGACACAGGCGTA
>DATBHB010000128.1:0-84797 GCA_036557705.1 Xanthobacteraceae bacterium
AACCGACGATCCGACCGGCAGCATCACCAGCCTGACCACGCGGGGCTTCACCGACCAGGAAGAGCTTGCGGTCTTCAACCTCGTCCACCTCAACGGCCGGATCTACGACCCGCTCGTCGGCCGCATGATGAGCGCCGACCCCACCGTGCCGGATCCGTTCAACGGCCAAGCCTGGAACCGCTTCAGCTATGTCGGCAACAACCCGCTCACTTTCACCGATCCAACCGGATACAGCTGGCTGAGCGGATTTTTCGACGCGATCGGCAGCTTCCTGCGGTCCAACCCGATATTCGGCAGCATCATAAAAATCGCCGCGGTCGGAGGTTGCTCGCTGGTGGGCCTCGGCGAGGTCTGTGCGGTAATCGCGGCAACCGTGACTTCAGCGGTTGTCGCCGGCCTGACTACAGGCAGCCTTACCCAAGCCCTGAAAGCCGGTGTCATCGCCGGCGCAACCGCCTTGGCCTTCTACGAGGTTGGCGAAATTACAACGCATGATCCCCCATTTGGCACGTCTTCATATTACGCGAATGTGGCGGGCCATGCCGTAGTCGGCTGCGCGTCGGCAGCGGCATCCGGCGCCAAATGTGGTCCTTCGGCTCTCGCGGGCGCGGTCACATCCGCGGCCGGGCCATTCATCAACCCGGCGGGGCCGATTGTTACCAGCCAACAGTTCGTTGCTGGTTTGTTCGCAAACACGGTGCTCGGCGGTGTGGCCGCAGTCGCCGGCGGCGGCAAGTTTGAGAACGGCGCCATTACGGGAGCCTTCGGATATTTGTTTAACGAAATGGGGTCATATGCTCAACGGGGTTATGAGCCAACGATGTATTCCGATTCAGTCGGAACCATTTGCAACGCGGCATATGGCAGCGGATGCTTTGCCGAGGGCGTCGAAGCAAGCTCTTTCCTTGAGGACACTGCCCTGGTCCTTACGGGAGTCGGATCTCTCGTTCGGGGACTGCTTTGGGGTGTAGAGGCGATCGGGTATACCTTTTCCGAAACGATCGCGGGATACGTGGCAGATCGGCCCTACATGAGTTCCACACTCTTGATCAACGAAATAGTCGCAAATGGGAGCGTTGCACCAGATGTTGTTGCGGGCTATCTAAGGTACACCGCACCGGGAACTTTGTGGAACTCGTCGTGGGGCGCGGGGAGCGCCGCAAGTCAAGGCACATATGAACTGGTAATCGATCCGCAGACTAACACAATCGTCCATTTCCTATTCAAGGCAGCCAAATAGAATGCGGTTTCGAATTGGATCTCCGCCAACCCGCTTGACCGAAAGCGTCCTAATTTACCGGCCCCGGGACTTCTCGTTCGATGTTGAACCTCGACTCCCGGGGTTCACATCCGTCGTTGTGAACGACCTAAGCTTAGAAGTAGACGAGAACGGGAAGGTCATGAAGGTGTGGGGATACTGTCCTCATGTTGAATGGATTAGGTCGAGAGTGCTGCCCGGATCTGCAGATCGGTTGGAGGTATTCGCGATCGGAGATCAGCCATTCTTAAGGGGGGTATCACAAGGCGTAAACTCCGAGTGTTGGCCGGTTTTTGTTGACCAGCAATCAGGGTGGGTATGTCTGGACAGTGGTCGTGTCGCTAGTTCGTATGCAGAGATCTTGGAGGGCGCGATCCTCGCCTTGGACGACCGCCAGCAACTCGCCGTCGTGTACCTGAAGCCGAAGCGCTTGCCACAAATACAATAGGCGCACTTGGAATTACCGCTCGGTATGCAAGTAACTGGCAATCACGAGCTGCTCCCTGTTGTTTGAACGATTTGCCTCTGTGCAACCGAGCCCTGTGACGCAATGATCGCGATCCTTTTGCAATTGCAGTTCGGAGCCGCAGCGACGGCGGTTACGAAAATGCCTGTTTCAAGTACAGGCTGGAAAAGATATCCACAGACGGAACGGCGCCGAGCTTATTTCACCTAATCTTCATGCATTTTTTCGATGAGATGCGATCGTCGTTTCTAAAATATGTAATGACACAGTATATGCAATTCTTGCAATGAGGTTGTGGATTTAAGCGAATTGGTTTGACGTCTGACGACCGCTTATGCGACGATAGCTGCGCGTGATGCTCTGCTGACGTGTACGAGTATCACCAGCAGTTCTGAGGGGGTAGTTACCGGCGACGTCCGTCGCGCGGTCATCACTTTTAGGAAGCTTGATGCCGCGCGATTCCTTCGGGAGCGCGGATGGCGGTGTTTTGAGTTCGGGGGGCTACGATGAAGCAGGCGAGGCTGAGCGCTGCGTTTTGCTCCGTGCTGGCGATGAGCGTACTGTGCGTCAGCGCGAGCTTCGCGCAAACGAACGCGACGCGCACTTCGAGCTTCGCCTACGACTCCACATCCGGCCTGCTCACCCAGGAGGTGGCCGAGCCCAATCAGCCGGCCTATCGACTGGAAACCGATTACGTCCTCGACGCTTACGGCAACAAGACCCAGGTGACGGTGAGCTGGATCGATATCGCCACTCGGTCGTCGAGCGTGACCTACGATGCCCAGGGCCAGTTCTCGGCTTCGGCCACGGAATGCGATCAATCAAAGCGAAAGTTGGCAATACGATCCGCGCTTCGGCAAGCCGACGAGCCATACCGGTCCCAACGGGCTGACCACGACCTGGAGCTACGACAGCCCTGGCCGCAAGATTTCGGAGGTCCGCCCCGACGGTACGCAGACGACCTGGGCTTACATCCTGTGCAGTAATTACAGCGGCACCTGCCCGGCCAGCGCCGTCTATCTGGTCCAGTCCCCTCTCGGCGAGCGAACTGGTGAAAGCCATGCCGGTGAACCGGCCGTAATCCGCGTTGAAGATGTCCGGCTAGCGTGACACGCATCTTCAAGTGTCGCAATGCAGAACGAGGTCCTCCACGGCGATCGGCATCCCCCACGACAAGCACGCCAGCCCCTGAACACCTAGAACTACGTGAATGGCATCATCGGCACTATTTCGTTGCGGCCAGCCTGCGTGGCTTGACCCCGACCTGCTCAACCGGCTCGGTCGATGGTGGCTGAGCGAGTTTCTGGCTCTCTTCCCAGAGCGGATGGCGCAGTGGATTATCGGGCGCAATCAGAAGTCCCTGTCGCTCGCTGCGCAACCGGAGATGGTGGTCCTCCGGCTGCTCGGCGGAAATCAAGAAGAATTGGCTTCGCAATCCTGGAGCCGCGGCGAGTACTCGGCGGCATGCATTGATACTTTCCTGCAAGAGCAGGGGCTTGAGCGGAGCCGGGTAGCGATCGGGATCAGGCTCCCGGCCAGAGATTTTTTCGAACGCAAACTGACGCTTCCGATCGAGACGTTGCACTCGCTCGACGAGGTTTTAGCTCGCGACCTGGCCCTGAAAACTCCATTTCGCCTGTCGGATATTTATCAAGGTTACATGGCAGACCGAACCCGCGTGGCCGGCAAAATCATCGTGTGGCAACGGCTGATCCGTCGCGAATTGGTTGAGGAAGCCGTGCGACAGTTGGGCATCGAACTTGGCGAGTTGGCTTTCATCGGCGCTGCGGACATGAATGACAGTCCGCACGTGCCGCTCATCACTTTGCGCCAGGAGCATGCCGGCCGGCGGCCTTGGGTCAGAAAAGCGGCGTTCGCCCTTGGCCTCACCACAGTGATTTTGGGAGTTCTCGCGGGCGGGGTCAAATACTGGCATCAACAGGCGATTATGGACCGTCTGACAGCTCAGGTCGCAATTGCTCGATCAATAGCCCAGAAGGTGCGGTCTGAATTCGATAAGGCTGAGCAGAAGCAAGCCGTGCTCGTCCGTCTCCGTTTACGCAAGAGTCATACACGCCCGCTGATTGAGGTCTGGGAAGAAACGACACGCGTGTTGCCAAATCATTCTTGGCTCATCGAGCTTGCGCTTTCGGACGATGCCGCCAAACGAGAGCAACACCTGGCCTTGACTGGATTTTCCGCAGCGGCGGCAAATCTCGTCACACTGCTCGACGAGTCACCGTTGTTCGCCGATGCACGTCTCACGGCGCCGATTGCCATAGACCCAATTGAGGGAAAGGAACGCTTCGCCTTGCAAGCCAAGATCAAGCCGCGGGATCAGATCAAGTGATCACAATGCACCAAGTCCAGTGGCGTGGTACTCCCTGGTTGCGCCCCGTCGTTTTCGTAATAGCTAATGGCGCATTGGTTTTGCTCATCTTGGGCATCGTTGTGATACCGATCAGCGATTTCTTTTCGGCTCGAGACAGGCAGATCGCGGAGCAGATGTCGTTCCTGGCGCGGTTGAACGCCATTGCTGCGAAAGAGCCTTCCGTCCAGGAGGTCGCAAAACAGACGGAAGCACAGTTTAAGCGAGGAGAGTTCCTCATCGGCCCGAACGAGGGGGCAATCAATGCCGACCTCCAGACCAGGGTCAAGATGATGGCAGAGAGAACTGGTGCTCGATTACGCTCAGTCCAGGCGCTGCCCTCGAAAACGATGGACCAGATCAAATTTGCCGGCGCCCGACTTGAAATCCAGGGGCCGCTTGGAGCCATACACCAGACCATCTATGCCATTGAAAGCGGCACGCCGTATCTCTTCATAACGGCGGCCGTGCTCAAGCAATCGCCTCCTGTGAACAGGAACGGGAATGAAGAACCGATCATCGAGGCACGCCTCGAGGTTTTTGCCGCCGTTGAGGTCGAGGAGCGCGTTCGATGAGGTCGCGGATCACTCCATTGGCAGCGGCAAGCCTTTTGGCGCTGGTCGGAATTGACGCTTGGCTCCTGGCCACCATCATCGATGATGCTTTCCTCTCAGAGGACCCATCTCCCGTCCGAGCGCCGGACTGGTCGCCGAAGGTGTCGGGTTCGACTGAATTGGTTCTTGCCAAGCCAATCGTATCCTACGACCAGACCCTGCGCCGTCCGCTATTCTTCAAGAAACGCGAGCCATTCGTGCCGCGCCCGCCTGCTGCGCCTCCAAAGCCCGCACCGCCTCCAGTCGTTCAGAAGGACCCCGGCCTGGTGCTCGGCGGAGTAGTAATCGATCACAACATCAAAAAAGCCTACCTGTTCACCAGGGCCGATCCGCACGGCGCCTGGGTCAGCGAAGGCGAGAATTTCATGGGCTGGAAGGTTCAATCAGTTGATAGCAACAGCACCACGCTGCAGCAGAACAGCCGATTTGTCGAATTGCATCTTTATCCACAGTGATGCCATGGCAGGCGCATATGATACGCCATGGGCTACGGTGCGAAAGCGCCTGCACGCAGCAACGTGGCGCCGAGGCTTTCCAATAAATGCGGCCGGCTCTATGGCGGAGTGAGATGCGCGCTTGCAGCATCGTCTCGGCTTGGCGCCCCGACTCGTTTCCAGTTCAGCATCAAATAGGGCTCCGCGGCGTTTCCGGTTAATCGAATGACTGCTTCATAAACGGTCGCGCGATCCGACCGTTCCATTTCGGCGTGGACCGTAAAGGCTCGACCGACCTGCGCTGTCGCCAGTTCCGCTGGGCCTGCCGGTCCAACCGCTCGCTCCTCGCGAGCCTCGAGAATGGATGCGATTTTGCCGGAGTCCATGCCTGGAAGCGCGCGCAGGGCCTCGGGCGGCGCCACCTTCGGATCGATAAACGGACGCCCCGAATAGACGGTGAGCGCCGGCACTATACGATTGAACAGACGCGGGTTCATCCCGATCACAAGTTTCAGTTCATCCAGACTTTGGAATGGTCCGTTGCGTGGCCGGTAACTGCCGCCCGCGGTGCGGTAGTCTCGGGCCTTCGCTCCGTTCAGGCGCTTTAACTCGCCCGAACTTCGCCAGTCGAGAATTTTATCGACCAGCTTGCTCGCCTGTTGCGCGTCCAGGCCAATGGACACGAACAGCGATGCGAGCGGCCCTCCATCGGCCTGGTTGATGTCGATCCGGCCAAGTTCGTCCTGGATCGATATTCTGGCGCGGGCGCCCGCAAAATCGATTGATTGGGCAGCACCGTCGGCTCGCCATCGCCTCTCGGGCGTAATGTCAACGAGGCCCAGGACCGCCCGATTTACCACCCCTTCGGCGATGGCATCGTCCTGTGCAACATCAAGGCCGCTGCGGGCAAGCCGGTAGGATGTATTGCCTGCGGACAGGAACGAGGCCGCAATGATGGAAAGCAGCGCCACACCCCAAAGCACCGACACAAGCGCCATTCTGTACGTGCCCGTCTACTGATCATGCTTGTACAGGCCCGGTCGCGATCGACACCACAAATAATCTGCTTTTCCCCAAAGAAATTTTGGCTGTGGAGTCTGAGTGGAACCCGGCCTCACGCTGCCAGTTTTACGTATTCGAAGTCGCCGGGCTTGTTGTCGATGCCGACGCGCGGCGGCGCGATCCAGCCTGCGAACTTGCCGGGCTCGATGACCTGCTTCATCAGGCTCTGGATGAACTCTCCGTCGTCCTTCGACGGCAGCCAGGTTTCTTTTTCCTTTTCCCAGGTCGTCTCATCGATGATGCGGCCATCCGGCGTCGCCTTGATGTCCTTGAACTCGCCGATCTGGCGATTGAAGGCGACGTGCGGAAGCGTCAGTTTGTATTGGATGCCGCATTTGCCGATGATCTTGTTCCAGCGGTCGAGCCCGCGCTGGCAGTCGGCAGTGTAATCGTCGCGCAGCCGCATGTTGATTGCGGTGAGCGCCGGCTCGTCTACCCTTCTGATCTCGCCGCCGACCAGCTTGAGCACCGGATAAGTCGAGGTCTCGAGCTTGTGATCGTCCGCAATCTTCGTCTCCTGATAACGACCCTTGAGACTGGCGCTGAAGGCATTTGCCGCGTTGGTCGATACTTCCGAACCGAACAGATCGAGGGAGATCGAATAGTGCAGGTTGAGCTTCTTCTTCATCGTCGGGAGATCGATTACGCCGAGCGCGCGGACCTTTTCGATCTCGTTCGGGTCCTCGATGCCCGCCTCTCTCATGGCCTCGCAGGTGCGCTGGAGCGTGCGGCCGATCCCGGTCTCGCCCACAAACATGTGATGCGCCTCTTCGGTGAGCATGAAACGGCAGGTGCGCGAAAGCGGATCGAAGCCGGACTGCGCCAGGCTTTCGAGCTGCATCTTGCCGTCGCGATCGGTGAAGAACGTGAACATGTGAAAGGAAAGCCAGTCCGGCGTCGCTTCGTTGAAGGCGCCCAGCATGCGCGGTTTGTCGGCGTCGCCGGCGCGGCGCTTGAGCAGCTCCTCGGCTTCTTCGCGCCCGTCGCGGCCGAAATATTTCTGCAGCAAATAGACCATTGCCCAAAGATGGCGCCCTTCCTCCACATTGACCTGGAACACATTGCGCATGTCATAAAGCGAGGGCGCGTGCTTGCCGAGATGGCGCTGCTGCTCGACCGAAGCGGGCTCGGTGTCGCCCTGGATGGTGATGAGGCGGCGCAGCATGGCGCGATATTCGCCGGGCACCTCCTGCCAGGCGGGCTCGCCGCAGTGGCCTCCGGACGGGATTTGGCGACCCTCCTCGGCGGGCGCGAGCAAAATTCCCCAGCGGTAATCGGGCATTCTCACGTAATCGAATTTCGCCCAGCCTCGCGGATCGACCGAGACGGCGGTCCGCAGATAAACGAGCGCGTCCTGAAACCCGTCGGGTCCCATTTGATACCACCAGTCGACGAAGCCCGGATGCCAACGCTCGAGCGCCCGCGCGATCTGGCGATCTTCCGCAAGCCCGACATTATTCGGTATCCTGGATGAGTAATCGACGATCTCGACGGTCATGGCGGCCTCCTAACAGATGTCAGATGTCAGGGATCAGATGTCCGAAGGTCTATACGTTCTGACCTCTGCCTCAAACTCGTTTGTTATCGAATACCGGCCGCTGGCCGGTCCCGTAGCGGCGAAGCGCGCCCTCCTCGCCAACGGCATTGGGCCGCTGGAAGATCCAGTTCTGCCAGGCGGTGAGCCGCGCGAAAATTTTCGATTCCATCGTCTCCGGCCCGCCGAAACGGAGATTGGCTTCGAGCCCGGTGAGCCCGTCGGGCGAGAAGCTCGCGCGCTCCTGCAGAAACAGGCGCAGCTCGTCCTCCCAATCGATGTCGTCGAGCGCGAAGGTGACGAGACCGAACGCCTCGGCAGTCTCGCCGTCCAGCATCTTGCCGCGTTCGGTCCTGGTGCGTTCGACTTCGGCTGGACTCGCGAGAAAACGGCTCGCCAGCCGCGACAGCCCATTCGCCATCGGATAGGCGCCGAAATTCACCTCGCTAAGGGCGATCGCCGCAGGCGGCCGGTTGTCGCCCTCGCGCTTTCCGATCAGCATATAGGAGCGGTCAGCGGCGAAGATGAGTTCGGCGAGCGTGCCGGCAAAACAGGAGCCGGACTCGACCAGCGCAACGAGCGAGCGCGAGGTGAGATCGATGCGCTTGAGCACGCGTTTCCAGAAGCCGCGGATCTCGCGAACGAGCCAGTGATCCGCATGGGCATCGAGAAAATCCTCGTAGGCCAGCACCTTTCTCGGATCACCCGCCGACTTGAACACGATTGCAGCAATATCGAGCTCATTGAAACGGATATCGAGCACAGCATCGTCGAGTTCGCGCGCAATGCGCAGCGGCCAGAACTCGCAGCCCTGCGCCACCATCTCACCCGCCGATGACGGCGGCGCTGCATCCGGGCCGCGCAGCGTCACAATCGCAAGTCGCTCCGGGCGCTGAAACTCGATTGAGATCGCGCTGTAGGCTGCTGCAGCCTCGGAACGCTGACGCCTGAGCGGCTTGAGCGAAATTCCTTCAGTCTCGATATGTCGGGTCGATTTCGCCGCCAATGCCCGGGCGCGCTCGGCAAGCGCGGCTTCAAGCCGCGACGCCGGCACGATCTCATCGACCAGGCCCCAGTCGAGCGCGCGCTTACCCTTGACGCCCTCCTCGGTCGTGCAGAAGACGTCGGCGCGATCGCGTCGTACCTTACGCTTGTCAGTGACACGGGTGAGCCCGCCGGTGCCGGGCAGGACCGCGAGAAGCGGCAGTTCCGGAAGCGACACCGCCGCGGCGCCGTCATCGACCAGCATGATGTGATCGGCTGCAAGCGCGAGCTCATAACCGCCGCCCGCCGCGGTGCCGTTGATCACGCAAATCGTCTTGATGCCGGAAAAGGCGCTTGCATCCTCGATGCCGTTGCGGGTCTCGTTGGTGAACTTGCAGAAATTGACTTTGTGCGGATGGCTTGCGCCGGCAAGCATGCGGATATTGGCGCCGGCACAGAAAACGCGCGGCTTGGCGGAGCGGAGCAGGATCACTCTCACGGCAGGATGCTCGAACCGGACGCGCTCGAGTGCATCAGCCAATTCGATGTCGACGCCGAGATCGTAGGAATTGAGCTTGAGCTCGTAGCCCTCGAACAGCGCTGCCTTCTCATCGACGTCCATCAGGAGCGTCGCCGCCTCGCCTTCGACCCTGAGCTTCCAATGGCGATAGCGCGACGGCTCGGTCTGGAAATCGATCCGCGTCTGCCCGTTGCTCAGCCGGCGCTCGGCATGCGCCATTGCAGTCATGTCACAGCCTCGGTTACCGGACGTATTCACGAGGCCGTAGGGCGTCAACGGAGCTCAGCGGCCGGGCTGCATTCCCCGCTCGGTATAGACCTTCGCGGCTTCCGGCCCGGAAAGATAGGCAAGGAGCGCCTTGGCGGCTTCCGGGTCCTTGGCTTGCGCGCCGATAAAACCGATCAGTTCGGTCCGCGGAGATATGTCCCGCGGCAGCGGGCCGACCAGTTCGACGCCGGGCTCGGTAATGATCTCGCTGATGAAGGTCAGCCCGTAATCGACTTCGCCCTTCGCGAGCATTTCCATCGCGCCGGCTCCGCCCTGGGCGACCTTGATCTTGGGTTTCATCGCCTCGGCGATCCCGAGCATTTGCAGGGTAGCGTTGAAGCTCACGCCGGCGGCAGCGCCGCGGGCTGCGTTCGGATAGGCGATCGCCTTGGCTCCGAGCAGCATGCGTTTGACTGCCTCGGCATTGGAAATGTCGGGCTTCGGCGCGCCGGCACGCACGGCGACCCCGACCGCGACGTTCGCAAGCGGCGTTTCGCTCGCCGTGACCACATGGCCGGACGCGACGACCTCGGCGACCGGAGGCTGCACGACCGGCACGTCGAAGGCTTCGCCCTTGATCACGCGCCCTTTGGTGCCGCCGCCCGAACCAAACGTGGCCTTGACGGTGTTGCCGGTCTTGCGCTCGAAACCCGGAATCATCTGGTTGATGGCGGCCCGGATGCCGCCCGGCGCAATCAGCGTGACCTCGGCGGCACTCGCGCAATTTGCGGCAACAACCAGAGCCGCGGCGGCGATTGAACAGATCAAAGGGTTTCTCATGGAGTTCCTCCCGCTCGCCTGCCCGATTTACTGGAAAACCTGTTCAGGCCGGCGCGAAGGGATGGAATGTCGCATCCCTTCGCCCCCGGGGAAAGCCCTTGGAGTCCATTTAGCGGAAGTCCGTTGCCCACAGCGCCTCGAGCCTGCCGACCGCCCCGGCGGGCAGCGGGCCATGATCGAGAGCCGCAAGAGCCTCGTCGAGATGCGTGAGCGCGCTGATGCCGATTACCCGCGTAGAGAGGTCGCGGTTGCCGAGCACGAACCGCAGCGCTGTCTGCGCCGCAGTACCATAGGCATGGCCGAGCGTCGTTCGTACCGCCGCAGCGCGGCGCATCTCGCTGTCCACATCGGTGCCCGACGTAAATACACTCAGCTGCTCCGGCCGGCTGGCGCTTGCCAGCGGCCCTCCGGCCCAGATGCGGATGGCGAGAATCCCCATATGCTGACGAAAACACGCGGCGATGATCCGCGAGAAATTCTGCGCCTTCCATGCCGGCGGCGGCCGTGACCACGCGGCGCTCGGATTGATGACGTTGTAATAAACCTGCGCGCAATCGAAGCGGCCGCTTGCGATGACTTGCAGGCACGCTGCAGTATCACCCGCGGCAGTCATTCCAATCGCGCGGCAAAGCCCCTGCTCCTTGAGTCGGTCGAGAATGTCGGCGATTCCGCCGGTGCGGAGCACTTGCTCGGGGGTTACGGAGGGCCGCTCGCCCACCGCCGCGCCGATCTGGTTATGAAGCTGAAACAAGGCGACGCGATCCATGCGCAGCCGCTTGAGGCTTGCTTCCAGGCTGCGCTCGATCGCACCGCGCAAGTCATCGCGGTCCTTTGCTTCGATGCGGACCTTGGTCGAGACCTGGGGTTGCGGGCTGATCGCAGAGAGATGGCGCCCGATGGTTTCCTCCGAGGCGCCGTCGCCGTAGAGCGGCGCCGTGTCGATCCAGTTGATCCCGGCCGCAACCGCACGCATCAGCGCGCTGATCCGCGTCAGCTCGTCGGCCTTGATCAGAATCCCGCCGGTGATCCCGCCGCCCAAGGCGAGCTCGGAGATTTCCAGCCCGGTTCGGCCGAGAGTATTTTTTCGCATCTGTCGCCGATCAAATCATCTGGATTTGAATTCTGCCCGCAGCCTGAAGCGCTGAATTTTGCCGGTTGCGGTCTTCGGCAGCTCCGACCGGAATTCGATCCAGCGTGGATATTTGTAGGGCGCGAGCTTGTCCTTGCAATGCTCCTGCAATGCCCGGGCGAGCGCCTCGCACGCTTTCTCCGGCGATTTGAGCACGACGAATGCCTTGGGTTTGATGAGTTGTTCCTCATCCGGCCATGCCACCACGGCGGCTTCGAGAACGTCGGCGTGGCTTTGAAGCGCCCCTTCCACTTCGAACGGGGAAACGTACATGCCGCTGACCTTGAGCATGTCGTCGTAGCGGCCGCAGTATACGTAGTAACCCTGCTCGTCCTTCACATATTTATCGCCGGAGCGCGTCCATTCGCCGAGGAAGGTGGCGCGCGACCGCTCGCGATTATTCCAGTACATGATCGCGCTGGTGGGACCGCGCACCTGCAATTCCCCCATCAGCCCCTTCGTCGCGATCACGTTGCCGTCGTCATCGACGATACGAACGTCGTAGCCCGGCACTGGCTTCCCCGTGGTGCCATAGCGTACGTCGCCCGGCCGGTTGCTCAGGAAAATGTGCAGCATCTCGGTCGAGCCGAGGCCGTCAAGAATGTCTACGTCGTAGCGCGCAAGCCAGCGGCGTCCGACCTCGGGCGGCAAAGCTTCTCCGGCGGACACGCAACGCCGCAGGCTCAGTTCCTTGCGGCCCGGCGCCGCCGGACTTGCCAGGAACGCGGCATAGAAGGTGGGCACCCCGAACAAGACCGTGACTTTGTATTCGCGCAGGATGAGTGCGACGCCTTCGGGGGTCGGCCGATCCGGCAGCAGCACCGTCGTGGCGCCCGCCGACAGCGGAAAGGTCATGGCGTTGCCGAGGCCATAGGCGAAAAACAGCTTGGCAACCGAATAGACCACGTCGCTCTCAGTCAGTTCAAGGATCGGACGCGCGTAAAGCTCATCGGTCAATCTCAGATCGGCGTGGACGTGCACGGCCGCCTTCGGCTTGCCGGTCGAGCCCGATGTGTACAGCCAGAACGCGATATCGTCGCGGGTGGTCGGCGGCGGCCGGTAGAAGCCTGTTGCGGACGTGCCGGCAAGAAGGTCTTCGAGGCGCTGATGGCCGTGCGCAATCTCGCCCGATACGACGACGCGCAGCCCTTCGGTCGCGCCGGCGAGATTTTGGAATTTCGGATAAAGCTCCTGCGAAACGACGAGAAGGCGAGCGCGGCTGTCAGCCAGCATGAAACGATATTCGTCTTCGGTCAGCAGCGTATTGACCGGGACGGCGATCCGGCCTCCGTGAAGCGTGCCGAGAAAGGCGGTCGGCCAGTCGATGCCGTCGAGCAGGCACATGAGTACGCGCTCTTCCGGACGCACCTGGAAGGATTCCAGGAGCCGACTGAACTGCTCGGCACGGGAGCGCAGCTGCCCATAGGTCCAGCTGCCGCGCTGATCGATATAGGCGACGCGGTCGAGCCAGGCGTTACTTTGGAATCGGCCAAAGAGGTCGTTCGCGAAATTGTACTCGCGCGAAATCGCATCGGCGGCCGCCGGCGGACCCTTCGACCAAGTTCCCCTCATGGCGCCTTCTCCGGGCAATGCCGGCTTATTACCGGCATTATGAGGCTCCCCGAAAACCGCCGCAACGTTTCGGCGGCTCCCGCTCGAAGGGCTCGCGAGCTACAATCCGGCAGAGCGCCTGCGCGCGCAGGCCAAACCGAACCAACGGAGAGACCCATGGAAGAGAGCGTCCGCAAGGTTACGGCCGAGGACATCAATCCCCGCTTCAACTGGGGGCGTGCGCTTCCGGCGCTCGGCATCATGGGCGTCGATTTCGAGGAGCGCGTCGATTACCGGCGCCTCCACCGCTATCGCCTCTCCCGCGCCCGGATGGCGCTTGAGAAATCCGAGCTTGGAGCGCTACTCGTTTTCGACGTCAACAACATCCGCTACCTCACCTCGACCAAGATCGGCGAATGGGAGCGCGACAAGCTCTCGCGCTGGGCGCTGCTTACGCGCAGCGGCGATCCGATCCTGTGGGATTTCGGCTCGGCAGCCGTACATCACAAGCTCTACACGCCCTGGCTCAAACCGGAGAACTGCAAGGCCGGACTCATCGGTCTGCGCGGGACCGTCAATCCGGCATTCGGGCTGATGAAACGTCACGCCGAGGAGATCGCCTCGCTCATCCGGGAAGCAGGAGTCGCCGACATGCCGGTCGGCGTCGACATCATCGAACCGCCGATGCTGTTCGAGTTGGAACGCGCCGGCCTTACCATTCGCGACGGCCAGCAGGTGATGCTGGAGGCCCGCGAGATCAAATCGGCCGACGAGATCGCGCTCCTCAACCGCGCCGCCGCGATGGTCGACGGTGCCTATCAGCTGATCAACGAAGAACTCAAACCCGGCGTACGCGAGAACGATATCGTGGCTGAAGTGAACAGGTTTCTTTATCACCACGGCAGCGACGACGTCGAAGCGATCAATGCGATTTCCGGCGAGCGCTGCAATCCGCATCCGCACAATTTCACCGATCGCCTGATTCGCCCCGGCGATCAGGCGTTCTTCGATATTCTGCAAAGCTTCATGGGGTACCGCACCTGCTACTATCGGACCTTCAATGCGGGGCGCGCGACCCCGGCTCAGCACGATGCCTACAAGAAGGCGCGCGAGTGGCTCGATGCCTCGATCGATCTGATCAAGCCGGGCGTCACCACGGATCGGGTCTGCTCAGTCTGGCCGAAGGCGCCGGAATTCGGTTTCGCGGACGAGATGGCGGCCTTTGGCCTGCAATTCGGCCACGGGCTTGGTCTTGCGCTCCATGAACGGCCCATCATCTCGCGCGTCGTCTCGGTCGATCACCCGACCGAGATCAAGGAAGGCATGGTGTTCGCGCTCGAAACTTACTGTCCCGCGGCCGACGGCTATTCCGCCGCCCGTATCGAGGAAGAGGTCGTCGTAACAGACAAGGGCTGCCGGGTGATCACCCTGTTCCCGGCCGAGGAACTGCCGATCGCAAACAGGTATTGAGGTTCTATCGGCAGAGATCGAAGACGACTTGTTATGGTTTTGGATCGGCTCCCACGCCACCTACGACGCGGTTATCAGATAGGCGCATTCCGAGCCGCTCCGCATCATCGGCGCCCCGGACGATCAACCATTGCGCTGCTCGTTGCGCAGCACCAGGCACGCGCCTCCGGCGCGGCGGATGCGGCCGCAGAGGCCATCGGCCTCGGGCCGCGTCTCGGCACCGATGCGCACCTGATAGAACGGATGCGTGCCGCGCGAGCGCAGCACGGTCGAGAGAATGCTCGGGTCGTGACCTTCAAGCACAGAGCCCAATCCCTTGATCGCATGGGCATAGGCGGAAAGCGCGAGGTCCTTGGAGAACCCTGCGGCAAGCTGCACGCCCCACGGCTTCACGGCCGCGAGCGTCACGCGTTGTTCCAGTTCGTGCACGAACGGGTTGGGCGCGCTCTTGACCAGTGCGATCAGCTCGGCGCAGCCGCGTGCCTCACGCGGCGCCGGGACGAGCCGCTGGTTTCGCGCCGCCGCCCACTCGTCAACGGTTCGGCCGGTGATGGCAAGCACATAGCTGCGCGTTTCCTGCGGCATCGTCCCGCTGCCCGCAAGCCAGTCGCGGACCCGGTTGGGGCCGGCGTTATAGGCCGCGGCAGCAAGGCCGAGATTGCCGAACTGCTGTGACAATTCGTGGAGGAATTCCGCCGATTTCGGCAGCGCCTGCACCGGGTCGAAGGGATCGAGCAGGCGGCGTTCCGCCGCCGTGCCCGGCATGAACTGGGCGATACCCTTGGCGCGTGCGCCGCTGCGCGTTGGCGGCCCGACGGCATCGGAGCGGAACCGGCTCTCCTGCCAGATTACGCGAGCGAAGAATTCGTAAGGCAGATCGTTGGCGCGCGCCGCCGATTCGATCAGCAGGCAGAGCGAATTTTCGGAGGCCGAGACCGGGCCTTTTGCCGCGACCGCTGGCGGTTGCGTCGGCGCGCTGGGCGGCGCATCCGCCGGTTCGGCAAGCGCACGCCCAAGGCCGAGCGCAACGGCAACCAGTGCCAGAGCGAGCCTAGGGGCAGACCTTGGGCTCATGCGCGCTCACGGTGCCGCAAAACCCGGCGCTCCGCGGTCCCCGGCGGCGGCTCCCAGCCGAAAACCGAGCGACCGCCATAGTCGTGGGATCGGCGCCTCTCTTCCAGGATTGTCGCCTCGACGGAAGCACCTGCCGCGCGGCGCTCCAGGATGCGAGCCTGCTCGTCCAACCGCTGCAACGCTCCCAACTCGTCGTCGCGCCCGAGTTTCGCCCGCCGTACCGCGGATTTCAGAACGCTGATCGTCTCGTCATAGACATTGAGCGGCACCGGAAACGGATGCCGATCCTTGCCGCCATGCGCGAAGGAGAACCGGGCCGGATCGCTGAACCGGCACGGCGCGCCGTGGAGGACTTCCGCAACCATCGCCAGCGCGCGGACGGTGCGCGCACCGACGCCGGGCGTGAGCAGCAGGTCAGGAAAATCGGCCGGCCCGCGCTCCGCGGCGGCGGCGAGATTCGCCTGCAGCCGCCGGGCGACGACATCGCCGGCGCGAACGTCGTGGTGCGCCGGCATGATCAGATGTGGCAGCAGCGGTTGCGGCGCCGCGCTCGCAGTCCGTTCCGGATTCGCGAGCTTCGACGCTTCGGCTGCGATCCGGTCGGGACCGAGCGAAGACAGAAGCTCAAGCTGCGCGCAGCGCGATTTCCTCGCGCGATGGTCGGCGAGATTGACGATCTCGCCCTGGCTCTCGCCGTCGATGGCGGCGTGGGGATCGTCGAGGAAGCTCGTGAGCCCTTCCGAGAGCCAGTGATAGCGTCGTGCCTGCCGGCGCTCGCCGTTCATGCCCTGCTGGATCACCGCCCAATGGCCCTCGTCGGTGACGACGAAACCATGCAGGTAGAGATCGAAGCCGTCCTGCACGGCGGCGCTGTCGACCTTGGCCACAAGGCGACTTGCCCGTGCAAGCTTACCGCCGTCGAACCCTGCCCGCTCGCCGATCGCGATCAGCTCCTGCGGTGTCTGGCGGGAATGTTTGCCGCGGCCGCCGCAGACATGGATGCCGAGTTCGTTGCCGAGCGGCGCAAGACCGCGCTTGAGCGCGCCAATCACGCTCGTCGTGATCCCGGAGGAATGCCAGTCCATTCCCATGACGGCGCCGAACGATTGAAACCAAAACGGATTGGCGAGCCGCCGCAGCAGTTCGTCGCGCCCGTAATGGTGCACGATGGCCTCGCTCATCACCGCGCCAAGCCGAGTCATGCGGTCGGCAAGCCACCGCGGCACGTGTCCGCCATGAAGCGGCAAATCAGCGCTGCCCGATCTGTGAGCCATCGGCCTCTCTATTTCGTCCCATCGCTTGTAGGGGCGGGTTTGAAACCCGCCCCTACGCGATTCCCATTGCCTGTTCGAAAGCGCGGCGTACCTCCGGCGGCTGGCCGAAGCAATGGCGAAAGCCCTTAAGGCGCGCCTTGAGCAGTGGATAGTTCTCGTGTTCGGCAAGCGTAATTCCCTCGACGCTCGTCTTCTTGGTGATGTTGGGAAGTTCAATCGAGCGCGCGACATTCGGATCGCGAATGACCGCTTTCGGCTCGGCGCCCTTGCCGACCGCGTCAAGTTCCTCGAACAGGCGCTTGCGCATCATGGCGATACCGAGATCGCTGGCGCCGAGAGTTTCCTTGCTCCGATCGGCGATACGCCCCTGCCCTACCCAGGCGATGATATCCTGGTTGATGACATGGCTCGTGATCCAGCGGCCGTTTGCTTCCTTGATCGGGCTCACCCAGGTCGGGACCTTGTCCTGCACATAAGGCTCGCGGCCTTTCGGAACGCGCATGAAGAACCAGCAGATGTTGAGCGTGTTCTCATCGTCGATCGGCACGCGCCATTCGAAATGGTTGCCGAGATAGAATCCGTTGGGCCACAGCGTCACCCGCCCGATGGTCCAGACCGGGTCGCCCTCGCGCTGGCCTTCGCGCACGCGTTTGTAGATGAAGCCGTAATCGAACTCCTCGAACACAAGCTTGAGGTGCTTTGCCGCGTAGGAGCCGACCGCTCCCTTGAGCCGAGCGTCCCAGTTCTCGTGCATCCATTCGAAATGCACCGGATCGCACGAGTTCTCCTGGCATTGGAACCAGTTGCACGGCACTTCCGAGGTGACGATTTCGCGAAAGCCGTTTTGCCAGGTGAACGGCTCCCAGATCGGAAGCTCCGGCACCGGCGCCGGCCCCATATAGGCGAAGAGAAGGCCCGCGATTTCCCGCACCGGATAGGCCGTCGTGGCGCAGCGCTCCTTGGCGCGCGCTTTCGGATTGACAATGTCGTCATAGGGCTGTTCGAGGCAGCGGCCGGCTTCATCGATCAGCCAGCCGTGATAATTGCAGCGAATGCCTTGCGCCTCGACGAAGCCGTAGGCGAGGTCGGCGCGCCGATGCGGGCAGTGCCGGTCGACGAGGCCGAAGCGGCCACCCCGATCTCGATAGAGCACGAGATCTTCGCCGAGGAGGCGCACGGGTTTGATCGGGCCTGCGTCAAGCTCGCTCGCGCCGCCAATCGGCATCCAGTAGCGGCGAAGGTAATCGCCCATCGGCGTGCCCGGGCCGATCTGGGTGAGCAAGCGGTTCTTCTCGGGGCTTAGCACCGGCAGCGGATCCTTTCCTTCATCCAACCTCATGGTGAGGAGGCGCGCGCTTTGTGCGCGCCGTCTCGAAATCATGAGCTGGCTCCCGTAGTCTCATGCTTCGAGACGCATCGAGCAGCCGGCAAGTGCCGGCTGTTCGATGCTCCTCAGCATGAGGCGGAGAGGGTCATCGCCTCCTCCTAATATCATGCTTGATACCCACAGCTCCGCCGGCCGTTCGTTTAACGGCGCCGGCCCCGCCGTAGATCTTATTCGTTTCCCCTCTTTCCTTCGACTTGCGGGCGAGCGAGGGGGAGCGGAGCGCCGAGAGACGCAGGGTGTTGCGAGCACCCTCCGCGTGCTTGCGAAGCACGCTAGACGCTTGCGAGGCGTCTTGACGTCCCTTGCGATCGGGACGCCTCGCCTCTCGGCGCTCCACCGCGGCATTTCTCGCTGCCCCCCTCCCCGCAGGCGAAGAGGTATTTCTAGAAGGGGCGAACGCCCGCGGGGCTGGTGACAAGCCAGAGCCGCAGGGAACCGCTCCCGGCTCCGCCCAACGGGACTGTCTCCGGAAGACGCCCCTCGATGAGCCGGGATGTTTATGATTATGATCCTACGTAGGAATGTTGTCAAGCACAAATCCGACAACAAAGAAATTTTGTGCCGGTCACGATGCAGCTGAGGAAAGACTTGAAAGTGAGCCCGGCGCTAACGGAGGGCGGCCGGGGCTCGCTGCTGGATAACTTGGAGGCTTGAACCGGCGGCCGGATGGACCGTCATCCTGAGGCGCGAGCATGCAGCAGTTACTTGACTGCATGCGAGCACTCGAAGGATGAACGGCCGAGGTCCGCCCAAAGCGGCGTTGCCCTGCCCGCCATCCTTCGAGGCTCGCGCGCCCGAAGAGGGCGCGCTCGCGCCTCAGGATGACGGTGAAAGATGGTTGCAGAGCTTCGGCAAATCGCAGGACAGTGGTAGAGGCTGGTCGCTCGCTCGCCCTCGCCCCGATGCGCGCGAGTTCCACCTACCATGCATTTGATGGGACGGCTTACGAACGCTTTCTCGACCGGGAGATCATCATGACGTTGCTTGGAAAGCGCTCGCTATTCGCCAACATCACGTTCTTGCAAGCGGTCGCAACTGCCTGCGTGACAACAGCCCTCGCACCGGCTTCCCCCGCCGATGCTGCCACCTGCAACATCGCAATCGCGGCAAATTTCACCCAGCCCGCTCGGGAGATCACGCAGATTTTCGAAAGCAAGACCGGGCACAACGTCATGCTGAGCTTCGGCGCCACCGGACAGTTCTACGCTCAGATGACGCAGGCGGCTCCCTTCGATGCGTTCCTCTCGGCTGATGAGAGCACGCCGAAGCGGCTCGTGAGCGACGGTCTCGCGGTTGCCGACAGTCTGTTCACCTATGCGGTGGGAAAGCTCGTTCTGTTCAGCGGCCAAACCGGTCTAGTGATCGGCGAGCAGATTCTGCGCGATCCGAAGTTTACCAACATCGCCATCGCGAACCCGCGCACCGCGCCCTATGGCGCGGCAGCCGTCGAAACAATGAAGGCGCTCGGCGTTTACGACGCGCTGTCCGACAAGATCGTGCAGGGCAACGACATCGCGCAGACATTCCAGTTCGTGGACACCGGAAATGCCGAACTCGGGTTCGTCGCCCTTTCTCAGGTAATTAAAAGACCAGGCGGATCGCGATGGGTCGTGCCTGCGAATCTCTATCGGCCGATCCGTCAGGACGCCGTGCTCTTGCGCCGTGGAGCAGGCAATGCGGCCGCGAAGGCATTTCTTGCTTTCTTGAAAGGGCCTGAAGCAAATGCAGTAATCGAGAAATTCGGCTACGCAGTCAAGTGATAGGGACTCGTGGTTGGCGCCCGCCGCAATGGGGTGGCGAGGTGGGGTCGACTATTTGAATGGCATGAGCGTGCGCTTGACATGCCGGCGCGCCGCCCTTGATGCCTCGTGGGCGTCGGCTTCGAGCGGCATCAACAGCGGCGGCAGGATCTCCTTCAGCGTACCCGTAAATAGATCATAGCAGGGTCACGTTATCGAAAGAATTTAACGGAACGCCACCCCGACAATTCAATTAGCGGGTATCACTTCGTCGTGATGGATCGAACCGCGGCGAGAACTTATGCCAAGATATAAGTTACGAAGACAGGGGGCGTGAGAACTCGACAGGAGATCGCCATGCTGACGAGGCGCCTTCTGCTGACCACCAGCGCCGTGGGTATTGCAGCCGCCGCGACATCGCCCTGGTGGTCGACACCGCCCCAGGCGGCGGAAAGCTTTGAGGTCACCCACACCGAGGACGAATGGCGCAAGCTCCTGACGCGCGACCAATTCGCCGTGCTGCGCCAGAGCGCGACCGAGCGTCCAGGCTCAAGCCCGCTGCTGCATGAGAAACGGCGCGGCAACTTCGCCTGCGCCGGCTGCGACCAGGAGCTGTTCTCTTCGACCACAAAGTTCGAGAGCGGAACGGGCTGGCCAAGTTTCTGGGCGCCTCTCGACGATAAGGCAGTCGGCACGACGCGGGACAGCTCGTTCGGAATGCTCAGAACGGCGGTCCATTGTAGCCGATGCGGCGGTCACCTGGGGCACGTGTTCAACGACGGTCCGAAACCGACCGGGCTTCGCTATTGCATCAACGGGCTTGCCCTGACGTTCAAGCCGGCGACGGCGTAAGCCGGGCGATGGTCACGGCACGGATGTCGATGCCGATGGAAACGGCGTGATCACCGCGCAACGGCTTTATCAACTGGTTCGTCAGAATGGTCCAGTCGCCGACCACACTTTCCAAATCCGCTTTCTTGGCGCGGATTGCCAAAGCCTATATCGCGCAGCTCAATCAGGCCCGCACTTTCAGCGCTGCCATCGTGACCAAAATCGAACCGAACCGTGAGTTCTATCCCGCTGAGGACTACCATCAGGACTTCCTGACGCGGCACCCCATGTATCCCTACATCGTGGTCAATGACTTGCCGAAGATCGAAGACTTGAAGCACATCTTTCCGAACCTCTATCGGCAAGAGCCAGTACTGGTCGCTCACGCGGGCCTTTCAAATTGAAACCTCATTTGCGACGTCAGGCGTGGTGCTTGCTTTCAAGGGGCGAGGAAGAGCGACTGCGAGAAAGCTTCGAGAAACCCCGGTATGCGGAAGGTTAAGATTCGTAATCTCGGCGGACCGCGGGTGCGGCGGCGACGGGTTGACCGTCTCTGTACCTTGGTCGAAGGGCGCTCGCCCGATCACAAGAGCGCAGCTTACCGCATCTTCAGGATTATCACGCGGTCGCTGCTAGGATCAGTGACGGGGCGTAGCTTTTTGATATCTTCGGCCGTGACCGCCGGTGCGTCGTTACCCCATGCGCCGCGCACGAAGCTCAGCACCTCGGCGATCTGCCCGTCGGTCAACTGAAGGCGGAACTGCGGCATGCGATAGGCGTCGGGAACGCCCTTCACTACCAGCGGCTCGGCCCCGTTCAGGATCAGATTGATGAGCGATGACGGATTGGGGTCGAGCACGACCGGATTGCCGGCCAGAGGCGGCATAAACGGCGCTTGGCCTTTGCCGTCGATTCGGTGGCACGCGGCGCACGAGCCAAGATAGATCCCAGTGCCCGTCTGCGGCGGCCTGCTACTCTGAAGCTCGTTTGTCGTCTTGTCGTCGTAGACGAAGGCGGTCTGCTGCGCCGTCGCCGGCAGCGATTTGAGATAGGCTGCCATGGCTTTGATGTCCTCGTCGCTCAGATACGGCGTGCTGTTGTTGACGACGTCCAGCATCGATCCGAAGGCGACGCCTTTGTTGTTGTGGCCAGTCTTCAGAAACGTCGCGATCTCGTCCTGCGACCATCCGCCCAGGCCGGTACGCACGTCGCCGCGCAGGCTCGGCGCCGACCAGGCATCGAGTTCCGCGCCTTGCAGATAGGCGCCATCACCGTCGTCGAGCGCCTTTTCCTGGAACGCCCAGCCGCGCGGCGTGTGGCAGGCTCCGCAATGCCCAAGTCCTTGGACCAGATAAGCACCCCGATTCCAGGCCGCGTCATGCCCCTGCTGGGCCACATAGGCACCCTTTGGCGCGAAAATCATATCCCAGATCGCGAGCAGCCAGCGCCCGCTGAGATACCCGCGGATTTCGTTTTGCTGGTTGGCCTGTTCGACCGGCGGTACCTCCTCCATGAAGAAGGTGTAGAGCGCCTGCAGATCGTCGTTGCTGATCTTGGCGTAGGACGGATAGGGCATAGCGGGATACAACCGGTGCCCGTCCTTGGCCACGCCTGATCTCACGGCGCGATCGAAATCTTCCAGTGAATAGTTGCCGATGCCGGTTTGGGGATCGGGCGTGATGTTGGTCGAATAGATCACACCCATCGGCGTTCCCATGCGCAAGCCGCCGGCAAAGGCTTTGCCGCCGCGCACGGAATGACACGCGATGCAATCGCCGGCGCGGGCGAGATACTCGCCTTTGCTGGCGGGGGCGGCGGCCGGTTGTGCATTCGCGGCCGAGGCCGTGCTGAAGACAATAAGCGCGGCGGCAGCAAGCGTGGTTTGTGTCATGGTAATCGCCCCCGCTTGACGTTTGATGCGCAGCTTCGCAACCCGCGCGCCCACAGCCAGCAACGCGCGCGAAGCCGGTCGCGCGGCATCGCCGGCGCGGAGCCCGTGCTCAGGTCGCCCTGTAGGACAAATCGTGGTCGATGATTGGCAGCGTCCGGATGCGTTTACCGGTCACGGCGAATATAGCGTTCGCTACCGCGGCCGCGATCGGCGGCGTTGCGGGTTCGCCGGCGCCGCCCCAGACCTTGCCGCCGCTCGGGACTAGATGGACGTCGATCTTCGGAGCCTCCGCCAGACGCACCATCCGGTAGGTGTCGAAATTGCCCTCCACGGGCGCGCCGTTCCTCACTGTGATCTTTCCGTACAGCGCGGCGCTCAATCCGAAGATCACGCTCCCCTCGGCCTGCTCCTCGATGGTCAGCGGATTGACCATGTAGCGGGTATCGAACGCGACGGTGACGCGATTGACCTTCACATCGCCGTTTGGCTTAACAGTGACCTCCGCGACCTGTGCGCAAAGGCTGTCCGTGTCTGTCCCAATGGCGATGCCGCGACCGGTACCCTTCGGTAGCGGCTTGCCCCAATCGCCTTTCTCCGCAGCCGTATCCAGCACCTTGAGCCAGTCGGGCTTTCCTTCGAGCAGCTTTCGCCGAACCTGATAGGGATCGAGACCGCTGGCTGCCGCGATCTCGTCGAGGAAGCTTTCGATCGCGAAGACGTGCTGGTTGGCGCCGGGCGCGCGCCAGAACCACACCGGCAGGTGCGTGTTCTTGATCACGGCCTCGACACGCGTGTTTGGCACCTTGTAGCCGTTGTCGGCCAGGCCGGCGACCGCTTGAGGTTCGGGCTTGTCTTTGGGGAGCGGCCGGCCGGCCGTCGCGAGGATCGACGACGTCACGACGCGCATCGACCAGGCTGTCGGCATTCCGTCGGAGCCGACGCCGGCCTTGAAGGCCACCACCGCGTGCGGACGGAACTTGTCCTGACGCGTGTCCTCTTCACGAGTCCAGATCAGCTTAACCGGCCGCTTCACAACCTTCGCGATTGCGATGGCCTGCTCGACCTCGTCGTTGGCGTCACGGCGGCCGAAACCCCCACCGACGAAGGCATTGTGAACGTAGACCTGCTCCTGCTTCAGGCCGGCAGCTTTCGCCGCATCGATGATCGCCCGGTCAGCCGCCTGCGTTCCAAACCAGACATCGAGCCGGTCCGATTGCAGATGGACGGTCGCATTCATCGGCTCCATCGGCGAGTGGGAGAGATACGGCGTCTCGTAGACTGCCTCGAATGTCTTGGCCGCGCCTAAGATCGCCTGATCGACGTTTCCGTCATTGCGCGCGACGAGCATCGGGCCGCTGAGCGCCTCGCGATATTCCTTCGAGAGCCGCGCGCTGTCGACGCTTCCTGCCGTGCCGACGTCCCATTCGGGCTGGAGCCGCGCGAGCGCCTGTTTGGCTCGCCAGAAGCTGCCGGTCGCGACGACCGCCACGGCTTTTTCCAGCTTCACCACCTGGAGGACGCCGGGTGCGCCGTCGACTACAGACTCATCGACGCTTTTGAGCTTGCCGCCAGGCACTGGGCAAGCCGTGATCGCAGCGAACACCATGTCCGGAACCTGTGCGTCGATTCCGAACTTGGCCGAGCCGTCGATCTTATGGACCACGTCAATGCGCGGCATCGGCCTGCCAATGAACGTGAACTGGTCAGGCGTCTTGATTGCCGGCTCCTTGTCCAGCTTGATCTGGGCCGCAGCGGCCGCCAATTCGCCAAACCGCAGCGTGCGTCCCGAAGGTGTATGTGTGACCACGCTCGATGCAGCCTTGCATTCGCTTGCCGGCACATTCCACTGGGCCGCAGCGGCAGCGATCAGGCGTTCGCGCGCGCTGGCGCCGACCTGCTGCATCTTCTTCTGCGACGCCCGCACCGAACGGCTGCCGTTCGAGAACATGTCGCCGTAGACTTTGTTTTCGCGAACGTTGCGGTTCGGCGACGCATATTCAATCCGCACCTTGGACCAGTCGCATTGCAACTCTTCCGTGATCATCATCGGCAGCGCGGTCATGCTGCCCTGGCCCATCTCTGATCGCTGATAGCGGATCAGGATCGAATCGTCGGGATCGATCGCGATCCACGCATCGATTTCATTCGGCGCATAGGCGTCATCCTTCCAGGGCTGGGCCGCAACATTGGCTGCCTCAGCGAGACGTGGCATGGCACCGATACCGATCGCGAAGCCGCCCACAGCAGTCGCGGCCGTTACGATGAAGTGGCGGCGGGTCAGGGCCGAAGTGGTCTTGTTTCCGTTCATCGCACCCTCCTTACGCTTTCATCAGGTCGGCAGCACGATGGATGGCACGGCGAAGCCGCTCGTACGTCCCGCAACGGCAAATATTCGTGATGCCGGCGTCGATGTCGGCATCGGTCGGATTGGGGTTCCGCTTCAGGAATGCCACCGTCGCCATGATCTGTCCGGATTGACAGTAGCCGCACTGTGGCACGTCTTCCGCCAGCCAGGCCTGCTGCACCGGGTGCTTGCCGTCGGGCGAAAGCCCTTCGATCGTGGTAATGCTGGCCCCGTTGACGACCCCAATGGGCACTGAGCACGAGCGCATGGCTTCACCGTTAACATGGACGGTGCAAGCCCCACATTGTGCGATGCCGCATCCGAATTTGGTTCCGGTCAGACCGACTGCGTCGCGCAGGGCCCAAAGCAGAGGGGTATCGGGCTCAAGATCGACCTGATGCTGCGTCCCGTTCACATTAAGCGTGATCATTGTCAGGGCTCTCGAATGACTGGGAATTTGGGAATCCTAGCATAATCCCCTGTTCGGGCAATGCAGGGGTGTCCCACAATCACGCCTTCGTGCATCCTCGATCACTCGCTTATCCACCTTTCCTAGTCTGGCGGCCGGCTTTTGTTCCACCCCATCAGCCGGCTTTACGAGCGCACCTCGATTATCATCACCGCCACCAATCCAAGTCCCAAGCCCGACCCGGTCTGCTGACAGACACCCCTCGGCAACTCAATCACGGAGGCTTCTACCTCGCCGAGGAATACCGTCAGAATTTCCTGACGCGGCATCCTACGTTGACTCAGTCCTATGGCGAGATGGCCTGTCGATTTCTGTTTGTTGGAGCGGTCGATCGACTGTACGGGTGCGCTTCAAGTGCTGTACAAGTGAGAAAATCCGGTCGGGAGGATGTTCTGATGACCACAACTTTCGATCAGGCCATACCAGCGCGGAAGCGAACGCCTGGCATACTCGATCGTGAACGCATTATCGCTACGAAAGGGTTCAATCGATGGCTCGTGCCACCCGCTGCGCTTTGCATCCATCTGTGCATCGGGATGGCGTACGGCTTTTCCGTGTTCTGGCTGCCGCTGTCGCGTGCGCTGGGGATCACGGCGAGCAAAACGTGCCCCGACATGACGATCGTCGAGGAGCTTTTTACGACGACCTGCGATTGGCGGGTCGCCAGCATGGGCTGGATGTACACATTGTTCTTTGTCGTGCTTGGCCTGTCCGCAGCCGTCTGGGGCGGCTGGCTCGAGCGGGCTGGTCCACGCAAGGCGGGTGTCGTGGCAGCCGTTTGCTGGTGCGGCGGCCTCGTGCTCGGCGCCATTGGCATTTACATCCATCAGCTGTGGCTGATGTGGGTCGGGTCCGGCGTGATCGGCGGCATTGGCCTTGGCCTCGGTTACATCTCTCCCGTTTCCACACTGGTGAAGTGGTTCCCTGACCGTCGTGGCATGGCGACCGGGATGGCGATCATGGGCTTCGGTGGCGGGGCGATGATCGGCGCGCCATTGGCGAACCTGCTGATGAACTATTTCAAGACCTCGACCTCAGTCGGCGCCGCACAAACCTTCCTCGCGCTGGGAGCGATCTACTTCTTCTTCATGATCGTTGGGGCGTTCCGATATCGGCTGCCTCCAGCTGGCTGGCGGCCAGATGGCTGGATCCCGCCGAACGAAACCAGATCGATGATCACGCAGCATCAAGTGCACCTAAGGGATGCTCACAAGACGCCGCAGTTCTGGCTGATATGGTGGGTGCTGTGCCTGAACGTGTCCGCCGGCATCGGGGTGATCGGCATGGCCTCGCCGATGCTCCAGGAAATCTTTGGCGGCAGGCTGATCGGCCATCCGGAACTCGGTTTCAATGCACTAAGCGTCGAGCAGAAGGCAGCCATCGCTGCCATCGCGGCCGGCTTCGCAGGCCTGCTCTCTCTGTTCAATATCGGCGGGCGGTTCTTCTGGGCCTCGCTCTCGGACTATATCGGCCGCAAGAACACTTATTACACGTTCTTTATCCTCGGCATCGCGCTTTATGCATCCGCCTTTTTTCGCCCAGATAGGCAGCAAAGCGATGTTCGTGCTCGCCTTCGGCATCATCCTGTCGATGTACGGCGGCGGCTTCTCCACCGTGCCCGCCTACCTTGCGGATGTGTTCGGTACGCAGTTTGTGGGCGCCATCCATGGCCGCCTGCTGACGGCATGGTCGACCGCCGGCATCATCGGCCCCGTGGTGGTGAATTACATCCGCGAGGCCCAGCTGGCAGCCGGGGTACCGCGCGACCACCTTTACGACTCGACGATGTACATCCTGTGCGGGATGCTGGTTATCGGCCTCATCTGCAACTTCCTGGTCAGGCCGGTTAATTCGAAATGGTATATGAGCCAGGAAGAGGTTGCCAGGCTCCAAGCTGCGAGGTCAACGAGTGCCGCTTCCTCGGATTCATTCGGGATCGGGAAAGGCGGCTTCGACTGGCAAGCTGCGATATTCTGGGCATTCGTCGGCATTCCGCTGGCGTGGGGAATCTGGATAACGCTGCGATCCGCAGCAACGCTGTTCCAGTAACCGTGAACAGCGGCAGAGTTCAAACCCCGCCTGCTGTTGCTGCAAGCGTCTCGCGCACGTCCGATGCTACCGCCCACACCGAACGGCCAATCTCTTCATAGGAAACGACGCGTGCGACGCGGTTTGCGGTTTTACGCATTTCTTCGGCAGACAACATGCAGCTCAACAGGCCACTCGACTCCGCGAGACCGAGCAAAAGCGTGTCACGGGGCGCCGGCACGTCGTCACCGTAGATAACAAAGGCAAGACGGGCTTTAGCCTCGCGTTCCTCGCGTCCGGTGTTTTGAGGATATGCACGCCGCGAAAGGACCCAAAAGTACCGCCTGTTCTCCATCCGAAGAATGTCGGCTCGAACAAGGCGTTCAAGCACTTGGTGCAGTAGGTCTCGGCTTTGATCACCCAAGCGCTCAATCCACCACGCGCTCGGCCGTCTCGCGGGCTCAGTGGCAATCTCCCGCAGAGCGGGATCGAGAAGATCGTCACCTACTGAGGTCGGATCAACAATGAACAGGGACTTAAGATCTGTATCGATCCGGCCCAGCAGAGAAAGCTCCATGAGAATGCCGCCTGCGATCGCGATATTCGCAACCTCGGCGCACTCCGTCCTGATCTCGCCCGTGTCATCACGGAGCATCAGAACAACAATCTCGTCAGCAAGCGTCAACTGTTTCATGGTTGCTCTCTCAAACGCCGAGCTTCGAGCACGCTTCGGTTTCGTCTGACCCCCTATCGCGGCCGTCTCGCGCGCCTCGTTAGGCCGGCAGATGCCGCTTCAGGAGCGCGGAATTCCGGCGCCCAGCCGTCGTGGCCGGATTTGTACATGACGCCCTCCTGATAGCGGATGCGAACATTGCCTGTTTCGTAGAACGAAGTAGCGCCGCCTGCCTCCCCGGCCTGCTGAGCAAAAACACGCGACGCTGCGACCGCCGCCCGTTGCCGCGGCGCCCGTCACCAGCATATCGCGTCTGTTTGAATCGATCATCGGCACCCTCCCTGACTTACGGCCGCGCCAACCATCCCGCATAGCGTACAAGCGCGCGTCGTTTGCGTCTACAACCCATGCCCGGATGGTGATATGGTGGTTGGTAATCACAAAGCGCTCAGACGCCGGTCATCGGGAGGGAGCCCATGAACACGAAGATCACGCGGCGAGGTCTTGTTCGAGCCGCCGGCGCATCCGGCGGGCTTGGAATCCTGGCCTCCACCGCTCGCGGCCAACAGACGGCAGGGCCAGCCGCGACCGGAATCGACCCGCTCACGATCAAACGCCGCGGCGTTGGGCTGCGCGGCTACGATCCGGCGCTTGCTTCGCCTGGATTCACGCTGTTCACGCCCAGTGCGGAGACGAACAAGACCGTCTACCTCATCGACCTGCGCGGAGAGGTCGTACATAGCTGGGAAATGCCCTACCCGCCCGGCTACGGGTATCTCACCGAGCGCGGAACACTGTTCTACAACGGCAAGATCCCGAACCAGAGCCGGATCGGCCGCGCCGCTTACATGTGCGGCGCTGCGCTGGAAGTGGATTGGAGGGGGAAAGTGCTGTGGGAGGTTCGTCATCCCGAGCACACGCACGACGGCATCCGGCTCAAGAACGGCAATGTGCTGCTCATCTGCAAGAAGCCGCTTCCGGAGGACATTGTTCCGAAAGTCAGCGGCGGACGCCCCGGCACCGAATACGACAACGGCAAGATGATCGGCGACTATCTCGTGGAGATGACAACCGGCGGGAGGATGGTCTGGGAGTGGCGGGCGTGGGAGCACCTCGATCCGGTCAAGGACGGCATCACCGCGGTGCAGGACGACCGCGACGTATGGACGCTTGCCAATGGGCTGTCCGAAATGCCCGACGGAAACATTCTTCTGAGCTTTCGTCACATCTCCACAGTAATCATGATCAACCGGCAGAGCGGCGAGATCTACTGGAAACTCGGTGCTCCGCCGCTTTCCGGTCAGCACGCCCCCTACATGCTCGCCAACGGCAATGTGCTGCTGTTCGATAACGGGCCGCACCGGCTCGATGCAACGCTGCCGTTCTCGCGCGTGCTCGAAATCAATCCGGCGACGAAGGAGATCGAGTGGAAATACCAGGAGGCGCTGCCGTCGAATTTTTTCAGCCCCAGGATTTCGAACGCGCGACGTCTGCCGAACGGGAATACTCTGATCGATGAAGGATGGTTCGGCCGCTTCTTCGAAGTGACGCACGATGGCGATGTGGTCTGGGAATACGTCAATCCGTATTTCGGCGGCCGCCCCAAGGCAGAAACCAATCAGGTATTTCGCGTCTATCGGTATACACCCGAAGAGATCGCCAGAGCGCAGGCGGCGTAGCGCTACAGATTCCGATGAATTTGCATTGGTCCTTGGCAGCAAAAGAACCGGTAGCACGGATTCCTCTGCCGCGCGGCAAGCTCCGTTACCTCTCCCCGCTTGCGGGGAGAGGTAGATCGCGGCTCCGCCACGACACCCTCTTGCTTTCTACAAATGGGAGGAAAATGATGCGAAAATTCGTCATGGCTCTAATCTGTGCGGCGCTCATCCCGATGAGCGCCGCCCGTGCGCAACTGTTTGCTCCGAACTCGTCGGGCGTCTCGATGGGACATCTGCATTATTTCGTGCGCGATGTCGCAAAAAACCGCAAATTCTGGATCGATCTCGGCGCCACCCCGGTGATGCTGGGCACGCGCGAGGTTCTGCGGTTTCCCGGGGTAACGGTCCTGCTGACGCAAGGCAATCCCTCCGGCAACTCGGAAGGGTCCGTCGTCGATCACGTGGGCTTTCGCGTTCCCAATGTCCGCCGCTTGATGGAGAAGATGGTGGATGCGGGCTACAAGGTGCAGTTGAGCGGCAGCCTGACCGGGAAGGTCGGCAATGTCTGGGCTCCCGAAGGCGAACGCATCGAGCTGCTCGAAGATCAGTCCATCAACGTGAAGTTCGCCCCCGACCAGGGTGCTTACGTGCCGCCGCCGAAAATGACAGTGCCGATCACGCTGCATCACATTCACCTCTATGTGCCTGCCGGCGCGATAGCGGAAGCCAAGGCCTGGTATGTGAAAGAGTTCGGGGCGGCGCCGGGCAAACGCTACAAGACCGAGGAGCCGCCCTACGAGGCAGCCGATCTGCCGGGCGTGAATTTGAATTTCGCCGCAGCCCACGGCGCCTTGAAACCGACGAAAGGCCGCGCGCTCGATCATATCGGTTTCGAGATTGCGAACCTGCAGGCCTTTACGAGGAAGCTCGAAGAAAGCGGGGTCAAGCTCGATGCGCCTTACAAGGTGCTCCCTAACGGACTGGCCAATGCCTATGTGACGGATCCTTGGGGGACAAGGATCGAATTGACGGAGGGCTTGAACAAGCTGTGACCAGTGGGGGTTCTGGTTCGTAGGGTGGGCAACGGCGCCCCTCCTGAGCCAACCGCGTGGGCAAAATCGCGCCGCGCCGTTGCCCACGCTGCGCCACGCGATTTTGCCCACCCTACGATCCGCGCGCTTGCAACAGGAGCCGTACGATGAACACCCTCCTTACCCGGCGGCGGGCCCTGGCGGCCACGGCTGCGTTCGCGCTTGCCCCGCTTGCGGGGAAGGCAGCCGAGCCCGTCGGGATGCAGCTCATTCTTGCTGCCGACGTCTCCGGCAGCGTCAACGCGACGCGCTACAAGGTCCAGCAGGAGGGATATCTGGAGGCACTGGGGGATCCGCGTATCATCGACGTTGTCCGCGGGCTCGAACCTCCTGTTCTTGCCATCACGTTCATTGCCTGGTCGCGCGAACAGCAGATCATGGTTCCCTGGATGCGAGTCCAGGACGCTGCGTCGATGGATGCATTCCGCACTCGGTTAGGAAGCATGCAGCGCCCGCGTATCGGGATCAATACCTTCATCAGCCAAGCGCTCCGGTTCTGCGGCGAACAGTTCGATCAGGAGTTTACCGGCGGCCGCAAAGTCATCGATGTCTCGGGAGACGGCGACGACAATCAAGGCATCGCCGGGGTTCGTGCGGTCCGTGATGCATTGGTTTCAAGAGGCGTCGTCATCAACGGGCTGCCGATCATCGTCAAGCCGCCCGATTACATATTTCCGCCGCAGCCTCCCGAAGGTCTGGACGTATACTATCGCAGGCACGTGGTCGGCGGCCAAGGGCACGTCGTGATCGAATCGATCGGCTTCGATAATTTCAAGCAGGCCATTTTGCAGAAGCTGCTGCTCGAAATTGGGTGAGCCCGTTCCGATCAGGTTGGATCACGTAGCGGCAAAGCCGACTGTGCGATGCTCCTCAGGGTGAGGTAGACAGGAAATTGTCATGACGCTCACCGCAGCAGTCGAACGAACGACAGGGCCGCACAGCGGCAGCCGTGCGGGCTTGACTCTGGGCGCCCTGGGCATCGTGTATGGCGACATCGGCACCAGTCCGCTCTACGCCTTCAAGGCAGCGCTGCAATGGGGAGGCAGCGACGTGAGCTCAGCAGCCGTACTCGGCATGCTCTCGCTGATCGTGTGGACTCTCATCATCACCGTATCGATCAAATATGTGGCGATCGTGATGCGCGCCGATAACGACGGCGAGGGCGGCATTCTGGCGTTGATGTCGCTCCTTGGCATCAAGCACGGCCGCCGCGCCGGCGTGATCGCCATCGGCATCCTCGGCGCCGCTTTGCTCTATGCCGACGGCGCGATTACACCGGCCATATCGGTGCTCAGCGCGCTCGAAGGGCTTAAGGCGCCAGCGCCCGCTTTGGCGGCGTATGTGGTCCCGCTGTCGGTCGTCGTGCTGGTTGCTTTATTCATGCTGCAGCCGCAGGGCACCTCACGCATCGGCCGTCTGTTCGGTCCGATCATGATCCTCTGGTTCATTGCGATCGGCGCACTCGGGATTGCAGGCATTGTCAGCCACCCTGCCGTCCTTGCCGCGCTCGATCCCCTCTACGGGCTCGAATATCTATTCGGCCATGGTGCCAAGGGCTTTCTGGTGCTGGGCGTTGTATTCCTCTGCGCGACCGGAGCCGAAGCGCTTTATGCCGACATGGGACATTTTGGCTCGCAGCCGATCAGAATCGCCTGGTACGGCCTCGTCTTGCCGACATTAGTGCTGAACTACGCCGGCCAAGCGGCTGTAGCCATTGAGGGCGGCGTCGCAGCCGACGCCAATCCGTTCTTTGTGCTGTGCCCGCCGGCCTTGCAGCTGCCGCTGGTCGGGCTCGCCACCGCAGCAACGATCATCGCAAGCCAAGCGATCATCAGCGGCACGTTCTCGATGACCCGCCAGGCGATGCAGCTCGGCGTCTGCCCGCGGCTCGCCGTCACCCAAACTTCAGCAGAAGGCTATGGACAGATCTACGTGGGATTCGTGAATTGGCTGCTGATGGCTTTGACACTGGGCCTGGCGCTCGGTTTCGGCTCCTCCGATAACCTCGCCTCAGCTTACGGCATCGCCGTCGCCTCGACCATGCTGCTCACCTCGATCCTGATGTTTCTGGCAATGCGCGAGGTCTGGCACTGGAGTCTCGGTTTGAGCATCGCCGTCGCCGGCGTGTTCGTTATCGTCGATTTCTCCTTCGTAGCCGCTAATCTGATGAAGGTGATCGAGGGCGGGTGGGTGCCGCTCGCCGTCGGCGCGGCGCTGTTCTTTCTGATGTGGACCTGGTGGCGGGGCCGCGCCGCGATCACGCGCAAACTCGAGCGCGATACGCTGCCGCTTCGTGCCTTCATTGCCCAGATTCACGGCAAGCCGCGCGTGCAGGGCACGGCTGTCTATCTGACCAGCCGCGTCGATGTGGTGCCGGTGCCGCTGCTGCACAACCTCAAACACAACAAGGTGCTGCACGAGCGGATCGTGCTGCTGCGCGTCGTCACGGAAAACATCCCCCGTGTGGCGCTGCACAAACGGATCGAGGTTCTACATCTCGGCGAGAATTTTCACTCCGTTGTGGCTCATTACGGCTTCATGCAGCAGCCGAACATTCCGGGCGTGCTGATGCGCTGCACCAGAGAGGATCTTCAGTTCAACATGATGGAGACTTCCTTCTTCATCGGCAGAGTGACGATCGTGCCTGAGCGGCGCTCGCGCTTCGGCGCAATCCGCGTCAAAATCTTCGAGGCCATGCACCGGAACGCGCTGTCGGCGACCGCATTCTTTCGCATCCCGCCGGACCGGGTAATCGAGCTCGGCGGCGAGGTGGAGATTTGACGTGAAGCCCGGAAACGGTGCAAAGGGAAGGAATGGCTGAAATCCGAGCCGTTGCCGAGCATTACCGCCGCGCCAACCTGAGCGCGATCATCCTCGCTGCGCTGGACGCCGCCGGCAAGGACATCGACCACCTCTCGCCTGACGACCTCGCGCCGATCGATCAACTGCACACGCGCGGACGCGAGGCGACAGTCGATCTTGCCCGGTTGCTCGCGCTCAAGGGCGATGAGACCCTGCTCGACCTCGGTTGCGGCATCGGCGGACCGTCGCGCTACATCGCAAAGACGTACGGCTGTCGGGTCACGGGCCTCGACCTGACGCCGGAGTTCTGCGAAGCAGCCGCAATGCTGGCCGAGCGCACCGGGCTCGCCGACAAGGTGGACTATCGACAGGGCGATGCGCTCGCTGTTCCGTTCGCCGACGGCAGTTTCGATGTCGTATGGTCGCAGAACGTAGCGATGAACATCGACGATCGCGACCGGCTTTACGGCGAGATCCGGCGCGTGCTGAAACCCGGTGGGCGCTACGGCTTCTCCGACGTCGTCGATATTGGCCCTGGACCGCTGCATTTTCCGGTTCCATGGGCGCGCAATGCTTCGATCAGCTTTCTGCTAAGCCCTGCGGCCACACGGCAGAAGCTCGAGGCCGCCGGTCTCCGCGTCACTATGTTTGAGGATGAGACGGACCGCGCGCTTACGCGCGCGCGCGAACGGATGAAGTCGGCCGGTGCGCCGCTAGCGCTTGGACTGCACACGGTGCTCGGCGAGGACGCCCCGACCATGCTCAAGAACATGCTCCACAATTACGAGGAAGGGCGTATCGGTTTCGTCCAGGGCGTGGCGGTACGCAGCGATTAGCGCGTCCTGTTTTGCTACGTGCGCATCGGTTCGCGAGGGCGAGGCACAAGTCAGGAGATTTGCAGGGGCGGGTTTCAAACCCGCCCTCCCTCGGGGGACGCCGCTCGCGTGATTTGTCCGGGTGATCCATCGACCGCGCAGGATCATTCGCGTCGCGCGGTAGGGACGAATGCGAGTCCACCGGTGTAATCGCGACAGAGCGCAACCTCACGGTCCGTGTTTGTCGCGCCGGGCGGGTTTGAAACCCGCCCCTACATGTATCCTGGTCCGCGCGCAACCCGATGACCGTGTTACAATCCGAATACATAGAGCACGGTGGCGTGCCGCTCCTCCTTGAGTTCGGGCGTATTCTCAAGGCGCGATCGCCCGGCACTGCTCGGACCCGATGCAATCGCCACATACTGCCTGCCGCCGGTCGCGAACGTCATCGGCGGCGCGGTGAAGCCCGAGCCAAGGTTGATCTTCCATCGTTCCTCGAGCGTGGTGTCGTCGAACGCCGCAACGGTCCCGTCCATGAGCGCGAGGAAGATCAAGCCTCCCGCGGTCGCGAGCGTTCCGCTGTAGTTCGGGTAGCGCAGGTGGATGGATTTCTTGATCTCGCCGCTGAGCGGATCGAGCGCGGTCAGATTGCTCTCATAGCGGTCGCTATTCTTGAACGAGCCGCCGTTCCAACCAGCGGCCTTGGAGTGCTTGGCGGTGTTGATCGTGATCTCTTCGCAACTGGACAGCGCCGGCACATAGACGAGCCTGGTTCTGGGGCTGTAGGACGACGGCCAGTAATTATTTCCACCGGCATGGCCGGGGCACACCTTCTTGCTCGGCTCATTCGGATTGTGATTGGCGAGCGTCGAGTAGACCTGGATGTCCTTGCCGGGATCGTAATCGATCGGTTTCCCGGTCTTCTGGTCGATTCCCTTCGTCCAGTTGATGTCCATGTAGGGCTTCGCCATCACCATCGAGCCGTTGGCCCGCTCCATGGTGTAGAGAATGCCGTTGCGGCCGGAATGCGTGATCAGCTTGCGGGGCTGGCCAGCCACATCGGCCTCGATCAGGATATGAGTGCCAACCTCGTCGAAATCCCACATGTCGCCCGGCGTGTACTGGAAGTACCAGTTCATCTTGCCGCTGTCGGGATCGTAGGAGATCGCGCTGTTGGTGTAGAGATTGTCGCCCGGCCGATAGGTCGGATCGTACATCGGCACCGGATTGCCGGTGCCCCAGAAGGTCTGATTGGTCGAGGGATCGAAGGTCCCGGTGACCCACATGGCCCCGCCGCCGGTCTGCCAGGCGTTGTTCTTGTCTTTCCAGGTTTCGCTGCCGGGTTCGCCTGGCGCGGGTATGGTGAAATTGCGCCACAGGCGCTTGCCGGTCCGCGCGTCGAGCCCGGCGATCCAATCACGCACGCCTTGGTCGCCGCCGGCCGCTCCGACGATGATCTTGTCGTTGACGGCAAGCGGCGCCGAGGTGAGTTCGACCTCGGGCGTATCGGCGAATGAGGATTCCCAGGCGACCTTGCCGGTCTCCTTGTCGGTCGCGATGATCCGCGGCGGGCCCGAAGCCGCCGAGATCACCAGATTGCCCCACATCGCCGCCCCGCGATTGCGCGTCTGCTTTTGCTGCTTGGGATCCATGCGCCAGATGATGCGGCCGACCGTTCCCGAGGTACCGTCGATCTTATAGAGCACGCCCCAGGAGTCGGTGATGTAGAGGAAACCGTCTTCCGCGAGCGCGGTTGCCTGAATGAATTCGTTTCCCGCCGAACCGCCGAGCGCGACCGCATAGGCGAGCTTGAGTCCGTTCACGTTGCTGCTGTTGATCTTGTCGAGCGGCGAATAGCGCTGGCCATCATAGGTGCGATGGTTCATCAGCCAGTTCCGCGGCTCCGGATTGACGAGCCGCTGCGGCGTGACTTCCGCGGCGAACGCCGGCAGAGCCGCCAGCGCCGTGCCGGCGGTAAGGGCGAACATTCGTGCGCGCAATGTTGACATGGTTTCCTCCCGTTTTTGTGATGCCGTTCTAACACGCCTGCATTACTGCGTCATGATCCTCGTAGGGTGGGCAAAATCGCGTGGCACGGCCTGACAGCGTGGGCCGTAAGCGCGTTTACGCGCGTCTTCGACGCGCTATGGGCGCGGTCCACGCGCACGAGCCGCGCCACGCGTACACAAAGAGCGCCGTGCCCACGCATGCACGGTTCCGCGTGGGCACGACGAACGCGCTTAAGCGCGTTGCGTCTTTGCCCACCCTACTTAAAAACATGGCGAGGGAGGCAGGAATTGAACCCGCTCTGACGCGGTTTTGGGGACCGCCGCTCTACCGATGAGCTACACCCCCGCGAATTGGTACTGACGTCAGGAGTCGAACCTGAATCACCCGGTTCACAGCCGAGCACTCTGCCATTGAGCTACATCAGCATGATCCTTTGGTCCGACCTGCGGGATTTGAACCCGCGTCACCTCGCTTGAAAGGCGAGCATCCTGGGCCGCTAGACGAAGGTCGGCTGGTGCGGGCAGTGAGGATCGAACTCACACCTCTTGGTTGGAAGCCAAGCACGCACCCCAGTACGCCATGCCCGCATGGCTTAGTCCTTGAACGGATCGAACACGTCGGCGCCCGCCATGATCACGGCGAACGGACGCAGCGTGTGCTCGATCTTCACCGTGCCGGCATGCTCCTTGAGCACGTCCGGCAGGCGGCGATAGGCCTGCGGCGCCTCGTCGAGGTCGCCGCCCGCGAGGTGCACGCCTTTGCGGCGCAGCCACGCCTGCATCTCATCGTGGCGCACGCGGCCCGGCTGGCGGATGCGCTTGCCGGTCTCGGGATCCTTGACGAAACGGCCGCGCGCCTCGGTGCGCGACATCACGCGGCCGGCGCCGTGCACCGTCGAGTAGAAGCTCGCCGCCGCCGTCTCGCTCTCAATACCGGAGAGGATCACGGCATCATCACCCATGGAGCCGCCGACAAAGCCGCGCTGGCCAGGAAAGGCCGGCGTCGCGCCCTTGCGCACCACCCACAGATCGCGCTCGCCCTGGCGCTCGCGCCAGGCATAGTTGTGATGATTGTGGACGGTGTCGAGCACTTCGCCGCCAACGATCGAGCGCACCTTCTCGACCACCCATTCGCGGCCCGCATAGGCGTACTCGCCGGCGATCGTCATGCCGGCGAGATATTGCTGCCCGAGGTCCGAGTCCTGATGCAGCACAGTCGGCGCGACGTCGATGCCGTCCTTGCCGCCGGCAAGCTTGATGAAGGCGGTGGCGGTCTTGTGGCCGAGGCCGCGCGAGCCGAAGTGCACGCCGATCCAGACCAGGCCCTCCTCGTCCTCGAACAGGTCGACGTAGTGGTTGCCCGATCCGACGGTGCCGAGTTGGCTCTGCGCCATCTGCTTGAGGCGGCGGACCGGCTCGACCTCCCGCCACAGCGGGCTGTCGAACAGCGCGTGATCGACCTTCTCGGCATTGCTGCGGCCGAGACCGAAGCTGACATGGGCAGCGATCTTGTTGACCAGCGGACCGACCCGATCCGCGATCGCGGCCTTCGGCACGTCGAGCTTCACCGCCATGTTGCCGCACGCGATGTCGAAGCCGACACCACTCACGGAAACGTGCTCCTCGTAGGCGATGACGCCGCCGACCGGCTGCGCATAGCCGAGGTGGCCGTCCGCACAGAGGACGCCGCCGACCACGCTGCCAACCTGCATGCAGCGCGCCATCTGCTCCTTCGTGCGATCGTCGTGATCGCCGAAGATCCGAATCTTCGTCATGACACGCTCCTTGCGTTCTGAGTTATTTAATTACGGAGTTTTGAACTGGTCAGGGCGGGTGGATTTGAACCACCGGTCTCCTGCTTCCAAGGCAGGTGGGGACGACCAGGCTCCCCTACACCCTGATGAATTGGCGCGCACGGGAGGAGTCGAACCTCCACCGCCCGGATTCGTAATCCGGCACATTGTCCAGTTTTGCTACGTGCGCATTGGTACGCCGTGCGGGATTCGAACCCGCGATGCTGCGGGCGTCGGTGATCGAACCGAATCTCCTGAGTAGCGCTCAGGTGCTGGGCCTTCCAGCTACGTCCGCATGATGCGTGAAGACGCGCGAGAGCGCCCTGTTGGTGGGAAGTGGACGGAATCGAACCTCTTGCCCGAAGGGACCGCGTTTACAGCGCGGCGACGGCACCAGCCTGTCCTTGGTGGCACTTCCCGTATTTGGTTGCGGGCCCCGGGGTCGCACCGGGCCGTCGCGGCTTATGAGACCGCGTGGGTTCCTAACCGACCTGCCCGCATAAATTGTGCGAAGGCTTTCAACTCCCTCGCTTGCTGCCGGTATGTCCGCGGTCCCCCTCCTTACCCTCCCCCAAGAGGGCCCGAGAGGGGGAGGTAAGGAGGGGGTGGGGGATGCCTGACGTGTCGATCGCCACACCTTGCGGTGCCGTCCCGCTTCGAACGGGCGCCAGAGGCCGCTCTGGTTAGGCATCCCTAACATTACTGCGTCAGAAACATCGTAGGGTGGGCAACGGCGCCTTCTCCGATGCCGACGGCGTGGGCAAAATCGCGCCGGGCGCCGTTGCCCACGCTGTCAGGCGGTGCCACGCGATTTTGCCCACCCTACGGAGTTTGTGACGCAGTAAGAAGTAGTTATTGCGTAACCTCGGCACCCTATTTCGTCTGAGCCGATCGGCTTGATACTTGTGAATCAGCCAACGGTGCCTTATGTGTGCGCGATCGAGCTTTCGGCCGAACGACTTGGCCTTGCCGCGACGAGCGCGCCTGACTGACGACCTTGTCCCAAAATCTCGAACGAACCGGCTGCGTTAGCGCGCGGCTTATTTACACTCGCACGTGAAGGAAAATGCTCCCATGATGAAGGGAACGGTCAAGTGGTTTAATGGCCAGAAGGGCTACGGCTTCATTCAACCCGATGACGGTAGCAAGGATGTGTTCGTGCATATCAGCGCGGTCGAACGCGCCGGGATGTACGGTCTCAACGAGGGCCAAAAACTTTCTTTCGAGGTTATTACCGATCGAAGGAGCGGCAAGTCTTCGGCGGGCAATTTGCAAGCCGCTTGATTGACGTTGCCAATCATAGCGCCTTGACCACGGATGTACTGGCAAGGTGCTACACGCCCGGAAGTGAGCTTTAGACTCAGCACAGCACGGAAAGTCAGTCGGCGCCCCTGGAATCGAACCAGGCCGTCTACAGCAGTCCGCTGCCCCGGTTTATAAGACCGAGCCGCACGCCAGTGCTGACGCCGTGCGCGATAACCCCGCCGCGCAGAATTGGTCGGAGTGGCAGGATTTGAACCTGCGACCTCTTCGTTCCGAACGAAGAGCGCTTCCAGGCTGCGCTACACTCCGGTATGGCGCGCTGTACGGGACTCGAACCCGTCTCGCTCGATAGACAGTCGAGCTGCCTCACCCGATGCATAACAGCGCAATGAATCCGCCCCGTTCGGCCGCTACGGTAACTGGCCCATGATGAAGTAGAGGACGCGAGTGGTTACGATCCACAGGCCCACGGGTTAAAAGTCCGCTCCCTCTCCATTCGGGTTTAAGGCTTCGCGTTGCTACGCGGGCGAATTGGTGCGCTCGGAGAGACTTGAACTCCCATGTCTTGCGACGACGGCTTCTGAAACCGTTGTGTCTGCCCATTTCACCACGAGCGCATCGTGTAACCTTGAACTATTTCTCGCCGAAACCAGAGCCGTTGGTCGGTCCTACGGGTCGAGAGGCGCTCTTATGCTTAGGGAGCGCCAGCCTGCGCTTTCAATCATTCCGAGCCGAAAATCCGCTGAAAGTCGGCGTCCACGCGCGCGATGATTTCGCGCGTGACGTCGGAGTTCGCGACTGTTGTGTTGCCGTAGACGGAGGAGCGCCGCTGCGCGCGCAGCTCTTTCAGCGACACGGGAATGTCGCGGGTGCGCTCGGTCGGTTTGTTTAGGGTCTTGGTATCGCGGACCACTTGGTCCTCCTGCCTGGTTGGCGGAGGACTCGGGTCTCCGCCGGTTACGGTAAGGGCAAGCGCCCTTGTCCGCCTGGTATCCGATGCTTGGGCATGCCCACGCACGAACGCCGCCAATGGCTCGGCCGATTAATCGGCCGTGCGGCGGCGGTTGAGAGCGCGGTATATGGCTTGCGCGAAAGCATCTCTTCCTCAGAACGACTCAAATCGTTCCCTACGGAACAAGGCGATGACATAGTGCCAGACCTTCAAAACGTCAAGACTCCTCGAAATAAATTTCGTCTTCCCGCAAATCAGCAGACCTGCGACCCACGCGCTTGTTGACGTGGCGACCGGAGAACGTGGGGGCGGGTTGGCGCCGGCTGCGGCGGATTACGGCGCGCCGCACAGCGCGTGCGACAAGCCACGGCTTGCGAGCGGCGCGCCTAATCCGCCCTACAACCCAAACACGTAGAGCACCGTGGCGTTGCGCTGGTCGCGCATTTCCGGCGAATTGGCAAGCTTGATCTTGGCGCCGGCGCCGAGCCCCGACGCGATCGCGACATATTGCCTGCCGTTGACCTCAAACGTGATCGGCGGCGCCGAAAAGCCCGAGCCGACGTTCACCTTCCACAGTTCTTCGAGCGTGGTGTCGTCATAGGCCGCAACGGTGCCGTCGAGCAGCGCGAGGAAGATGAGCCCGCCGCCGGTGGCGAGCGTGCCGCTGAAATTCGGATAGGAGAGATGCACGTTCTTCCTGATTTCGCCGGTCAGCGGATCGACCGCGGTCAGGTTGCTTTCGTACCGTTCCGGCGCCCGATAACCTCCGCCTGAGCGCAGGAACCAGCCGTTCGCCTTTTCCCGCTCGACGAATTCCCGATTGTTCGTTACGTCTTCGCATGCCGTCATCGCCGGGATGTAGATGAGCTTCGTGCGTGGACTGTAGGACGTCGGCCAGAAATTGCTGCCGCCCATGCGGTTCGGACAAAGCCGCTTGACCGGCTCGCTCGGAGTAGGCGCCGCGGCGCCGGAATAGGTCTGCACGTCCTTTGTCGGATCGTAATCGAGCGGCTTTCCGGTCTTCTGATCGATGCCCTTGGTCCAGTTGACGTTATCCATGTAGGGCTTGGCGAGAAGGATCTGTCCGGTCGCCCGCTCGAACGTGTAGGTGAAGCCGTTGCGCGCCGAATGGGTGATGAGCTTGCGCGGCTCGCCGTTGATTTCGGCATCGATAAGAATGTGGGTGTGCGCCTCGTCGTAATCCCAGTGATCGCCGGGAGTGAACTGGAAATACCAGCTCATCTTGCCGGTGTCGGAGTCGAGAGACAGCACGCTGTTGGTGTAGAGGTTGTCGCCCGGGCGCGCATAGGCATTCATCATCGGTACCGGATTTCCGGTGCCCCAGATGAGCTGGTTGGCCTGCGGATCGTAGGTGCCGGTGAGCCAGGCGGCGCCGCCGCCGGTCTGCCAGGCATTGTTCTTCCAGGTTTCGCTGCCGGGCTCGCCAGGCGCCGGAATCGTATAGGTCAGCCAGTCGCGTTTTCCGGTGGCGGCATCGAGCGCCGCGATCCAGCCGCGCCAGCCGGAATCGCTGCCGGCGGCGCCGAAGATCACCTTGTCCTTGACGGCGAGCGGCGCGCCGGTGCTGTTCATGGCCGCGGCCCCGAAGGTGACATTGGTCTCCCAGACGACCCGGCCGGTTTCCTTGTCGGTTGCAATGATGCGCGCCGGATGGTTCGCCGGCGAGATCACCAGATTGCCCCAGAGCGCGGCGCCGCGGTTGGCCTGCTGGCGCTGCTGTTTGGGGTCCATGCGCCAGACAATCCGGCCGAAGTCGCCGGAGCGCCCATCGATCTTGTAGAGCACGCCCCAGGAATCGGTGATGTAGAGGAAGCCATCCTCGGCCAGCGGCGTTGCTTCGATGAACTCGTTGCCGTTCCCGCCCGCAAGCGCGACGGCGTAAGCAAGCTTGAGGCCTTTCACGTTCTCCCTGTTAATTCGTGCCAGCGGCGAAAACCGCTGGCCGTTATAGGTGCGGTGATTCATCAGCCAGTTCTGCGGCTCCTTGTCGGCATTGACGAGCCGGTCCGGCGTGACATCGGCAGCGAGCGCCGGCCACGCCGCCATCACCACGCCGCTCGCGAGCAGCGCGCCGCGGATGGAACCTAATTGTTTCTTTTCTGTCATCGATCTCCTCCCCTTCCGATTGTCGTCCCGGCCGAGCGCGTCATACGGCGCACAGCGCCGTAATGAGCGCGAGAGCCGGGACCCATAGCTCGGCGCGCTCGGAACGATGGGTCCCGGATCGCTCTCGCCGCACCTGGGTGCGGCTCGTGCGTCCGGGACGACAGCAAAGCAGAAACACATAGCCTTAGCGCCCCGTTCGCGCGAGCGAGTGGACCCAGCCGTGCATGCGCGAGCGTGCGTTCTCGATATCCTTCTTCGAGAAGAAATCCTCCGGCTTGACCCGGTCTACCGGATAGACCGGGCGCAGGAAATCCTTTTCGTATCCGAACGGCACCGTGGCATCGATCCCCATGCCGCCCTCGAACTGAGTATTCGAGGCGGTCCACTGCTTGTCTCCCGCTGTCATCCGCTCCGCCGGCATGAAGGTTTGCCCGCGCCCGCCCGGAATCGGGTTCAAGATGTCGGCGCGCGGATTCACCCTTGTGGTGAGGCACCACATGATGTCGTCCATCGAATAGGGATCGACGTCTTCCGACACCGCGATCGCGAGCCGCATGCCCTGCGAGCAGGAGAGCGCTGCGGCGAGGAAATTGCGCTGCCAGCCCTCGTCGATCGGATGACGCTTCTTCACCTGGATGATGCAGCCGCCCCAGTCGGTCATGCAGTACGGGATAACAACGTTCTGCACGATCCCGGGCTGGAGCCGTTCGCATAGTTCGTAGATCGCGGCCTCGCGCACGGTCGTGTCGATGTTATGGTCGTCGAGTGTATGCACGCCGAGCGCGAATATGATCGGCTTTGTCTTCGGATCGCGCATGGTGACGGCGGTGACGTGAAACGTGGGCGCCTTGTAGGCCTTGCCCATGTAGCCCGCCCATTCCGGATGGAAGTGGAAGCGGCCCTGCACGCCGGCCTCCTCGGATTCCCTGGTCTCGTAGCGGCGGTCGCGCGGATGCACATAGCCTTCGAGCACCAGCTCGGCGTCGGCCAGAGTGTAGGCATCGATGCTGCGGCACTTGACCATGCGGATTGGAGCGCCCTGCACGGCGCCGGCAATGCCGATCTCGTCGCAGCCCATCGGCAGCACCGCATAATCGAAGCCGGCGCCGGCGAGCAGCGTGCACGCCGGCGGCACCCCGAAACACATCGTCAGCGGAATAGGCTCATCGGCCTGGTAATATTTGTTCGCCACTTGCCACATGTGCGAGCCGGGCGAAATCTGGAACGTGCCGATGTTGCCCCAGCGAAAATTCATGCGGTTGTAACCGAGGTCGGTCCCGCCGTCGAACTCCGCCGGGCCGATGCAGCGGATGCCGGAGCCGACGGTCAGTTCCGGCTCGTAGGTCGTATGCCGGATCGGCACCACCCATTCGTTGACGTCGGCGGGATTTTCGATCACGTGCTCCTGCACGGGAGCGCTTTTCTGATCGATGATCTCCGCCGGGAGCGGCTTGCGCAGCGCCGCGGCCAATTTTTTCACCCGCTCGGCGTCGCTTTTCCAGCCGAACATCTTGTTGATGACATTGATATCGCCGAACAGATTGGTGATGATGCGGTGATGCGGCTTGCCTTTGACGTTATGGAACAGAACCGGGCAGCCGCCGTCGAGATGCTTCTGCAACCCGGTGATTTCGAGGTCGGGATCGACCGGCTTATCGGTCTCGATCAGGTCGCCTTGCGCCTTGAGCCAGGCGAGGGCGCTCCGCAAGTCGTGCGCCTGTGCGCCTTCCGGCGGTCTGGCGCCTGGTTTGGCCGTCGCACCGGGCCTCTCGGCTGGAACATGCTCCTGCATGGTTGCAAACTCCTGTCGCAACGCAATAGGCGACTTGCTGTCCAACTATACCGCCGACGAGGTGCGGCGGCCAATCGACCGCGTGCCCCGGATGCCATCAGCGCGTTGACGCGCATCTTCGACGCGCTATGGCAGCGCGAGCGCGCGCACCGGGCCAGGAGGAGAATCTCCACATGCCGTCGGGGCGCGCGAGAGGTGCGCCGCTGATCCGGGACCGCCAAGGATAAGCTTGTGGCGGTCCCGCGTCTGCAACGCAACGCGGCTCGACTTCTGCGCTTAATCGCGGACGCGTCGGCCGCGCTGCGCTGCGCGCGGGACACACTACCTAGCGCCATGAGTTTGGTCGTTCGCACTGCTGCCGCTAAGCTTCGGTCCTGGAGAACACGGATGAAGGATAGCCTGCGCCCCGGCGCATCGCTGACCAGGAGCATCGCGATCGACCGCGACCGCACCATCGGCTTCATGGGTGAAGAGGCGCGGGTCTATGCGACGCCGCGGCTGGTCGGCGACGTGGAAATGACCTGCCGCGAACTGCTCTTGACGCATTGTGAGGAAGGCGAAGATTCGGTCGGCGCCGAGATTGCTCTGCGGCACGCCGCTCCAGCGCTTGCCGGCAGCACGGTCGAGATCACGGCACGTGTGACCGCGGTCGATGGACGCAAGATAGTTTTCGATATCCACGCCAGAGATGAGATCGAAGAGATCAGCAGCGGCACGCACACGCGGTTCATCGTCGATGTGGCGAGACGCATCGAACGTCTCAAGGAGAAGGCCGCGAAGTTGAAGGCGCTTCGCGCATGAGCGAGGAACAGCTGATCCTCGTCGATGAGGGCAACCGTGCAATCGGCGCCGCCGGCAAGGAACGCGTCCACCGCGCCGGGCTTCTGCACCGCGCATTTTCGATCTTCATGGTCGACAAGCGCGGGCGGATTCTGCTGCAGCAGCGCAGTCCGCGCAAATATCACTCAGGCGGCCTATGGGCGAACTCCTGCTGCGGACATCCGCGCCCGGGGGAGCGCACGATTGCGGCGGCGCGGCGACGACTCAAGGAAGAACTCGGCATCGATGGTTCGCTTTCGTTTGGATTCTTCGCCCGCTATCGGGCCGACCTCGGCCAGGGAATGCAGGAGAACGAATTCGTCTACGTGTATTTCGGCGCGCTGACAGAAGAGCCGAAGCCGGACCCCGCGGAGATCGCTAACCTGGAATACGCAAGCGCGGCCGAAATCGCTCGCCGCATCGGGCGCAAGCCTGAGGGATTCACCTACTGGCTTCGCCATTATTTCGAGAACCACCTGTCCGAAGTCGCGCGGCTTGCCGATGACGCTGCGCGATCGTAGGGTGGGCAAAATCGCGTGGCACCGCCTGACAGCGTGGGCCATCAGCGCGTTCACGCGCGTCTTGACGCGCTATGAGCGCCCGACGCGATTTTGCCCACGCGGTCGGCATTGGAGAAAGCGCCGTTGCCCACCCTACGATGTTTCTGACGCAGTTATGCTAACCCGCCCTACGAGTGCAGGCCGTCACGCAGCAGCCAGCACGGCCTTCTTGACGGACTGTGATAATGCAATCGAGCGGAAGAATGTCTTGGGGTATAGATATTCTTCTCCCGACTCATCGATTACGCGAATGAGCCCATGTTTCTCTGCGAGCGGATCACGAACAGCAATGTAAATCTTCCGCTTCTCCAGCGATACGGCGTAGCCTTCGTTTTCGACGCATACGACCAGTTGTTTTGATTGCGATTTTGCCATGGTTCAGCAATCGTAGGGTGGGCAAAGGCGCGGTCCACACGCATGTGCCGCGCCACACGCAGAAAGCAGCGCCGTGCCCACGCGCACGTGTCCGCGTGGGCACGGCGCACGCGCTGAAGCGCGTTGCGCCTTTGCCCACCCTACAATACACAATTACGCTTCAGCAAACCGAGAATCGCTTGCCTTTACGCTATCCATCCCGTCCATATACTCTGCGCAAGCTGGAGCGATTGCGGAATGCATTACCGTGACTGATGTGGCGCTGAGCAAAGAGGCGGAGGTGACCGCAATCGCGGATCTGCCGGTCGATCCATCGACGCCGCTGTTCTCGATCCGGCCGTTCGCGCTGCTGCTCACAACCCGCGTCACTTCGAATACGTCCAACCAGATGCTGGCGGTGGCGGTCGGCTATCAGATTTACGAGCTGACCGACAGCCCTTTGCATCTTGGGCTTATCGGGCTTGTGCAGTTCCTTCCGCCGCTTCTCCTGATGCTGTTCGCCGGGCAGGTCGCGGATCGATACAACCGACGGCTCGTCGTGCGCTTCTGCTACGCGGTCGAATTCTGCATGACCGCGGGACTTACGATCGTGGCGCTCCTGCCGCATCCGAACATCGGGGGCATCTATGGCCTGCTGCTCATCAATGCGATTGCCCGCACGTTCGAGCAGCCGGCCGTGCAGTCGCTGGTGCCGGTCATGGCGCCGCGCGCCGTTCTCGGCCGCGCCATCGCGGCCCACGTCTCGGCCGGCCGCCTCTCGATGCTGCTCGGGCCTTCCCTCGGCGGCGTCCTCTACATTTTTGGACCGGGTCTGGTTTACAGTGTCTGCACCTTGCTGGTGTCCGCGGCAGCGGTCGCGAGCTTTCTTCTGCCCAATCCGCCGGTCCCCAAAGAGCCGCAAAAGCTGAGCTGGGATTCTCTCCTCGCCGGTTTCAAATTCATCTGGCGCTGCCAAGCGGTGCTGGGCGCGATGTCATTCGACCTCATCGCCACTTTGCTCGGGGGCGTGAGCGCCCTGCTCCCGATCTATGCGCGCGACATTCTCCACATCGGCGCATGGGGAGCGGGCATTCTTCGCAGCGCGCCGGCACTCGGCGCGCTGAGCACGGCTCTGGTGCTGGCGCGAATCCCGGTGCGGCGCAACGGCGGGGTTTTCATCTTTGCGGGATTCGCGCTCTATGGGACCGGAGCGGTCGTGTTCGGCCTCTCGACCAACGTCGTCCTCTCCATCGCTTCGCTCATGGTGCTGGGATGCGGCGACATCATGAGCTCGATCGTACGCCAGACCATCGTCCAGATCACCACGCCCGACGAGATGCGGGGGCGGGTAATGGGCGTCAACTCGTTCTTCATCGGCTGCTCGGGGCAGCTTGGCTCCTTTCGCGCCGGCCTCATGGCAGCGATGATCGGCGCCGTCGGCTCGGTCGTGGTCGGGGGTTGTACCGTGTTCGTGGTAATCGCCTTGTGGGCGTGGCTGTTTCCGGACCTGCGCCGGGTGGATCGGCCGGACGAGGCGCAGCCTTATTGAGCGACCGCCGTCGATAGTTTCTGCTTTCGGAACAGCGCCTGAAGGTAGGAAGCTGCTTCTCCTTGCGCCCCGCCCGGCCGGGCAAAGATCTGTTGCAGCTGGCGGCGTTCGATGGGCTTCTGCAGCACTGGAACATGAGCAAACCGGCTGTCGATGCCCTCGGCACTGTATCCGGTTACGAAAACGAACGGTACGTCCCGCGCCGTGATGAGATCGGCCAATGGATAGACCGGCTCTCCGTGAAGATTGACGTCCAGGATCGCGGCGTGAAATTCGTCTTCGAATACTGCGGCGCGGGCTTCAGGAACCGTGCTGAACGGGCCGACAACCTCGTAACCGAGATCATTGAGCGCGTCCTTCATCATCATGCCGACGAGCGCTTCATCCTCGACCAGCAGGACTCGATTCCCAGACAGCGTGCGCGCACCATCGCCGTTCTTTGTGCCCGATTGGGTCTCGAGGGCGCCCTTTGCCCGGCTGCGCAGCAGCGGAACGGTCATCGTGAATATCAGCCCTGCGCTCTGCCAGTCGAATAACATTCGCCCACCCATCTGGCGTTCGACGCTGGCGGCGATCACGCGAGTGCCGTAGCCCTGGGATGCCGGCGGCACGACGGCGGGGCCGCCGGTCTCCTGCCAGGTCAGGGCCAGACAGCCCTCGCACACTCGCCACGTCAGCATGACCTGGCCTGATCTGTTCGAGAGGCCGCCGTATTTTGCCGCGTTCGTCGCCAGTTCGTGCAGGACCAGTGCAAGGATCTGCGCGGTCGCCGGCGACAGGAACACCGCCGGGCCCTGGACGACGATCCGTTCCGATTCACCGCCCTGGTAAGGCGCCATCTCTTCGTCGACCAGACCGCCGAGGTCGGCGCCCTCCCAGCGCGACCCCGACAACAGCGCATGCGCCGTGGATAAGGCCCTGATCCTGCCTTCGACGGCCCTCACATAGGCATCTATGGTCCCGGCCTTGGTCAGCCGCACGATCGATTGCACGACAGCGAGAGCATTGCGCGCGCGGTGATCGACTTCTCGCACCAGCAGCGTGCGCCGCTCTTCGGCTTCCTTGAGGTCGGTGATGTCGATCGTCACGCCGCTGACGCGCACGACCCGCCCCTCGGCATTCCTGGTGAGAGCCGCCGCGCAGATGCAACAGCGAACCTGGCCGTTCGGTCGCAGGATGCGCACTTCGCTTTCGAACGTCGGCTCCGCTGTGCCTTCCTTGATCAGCTTCTGGATTCGCGTCAAATCGTCGGCGTGAACGAACGAACGGATATTTTCGATCGTGGGCACAAAACTGTTCGGATCGACTCCGAGAATGCGGAATTGGCCGCGGTCCCAGCGGCAATCGCCGCTCCGAATATCCAGTTCCCACGACCCCATCTGGCCTGCTTCGAGAGCGAGGCTCCTGCGGCGCTCGCTTTCGAGAAGGCGCGCGTTCGAAGCTTCGAGCTCGGCGGTGCGCTCGGCGACGCGGCGCTCGAGCTCCTCGTTGAGACGCTCGAGCTCGCGCGTTTTGCGGTAGAGCTCCGCAAACACCTTGACTTTGGCGCGCAGGACTTCCGGGACGACGGGGACCGGAACGTAATCCACGGCGCCCATTTGGTATCCGCGCAGGCGATCGACGTCGCTCAGGTGAATGGCGGAGATGAAAATGATCGCAGTCTTCTGGAAACGCGGATGATCACGAATCATGGCCGCGAGCTGAAAGCCGTCGAGCTCGGGCATGCAGACATCGATCAGAACGACGGCGAAATCGGTCTTGAGCAGCTGCTCCAGGGCTTCGCGCGCCGAGGCTGCCTTGACGAGATTTTCTCGCAGTTCCGCAAGGATTACCTCGTAGGCCAAAAGCTTGGCGGGCTGATCGTCGACCAGGAGCACATTGACCTTTTCATCGGGCATCGTCGTTGCTCTCGTTCTAGCGATGGAGCCACATTCGCAGCGCCGAGAGCAGCTGTTCCGTATTAACCGGCTTTGCGAGATAATCGGAGGCGCCCGCCTCCAGACACTTTTCGCGGTCGCCCTTCATGGCTTTCGCAGTCAACGCGATGATCGGCAAACGCCGGTATGCCGGATTGTCCCGAATTCTGGCAATCGTCTGATAGCCGTCCATCTCCGGCATCATGATGTCCATCAGCACGATCGCGAGATTCGGCGTGTTGCCGATAAGCTCGATGGCTTCGCGCCCGGTCGTAGCGGTGAGGACCCTCATGCCGCGCCGCTCGAGCACGCTGGAAAGCGCAAAGATGTTGCGCGAATCATCGTCGACCAGCAGCACGGTGCGCCCGACCAGATCCTCGTCCGAACTATTGAGGCGCTCAAGCATCCGCTGCTTCTCCGGCGGCAGATCGGTGACGATGCGATGCAGGAACAGAGCGGTCTCATCGAGCAGCCGCTCGGGCGACTCCACGCCCTTAACCACAATGCTCCGCGCCATGGTGTGGAGCTGCGCATCCTCCTCGGCGGACAATTGCCGGCCCGTAAACACGACGACCGGAACGTCGGCGAGCGTCTTGTCTCCTCTCATCTGTTCGAGCACCTCGAACCCCGACATGTCCGGCAGCCGCAGATCGAGCACGACGCAATCGCATTGCTGCCGGCGCAGCGTTGCGAGGGCGTCCACACCAGTGGCGGCATTGAGGATTTCGATATCATCGTAGCCGAGCAGTTCACCGATGCTCATCTGCTCGGCCTTGTTGTCCTCGACCACCAGCAGCCGCCGGCGGCGAGGCTGCGCAAATTCCTTGATCCTGGAGAGAGCGTCCGAGATCCCTTCCGCGGAGGCCGGCTTGTTGAGGAACGAGAACGCGCCGCGGGCAAGGCCATGCTGGCGGTCCTCGTCAAGCGTGACGATCTGCACCGGGATGTGGCGGGTGAGCGGGTTCTGCTTGAGTTGACTGAGCACGTTCCAGCCGAGCATATCGGGCAGGAACACGTCGAGCGACACTGCCGCCGGCTGATATTGCTTGGCAAGATCGAGAGCATCGCTGCCGCGCATAGCCAGAAGCGCCTTGAAGCCCTTGTCGCGCGCGAGGTCGATCATGATCCGTGCGTAATGCGGGTCGTCCTCGACGATCAGCAGGATGTTGTCGCCGGGCGCAATTTGGAGGCGGTCGTCCGGTATCTGTTCGATCGGACGCTCGGCCGGGACAATGTGCAGGCCGGTAGACGCGGAAGCAGGCAGCGAGGAGCCCGTCGCCGGCCGAATGGCGGTCGAGGGCCCGACATATTTCACCGGCAGATAGAGCGTGAAGGTCGAGCCGACGCCGGGCGTGCTGCGCAGATGTATTTCGCCCCCCAGGAGGTTTGACAGTTCGCGGCTGATCGCAAGGCCGAGCCCGGTACCGCCGTACTTGCGGCTGGTGCTCGCATCGGCCTGCTGGAACGCCTCGAAAATGATCTTCTGCTTTTCCGGGGGAATGCCGATGCCGGTATCCGACACCTCGAAGGAGACGACGCCAGGCGCCTGGTTGAGCACCGGATGTTCGGCGGTCCAGCCGCCGAGCGCCGAGGAAACGGTGAGACGCACGCCTCCCTGCGCGGTAAATTTGAACGCGTTCGAGAGCAGGTTTTTGAGCACCTGCTGCAGGCGCTTGGAATCGGTAATGATGCTGCGCCCGAGATTGGGATCGAGGTGCACCTCGAACGACAACTGGCGCGTCTCCGCCTCGTGCCGGAACGGGCGGGCCATGACGTCGAGGAGGTTAGAGAAGAAGATTTCCTCGGCTTCGACTGTGACCGTACCGGATTCGATCTTGGAGAGGTCGAGAATGTCGCTGATCAGGTTGAGGAGGTCGGTTCCGGCGCCGTGAATCGTGCGGGCGAATTCCGTCTGCTTCGGTGACAGATTGCCTTCCGGATTGTCGGCAAGCTGCTGGCCGAGGATGAGGATCGAATTGAGCGGCGTGCGCAGCTCGTGCGACATGTTGGCCAGGAACTCGGACTTGTATTTCGAAGTCAGAGCCAGCTCGGTCGCCTTTTCTTCGAGCGCGCGGCGAGCCTGCTCGATTTCCTGATTCTTGCGTTCGACTTCGACGTTGCGTTCGGCGAGCTGCTGCGCCTTCTGCTCGAGCTGTTCGTTGGTCTGCTGCAGCTCGCGTTGCTGGGTTTGCAATTCACCGGCAAGCTGCTGCGATTGTGTGAGCAGACCCTCGGTCTGCATCGAGGCCTCGATGCTGTTGAGCACGATGCCGATGCCGTTAGTCAGCTGCTCGAGGAAGGTCGTCTGCAAGGTGGTGAACGGTGTCATCGAGGCGAGTTCGATCACCGCCTTGACCTGGTTCTCGAAAAGAACGGGCAGAACGATAATATTCTGCGGTACAACCTTGAACAAAGCCGAGCCGATCGGTACCGCGTTCCGCGGCACGTCTGCGATGAGCAGCCGCCGTTTATCAAGCGCGCATTGGCCGATGAGGCCCTCGCCCAGCGCGAGTTGCTTGGCGTGACTTTGCGGGCCGTCATCGGCATAGGCTGAAAGGAGCTTGAGGCTCGGAGCCCCGTCGCTCTCCGTCATCTGATAGATCACGCCCTGCTGGGCATTGACCAGCGACGTCAACTCGCTCAACAGCAGCCGGCCCACTGCCGCGAGATCGCGCTGGCCCTGGAGCATGTTGGTGAACTTGGCCAGATTGGTTTTCAGCCAGTCCTGCTCGGTATTGCGCTCGGTCGTGAGCCGCAGGTTGCCAATCATGGTGTTGATGTTGTCCTTGAGCTCGGCCACCTCGCCGCGCGCGTCCACCTGAATCGATCGGGTGAGGTCGCCTTTGGTCACCGCGGTCGCGACTTCGGCAATCGCGCGCACCTGGGTAGTGAGATTGGCGGCTAGCAGATTGGCGTTGCCGGTCAGATCCTTCCAGGTTCCGGCCGCGCCCGGTACGTTGGCCTGGCCGCCAAGCCGGCCCTCGACGCCGACCTCGCGGGCGACCGTCGTCACCTGATCGGCGAAGGTCGCAAGCGTGTTCGTCATGTTGTTGATGGTTTCGGCAAGCGCAGCCACTTCGCCCTTGGATTTCACGGTGAGGTTCTGCTTGAGATCGCCGTTGGCCACCGCAGTCACGACCTTCACGATGCCGCGCACCTGCTCGGTCAGGTTGGCCGCCATCACGTTGACGGTGTCGGTAAGGTCCTTCCAGGTGCCGGCAACTCCCGGCACAATGGCTTGACCGCCGAGCAGGCCTTCGGTTCCGACCTCGCGCGCCACGCGCGTCACTTCGGAGGCAAACGCGTTGAGCTGGTCAACCATCGTGTTGATGGTGTTCTTCAGCTCGAGTATTTCGCCTTTTACGTCGACGGTAATCTTGCGCGAAAGATCGCCGCGCGCGACCGCGGTCGTCACCTCGGCAATGTTGCGAACCTGCGTGGTGAGATTTGCCGCCAGGAGGTTGACGTTGTCGGTGAGGTCCTTCCAGGTGCCGGCAACTCCCGGCACCACCGCCTGCCCGCCGAGCCGTCCGTCGGTCCCGACCTCGCGCGCCACGCGCGTCACTTCGGCCGCAAACGAGCGCAACTGCTCGACCATGGTGTTGAGGGTTTCCTTCAGCAGCAGGATTTCGCCGCGGACGTCCACCGTAATCTTCTTGGACAGGTCGCCGCCGGCGATGGCGGTCGCCACCTCGGCGATGTTGCGAACCTGGGCCGTGAGATTCGAGGCCATGAAATTGACGTTGTCGGTGAGGTCCTTCCAGGTGCCGGCGACGCCGGAGACCTGCGCCTGGCCGCCGAGCTTTCCTTCCGTGCCGACCTCGCGCGCAACGCGGGTGACCTCCGAGGCAAATGCATTGAGCTGATCCACCATCGTGTTGATGGTGTTCTTGAGTTCCAGGATTTCGCCTTTCACGTCGACCGTGATCTTGCGCGAAAGGTCGCCGCGGGCCACCGCCGTGGTGACCTCGGCGATGTTGCGCACCTGGGCGGTCAGATTGCCCGCCATCGAGTTGACGCTGTCGGTCAAATCCTTCCAGGTGCCGGCGACCCCCGGCACGTTGGCCTGTCCGCCCAGCCTCCCCTCGGTGCCGACCTCGCGTGCAACGCGCGTCACTTCGCCGGCGAAGCGGTTGAGCTGGTCTACCATCGTGTTGAGGGTTTCTTTGAGCTGGAGGATTTCGCCGCGCACATCGACCGTAATTTTGCGGGACAGGTCACCGGTCGCGATCGCGGTTGCGACCTCGGCGATGTTGCGCACCTGGCCAGTCAGATTGCCCGCCATCGAGTTGACGCTGTCGGTCAGATCCTTCCAGGTGCCGGCGACGCCGGGAACCTGCGCCTGGCCACCGAGCTTCCCCTCAGTACCGACCTCGCGCGCAACGCGCGTCACCTCGGCGGCGAACGCGTTGAGCTGATCCACCATCGTGTTGAGCGTTTCCTTGAGCTGGAGGATCTCGCCGCTCACGTTCACGGTGATCTTCTTCGACAGGTCGCCGCGCGCGACCGCGGTCGCAACCTCGGCGATATTGCGGACCTGGCCGGTCAGGTTCGAGGCCATCGAGTTGACGCTGTCGGTGAGATCTTTCCAGGTGCCGGCAACGCCGCGCACGACGGCCTGGCCACCGAGCTTGCCTTCGGTCCCGACCTCACGTGCAACGCGGGTCACCTCGCCGGCGAACGCGTTGAGCTGATCCACCATCGTGTTGATGGTGTCCTTGAGTTCCAGGATTTCGCCGCGCACATCGACTGTAATTTTTTTCGACAGATCGCCGCTGGCGATGGCGGTCGACACCTCGGCGATATTACGGACCTGCGCGGTTAGATTCGAGGCCATCGAGTTGACGCTGTCGGTCAGGTCCTTCCACGTGCCGGCGACGCCGCGGACGTCGGCCTGGCCGCCGAGGCGCCCGTCGGTACCGACCTCGCGCGCAACCCGCGTCACTTCCCCGGCAAACGCATTGAGCTGGTCCACCATCGTGTTGATGGTTTCCTTGAGCTGGAGGATTTCACCGCTCACGTTCACCGTGATTTTCTTGGAGAGGTCGCCGCCGGCAATCGCAGTCGCCACCTCGGCGATGTTGCGAACCTGGGCGGTGAGATTCGAGGCCATGAAATTGACGTTGTCGGTGAGGTCCTTCCAGGTGCCGGCAACGCCGGGCACCTGCGCCTGGCCGCCAAGCTTGCCTTCGGTGCCGACCTCGCGCGCCACGCGGGTCACTTCGGAGGCGAATGCATTGAGCTGATCCACCATCGTGTTGATGGTGTCCTTGAGTTCGAGAATCTCGCCGCGCACATCGACCGTGATCTTGCGGGACAGGTCGCCGCGAGCGACCGCCGTCGTGACCTGCGCGATATTGCGGACCTGGTCGGTGAGGTTGCCGCACATTGCGTTGACGGAGTCGGTCAGATCCTTCCAGGTGCCGGCGACGCCCGGCACGATCGCCTGGCCGCCGAGCTTGCCGTCGGTCCCGACTTCGCGCGCAACGCGGGTGACTTCCGACGCAAACGAGCGCAGCTGGTCGACCATCGTGTTGATGGCCTCCTTGAGCTGGAGGATTTCGCCACGAACATCGACCGTGATCTTTTTCGACAAATCTCCGTTTGCGACTGCAATGGTCACGTCGGCGATGTTGCGCACCTGAGCGGTCAGGTTCGAGGCCATCGAGTTCACGCTCTCGGTGAGCTCCTTCCAGACCCCGCTCACCTCGCGCACCTGCGCCTGGCCGCCGAGCTTTCCTTCAGTCCCGACCTCGCGCGCGACGCGAGTCACCTCTGAGGTGAACACGCTGAGCTGTTTGATCATGGTATTGACAATGGTCGCGGAGCGCAGGAACTCGCCTTTGAGCGGACGCCCGTCCACGTCGAGATGCACAGTCTGCAGCAGATCGCCCTGAGCGACGGCCGCGATCGCGCGCGTGACTTCGGTGGTCGGCCAGAGAAGGTCATCGATCAGGGTGTTGACGGAACTCTCCATCTCGCCCCAGGCGCCCGCGGTAACGCCGAACTTGACACGCTGGCGAGTTTTGCCCTCGCGCCCGACCATCGTTCCGACCCGTTCGAGCTGCATCGCCATGCGCTGGTTGGCGGCAACGATTTCGTTGAATGTATCCGCGATCTTGCCGACGATGCCGACCTGATCGCCCGCCATCCGAACGGAGAAGTCGCCCACGCGGACCGCCTGCAGGGCGTGGAGCAGTTCGGCCAAGTGCGCCGACGAAATGCCGTCTACCGGACTTGACGCATCAACGGCAGCGGCGGGCGGGGTTCCGTTCGTCTTACCGTCAGCGATGGGCTGGCTGGTCGGCTGCATTGCCTCCTCCCCTCATCGAATATTCTGGCTGAGGAACGGGCGCGGCATTAACGCCCCCCGCCCCCCTTGGGGTCGATGGCCGAATCCTGGGCGGGGGCATTGGCCCGCGACCTCCCACGGACATATTAGCAATTGGTGAAGCAAGCTCCGGTCCCCACCGCTCCCCAGGGCCTAATCGCGCCAAGATGTTCAACGTGTTGAAATTTCGCTGGTTCCATGCACGCCCGCAAATTTTTGGGGAAATCTTGGCGCCGTACGAGGCGGAATGGCCCGGGCACGACGGCACAAGTATTAACGTTTACGGAGAGACGGGCGGCCTATGGAACTATCCGCGCCGGACTTTCAGGGGGAACTTTCACCAGCGCGCGTCGCCTCACGCGCGGCGATCTACCAATCAAATCACTCGCCCCCACTACGTTGAGGCCAAAATTTCGCCTCAGCGAATCGATCCGTCAGCGTTACCCACGCTCGAGGCTCGCGGCACCTCGGCTCTACGCGATGTGGGAGGCTTCCTGCTGGGTCGGCAGGCGACCGTTAGGTGTGAGGCGATCGACCAGTTCGGGAAGGCTTTTGCTCAGTTGGGAGAGCAGGTCGTCGCGGCTCATCCCGGTATGTTTGGCAAGGGCGTCGAGGGTATCATTCCCGATCGCAGATGCCAGGTCCTTGGGTGCAATCGATTGATTGGGCCCAGTACCGATCCACGACTGCATAGCGCCGCCTTGTCCGCTATTCTGAAAATCCTGGAGCAGCCGGCCTAACCCGCCGGTCAGCAAGCTGCCTGCCCCGGCGCCTCCGAGTAGACTGCCGAGCCCTCCCGGAATGAGGTCGTTGAGACTGCCGCCGGCCCGAGCGCTACCTGCTCCGCCGCCCAACAAGCTGCCGAGCAAGCCGCCAAGACCGCCGGTTTGGGGAGTTCCCGGTGTGGACGTTTGCTGGCCCGGCTGATTCCCGAAATGCTGAACCGCCTTGTAGGCGAGCAGGCCAAGAAGCGCCATCGTCATTGGCGACATGCCGCCGCCCGAAGTTCCGCCCGCTTGCGGTTGTCCGCGCGGCCCGTTTTCCATGCCATTGATGATGTCGAGAAGTCCCATGGCCGGCTCCTGAATTTCGCCCCATGTCGAGCGAGTTTATTACCCAAAGACCGCGGGTGAGATCGACCTATTCACCGCGGCGGGCCGTAACGACTTTCCCGCGCGCCCGGATCGGCTATCACGCGATGAACCACAAGCCTGTTCCAGATGAACAAAACGATGAGCGCGCCGACGGTCGCAGCGATGAACCCCGCGCCTTGGCCGGCCCGGTACCAGCCGATGCTCTGGCCGATGAAGGTCGCAAGAAATGCCCCGGCGATGCCCAGCAAGGTGGTCAGGATGAAGCCGCTCGGATTGTTCGGCCCGGGCGAAAGCATGCGCGCAATAATGCCGGCCACGAAACCGACGACGATGATCCAGATGATCCCGGACATGCGACCTCCCTCGATGGATCCGTGGCTTGCCGGACCTGATCCGGCAGGCCACGAGGACTATTCGGCTGGACGATTCTAGCCCTTCAGGCGCTTGTTGCACTCGCTGTAGTAGCCGCCGCCCTTCTCGATCCAGGTCAGACCACCGTTACGGTTGCTGGCCTTATTGGCGTTGTATTGATCGAGGCACGTATGCATCCGCGCCCGGCCCGGACTCTCGCTCGAATATTTCGGCGAGACTGCCGTCGGAAATACTGCCGCGCCGGGCGACCCGATTCCGGTCGTTGTGGGCCGTGCCGGTGTTTGCGCGCGCTGGGAAGCCGGTTGCTGTGTCGCTGGAGTTGCAGCCGCCGGGGCAGCGGCAGGCGCCGCGGAAGCGGTCGAACCGCACTCCGCCTTGCGGAAATCGTTCCATTTCAGCTTGGTCGTCCCGGCCGCCTGCGCGGCGCGATATTTCTCGCTGCACTCCTTGAGGGTGAGAGCCTGTGCGGTTGGCGCCGGAAGCGCCCAATATGCAAGTGCCAGCGCGCAGGCGCATGACGCGATCGAACGTGTCAGCATGCCATCTCTCCTTGGTAGTTGTTCCTCTGCAACCTCGTTAGATTCGCAAAGTTCCCTAACATACACCTCGGCCGCAGCGAAGTGGAGTCATCTCGGCTACTGCCGCGACTGCCTGAAATAGCGTAGATCAGGAGGTTCCTGACCTCTCTTGGTCGGCATCAGGAGACCGTCAGCACTGAGAAAATAGGCATCCTTCCCGATCACCACGTGCATATTGCCGACGGTGCAGATGTTCTGAACGAACTCGGGGTTATTCGTGTAGCGAAAGGTCTTGTCGACCGTCCAGGGTCGCGTCAACGCATGGTCGATGGTCGTCATCTCGTCGTGAATAACCCGCGGGTCCTGCTTATCGCGATAGATGCGCTCCTTGATGATTGTCTGATTATCGGCGTGGAGCGGGATGCCGGCATTATCGAAACTGCGCGGCCCCATGAAATTGCGCGTTTCAACTTCGAGCACGCCATAATGGCCGTCGCCGTCCTCATCGATCCATCGGCCGATCGAATAACCGAAATAGGTGGGATCCGCATAGGCAGGCCAATCGCGCCCGTCGGTATAGATCCGGCGCGGCATCTGCTGGACGAAGATCACATGCGTGGCCTTCGGCGTGACTACGAATTCGAGCCCCTGGTTTCCGGCCATGTCACGCGGCATGCCGCCGGGAAGGCATGAGTAGGTCTGATTGCCGCCCTGTCCGCCCTCGGCCTGATCTTTGAGCCCCGCCTCGAACCGGGCCTGGTATTCCGGCGTGAGCGGCGCCTGCTGCCCGCGTGCGGGAGGTTTGTATTGATCGTAGCGGTTGCCGCCCCTGGTCTGGGTCCAGCGCATCGGCCCCGACCAGTCCGGGTATTTTGTACGATCATATTTCGAGGCAGCGGCTTTCGAGGCGCCCTGAGCGTGCGCACCGGCAACGCACAATGCAGCCAGGGCAACGGCTCCGATCAGCGTCCGATAAAGCATGACTCCTGCCTCCGATTGACCAACGCCCCCCTGCGCACTTGCCGTTTACCCAGCATAGCAGGTTGTCGGCCATGGCGAAGGCGATGTATCGTGACGCACGGGCGGATGGCGCCGCGCCTGGCGCATAACAAGCCGCAATGCGGGAGGATCGTCATGACGAATCGGAGCCTGAGCGGCCTTTCGGCGGGTGTCCTGGCCGCCGCGCTGATCGTCCTCACAATGGCGCCTGGGAAGGCCGCCGATGACGCGAAATATCCCAACTGGAAGGGCCAGTGGGTCACGATCAATTTCCGCTTGGGGGGTCAGGTCATAAAATACGATCCCAACAAGGCATGGGGGCCGGCACAGCAGGCCCCGCTCACGCCGGAATACCAGAAGATCCTGGAAGAGAGCATGGCCGATCAGGCCGAGGGCGGGCTCGGCAATTATCCCACCGCCCGGTGTCTACCCGGCGGCATGCCGCGGGTGATGGCGGCGCCTACCCAGGAATACATCGTCACGCCGGAGACTACCTATATTTCCACCGGACAGGAGTTTCGTCGAATCTTCACTGACGGACGCGACTGGCCAGCCGTCATCGAGCAGCCGACCTTTCAGGGCTATTCGATCGGCAGGTGGGTGGACGAGGACGGCGATGGGCGCTACGACACGCTCGAAGCCGACACGCGCGTCTTCAAAGGCCCGCGTGCTTTCGATGCTTCCGGTTTGCCGCTGGCTTTCGATAATCAGTCGATCTTCCGGGAGCGATTTCATCTCGACAAGGCCAATCCGAATCTCCTGCACGACGAAATCACCACGATCGATCATGCCTTGACGCGCCCATGGAGTGTCGACAAGACCTTCCGTCGCAGTTCCAATCCGCGACCCGACTGGGGCCAGAGGTTCTGCACTGAGGGAAACAACCAGGTCATGATCGGGAATGAAAACTACTTCCTCAGCGCCGACGGGTTGCTGATGCCGGCCAAGAGGGATCAGGCGCCGCCGGACTTGCGCTATTTCAAGCGAACGCAAAGGTAATGCTCTGGCGCCGGGGACACGCACTCTGAACGGGTCGGCCGATACGGGCGTTACTCCCGCTGTTCCAGAGTCTAGTTTTGTACAGTCCGTTGCCGAATTACCACAGCTTCCATGTGCCCGGGATGGTATGATCCTGCTTGGGTAGACAGGGCAAATTGTCAGGGGGGCGTACGTGGAAAATTTGACTTACTCCGCGGACTTGATCCGAGCACTCGTCGATATTCCGCCGAACTCGCATCGGGAGGCATTTGACGCAACCGGATACGCTGCGAGCGCTTGGCCTGATTCGCTAAAACCGATCGGCGCGGGAGCTGCTCAATGTGAGTCCTTCGAGGAATGGTGGAACAGACACAAGATAACTCTCGCCCATCTCCATCCAATGATGGCGGAGCAGTGGATATACAGACACTGGATTTGGTCCCCCTACCGCAATCTGCCCCTTGACCAGTTGGTGTGGCGGCAAGAGTCGTGGAAGACCAGGCGGATTCTGGAGGAAGCCTTCAGGCGCCCGCAATTCGGGATGCTTCAACCGGCATTCGATTACGAGGTCTTTCACGGCAAGTATTTCGAGCCGGCCCGCAGCATGGATCAAACCGGGACTTGGAATTATCCGATCATGGTCCTATCGACGCCGAATGGCGTAAAGACGACTCGGGGCGTATTCGCACAGGTGCGCTACTGCCTCATCGAGGGGCATCAGCGGGTACGGTACCTCAACGCATTGAGCGCTCGCGGTGAATGTGCCGGCGAACATTGCGTTTTCCTGCTCTCGATCGGAGAGCGCGGGCTCCCTCATTCCACACCTTCGTCGGTGCACAAGCCTGCCAGTCACTGGAGCGCGATGTCGGCCTGATATTCGGCCTTATATATTGTCTCGATATGCGATCACAGTTGCGGGCGGAGGGCATCGATTCCCATGCACTTCGCGGCTGACCTTTCAACCTCCGGCGCATGCGTTTAGCCTTTGCAATCGTCACGCTGTTTCCGTGGGGAGGGCTGCAGCGCGATTGTCTGCGAATGAGCCGCGCTGCGAGACAAGCCGGGCACGAGGTGACCATCTTCACTGCGCGACGCTTTGGGGAACTGCCGGGCGATCTCGACGTGAGGGTGTTGCCGGTAGGCTCGCTCACTAATTACGGCCGCAACCGCCGGTTCAGCGAGGCGCTCCGGGGGGCGCTTGGCGGGCGCTTCGATCGCGTCGTCGGGTTTGACAAGATCCCGGGCCTCGACGTGCTGTACTGTGGACATTCTTGCTATGCCGAGTCGAAGCCGGGCTTCTGGCGCAAGCTCAACCCGCGCGTCCGCGGGATGCTGGCGCTGGAGGAGTCCTGCTTTGCCCCGGATTCGCGCACCCGTGTGCTCGCGCTGGCGGAGTCGCAGGTCACAGCCTATCGTCGCGCATGGGAGACGCCTCCGGAACGAATCACTCTGCTGCCACCGCCGATCGACGCCGGTCGTCGACATCCAGAATTTCGCACCGATGAAACGCGCGAACGCGTCCGCGCTAAGCTTGGGCTTGCGGCCGAAACACTCGTATTGTTGTCGATCGGAGCATGGCCGAGGACCAAGGGGCTCGACCGGATTGTCGCGGCGCTTCCTCATTTCAAGGAAGCGAAACTTCTAGTCTGCGGCGCCGCGTCGGATAATCCGGAGGCAGTCGCGCTAGTCGATCAGGCTCGTAGTCTAGGCGTGGCAGATCGCATTTGCTTGCTGGGACCGCGCGAGGACGTGCCGCAAATCATGGCCGCGGCCGATCTTCTCGTACACCCGGCGAGAGTGGAGGCCGGCGGGATTGTGATCGTGGAGGCGATCGTCAATGGCCTTCCGACCATCGCAACCGCACTATGCGGATTTTCGTCCCACATCAGAAGGGCTGATGCGGGAATCGTCATCCCCGAGCCCTTCACGGGCCACGCGTTGATCGATGCACTCCGGCGTGGCACGGACCGGCAGGCCAGAGCGAGATGGTCTGCGAACGGAGTCTCCTATGGCGCAGACCCGGAGCTTTACGCCGGCATAGATCGGGCGCTTGAGGCCATCGTGAAGGGCCGCCTGAACTGACCCGAACTTTCGCCGTCCTGGTCGAGGTCACTCGATCCATTTCGAGAGCGTACTCGCCGCGCGCGCCCTCACGCGGACGCTGCCGCAGCGGGTTCCGATGCACCGCCCAGGCGGTCAGCGACACAAGTCCCACCGCCGAAGAGCGCCAGTTCGAAGCGTCGGGCATATTCGGGCCAAGAGATACCCTGCTGATTTTGGATTGCCGCCTCGTGCTGGCGGCGCCAAAGGCGATCGTCAGTCAGTAGCGACACCGCCGCTTCGGCAAACTGCCCGGCATCGGATCGGTGAAAGCCGGTGACGCCGTCGATCACGCGTTCAGGCAGGACGGCGACCGGCGCAATCACTGCCGGCACCCCCAGCGCCTGAGCCTCCGCCAGCGACAAACAAAACGCTTCGCATTTGTGCCCAAGATAGAGCATCACGCGGGAGTTGCGCATCGCCTCAATGAGTTCTCGCCGCTCAAGGCTCGGATGCACGACAACAGAGCGCTTGACGTTTTCCGGCATGCCGGGCGGCAGGACGGAGCCCTCCCACGCCTTCCAGGCCTCCTCGCCGGGGCGCAGGCTGTTCACACCGAAGACGTCGAGCACCGCGTCCGGCACGCGCGGGAGAATCGAGGCTGCCCAAATTTCAACCAGGCGCCGGAGATTACGCTGGGGGTTGGAGGCGAATATGGCGCGGCGCCGCGGGACCGTCGCGCGGAACTCGCGACCTCTCACGTCGTCCGGCAGGGCGAGCGGTATGACGATTTTAGACGCCTGGTGGGGCAGCAAGTGCGAATAGCGCACGACCTGATACTGGCTCGCCAATATCGGGATAGGGCGGTAGAGCCACATCCGCCAAATCTTCTTGTAATGCTTGAGCTGATTGGACGGCCAAAGCACCCAGATCGCCCTTCGCTGGGGCTTGCGAACAAAACCGAGCAGTTTTGGCTGTTGAACCGCCACGTATAGGTCGCAGCTCTCGGGCGCAGCGTGGCTCAAAGGCCGCCATGCGACTCCCTCGTGCTCGATCGGCCCTTCACAATTCGTGTACACGCTGACCTCGTGTCCACGACAGACCAGCTCGCGAGCGCAGCGAATGACGCTCGATTCGGTGCCCCCTAATGGCCGCACATCAAGGTCGCGGCCATCATAAGGCATCGAAGTATCGGCAATGATGATTCTGGACATGAGTTTTCTCTGCGATTGTTCCAGTCGCTAGCATAAGCGACTGCGTGTCCCGGGTGCGGTGCAGCGCGAGCGCGCGCCTAGGACAGAATTGAAATCTGCACATGTACCTCAGCGCGCGCGAGTGGTGCACCGCTGATCCGGGACCGCCAAGACCGAGCTTCTGGCGGTCCCGCGTCTGCAGCGCAGCGCGGCTCGGCTTCTACGCTCAATCGGAAGTCCTCCGACCGCGCTGCGCTGTGCGCGGGACACGACAACCTGGCGCCCACGACCCGACCGAACTTCATCGCAATCCGCTCCTGAGCTACTTTCGCTTCCCATGGCGCTGAGCCTTGATGCAATCCAAGGCAATATCAAGGACATGCTCGCAGACACGATCGTGCGTATGATACGCCAGCACATGTTCGCGAGCGTTGCGCCCCATTTCTGCCAATGTAAACTTGTCCTGCAAGGCTCTGGTTACGACCGTGCTCAGTCCGCTGTCCTCCAGCGGATAAACGAACGTGTGAACTCCATCTATCAGCGGCCGATATCGCAAGACGCTTGGCGGGCTCGTGACCGGCACCGATTGGCATAGGCTTGCTTCGAAATGCCTGAAGCAATCACCCCAGCCGAAGCCCTCCGGCGACCAAGTCAACCAGGCGCGTGCGCACCGCTCGAGATACTCCGTTTTCGACAAGCCGCCTTGGCAGATATCAACCGAATAACCGGCGGCGGCGAGTGCCTTGAGCTGCTCAAAGCCGCGCTGGCGAATGGCAGAATTGATTCGGCCGGCAAAGAATATATCGACAGATTTTTCCTCTCGCGTAGCAAGCGCCAGACGAGCCGTATCCTCCGAGACACCGACACTGATGGGACGGAATTTATCGGCATTGCGCAAGAAGAACTTGGACGACATGACCTTCCTGGGAGTGCGGAACCTGGGCACGACATCGAACAGCGCCTTCGCCGGATCCATCGGCAGATCCCGCTTGAAATAGACGATTGACCGGTCGAGGAGCTTCATTGCCGGACGAGGCACCGTAATCATATCGTTGAGGTCGAGCACGACGAGCGGAATCGGATAACGGGTTCGTGCGGCGTAAGTGCCCAAGGTACGAAACCGAAAAAGAACGCGAGAGAGCGCTGCCGGTAGCCCGGCGAATGCGCGCCTAGAGTCCAAAAGCGGCCGAGCCGGCGGGAAGCAGAACACCACATCCCACTCGCCGCGCTTGAGCGAGCGCAGCAAGCCCGGAATGATTGTCGGCCCAAACGCCCTATACTCCAGGCCGTCGACGCTGCGGCTACTGGCGCCCGTGAAGATCAGCGTCGTTTCCCGCGGCATGCTCCTCTTGAAGATGCTGTCCTCGCCGATCTCGAGAATCCTCAGGGGTCTTTCCCTGTCCCCCATGGACCGTCCTCATTTCACAGTCATCGATCGGCAGCGGACAGACGGCCGGAGGCCGATCTTGCTCCCGGTTGGCACCTCGGCTAACCACAAGCGTCCAGTGAACTCAAGAGCTTATGCCTCGCGCCTCTTGCTTTGCGACGGGAAAGTGGGGAGCCATACGAGATGGTTCTACGGCGGACGAGGAAGTCCCTCAAGCGTTGGTTGAGGTTTCACCCGATTGCATCCCGCTCCTATACGGCGATCTCCTGGACGTTGACGCGCTCTCCGCCTGCCGTGGGTGTAAAACGGTCTCTTGCCAGGACCGCCAACGCTTTGTTCCCGATGTGGATCGAGCGCCGGTGCAGGCTGGCCTATCGTTACGCCAGCGAGGGCAAAGTTGGGCAGGCCGTTGCCATTGCCGACGACCTTTTGGCTCGCAAGGTCGATCTTTACGACCCCACGATCGCTCGACTTGGTGCGGTCTATTCATTGCAGGGCCGCTATGAAGAGGCGTATCGCCTTTTCGAGCGTATGGAGGAGCGCTGCCATGAGGTGGCTCGCGAGTTGCAGTATGACCGTTTGGGCCTCCGGTTTTTCCCAAGCGAAATGTATTCAGCCATCGGTCACATCGGCCTGTTCGACAAATACGTCAAAGCAGAGACACTAGGCATCATCCCGCGTCGCACTAATATTATTATCGGCGCTCCCGAGGATGCTTCAAATCCAGCCTATCTGCGCTACTGGGAAAAGTATTTCTCGCGGATAACGAACCAGCGAACGATATCCTGTCTGGCCCCCTTGGTTTATCCTCTACAAGCACATCTGGACGTAGTGCGACTGGGCAATCGCGTGCGCAGATTCGTCTCATTCAGCCGGGAAGTGCAGTTGCAATGGGAGGCCGAAGGCCGAGGTCCGCTCCTGGACTTGAGCGCCGAGCACCGCGAACGGGGCTACCAGTTCTTGCGCAGTCTTGGAATTCCTGAAGGTGCGTGGTTCGTCGGCCTGCATGTGCGCGAAGGCAATGATCGCATGCGCGACGTGCGAACCGCCGACATCACCACCTATCGCCTCGCCGTCGAGGAGATCGTCAAGCGCGGCGGCTGGGTAGTACGGATTGGCAACGCAGAAATGCGTCCGCTGCCATCCTGGCCTAATACGATCGACTATGCGCATAGCCCGAAACGCGAGGACTGGATGGATGTGTTCGTATGGGCCGAGGGGCGGTTCTTCATCGGCACCGCGTCCGGACCACAGGTGATCCCGACCACCTTCGGCAAACCGGTTGCGATCGCCAATTACGGGCCAATCGCGATCAATGTCTGCGGCCGGGGCGACATAATGCTTCCCAAGCACTATTGGCACGAGAAGGACGGCCGCTATCTCGCACTGGCCGAACGAATAAGCTCCGATTCTCGCTCTCTCGAATCAACACGCGCGCTGGCGGCCATGGGGATCCGCGTCGTCGACAACAGTCCCGAGGAGCTTCGCGAACTGGTGATCGAAATGATGGACCGCCTGGAGAGCCGGTATACGGAAACGGTGCAGGAGCGGGCACTGCAGGAACGCTTCGCGCAAACAGCGGCAGCCTACGAGCTTTATCCCGTCAAAATCGCTCGTGCATTCATGAGCAGACATTCAGACCTGTTCGGGCAAGACCCGCAGCGAGCCAGTGTGGTTTGATCCGACATTACGTTCTCTGCGCCAACAGAGCTGAGCAGGCATGGGTTTCGAACGGCTGAAAAGCTCCTTGAAACTGAAGCTCACGCGTCACGCTTTCGCGCGACGTCTTTACGACAGACTTTCTCGGGCCGCCTGGATCGGAAAGGGACTCGTTCCCAAAAGCGCGAAAAGATCCTTCGCGAAATTCCTTGGCATTGCGTTTCCGCTGTGGATAGAGCCGCGGGTACGCCTCGCTCAATATTATCTTCATCTCGGAAAATCGGAAAAGGCCGCTGCGATAGCAGACGACCTGCTCTTACGCAGGCCCGATGCTACGATGGACCGCACGCCCCATAATATCGCTGTAATTTATCATTCAAGCGGCCGCATCGACGATGCCCATCGCCTGTTCGAACGTATGGAGGATCGCCGCCGCAAGCTCGCTCGCGAATTGCAGTATGACCGCCTCGGTTTTCGTATTTTTTCTCGGGCCAGTTTTACAAACATCGGTCCCCTGGGTCTGCTCGATAAGTACATCAAGGCCGACTTGCTGGATATAATACCTCGACGTGCGAACATACTCCTTTTTGCTCCCGAGGCGTCCCACAATCCGACTTATGTCCAGTACTGGCAGAAATATGTGTCGGTGGTGACCCACCCGCGAGCGGTCTCGGTTCTCGCGCCGCTCGTCCCCTGGCTCGAAGAGAGGTCGTCCTGGCAGTGGTGTGGCGGCAATATTACGGCAATTGCCCGCCGGGCACAGCTGCAATGGGAGGCGGAACGGCGTAGCCCTCTTCTTGGATTGAATTCCGAGCACCGGGAGCGGGGCTGGCGCCTGCTACACGAACTTGGCGTGCCAGAAGGGGCTTGGTTCGTTGGACTGCATGTGCGCGAGGGCCGCGATCGGAACAACTTGCGCAACGCCGATATCACCACCTATCGGTCGGCGATAGAAGCAATTGCCAATCGGGGCGGCTGGGTAATACGCATGGGCAACGATAGCATGCGTCCGCTGCCGAACTATGCGAAGACGATCGACTATGCTCACAGCGCCAGACGCCAGGACTGGATGGACGTGTTTTTGTGGGCCGAAGGCCGCTTTTTCATCGCCACTGCATCGGGACCGCAGCTTATCCCGACGACCTTCGGCAAGCCGGTCGCGATCACGAATTATGGACCCGTCTCCACGATGATCTGCGGCAAGGATGATATCCTGCTCCCAAAGCATTATCGGCTTGAGGAGAAAGGGCGCTATCTTACTCTTGCGGAACGCTTGAACTCCAGCCATGCCCTTCAAGAGTCTCCCGACGTCCTTGCCAAGCTGGGCATTCGGGTGATGGATAACAGTCCGGAAGAGCTTCGCGATTTGGCGATCGAAATGATGGACCGTCTGGAAGACCGACAGGCAGAGATCGAGCACGAGCGAACACTACAGGCGCGATTTGACGAGCTCGCGGCAGCCCATCAGTTTTATCCAGTGAAAGTCGCACGCGCATTTCTGTCGAGGCATCCGGATCTGCTCATCGCATGAGCCCAAAGAAATCCGACAGTTCCCGCACTGCCACCACGATCTGGCATTGCCTGCAGATGATCGTTTGGGCATTGCCGGCCCTGGCAGTGTGGTTCACATCATACCGCGTAGGGAGACCGCATACGGCGGCGATCGGCCGCGCGGCGATGGACATCGATTACTTCCTCAAGAAGCAAGCGCTGGGCGGTTATCCAAATATTAAACCGATTTTTTTCGACAAGCTCCATCACGGCGTAAACGCCGCGTTGCTGCGGATATGGGCGCCGCACGTCCAGGTGATTACGAACCGCTTCGCTTATAATCTCCTTCGCCCATTTCGTTTTTTCCCCCCCGTTTACATCGACTTTGGACCCGTCGCGGGAATCGATGGTCGACCCGAGCCCGCTGCGTACCAGGCTATCGTGAACCAATGGGGGCACCGGCCGCCAATTTTTCAATTGCCGGATGAAATGCGGGCCGAAGGCCATAGAGCGCTCCGCGCCATGCGCGTGCCGGAGGGGGCCTGGTTCGTGCCGGTTCATGCACGCGATGGATTTTTTGCACCGGCTGTAGAAGACCGCGAAAGTTATCGTAATTGCGATATTTCCAATTACAGCGCGGCGGTGGACGCTATCATCGCGCGCGGCGGCTGGTGCATCCGCATGGGCGAGAAAGACTCCCCAGGACTCCCCGAACGCCCCGGCCTCATCAACTATCCCGAGACCGCGTTCAAGAGCGACTGGATGGATATCTTCCTCTGCAATCAGGCACGTTTCTTTCTCGGCAATACGTCGGGACTCAAAATCGTATCGACGATTTCAGGAGTGCCTTGCGCGGCAGCCAATATGACGCCGCACGACTGCGTCTACGGCTTTTTGCCGGCCGACATTTCAATCCCCAAGCTTCTGCGGCTCAAGGACGGCACGATGCCGCGTTTCGCGGATATCTTCGCGTCCGATTTCTGCGGATACCATCACGCCATGCCATTCGCGGACGCGGGCGTAACGCTGATTGAGAACACGCCACAGCAGATTCGTGATCTGGCTACCGAAATGCTCGACGCCCTCGATGGAAACGCGCAGCAAACCTCAGAAGACGAGGTGAGGCAAGAGACGTTTCGGCGCCTGCTGACGCCACGCCACCATACCTACGGCACGCGCTCGCGCATCGGCTCGGCCTTTCTGCGCGAATATGCGCATCTGCTCGATTAGGTTGAATTGGCTGCGATATGTTCAGTCGTCATCCTGAGGTGCGAGCATGCAGCGGCTTTGCTGCATGCGAGCCTCGAAGGATGGCGGCTGTTGCTCGCCCCTTCATGAGGTGTGGAGCGCAACTCGGCCGTCGCCCACCGATCTCGGGTCTACCCGAGATCGGACTCATACTGCGCAAGTCGGCCAGGGCCGACTTGCGATGGCTTGCCCGGCCGAACGCCGGGCAAGCACCTCAGGGTGACGGCGAAAGTGAATCGTCTGCGCAATAGCTATCGGATGTTATCGGAAACGCTCTATATTAATTCCCTCACTGCTCGCGCCAGTCCTTGCCGCGGTCCTGAGGGAGGATACGGCGAAGGGTGTAGATATCGCTTTCCGCAACAGCCTTCTTGATGTACTCAGCGAACGGCCAGGGATCCCAGCGAGCCGCGAGCATGCGCCCGGTGAGGCCATCGCTTTCGGCCGAAGCGAGATAGGCGCACAGCCCGGCACCGCGTTCGAGGGGGGTTGCGCCCTCGGCTTCCTGCTTCTTCATCGCTGCGTGCAGATCCGCACCAATTCGCTCCGGTCCTGCGGCGATGATCTGATCGAACATCCGCGTTGCCAGCGGACCCGGCGCCACGGCGTTGACGTCGATACGATATTCCCTGACCTCGAGCGCAAGCGTCTCAGTGAATCGAACGATCGCAGCCTTGCAGACCGCATAGGCGGTCAGCCCCGGTGCCGGACCTGCGGCGCCGCCGCCGGCGATGTTGATTATCTTACCGTAGCGATGCGGTTTAAACAGCAGCAGCGCCTTGCGGGTGCAGTATGCGGTCCCGGCAAGATTCACCGAAAGCGTCCGCACCCACTCAGCCCAATCGACGCCTTCGAACGGTCCGATCGGCCCCGTCACCGCAGCGTTGTTAACAAGGATGTGGATTCTCCCGAACGCCCGGCTTGCGGCTTCAAACAATGCATCCACGTCCGCTTCGCTGGCCACATCGGCTCTAAGCGCGGCAACCCGATCCGCGGAATGCCTGGCCGCGAGCTGCGCTCGGCGCCTTTCGAGCGCAGCGCTGTCTCGCGCACACAGCATCACCGAAGCATTAGCTAAGAGAAACCGCTCGGCGATGGCGGCACCGAGACCTCGACTGGCTCCCGTAATGACAGCGGCACGGCCGGACAAATCCGGATCGGATTGCGGACGAGAAGGGCGCGGATCGGCTCTCACGCACAGGCCATCGGGACTGTCATTTTACGCAGAGCGCAATCAAGTAGTGTGCGAGCTTATCGAACCCGGTATGCACTATTTCGTCATTCATCGAGAACAGGAAAACGCGGCGGAAATGCTGCTCGAGCGATCCCTGCAGCCGATCCGGTGTATAATTGTTAATGTGCCCGATCTCACTATGCTTCGATGCATATTGCCGGGCGTGCGCATTGGGCGTCCCGATTACTGCAACTCCGTTATCGGTCATGCGAGCAGCAAGCCGGCCGATGAATTCGTGCTCCAGCCGCTCCTCGATGTGCTCGATCACATCCAGCGAAGAAAGCCCATCGAATGTTGCTCCCGGCATTGGGCCGTCAAGCACGTCGACGCATTCGAACGACAGGCGAGCGGCGCGATCGGGCCGCCCCTGCTCCAGTGCAGCGTGAAGTACCTTTTTTGCGTGATCGACGAGTGCCGCATCGAAATCGATTCCGGTCACCTTCTCGGCTCCGGTATCAGAGACATACATCAACGTCCCCATTCCGTCGCCGCAGCCGACATCGACGATATCCTTGCAGCGCTTGAGCATCTTCGAAGCAAATTTGTATCGAGCAAGGAAAAACGCGAGACGCTTCGGATCGAACAGATAGCGATCGGTGCTGTTGGGGCCGAGGGGAAGGTTGATGCCCGAAGACAGGGCCATAACCTGTTCCCATGCCTCTCTGGTCACGCTGGTCATCGCAACAACTCGCCTTCAATAGGGTCCCTTGAACGAATCGATAGCATCGATGCCCGATAGCCGCGACGGCACGCTGCGCCCAATCATGGTCAATGCGAGCTCCGCCAATGTGGACGCCTTCGGATAGAAGGCCCCCTCCAGTTTTGCCGAAACGGGCGCCGGACAATTGGAAAGCGCAACGCGACGAACCGGCGCGCGCAGATCCGCGAACCCCTTCTCCGCAGCGAGCGCGGCAATCTCGCTTGCGAACCCGCACAGCTCCCAGCTGGTGTCAGCAACGATGAGCCTTCCGGTCTTGCGGATCGATTTTAAAATCGTCCCCTCATCAAGCGGACGGATCGAGCGCGGGTCGATAACTTCTGCTTGAACACCTTCGCGGGCCAAGGCATCGGCGGCCAGGATCGCTTCCTGAACCATGACCGAGGTGGCCACAATCGTGAGGTCGGTCCCCTCCCGCACGATCCGCGCCCGGCCAATCTCGTCCAGGTAATAATCCTGGGCCACGGGACCGCTGACCTCATAAAGCGATCGGTATTCGAGGATCACGGTGGGGTGATCGGCAGCAAGCGCAGCGGTCGTCAGCCCTTTGGCATCCGCCGGCGTTGCCGGCATTACTACCGCGAGTCCGGGAAAATGCCCGAGCACCGACTGCAGGCTCTGTGAATGGGTGGCGCCCTGCCCCCATCCGCGCCCAATAACCGCCCGCACCACGATCGGCACGGAACCGGCACACCCGCCGTACATGTATTTCCACTTCGCCGCGAGATTGATAAGCTGGTCGAAAGCCAGGAACATGAAATCATTGCGGGGATGGACCACGACCGGCCGTTTTCCCATGGCGGCTGCGCCGATCGCGATTCCGGTGAGTGCATTCTCCATCGCCGGCGCATCGAAGACGCGTGAAGGTCCGAACCGCCGCAGTGCTTCGACGGTGGACCCAAAGATGCCGGATGGATAATCGACAGCAATTCCCGTCACGAAGATCGAAGGATCCCGCTCCATCGCCTGAACCAGGCCCTCGGCCAGCGCCGCGCGATATTTCAGCTCTCGCGTCTGTGTCGTTGCGTGCACTTCGATCACCACACATTCTCGAACAGGTGCTCGGCCGTTGGAAACGGCGCCTCGCGTGCCCGTTTCGCCGCAGCTTCCGTTTCGGCGAGAATATCCGCATCGAGCTGATCGAGGTCAGTTTCGCTGGCGATGCCGTCAGCAAGGAGCGCAGCGGCACTGCGCTTGACCGGACAGCGTTCAATCCATCCCCGCAGCTCCGCCTCGGTCCGATAGGTACGTCCAACCTCGTGGTCGAAATTGGGCCCTACATGTTCGAGCCAGCGATAAGTCATGCATTCGAGAAAAACGGGGCCTCGCCCGGCGCGCAGCTCAGCGAGCCAGCGTACCGTCGCCTCATGCACGGCGAGCACATCGTTCCCGTCGAGCCGCTTGGCGGCGAGCTTGAACGCGCGAGCACGCTCGCACAGATCGGTTCCGGCAGGCTGCCGAACGGCAAGCGGAGACTCGGTCGAGTAGAGGTTGTTCTCGCAGACATAAAGGACCGGGAGCGAATGGATCGCGGCGTAATTGATGCTTTCGTAGAATACACCTTCTTCACAGGCGGCCTCGCCGAAAAAGCTCACCGCGACTCGCGGCTGCCGGTCCATCTTGAAGGCCAGAGCCGAGCCGGTCGCGACCGCTATGGTCTCGCCGAGGATAGCGCTTGACACGATGAAGCCCGCCTCGCGCGCCGTCAGGTGCACCGAACCTCCGCGTCCGGCCGAACAGCCGGATTGCCGACCGTAAAGCTCGGCGGCGAGCGCCTCGAACTTTCCGCCCCGCGCGAGATAATGGTTGTGGCAGCGATGGTGGCTGTAGACGACGTCGTCCGGATGCAGAGCCGAGCAAACGCCGACGGCGACCGCCTCTTGCCCTAATCCGAAATGCGTCGGCGTCCGCATCTCCTGATCCTTATACAGCCGAGCCAGCAACTGCTCGGCATGCCGTACGCGCAGCAACTGCCGATGCAGATCGAGACGCAACGGCGGCGCGTTAGCCGGGCCAACGTTTAGGGATGAAGTCATAGACGTTTCCAGGGAGATCTCCTGTGGGGACACAGAGGTAACTCGGAAATTCTGGTGTGGCTAGCGCCCGGTTCGAGGCGTCGTCACCAAAAAATCCAGTTCAGACAGCCGCATGCTCCAGCTCTCGCTGCATCCGCCGAATGCCCTCCGGCAAGTTCACATACGAAAAATCCGGAAACGCCGCGCGGCAGAGTTCCGTGTCGAATGGACGATAGCCGTTGTGGGGCATCGGACCGCCACGGGGCGCGCTGGTGACGCCAGGCGTGGCCGTTGCGGCGCCGATCACCATCTCGGCAATCGCGCGGAACGAGTGCACCTTTCCTGTCGCGACGTTCAACACTCCCGCAGAGCCCCGTAAGAGGATTCGCAGGATCAACTCCGCCAAATCCTCGATGAAAACATGATCGCGGCGCTCTTCACCCTCGCCAAACATTGTGATGATCTTTCCTTGTGCAGCCAGGCGGCAAAACCGATTAGGTCCGTAACCGTTGTGCGGATCGCCCGCGCCATAGAGCAGCGTCGGCCGAACATTTGCCAGCGGCGCATGCAGCTCCTGGCCCAGCGCAATCTCACGAGCGAGATGCATTGCCCCGTGCAAGGTCTGCGGGGCAGCGGGCGAGCTCTCCCTCAGCGGCAGCGGTTCGTCCCCATATACCGCATCGGAGCTCACATTGACGACGTGCGACAGAGAGACTCGCCCCAGCGCGCTGACAATCGTCCTCAATATGAGCATATTCTCAACGAGCATTGCCGCGTTCTTGCACGGCGCTCGGGCGGCGGCCAGCACAACCGAATCGCCTGCCCCCAAATATCCGGCGAGTTCTTCCGCGGCCGTCTCGGCCTGGAGATCGACTTGCCGCCGGCCGATCGTCAAGTGCTCGATTCCGGCAGCCTTGAGCTTGCCGCAAACGGCTCCGCCGACAAAGCCATGGCCGCCGATCACGACGACCCGCGCCGGTCTCATCTCGGCATGCGCATGCCGCAGCATCAGGCGCGCTCCGGAACTGGCTGCGCCTGGACACCGAGCGTGTGATATTCGAGGCCGGCTGCCATGGCGCGATTGCGGTCGAGAACACGATAAGGATCGAGCACGACAGGACCGCGTATTTTTCGAGCGATGTCTTCGGGCGCCACGGAGCGATATTGCGGCCAGGCGGTCAGGATCATCAGCGCATCGGCCTCAGCCAATATTGCGAGCGGATCGCCTGCCGACACGGCAAATCCATTGGGCAGCTTACTGGCCGTAACGACGGGATCGTGCAGCACGAAGCGCGTGTCGGGAAGCTGCACCAGCGTCGCCAACGCGGGCGAGTTTTTGACCGAGTGAGTATTCTCCTTGTAGGCGAGCCCCCACACCGCCACTTTCGCCAACGGCAAACGGCCCAGCACCGCTTCGCGCAGCGTGCGCACCGCCCATTTGCTGCGATGACGGCTGTTGCCGACACAGGCGCGCACGATTTCGTCATCGGTGCCATGTCGCTGCGAAAGCGCAATGATGGTCATGAGGTCGCGCTCGAGATTGCCGCCGGCGATGCCAAGCCCCGGCGCCAAATACGCATGCTGGCCGATGCGGCGGTCGAGCTTGAGAGCCGGCATGATCTCCGACCAGTCGGCGCCGATCCGCTCGCAGATCTCGGACAAGGTATTCGCTACGCCAATTGACGCGGCGAGACACAAGTTGATCGCGATCTTGGCGAGTTCGGCGCTCTCATAGCGCATGGTGAGAATGGGACAGCCGAACGCGGAGAGCACGGCGTTGAGCCCAGGATCGAGCGTACGCTGCGGGTCGGCACAGCCGATGATAAAACGTTCGGGGTTCATGGCCCGCTCGACAGCGCGACCGAAGATGAGCGTTTCGACCTGGTAGTAGAGGCGGTCGTGCGGCACGCGCGCGATAGCGCGCGAAAACCCAGGCGGCACCTGGGCCAGGACGGCCATGACGGCATCAAATCTCAGTACCGAGGCGACGTCGTTCGTCAGCGCCAATACGTTAGAGAGATCGCTTGTAGCATCCTCGTTGGTTGGAACGTCGGGCGCGATGTAAACGACGTCGCATTCATGCAGGTCGACGATATCCGAAGAAAATTGCTGGCGGTCGCCATTGGCGTGACGAAGTGCGGCGAGACCCGGCTCATGAACGGGCAGTTCACCATTCCGGAGTCGTTCGATAAGCCCGCGGTCCGAATCGTAGCATCGTGTGCGCAAGCCTTTCGCCGCGACCGCGGTCGCGGAGACCAAGCCGAGATGTGTCATTCCGGCGAAACCAACCAGAGGCGGGCTCAATCAGTTTCTCCTGGCAGCATCAGGTCAGACCCTCGTCCTGAGGAGGCGCACGCGCTTTAGCGTGCGCCGTCTCGAAGGACGGCCACAGCCGCCCCGTCCCCCGCGGCCATCCCATAGCGCGTCAAAGCCGCGCGTGAACGCGCTCACGGAGACGGTCACGCGCAGCAAGCTGCGCGTGACCTCCTCAGGATGAGGCCTGTACTTTGTGATACGTCGATCCGATCCGATTGCTTTCATGGCATCGTTGCTGCGGCTTCGGCCGCCTCCCGGGCTAGTTGTCCCAAGACTCGGCTGAGCCAGACATCGTTCGACAGGTCCGTTCTCGCCCCCCTCGCGCATAGCTGCCGGAAATGCGCATATTCCAGCGCCCACGTTGGATCGTCCTCGACCAGAGTCACCGCTTCCTCGGGCGGGCGACCGCTCGGCAGTACTCGAGTCCGGCGGATGAACGTCGACGGTCCCCATTTGCAAAGCGAAGCGATGTGTGCGCTCCCGCGCTCGGCGAAAATGTCGCTGGTGAAATGGTTGCGCCACGACAGCAATGTCATTTCCAGCTCGATGCGCGGCGAAACGCGCTCACTCCCGATGACGACATGATCGGGCGCCTTGTTCTCGAAGCGGTGCGCGGCATAAAGGCGGAAGCAGCCCTCAATCTCGCCGAACCAGAAGCGGGCAGTATCGAGTAGATGCGATCCGAGATCGATCAGAACGCCTGCCCCCTCATCGCGCCATTCGGAGTCGCGCACCAGCCGCGCCGTTCCGTTGCCGTAGAACATGCGGCACGCATAGATCCGGCCCAGTTCCCCCGATGCGATCAGGTCGCGCATGCGCACGAAATGCGGCTCGAACCGGTGATTGTAGGCAGTATAGCAGACGACTCCCTTGCGATTAGCGAGCGCCTCCAGTTCGGCAATCTGTTCCGGACACCTCGTCCAGAGCGGCTTCTCGACAAGTGCATGCTTCTCGTTATCAAGCAAATAGGACAGCACCTCGCGTTTAGGGGCGTCGGGGGTGCAACACAGCGCCGCATCGTAGGCGGAGAGCGGCACGTCCTCGATCGAGCGATAGTCGGCCTCGGCATTGAACGGATCGACGCCTGCCACGTAGTCGGACCCGGCGACCCGCCGTCGCTTCTTACCCTGCACGCCCAAGCCGACCACGACGACCTTCATCGCTCGTAGTTCATCTGCCGCTCAACGCGATCGATGCGGTCGTGAACCTGATCGGGCATGATTGGCACATTGCCATCCGCTTCACACCCGCATGCGGCCGCCATCGTCCCCAGAATAGCAGCCTGCGTCTCGTTGCGGCTCGCCAGCATGGCGAGCGTCGCATAGGCCAGCAGCGCATCTCCGGCGCCTACCGGATCGATCAAATCTTCGACAAAACTCTCCAAGACAAAAAAACTATCGAATGACGCGTGATCCGGGCTGGTGCACGTGATCACCCCGCGTTCGCCGAGTTTGAGGATCAGAAGCTTGCATTGCGCTGCGTCGTAGATGCTATGCGAGAGCGTCCGAACTCCTGAATCCTGGTCTCCCAGCGCGAAGCGCGCCTCGCGCTCATTGGGTGTGATGAGGTCGAAGCCCTTGAAATCGGTAATATTGCCCCAGCGGCTTGCGACCTGGCTGTCGGCGACGCGATAAACGCCATGGGGAATCGCGCGCACGAACGCCGGAATTGTTCTCCGGTTAAAGATGCCGTGGCGAAAATCGGAATAGATCAGGGCATCGGTGGACGTGCTGTGCACGCACTCGGTCATGGTCGCGAGAACAGTGTCGGGAATCGAACTGTTATCGAGAGTGTCGATCTTCAGCAGGCGGTACCCGCCGGTCACAATCGCATTCTTGTTGACGGTCGGCCGCGCCTGATCGACCTTTGAATTGACCTTGATGCCGGATGCGCTCAAGTCGTCGATGACGAAATTACCGTAATCGTCGGCTCCGAGTACTGTCGTGAATGTCACGTCGGCGCCGGCCGCGCGGCAATGCTTGGCGACAATAGCAGCGCCGCCGATATAATCGAGCTTGCGCTCGAACAGCACCGACATGGTCGGGGTTTTCGTCTGCCCGCCGATCATGGCGCAGTGCGTGTAGCTGTCTACGATGGTGTCGCCCACGACGTGGACTCGGTGGCTGCCAAGCTGGTCGAGGGTCCGGCGGAGGTCGTCGAAACTGACGTCGTCGCGTTCCATCACGATTTGCAGCTTCTCGAGCTTGAGCGAGGGCGCCGTCTGCTTGAGAAGCTGGCTCGACGAATAGACGATATCTCCCGGAGTGAACAGGATATCTCCGCCATAAGCGCGGACGGTCTCGGCCTCTTCATTGGTCGCCGGCGGAAGACCGTTCGCCGTATATTCGTAGCCTTTTGCCAGATAATCCGGCTGGATTATTTTCAAATTGTCGATGGGCGTGGCATTCGGATCGATCAGAACGTAATCGATCATCTCGAATGCAGCGAGGTTGACGGCGCGCAGATCCTGGGGGACGTGAGGGCGGTGTGTCCCCTTCGCAATATGCCGGTCCGCGGTGATGCTGGCGATCAGGATGGGCGCCTTGCTCTTGGCGTAGAGGAGATGACGTACGTGGCCGGGGTGCACCACGTCGAACACGCCGTGACACATGATGACCTTTTCCCGCCGCGGCATCGGCCCGATCAGGTCGCGAATTTCTTCCGGATTCCTGATCTTCTGCTTGATGCGCTGTGTCAGCGATTCCAGCATTTTATCCAGCCCCTTGCCGGCCCAGGTAATTGAACCAAGTCTTGGTGGCTTCCGCAATGGACTGCGGATCCCACAGCGGTGCGTGCTCCCAGCTGGCAATATCGCGCAGCATAATCTCTACCCCCTGCTCGAAGCTCACTTTGGGCTTCCAGCCGAGCATACCGACGATTTTGCCGATGTCCGCAAACGTGCAATCAGGCTCCCCGGGCCGCTTGGGGACGTAGACTATCTCGCCGCCAAGGAGCCTCACAAGCTCGTTGATCGATCGCGGATCGCCTGCTCCCAAGTTGAATCGCTGCCCGACGTGCGCCGTCTGCGCGGCAGCTAGAAAGGCCTTTGCCACGTCGGTCACATAAACGAAATCGCGCCGTTGCCTCCCGTCGCCGACAACCGTGAAGGGTTTCCCCGCAAGCTTCTGGCGAAGGAACACGCCGAACACGGCACCATAGGCCCCGGTCGTTCGCACCCGCGGCCCATAGGCATTGAAGATGCAGATCGAGTTTGCCGGCAGGTCGTACACTCCATGCCAATGAAAAGCCGTTTGCTCGCCCAGGTATTTTGAAAGCGCATAGGGATATTGCGGCCGTATGGGGGCATCTTCGCTGGTGGGCGTTGCTGCCAGGCCATAGCAGGAGGACGAGGCTGCATAGACGAACTTCTCGACGCCGGCATGGCGCGCACATTCGAGCACGCGCACAGTTCCTTGGACATTCACGTCCAGGTATTCTGTCGGCCGCTCGATCGAGGGCACGATGTCGCCAATTCCGGCCAGATGGAAAACATACTTCGCGTCCGCGAACGCCGGATCGTCGGCCGCAAGCGATCGAATGTCCCTCCAGCTGCAGACAAGAGCGGGATCATCTGCGTGCTGCGCCAGATTGCTGGCATGCCCGCCCGCAAGATTGTCGATCACCCGAACCGCAAACCCGTGCTCGATAAGCAGGTCGACGAGGTGGCTGCCGATGAACCCCGCCCCGCCGGTAACCACCGCGGCCGGTTTGCGGCTCATGCCGCCTTCAGGCGCTTGAGCCGGCGCACGTTGAAATAAAAATCGTCGTGCATGCTGTTCGGCAGCTTGCCTTGGCGAAATGCCGAACACAGCTCTCGAACGGCATCCGCGATCGTGTGCCTGGGCGCAAAGCCAAGGACGCGGCGGACCTTGTCTGAATTGATGTGATAGGAGCGGATGTCATCGGTCGGCGTGGTGACGATCTCGATACGTTCGCGATCAGGAAATTCCTCACGCACGACTTCTCTCACCAGCTCGGCAATCTCCATGATGGACATGTTCTGGTAACCGACATTGAAGACCGCGCCCTTGATGTTCTCGCTCGGCACCGTCAGGAACAGCTCGACTGCATCGATATAGTCCTGGATATGCAAATTGGGGCGCAGTTGCGAACCGCCGAAAACAGTGATTTTGCTGTTATTAACGGCGTGATTGGCAAGAATGTTCACCGAAAGGTCCAGCCGCTGGCGCGGCGCAAAACCGCACACGGTTGCGGGCCGGAAGGTCACCCCGACAAACCGGTCATCGATATGCTTTGCAAGCAGCGGCTCGCAAAGCCCTTTGTATTTATTGTAGAGCGTAAGAGGCACCAACGGATGATCCTCGGTGACATTCGGCTGGTCGGAGACGCCATAAACCGAGGATGAGGAGGCATAGACGAACCGCTTCACTCCGGCGTTCTTGGCAGCCAGCACCATGGGCTCGAATGCATCGTAATTAATCGAGGTAGAGAGCCTCTCGTCCAGCTCGAAGCTCGCGTCGTTGGAGATGCAGGCAAGGCTGACGAATGCATCATGGCCCGCAACAGCGGCTGCGAGTCGGGCCGTGTTGCGGATGTCGCCGGCGATGACCTTGAGATTGGGGTGCTTCGGCAAAAAATGGTCGCCGAAATACATGATGTCATAGACGGTGACTTTGTAACCGCGGGCCAGCAATTGCGGCACAAGGCGGCTGCCGCAGTAGCCCGCCCCGCCAGTTACGAAGATTCGTTCGAAAAGCCGGGTCATCGTTCATGCCGCCGCTTTCGAGCGAATGGCGAACCCGCAGGCCTGCGCATCGCCATAGAACATTTCCACCGTCTCCCGCGAATACTCGATCAGATCCTTGCCGACGAGCGCGAGTTTGGCGAGAATGTCGTTGGTTGCAGTGATGATGTGACACCCGATTGCGTCCGCCTGGAAAATGTTGAGGAGTTCACGCGGGCTCGCCCAAAGGAGCTCGGCCTTGGGACGGCTTGCGAGCGCCTCGCGGCATGCCCTCATGTGCGGCACCGGATCGACTCCGGTATCGGCGATGCGCCCGGCGAAAACCGAGACGATCGCCGGTGTAGCAGGGCTCAGCGCATCTGCCACGTCGCGTACCTGCGCCACGGTCATCACCGCGGTCACGTTCAACGCGATGCCGTCCCGCGACATTCTGCGGATGACCGTCCCGGTGAATTGGCCGTTCGTGCTCACCACCGGAATCTTGACGAAGACATTTCGCCCCCAGCCGGCGATAACGCGGCCTTGTTGCTCCATCCCGTCGAAATCGTCGGCGAACACCTCGAATGAGACCGGCCGGTCGGGAATGGCAGCAAGCACCCGCCGCGCGAATGCCTCATAATCGCTTACTCCCGCCTTGCGCATCAGAGTCGGGTTGGTCGTAAAACCGCGGATCAGGGGATTTGCGCGCATGGCCAGCATCCCGTTAAGGTCCGCTCCGTCGGCGAACAGCTTGACCTTGAGCTCATCGAGTCGGGTCATGGGGCTGGCCAATCTCCGTTCGGGACAAAATCCAGGTTGTCGCTTCAGCGAGCGATTTCACGACGTGATTGGGACAAGGCGGAGGCTTTTCCGTGACATAGCCGAGATCGATGAATACCGTCCGGCAACCCGCGGCCGCCCCCGCCTCAACGTCACTCCAGCGATCCCCTACCATGAAGCTTGAGGAAAGATCGATCCCCAATTCGCTCGCTGCTGTGAACAACATGCCGGGTTCGGGCTTCCGGCAACCGCAGCAATCGCGTTCGGTGTGGAAACAGGCCTTGATTGCGTCGACCGGCATTGCCGCGCCCAGCCGCCGGTGCATTTCCTCGACGACCTCGCGAGGGACGCGCGCGGCCCCCACGTCCGGCTGGTTGGTCACGACCACGACCGCCAATCCTGCCTGCTTGAATCGCTGCAGGCAGCCAGCAGCTTCCGGATAAAACCGGTACTCGTCGAGAGTGGTGGGCGCAAAGCTGCGGCCGTCGCGAAACATCGGGATCACCAAAACGCCATCTCGATCGAGGAACACCGCTGCGCGGTGACCGGTTATGGCGCGCATCGGCTCACCACTTGGTCGCGCGGACCTGCAGCACGGGATGCGAGACGAGGCAGTGCCAAACAACCGCCTGGAACGCCTCGGCGAGAGGAGTGAGCCGCTTCGGCTCGACAGTGGGGACAATAATCACAACGTCGCCGCAGCGCGCCGTGTGGCCGCTGTCGCGGCCGACGACGCCGAGCACGCGCGCCCCGCGCGCTTTGGCGAGATCGACAGCCTTGACGATGCTGGTGCTGATGTTGCGTTCGCTGTCGCCGCCGCCGACCGAGAATACGAGAACGGCATCGTTCGCGCCGAGCCGGCTGATCTCGAGCCATCCGGTGAAAATCGTATCCAAGCCCTCGTCGTTGGCGCGCGCGGTCAGCTCGCAGACATTGTCGGTCGGGGTATAGGCTTCGATCCCGCACAGCTTGCGAAAATCGTTGACTGCATGGCTGCAGTTTCCGGCGCTGCCGCCGAGGCCGAGCAGAAATAATCGTCCCCCGCGCTGGCGAAGAGAAGCCAGTTCCAGGGCCATTTTCTCGATGATATTCGCATCCAACGAGCGCGATATCTCAAGCACATCGCCGAGGAATTCGGATGCATGTGACAATGCGAATCGTCCCTTGTCGAGGCCGCAATCCGCTAATCCCCTATCGCCGCGTCTGATATCTGTCACCTATTGTGGCGCATTTGAGGGCGACCTGAGAGCCAGCACACGGGGGCGCACGAAAGCGTATTTCACAAGCGCAGGCGACCGTGGATAAAGGGTCTGGCGCGGGAGCATCAGCCCCGGCTGCAACTCGGCGTCGGGAAAGACGGACTTGAGGTTTTCCGGAATTCCCGCGCTCCACCCCCAATCCCAGATGAGCACCGCGCCACGCCGCCTGACATCGGCAACGTCGATCCATGGACTGAGATCGGAATCGCCATGCACGATGACGTGGGGATGATCGGCGGAATAAACTGCAACGAGGTTGGCGGGGAACTCGCCGCCTGCGCCGGTCCCGAACTCGGCCCCGCCTACATAGACGAGCGGCTCGCCCGTCGTTTCATGCCATTTCTGCGTGATAATGCCGGCCAGCAGCCGTCCTGGAAACTCCGTCGCCTTCGGACGGTCGTGGATGAACGACTCGAACAACTCGGTTACGGCATAGGCGACAGGGAACGCCAGCAAAACTGCAACCGAGGCGACGGCGAACGCCCGCAGCTCGCCGAAATTGGCGGCCGGCCGCAGCCACATCAGCGCTGCCAGCGGCGCAAACGACCACAGCGGATACGCCCACATCGCTTGCGGGGAGCGCCCAAGCCCGATCGCAATCGCCGTCGTGAGCAGGAACGGTCCGAGCGCAAGAGCGGTGACATAGCGGCGGTTGAACGCGGCAACTTCGCCATCACGCGGGGCCGGCCCGACCTCGCCCTCATGGTGAGGAGCGCGCGCTCTTTGCGTGCGCGTCTCGAACCATGAGGGCGGGACGCGGCCGGTCGCCTCATCCTTCGAGACGGCGCGCCAAAAGGCGCGCCTCCTCAGGATGAAGTCCAGAGAGCAGCGCGCCCGATGCAGCAGATTCAACGGGATCGGAAACGGCTTGCCCCAGAAGAGAATCGCCAGCAGCGCGATCGCCGGCGACAGCGTGAATATGTTATTTGCGATCCATACGACCGGAAAAGTGAAATATTGATACCAATGCGCGACTTCGGGCGCCCTTTGATCGACATATCGGAACGGTAGAAAATCGTGGCCTACGAGCCACCATAGATTGGGCGCCAATACCAGAACAAACACGGTTGTCATGAGGTAGGGACCCGCGGTGCGCCACCTTTTGCGTCCGAGGGGATCGAACAGCAGGAACAGCCCAAGCGTCGCTGCGAGGACGAATGCCGCGTATTTCGACCAGAACGCTCCTGCGAGGAATATGCCCGAAAGCACCCAGTTCAGGAGCCGCCCGTATTTTACCGCGTGATAGAAAAACAGCCCGGTAAATGCCCAGAACGGCAATTGTATCTGATCGTGAGCAAACTTCACTGCCGAAAAGTTGTAGAAGTGGATTCCTTCGAGGACGACGACGGCGATGAGCGCGGTGATTTCATCGACGACTTCGCGTGCCAGCAGCCAGACGCCATAGAGACAGATTATGCTCGCGAGCGGCCCCAGCACGTAGACGGAGTCAATCTGCCCGGTCAGGCGGTATGTGATTTCGTCAATCCACCAAGGGAGCGGCGGATGCTTCCAGTAGCCAAGCTGCCATTCCTTGCCGAGCGCCAGCCCTTCAACCAGATCGATCTGCAAATTGGGACAGACCAGGATCGGCAGCACCGTCCAGACGACCAAGTGCACCCCGAGCAAGCAGGCTAGGACACGCCGCGGCGCGTGCATGGCCGCCGCGACGATGCCGGCGCCCCAATTCGCCGGCTTATGCCCAGCAATTGTCCGTTCCATTACCGTTGGATGTGCCTTGAAAGAAATCAATTTCGCATGGCTGCCTCATGCGAAACAAGCGACTGCGCCCCGCGTCGCGCTTCTGCCGAGCGCACCTGGGCCACCCGCCGGCCCAACTCCCTTTCCGCCCGGCGCCCGCAACTACCGTGTTGCCAGAGTCCTTGTCCGCCACCACGGGGCGCTGTCATCCACAACGTCCGCTTTGCGGCCACAAGTTCTGGACATATTCGCTGGAATGCCGGCTTGGATCGGCGCCCTACATTGGGAGCGGATGCAGCGATCATGCAGTGAACAAGAGAAATTGTCGCGTCTGTTGAGCAAGGACTATGTGCTTGCGAGAGCTAGGATCCGGGTCGTGGATTAATACCCCCGGAGGACCTTCGGAATGTTGTGAGCAATGGGCTTTAATCTCAGAAGAAGATTCCGGCGGACTCTCGGAAAAGCGCTCGCGATCCCGCTTTGCCGCACAGACAGCTTCGCGTCGCACCTGCCGATATTGCGGGAGGCGGTGGTCAGAAGCACCGGCCCGATTCTGGAATTGGGTTGCGGTGAGGGAAGCACACCGCTGCTGCACGAGCTTAGCTCGGAGGCGGACCGCTTTATTCTCACACTTGATGACGACCCAATCTATCTTCGACAGTATGCTCGACAGTTCGCTTGCGAGCGTCACCATTTCGAGCAAGTGGATAACTGGGATGCGTCAGTGAGATCATGCGCAGCGACGATCTGGAGCACCATCCTCATTGATTCAGGCGATCCGGCGGATCGGCTCGTCGCGCTTCAGCTTTTGAAGGACCGGGGGGATTTTGTGGTCATCCACGATTCCGAGGCATGGCCGCGCTGGAGCATTGGAGACTGCACTGAGGCATTCCACTCGTGGAGCGAATACGGCGTGGCCCCGTGGCTGGCACTCGGTACCCGCTTCCCCCTGACTGTGCTGGGCAGCAATCGCGCGGATTGCAACATCGATATTGCAGGTACACTCAGGCTGCGAACGTCGGGAGTGTCACCGGCTCCGCAGAAGCGCGAAAATTAACTAACCGAGGCAAGTTCGCGTCGATCAGGAATGGCACGTGGCCGGCTGGCACCTCCGGTCGCCGCCATCTCAAACGCGA
>DATBHB010000129.1:0-31337 GCA_036557705.1 Xanthobacteraceae bacterium
ATCGTTGAACGTGTCGTAGGGCAGGCTCTTGTAGAGCGAGTAGCCCGCACTGAAGGTCGATGAGTGGACGAGGATCGTGTAGCCGTCGGGCGGCGCTTTCGCTGCATAGCCGACCCCTGTCGTTCCGCCGGCGCCGGCCCGATTGTCCACCACAATCGGCTGCCCGAGTTGCCGCGACAGCTGATCGAGGACAACGCGGCCGATGATGTCGTTGGCATTTCCCGGCGCAAACGGAATCACCGCCTGGATGGTATGGGTCGGCCAGGTCTCCGTCGGCGTCTGCGCCCGCGCGGGCGCCAGGATCGCCACCACGATCGAGGATAGGACGGCGCCCGCCAGCATCCCGGCCGCGCCTCGCGCGCGAGAGCCCAATCGCATCATCGTGTTCTCCTCGTAACGACCTGGAGGGCACGTAGCATAAGCGGGGGCCGTGGCGATCCGCAATGCGGCTCGTTCGCCGAACCTCACGGCGCTGGCGCGCCTTTTCCCTCCTCGACAGCTCCCGGCAGCGATTTGGCCTCGGCAACGGCGACTTCGTAGCGGCGCCGCGGCAGCGCCGACGGCAACTCGCGTTGCAAAAAGCCGATGAGCTTTTCGCGGATTTCGCAGCGCAGATCGAAGGCGTCGCCCGAAGAGCGCGCGCTCACGACGATGCGAAGCTCGATCGTGCTTTCCTTCATGTCGGTGACTTGCAACCCGAGGACTTTGCCGTCCCACAAATTCGAACTCTTCACGATTTCTTCGACCTCGGCGCGGATACGATCGATCGGTGCGGTGTAATCGAGATAGAACACCACCGTGCCCAGGAGGTTCGTCGATTCGCGCGTCCAGTTCTGGAACGGCTTCTCGATGAAATAAGTCAGCGGCACGATGAGGCGCCGCAGGTCCCACAGCGCCACGACTACATAGGTCGAGGTGATCTCTTCGATCCGGCCATATTCGTTCTCGATGACCACGCCGTCATTGATCCGCAGCGGCTGTGTCAGCGCGATCTGGATGCCGGCGAACAGATTGCTCAGGACCGGCCGCGCCGCGAGGCCAACGACGAGCCCCGCCACTCCTGCCGAGGCGAACAGGCTGATCCCGTACTGGCGCACGGGCTCGAAGGTCATGAGCGCGACGCCGATGGTCGCGATCATCAGCACCGTGTTCACGGTGCCGGTGAGCACCCGGATCTGCGTGAGATGCTTGCGCGCCGCAAGATTGTCCGCACCTTGCGCTTGTAACCGCAGCAGATAAAACTCGGCCGTCATATTGACGAGCGCCATCGCGGTCCAGCCGATCAGGATGATCGTGGTGAGCGCCAGAATGCGCGCGATGGTAGCCTTGGTATCTCCGTCGAGCGCCGTCGCCGGAAGAGCGATGAACAGCGCGAACACCAACAGGGCAAGGCGCGTGAGCCGCGTGGTCCTTACCAGGAAGGATTGGACGTGAGGGTGTCGGCTGCCGGCAAGCCGCCGCAGGAGCCGCAGGAGCGTGCCGTGAATAGCGACCGCGATTGCGGCAGCGACCGCGAGCACAATTACAGCGGCGAGTCCGGGCGAGGCCCAGTCGAAAAGATTGCTCAGTCGTTCCATCGTTCGCCCCACGGGATGAAATCGATCGGGTTTGGAACAGGTGCCGCGACTTTACATCTCGGGACCGCGATGGCATCACGGCACGCCGCCGCCATGCAAGCTCTGTTGGATGCCGCTGGTTCTGTTGCGACGGGCGAACCGGCAAAAAACGGCGGATTGCCGCCGGAGAAAATACTGTTGCGCGGCAGCTGCCGCCGGGGCGCGAGCATGAAGAACCTGCTGGTCAAGGTTTTCACCTGGTGGAACGGAGCGACGATTGGCACGCAGGTTTGGACCTGGCTCTACGGCGAGTTGGTCGGTGAGGACGAGTTCGGCAGCCGTTACTACCGCACCAGGCACGGCAAAATCGATCCGAGCCTCGGCTTCGAGCGGCGCTGGGTCGTTTACCGCGATCTCGCCGAGGCATCGATGGTCCCCCCCTCCTGGCATGCCTGGCTGCACCACACGGTGGATGTGCCGCCGACGCAGGAGGAAATTGAACCGCGGTCGTGGTGGAAGCCGCATCGGCCCAACCTGACCGGCACGCCCGGGGCGGTGCGCCCGAGCGGGTCCACCTTGGCGCAGGGCCGCCGGCCGCGAGCGACCGGCGATTACACCCCGTGGCGCCCGTAGCCCCGGATTGCGGGATCGCCGACGAGCGGCGTAGGGCGGATTAGCGCGGCCCGGCTTCAACATTGCGTGTAAGCGCCGATTCGCGCGTAATCCGCCGCAGGCATGGCGGATTACGGCGCGCCTTCCATCGAGGAGCGCGGGGCGCGTGCGGAGCAGCGCGCCTAATCCGCCCTACGAGAATCCCGCCCTCGCCTCGCCGTATTCGCGGTATTAACCAGCCGGAAGGATCGGGAGCCTCGTGGGGGGCCGCGGACACTGTCCGCGGGCGCATGGCAAATGCGACGTCGAATAGCTGCCGCTGCTGCAGCCGGTTTCGCAGCGATGCTGATCGCGCCGGCCTCCGCGCAATTTGGCTCCATCTTCGGTGATGCGCCGCCTCGGCCTCCGGCTGCCGTTCCGGGCGGCCGCACTCAGCCGCCGGAGCCGCCGCCCCCTTATCCACCGAACGATCCGGGCGCCTACCCGCCGCAGAGCCGCTACCCGTCTCAGAGCGGCTATCCGGCTTATCCGCCGCAGAACTATCCGCCAGGTCCGGGCGGAGCTGCAGGCGCAGTCGAGGCACGGCCGCTGCCGGCGCCGGGGGCGGCTGCGGGCGCGCCGCCGCCTCCGACCGAGCGGGTGGCGCCGCCGCGCCCCGGCCTGCCGCCGCCCGCCGACGCCGCCGCGGCGCAGACAACGGACGAGGTGATCAGCGAGCCGCCCTCGCAGAAGATTGCCAATTCGGCTGCGCTGTTCTCAGGGCTCGACAAGATTACCGGCCGGATCATCAATTTTGACGTCGCGATCGGCGAGACGGTGCAGTTCGGGGCCCTCCAGCTCACGCCTCGCGTCTGTTACACCCGGCCCGCGACCGAGGCGACCAATACCGATGCCTTCATCGAAGTCGACGAGGTCACGTTGCAGGGCGAGGTGCGCCGCATTTTCACCGGCTGGGTATTTGCTGCCAGTCCGGGCCTGCATGCCATAGAGCACCCCATCTACGATATCTGGCTTACTGATTGTAAGGGCCCGGTCGAAACCGCCGAGAAGCAAACCGAGGCGCCGCCGGCGCCGGCGGCACGAGCGCCGCAGCGCCCGCAGCAGGCAAGACAGCAGCCGCAACGCGCGCCCGCCGTGCGGCAGCAGCAGGGCTTTCCGCCGCTGCGCTAATTTGCCGCGAACGAACGAGGCCGCAACGTTTCCAGTTGTAAACTTCGCATAAATACATCTACGACTCGGACAATCTCACAACTACAAGCACATGTGATGAAACATGAAAGATCTTTAACGATCTTTCGGTGGCATCAATTGTTTACAAAAAATATACGGTGCCGTCCTGCGATCGAGCGATCGGTCGAACTTTGAACCTGCAGAACACCATTCAATCATCGGGAGGAAACGCGCGGGCAGCGGCGATTGCGCCTTGTCGTGAACCAAAATGGGAGACATCGATGAGAGCGAAATCATCTGTAACGGCCGCCGGCATTGTCGCTGCCTTGGCGGTCTGGGGAGTCGCGCAACCGGCTACCGCCCAGGCGAACTACCCCAGCCTTCCGAGCTACGCCGCGCGTCCGCCGGGAATGTGCTGGCATCATTCGTTTGAGGGAAATCAAGAGAACGGCTACTGGGGCGCTTGCAAGAGCAACTCACCTGCCGCGACGACTGGGTCAAGGGCGCAGGCTACGCAGCCCAATCGTATGACCAGGCAGCGCCGGTGATTGTAAGACGGCGCGCGCTGTTTTCAGCGCGCGCCGTCTCGAAGAAGATTGCATTCGGCTGCTGTTCTTGATCCATGAATAATCATCGCGACGTTCGTAACTTTTCTGTAAATACATTTCATGCGTGGAATTACAAATGAAAACACTGCTCTCTGCGACGGCTGACATGGACAATCTGTAACTATTCAATTTTCACACGCACTATTACATCCTACACGACGGTGGTTGTCCTGCCGGCAGGTTGATCCCCAATCAAGAAGACTGCGCAGCGACAGTCACCGGGACGTGGCGCGCGAGCCGCTGTGACGCGGTGCGGCGTCATGTCGCCACCATCAGAAACGGGAGAAATTTATGAGAAGCATCACTGGGATTTTTGCATCCGCCGCGTTTGCCACGGCGGCTGTGGCGATTGGCGGCCTCGTCCAGCCCGCGGCAGCCCAACAGGATTACTCGACGCTGCCCGGCTACTCGGCGCGTCCGCCCGGAATGTGCTGGTATCGCGAGTTCGGCAGCGGCAACGACCAAAGCGGCTATTGGGCAGCCTGCAAGAACAGCTCCGCTAACGCATCGGCTAACGGCGGGGCGAACGCTTCCCAGCGCAATCGCCTCGACAGCTACGCCCGTCGACGCTGAGTTCGACACTGGCGAAGCAATCGTAAGTAAGCCCTCTCCCACGGTGGGAGAGGGCAGCGATCAGGCATCAATGGAGTCCGAGTCGCGCGAGCGCCTCTGCGCCTGAGAGCGTGGCGCCGACCGCGGTGAAATCGCCTTCGCCGGCGAGCGCAGCTTCGAGCAGCTTGTGATACTGGCGCTGCGGAACTTCGACCGCTCCAAATGTCATCAGGTGGTCGGTGACGAACTGCGTGTCGAGCAGCTTGAATCCCCCCGCCCGCAGCCGGGCGACGAGATGGACCAGCGCGACCTTCGAGGCGTCGCTGGCGCGGTGGAACATGCTCTCGCCGAAGAAAGCGCGGCCCAGAGTCACTCCATAAAGTCCGCCAACCAGATCGTCGCCGCGATAGACTTCGACGGTGTGGCAATGCCGGCGGTCGTAAAGCTTGTGGTAGAGCGTGCGGATGCGCGCATTGATCCAGGTGCGCTGCCGCCCCGGCTTGGGCTCCGCGCAGCCGTCGAGCACCGCATTGAAATCGCGGTCGATCGCAACGGTGAAACGGTCGGAACGAATCGTGCGAGCGAGCCGCGCCGGCACATGAAAACGGTCGAGGGGGATGATGCCGCGTTTCTCGGGCTCTATCCAATAGAGGGCAGGATCGTCGGCGCTCTCGGCCATCGGAAAAATGCCGCACGCATAGGCCTTGAGCAGCACTTCCGGCGTAATCTCGAGAAACGCGGATTCGCGATTGGCCATGATCGGTCCCAGCGCGCGGTTTCGCTTCGATGCGGGGCAATATAATATCGAATCCCTGGAGGCGATCCATGCTCGCAAGGCTCTTCATGGGCGCTCTTGGCGCGCTCGCCGCCGCTTCATCCGCCTTCGCTCACATTACGCTTGAGCGGCGGGAGGCGGCCGTCGGCGCCTCGTACAAGGCGGTCATGCTCGTTCCCCACGGATGCGGCGGCAGCCCGACGACGGCCATTCGCGTGCGCATCCCGGAAGGCATCATCGGCGTCAAGCCGATGCCGAAGCCGGGCTGGAAACTCGACACCGTCAGCGGCAAATATCCGCGCGCCTACAGCGTCAACGGGGTCAAGGCCAGCGAGGGCGTGACCGAGGTCCGCTGGTCCGGCGGCATGCTGCCCGCCGCCTTCTATGACGAGTTCGTCTTCATCGGCTCGATTGCCGACGAGCTCGATGCCGGCAGGACGATCTATTTCCCGGTCGTGCAGGAATGCCAGAAAGGCATTCATCGCTGGATCGAAATTCCCGTTGCCGGCCACGCGCACGACGAGCCTTCAGAACCCGCGCCGGCGTTGAAACTGCTGCCGAGAGAGTGAGCGTGCGTCTCACCATCTTGGCTGCTCTGCTGGTCAGCCTCGTTGGAGTCACCGGCGCCTTGGCGCACGCTTCGCTTATCCGTGCCGAGCCCGCCGACGGCGCTGTGGTTGCCGAGCCGCCGCGGGCGCTCAAGCTCATTTTCAACGAGCCGGTCGCTCCGACAATCATCCGGCTTGTCGGTCCGAATGGAGAGCGGATCGAACCGCCGTTCGCCACGCAGAACTCGCTGGTGACGATCACGCCTCCGGTGTTGGCAAAGGGTACCCACACGCTGACCTGGCGGGTGGTCTCGGCCGACGGCCATCCGGTCGGCGGCGCGCTCGTGTTCTCGGTTGGCGCGCCGAGCGCGCAAGCGCCCCCGCCGGCAACCGAAACCGGCGACGCGGCGGTCGCGGCTGCTTTATGGGCAGCCAAACTGGCGATCTATGTCGGGCTGTTCATCGGTATTGGAGGAACATTCTTTCGCGCGTGGGTTGCTCAATCCGAGGCGCAACAGCGGCGCGACTTTGCGCAGGCTGCGATCTCGGCCGCGCTCGCCGCCGGCATCGTGGCGGCAATCGCGTCCGTCGGCCTGCAGGGACTGGACGCGCTCGCTCTGCCGCTTTCCGCTTTGGCGCGGGAAGAGCCGTGGCCGACCGGGCTTGCAACCTCCTACGGCGCGACCGCAGTCGCGGCGCTTGCTGCACTCGGTCTCGCGCTTGTGGCGCAGCGAGTGCGGTCGGCGGGGCTGGCGCGGCTTTTTTCGGCACTCGCTCTCCTTGGGGCAGGTCTTGCCCTTTCGCTCAGCGGCCATGCCGCCAGCGCCGAACCGGAATTGATCGCGCGGTCGGCGGTGTTCCTTCACACGGTCGCGGTGGGATTCTGGGTGGGCGCCTTCCTGCCGCTCCTGGCCGCGCTCGGGGAAGGCGATCGGGGATGGGCTGCTTTGGCGCGGTTTACCCGGCTCATCCCCGTGAGCATCGCCATTCTGCTGTTGGCAGGCGCGGTCCTCGCGTTTGTTCAGCTCGACCGCCTCGATGCGTTATGGACCACGTCCTACGGCGTGGTGCTCTCAGCAAAGCTCGCGGCTGCAGTCGTGCTTCTTGGGCTCGGCGCCGCCAACCGGTTCGTGCTGGTGCCGCGTTTTGCGAAACGCGGCACCGCCGCGGCGCGACCGCTGGCAGTGTCGATCGGGTCGGAGATTGCGCTCGCCGTCGTCGTCCTCGGACTGGTGGCGGGATGGCGCTTCACGCCGCCGCCGCGCGTCCTGGTTTCGGGCGAGCACGTGTTCATTCATTTCCACGGCGACCACGCCATGACGCAGATCGAGATGGCCCCGCAGCGCGCCCGCGGCGCCAACGTCGATGTTGAGGTGCTGGATTTGCAAAGTAACCCGCTCGCCATCAAGGAACTGACACTCGTTCTCTCCCAGCCCAAGGCCGGCATCGGACCGTTGCGGCGCACGGCAACGAGCGAAGGAGGCGCGATGTGGCGCGTTGCGGATCTGCGCATTCCAGTTGCGGGAGTCTGGCGGCTGCGTCTTGAACTGCTGATCGACGATTTCGAGAAGGAGACCATCGAGGACCAGGTCGAACTGCCGCGTGCTCCGTAACCCGTAGGGTGGGCAAAATCGCGTCCCGACACGTTCGGCACGCGTCGAATTCAGACGCGATTTTGCCCACGCGGTCGACTTCAGAAGTTGGACCGCGTGGGCAAAGGCGGGAAACAGCCGTGCGCGATTTCAAGGCTTTGCGAATCGCCTTTGCCCACCCTACGAGCTACCGTACGGGCTACGCGCTCTCCTTCAACCCGCCGCGGGCGAGGAAATCCTCCAGCCAGTGGACGTGGTAGGCGCCGTCGATGATGTCCTTCTCGCGCACCAAAGTACGAAACAGCGGCAATGTGGTCTCGATGCCGTCGATGACAAATTCATCGAGCGCGCGTTTGAGGCGCATCAGGCATTCCCCGCGCGACTTGCCGTGCACGATCAGCTTGCCCACGAGCGAATCGTAGAACGGCGGAATAGTGTAGCCGTGATAGACGGCTGAATCGATGCGCACGCCCAAGCCGCCCGGCGGATGGTAATGCACGATCTTGCCTGGGGACGGCCGGAACGAGCTCGGGTTCTCGGCATTGATGCGGCACTCGATGGCGTGGCCGTGAAACTTCACATCGTCCTGATCGAGATCGAGATCGCTCCCCGCCGCAACCCGGATCTGTTCGAGAACGAGATCGATGTCGGTGATTTCCTCGGTCACCGGGTGCTCGACCTGAATGCGCGTATTCATCTCGATGAAATAGAACTTGCCGTCCTCGTAGAGGAATTCGACGGTGCCGGCACCGAGATATTCGAGTTCGCGCATCGCCTTGGCCACCGTCTCCCCGATGCCGTTGCGCGCCGACGCATTCAGCGCTGGCGAAGGGCCTTCCTCCAGGACCTTCTGATGGCGCCGCTGGAGCGAGCAGTCGCGTTCGCCGACATGAATGGCATGGCCGCGGCCGTCGCCGAGCACCTGAATTTCGATGTGACGCGGGCGCTGGAGATATTTCTCCAGATACACCGCATCGTCGCCGAATGCGGCTTTGGCCTCGGCGCGCGCGGTCGCGAGTGCGGCCGGCAATTCCTCAGCATTCAAGGCGACCTTCATGCCGCGCCCGCCGCCGCCGGCCGCCGCCTTGACCAGCAGCGGAAAACCGATCGAGGCAGCTTGCGACAGCGCTTCGGCATCCGTGGAGACGCCGCTCTCGGTGCCGGGAACCACCGGAATGCCGAGGCGCTTGGCGGTGCGCTTGGCCTCGATCTTGTCGCCCATGAGCCGGATATGCGCGGGCCGCGGACCGATGAAGCGGATTTTGTGCTCCTCGAGAATTTCGGCGAAACGCGCATTCTCGGCGAGGAAACCATAACCGGGATGCACTGCGTCGGCGCCGGTGATCTCGCAGGCCGCGAGCAGCGCCGGAATGTTGAGATAGCTGTCGCGTGCCGCCGGCGGGCCGATGCACACGCTCTCGTCGGCGAGCCGCACATGCATGGCATCGTCATCGGCAGTCGAGTGCACGGCGACCGTCGCGATGCCGAGCTCCTTGCAGGCGCGCAGCACCCGCAGCGCGATCTCGCCGCGATTGGCGATCAGGATCTTGTCGAACATGGGCTTCGTGTAGTGGTGAGTAGTGAGTAGTGAGTAGTGAGTAGTAAGCGAGCCATCTCAGATTCTCTCCTTCCTACTCCACTACTTACTACTCACTCTATAACCATCAGCGGCTCGCCGAACTCGACCGGCTGTCCGTCCTCGACCAGGATCTGGACCACGGTTCCGGCGCGCGGCGCGGGAATCTGGTTCATGGTCTTCATTGCCTCGACGATGAGCAGCGTTTCGCCGGCGCGCACGCGCGAGCCGATCTCGACGAACGGTCGGCCCCCCGGCTCGGGGGCGCGATAGGCAGTGCCGACCATCGGCGAGGTGACGGCCCCGGGATGCTGGCTGAGATCGGCCGATGTTCCCTCCGCGGCCGGGCGCGGCTCGGCAGCAACCGGCGCGGCGGCGCGGGCGGCCGCCGCCAACGCCACAGGCTGCGCCTGCCGCGCCACCCGCACGCGCTCGCCGTCGCGCTCGATTTCGATCTCGGTGAGACCGGTTTCGTCGAGCAGTTTGGCGAGCGCGCGGATCATCTCATGATCGATCGCGGGCTTGTGCTCGGGCATGGTCTACCCGCCTTCGATCATGGCGGCGAGGCCGCTGATGGCAAGCGCATAGCCATTGATGCCGAATCCGCAGACGGTGCCTTTCGCCACCGGCGCAATATGCGAGAGCTGCCGGAAATCCTCGCGCGCGAAGATATTGCTGATGTGCACTTCGACCACGGGCACCTCGACCGCCTTTATCGCGTCACGGATGGCGACCGAGCTATGTGTATAGGCGCCGGCATTGAGCACGACCCCGGCCGCCTCGTTGGCGCCTGCCTCCTGAATCCAGTCGATCAATTGGCCTTCGTGGTTCGACTGCCGGAATTCGACCTCCAGCCCAAGCGGCTTGCCGGCGTTGCGGCACAGCCGTTCCACGTCCTTGAGAGTCGAGCGGCCGTAGGTCTCCGGCTCGCGGGCGCCGAGCAGGTTGAGATTCGGACCGTTGAGGACATAGACGGTTTTCGCCATGGGCCCCGCGCAGCGACGAGCGTCGTCGTGGCTTTATACGGAGGTCATCGGCGAAGGGGAAGTATTGGCGCAAATCTCAATCAATGCAACTTGGCCGGAGTCGATCTGTCTCCATGCTCCGAGATACGCACTGACGCGTAGGGGCGGGTGTCAAACCCGCCCCTATCAAGCCCGTAGCCCGGATTTGCGTCTTCGCAAATCCGGGGGATGCCCTCCCGGATTGCGCGATGAGCCGGTGTGGCAGCTTTCGGCTTATGTACCCGCGCAATCCGGGCTACATCATCGCGCTCAGCCCGTAGCCCGGATTTGCGTGTTCGCAAATCCGGGGGATGCCTTCCCGGATTGCGCGATGAGCCGGTGTGGCAGCTCTCGGCTTATGTACCCGCGCAATCCGGGCTACATCATCGCGCTCAGCATGTCGCCTTGCCGCAGCGGGTCATATTGAGCTTCTCGCGCAGCGCATCGAGGCCCACGGCGCCGACCAGCACGTCGCTGCCGATCACATAGCTCGGCGTGCCATTGAGCCCCATCGCCTCGGCAAGCTTGAAGTTCTCCTCGATCGTGCTGTTGACCTCCGGGCTCGCCATGTCCTTCTCCAGCCGGCCCATGTCGAAGCCGACTTCCTTGGCGACTGCGAGCGCCCGCGCCTTGTCGGCCTGACCGCGGCCGCCGAGGAGCTTCTGGTGGAATTCGAGATATTTCTTGCCGCCGCTCTTGTCCTGCATCCGCGCGGCGACCGCCACCTGCGCGGCCTCCTTTGAGCCCTCACCGAGGACGGGAAACTCCTTGAGCACCACTCGCAGCTTCGAATCCGCCTTCATCAGATTGAGCATGTCGGAGAGCGCGCGTTTGCAGAAGGCGCAGTTGTAGTCGAAGAACTCCACCATGGTGACGTCGCCCTTGGCATTGCCGATCGTCACCTGGTGCGCCGAGTTGAAGATCTGCGTCTGGTTCTCGCTCACCGCCGCGCGCTGTTTCTCGGCTTCCTCGCTCGCCTGCTTTTTGTCCATCTCGGCGATGACGTCTTGCAGCACTTCGGGGTGGCTGATGAGATATTCGCGCACGATCTTTTCGATCTCGGTGCGCTGGTCCGGCGTGAACGACTCGGCCGAGGCAGCCGCCGGCAGCAACAAGGAGAGTGCGAAGAGCGGAGCGGTAAGACGCCGGATCGGGGATGTCATTGGGGGTGTCCTTTTCGGGGCGGGGCGGGATCAGGTCAGTTGGCGGTCACTGGTTTTCCCTTGGGCTTATAGGTGGCGAGGTCGTCTGCCTTTACCCAACCGGGCGAGCCGAGGGGAAAACGAGTCTTGGCGCGGGCGGCAAGCTGGCGCGCCGTTTTGAGGTCGCCGCGCATGAAGGCGGACTGCGCCGAAGCAAGATCGGCACGGGCGAGGTCGCCTTTGAGGCCATAGGCCATCGCGATCTGCGCATAGGCTTCCGGGGATTCCGGCTCGCGCCGCAGCGCAGTCTCCAGGAGCGTGATCGCCTCTTCGGCATGGGTCTTCTCTTCGGTCGCCAGCAGCGCCTGTCCCAGCATGATCTGGATCAAAGCCGGATTGGGCGCAAGGGCCGCCGCGCGCCGCAGCGGCGCGATCGCCTCGGCAGGCCTGCCGCCCTCGAGCAGCGCCTGCCCCTTGAGCTCGTAAAAATAGGGGTTCTGCGGCTGCGTCTGGATAAGCCCATCGATCGCGCCGATCGCATTGCCGTTATTGCCGAAGCGGTACATTGCGATCGCTCGCGCATAGCGCGCCGGCAGGCTGTTGTCGCTGAAGGGATAGCGGCGGGCCACCGTGTCCGGCCGGTCCATGTAGCCGAACAGTTTCGCCCGCATCATGTCGTGCCGCGCCTGCAGAGCCGGCGAATCGGTCTTGTTCCAATAGGGGCTCCCGGTGGCGAGCGTTTCAAGCGCGCGCACCCGTTCGGCCGGCAGCGGATGGGTTTGCATATAGGGATCGATATAGTGCACTTGGTACAGCGTCTGATCGGCAAGCCGCTTGAAGCTGTCGTACATGCCCCTGGCGGACTGGCCGGTGGCGGTGAGGAACTTCACGCCGGCCCGATCCGCCGATTCCTCCTGCGAGCGCACATAAGCCAAAAGGTTGTTCTGGATCATGGCCTGCGGTCCCTGGAGGACCGCCATGCCGGCCTGACCGCCGTTGACGCTGTTGGTCCTGGCGGCGGCCACCATGGCGCCGACGCCGAGAATCATGGCCACAATCGATTGCGTGTTGGCCTGCGCCAGCTCCTCGCGCAGCCGCGCCAGATGCCCTCCGGCGAGGTGACCGGTCTCGTGCGCAAGGACGCCGATGACTTCATTCGGCGTCTTGGAGTCCATCAATGCGCCGGCATTGATGAAGATGCGCCGCCCATCGGCCACGAAGGCGTTGAACGACCGGTCGTTGATGACCACGACATGGACGTTCTGCCTGGTCACGCCGGCGGCCCGGAGAATCGGCTCTGAATATTCGCGCAGGAGCTGCTCGATTTCCGCATCGCGGATGATCGGCGGGCCTTTTCCGTTCTCCTGGGCGCGCGCCGGCACGCCGGCGGCCCCGACCGCGACGGCGGTCACAATGGCAAGCGCCCGCGCGGCCGTGCCCCGGCCCTGTCCGGCGGGAGCGCGTCCGTGCATGGTGGCAATCGGTGTCGATGATTTCAGTTTCGCATCTGCCGCAGTCAATCGTTTCCAGCCCCTTGATTTAGCGCATCCCGCCATTGCGCGCTGACCGGCAAGTTGATACCGCGCCCCCGTGCTCCTTGTAGGGAAACGCTTCGGGGGCAGATTCGCACAGAAGCCGCCGAATGCGGCGCCAGCGGGGCAGTAGAACCGATGCTGGAAGCCGCCAAGCGACTGATCGCCCCGTCGCGGCGCAGCGACGTGCCGGCCTTCATGGTCATGGACGTGATGGCGGCGGCGGCCCGCCTCGAGGCCGCCGGCGCCCGGGTGATCCATATGGAGGTCGGGCAGCCTGCGGCGCCGGCGCCGGCGACCGCGATTGCGGCCGCGCGCGCGGCGCTCGGCGGGCCGTTGCGCTACACCGAGTCGCTCGGCCTTGCGTCGCTGCGCGCGCGCATCGCGCGCCATTATGCAGAAGCCTACGCAGTGCCGGTCGATCGCGGACGCGTGATCGTCACTACCGGCTCGTCGGGTGCCTTCATCCTGGCATTCCTCGCCTTGTTCGAAGCCGGCGACCGGATCGCGGTCGCCGTACCCGGCTATCCGCCGTACCGGCACATCATGAGCGCGCTCGGCTGCGAGCCGGTGCTGATTGAGACGAGGGAGGAGACGCGCTGGGCGATCACGCCGGCGATGCTCATGGCCGCGCATCGCCGCGCTCCGCTCAAAGGGGTTCTTGTCGCTAGCCCCGCCAACCCGACCGGCACGATGATGAGCGGCGAGGCGCTACGCGCCCTCCACGATGCGGCGCGCGACGCCGGCATCCATTTCATCTCCGATGAAATCTACCACGGCCTCGATTACGCGTTGGCGGCCGAGACTGCGGCGCGATTGTCCGAAGACGCTATCGCGATCAATTCATTTTCGAAATATTTCTGCATGACCGGCTGGCGCATCGGCTGGATGGTGGTCCCCGAACCGCTGGTGCGCCCGATCGATCGCTTGGCGGGCAATCTCGCAATTTCGGTTCCCACCCTCGCCCAGATCGCGGCGGAGGCCGCCTTCGATGGCCGCGCCGAGATGGAAGCGGTCAAGCACGGCTACGAGGAGAACCGGCGCATTCTGCTCGACGGGCTGCCCAAGGCCGGCCTCGACCGGATTCTTCCGGTCGACGGCGCCTTCTACCTCTATGCCGACGTGTCGCGTTTTTCGGCCGACAGCTTCGATTTCGCCAAGCGGATGCTCGACGAGACTCACGTTTCGGCAACGCCGGGCGCCGATTTCGACCCGGTCCGGGGCAAACGCTTCCTCCGCTTCTGCTACGCCGGCTCCGCCGCAGACATGCGCGAAGCGGTGGAGCGGATCGGAAGGTGGCTGGGGTAGGGCTCCGCGCGTGCCGTAGGGTGGGCAAAATCGCGTTCCCGAGCCTTTCCACGCGCACCACCGCAGCCGCGATTTTGCCCACGCGGTCGACTTCTGCGACCTACGACCGCGTGCGAGCCTCCAAGACCGTCATCCTGAGGCGCTCGCCCGGCCTCTTCGCCGGGCGAGCCTCGAAGGATGAACGCCCAAGGCTCGCGCCCACGTCCCCTATGACAGCCCGGCGCGCGCATCCTTCGAGGCTCGCGCGCGAAGAGCGCGCTCGCGCCTCAGGATGACGCGCGCTGAGGCTCAATCCGCAAGTTTCGGATAGAGCCGTTGCGCGGTCTTGCCGAAGATCCAGGCGCGTTCGTCCTCGCTGGCGAAGCCGAACGCGGCTTGCGCTTTGCGCAGGATTCCAGAGAGCGTGTCGTTGGTCGCCGGGAAATTCGAGCCCCAGGCGATGCGGTCGGCCCCATAGGTATCGATTATCTTGCGGAAGAAGGTTTCGGGCGCCGCCTTGCCCCAGTCCGCCGGCGAGACATTGATCGGCGTCACTTTCAGAAAGACATTCGGATATCGCGCCAGATCGAAGAAATCGGCGTCCGCAGCATAGGGCGGCCCCGCGATCAGTTGCGGACGCGCCAGGTGATCGAGAATGATCCGCACCTTCGGAAACCGCTCCATCAAGGCGCGCAGTTGCGGAAACCCCTGCTTCGTCATCTGCATGCAGACCGGCACGCCATGCTGCTCGGCATAGCTCCAGGCCGGAAACGATCGCGGATCGTCGAACCAGGTCGCTTGTCCGGGCATGGTGCTGCCGGTCGTGAACAGCCGCATCCCGGAAAAGCCGCGGTCGAGCCAGTAGCGCATTTTCTCGGCCGCATCTGAGGCGAGCACATCGACGGAAAACACGCCGGTGAACCGCTGCGGGAAAGCCGCAATCGCGGCGGCCGCATAGGAATTATCGTGGCCGTACGCGGTCGAAGCCTGAACGATCGCCGCCTTGGCAACGCCGGCCTCGTCCATCGCCTTGATCAGCGCTTCGTAAGGGGTCGGCCGCTCGCGCGACCAGCCCGACTGCGTCCCGCCGAGGGGGTTGAGCGGATAGCGGGTATTGTCGGTCGAAATGACGTGCGGGTGAATGTCGATGATAGAAGGCATGCGTTCTCCCGTTGAATCTGGCCGCAAGCGCGGTGCGCATTACTGTGCCCTCTCCCTTGTGGGAGAGGGCAGCGCGAGCGTTCCCGCAAATTCGGTTGGGTGAGGGGGAGCCGCCGGACTCGCTCGCGAAGAAGCCCCCTCACCCAACGGAGTTGTTGGCAGATGGTCGCTGCCCTCTCCCACGAGGGGAGAGGGCGCAATTACGCCCACCTCGCTCGCGGCGCGCAGGCAAGGCGAGGAAGTCGCGAGCCAGCACGGATCTACTGCTTCGGTATTCCCGCCTCGTCGATGACCCCGCGCCACTTGGCGATGTCGGCCGCGAAGCGGTCGTGCATCTCTTTCGGCGTGCTGCCGCGCGCGGTGATGCCGAGCCGGCGCGCTTTTTCCTGGAGGTCCGGCGCGATGAGCGCGCGGTTGATCGCGGTATTGAGAATCTGCACTACATCGGCCGCCACGCCGGCGCGCGCCGCAATTCCATTCCAGCTGGTCACGACATATTGCGGAAATCCGCTCTCCTTCGCGGTCGGCACGTCCTTGAGCAGCGGATCGCGCTCCTCTCCGGAAGTGGCGATGATGCGCAACTTGCCGTCGCCAAGTTCGCCGCTCAATCCGGCGTAGTAATCGAAGCCGAGATCGACCTCGCCGCGAAGGAGCGCGGTGACCAGTTCGGGGGTCGTGCGGTAGGTGACGATCGCATATTTGGCGCCGGTCACTTGCTGGAACAGATAGGCCGAAAGGTTTTGCGTGCTGCCGGGATTAATCGCTCCGAGGTTGAGCTTGCCCGGGCTTTTCTTTGCCGCTTCGACGACGTCGCTGAGCACCTTGTACGGCGAATTACCCGGAACCGCGAGCAGCATTTCGAAGCTCGCCGCGATCGAAATCGGCACGAAATCCTTGAGGATATCGAACGGGAGTTTCTTGAACAGCGCGGCCGTAATCGCCTGTCCGTTGCCGGCCTCGCCGAGCGTGTAGCCGTCGCCGGCAGCGCGCAGCACCTGCGTCATCGCCACGATGCCTCCGGCGCCGGGACGGTTCTCGATGACGAATTGCTGATTCAACTCGTTGCCCACTTTATCTGCCACGATGCGCATCGTCAGGTCGCCGACGCCACCGGGCCCGTAGGGAACGAACAGACGCACCGGTCGGGTCGGATAATTGGGGGCCGCCGCAGCTTCGCCGAGCGCCGCGGTGGCGGCGCTCCCCGCGATCGCCGCCATTAGCGAGCGGCGGGAGATGTGCCGCTCGCGGTTTCCGTTGAATCTTTGCTCGTGCATCGGTGCGCTCCGTAGGGTGGGCAAAATCGCCATGCCGGATGGTCCCGTTTCGGCACGGCGCCAGAGCGATTTTGCCCACGCGGTCCGGCCTCTCAGGTACGACCGCGTGGGCAAAGGCGCGTCGTAGTGCCGTGCGCGCGTTGATAGACAGCTTGGGCGCCTTTGCCCACCCTACCGCCCCGGTCCGTTCACCAGATCCGGACGCGGTCGGCCGGGGCGAGATAGAGCTTCTCGCCGGACTTGACGTCGAAGGCCGCGTACCAGGCGTCAACGTTGCGCACCACGCCGTTGACCCGGTACTCGACCGGCGAATGCGGATTGGTGACCACCTGGCGGCGGATCGAGGCTTCGGTCGCCTTGTCCCGCCACACCTGCGCGTAACTCAGGAAGAAACGCTGGTCGCCGGAAAAGCCGTCGAGCACCGGCGCTTCTTTGCCGCCGAGATAATCGTGATAGGCATCGAGCGCGACCAGCACGCCGCCAAGGTCGGCGATGTTCTCGCCCATGGTGAGATCGCCCTTCACATGCGCGCCGGGGAATGGCTCGTAACTGTCGTATTGGCGGCCGAGCCCGGCGGCGCGCGTATTGAATTCGCCGGCGTCGGCGGCCGTCCACCAGTCGGAGAGCGCGCCGGAGCCGTCGTACTTGCGGCCCTGGTCGTCGAAGCCGTGGGTTAGTTCGTGGCCGATCACCGAGCCGATGCCGCCGAAATTGACCGCGGGATCGGCCGCCGGATCGAAGAACGGCGGCTGCAAAATCCCGGCCGGAAACACGATCTCGTTGAAATGCTCGCTGTAATAGGCGTTGACCGTCTGCGGATTCATCCCCCACTCGTCGCGATCGACCGGTGAGTTCAACCGTTTGACCTGTCGCTGCCAGGCGAAACTGCGCGCGGCCTCGATGTCGGAGACGAGATCGTCGCGCTCGACTTCGAGCGCGGAGTAATCGCGCCATTTCTCCGGATAGGCGATCTTGACGTTGATATGCGCAAGCTTGTCGAGCGCCTTGCGCTTGGTTTCGTCGCTCATCCAGTCGAGCCGCTCGATGCGGCCCTTGAGCGCCACGCGCAGCCGCGACACGAGATCGTCGATCTGTGCTTTGGCTTCCGGCGGGAAATAGCGCGCCACATAGACGCGCCCGACCGCCTGCCCCATGGCGCCGTTGACGGTCCCGACCGCGCGCTTCCATCGCTCCGGCAGCTGCGCCACACCTCCCATGGTTTTGCTGTGGAAGGCGAAGCTTGCCTCGACGAAGCGTTTCGAGAGGTAGGGCGCCGCGCCGTCGGCCAGGTGAAAAGCCTGCCACGCCTTGAGCGTCGCCAGCGGCGTCTTGGCGTAGATCGCCGCGATCTTCGGGATCGCGGTGTTTTCCACCACGACCACGCGATCGACTTGAGCGAGATCGGCGCTGGCGAGCAGCGTCCGCCACGGAAACGGCGCCACTTCGGCGAGCGCCGCGACGCTCATCGGGTTATAGGTCTTGTCCGGGTCGCGGCGCTGCGCATTCGTCCAGCTCGCCTCGGCAATCGCGGTTTCGAACGCAAGCACCGCATCCGCCGATTGCGCCGGCGCCTCCCAGCCGATCATTTCGAGAATCTGCCGCACATAAGCGAGGTAGGCGGCTTTCTTCTCGGCAAGCGCAGGCGTGAGATAATAGTCGCGATTGAGGCCAAGCCCGCTTTGGCCGATCGAGACGGCGTATTTGTCGGGTGCCTTGTCGTCGGGGCGAATGCGCATGTTGAAGATCGAATAGAAGAACGAGCGGCTGCCGTTTCCCATCAGGGCGGCGAACTCGTCGTAGCTGCCGGCGCGGCGCAGCCGCTCGATCTGCGGCGCGATCGGCTGCATATCGAGCGCCTCGACGCGCGCCGCGTTCATGAAAGCCGCATAGAAGGCGCCGATCTTGGCAGCATCGGTGCGTACCGACGAATCGACTCCGTCCGCCCCGCGTTCGAGAATGCCGCGCACGCGTTCTTCGGCGGTGACGCTCAACGACGCAAACACGCCGTCCGAGCTGCGGTCGGGTGGGATCACGGCGCGGTCGTACCAGCGGCCGTCGCCGTAGCGGAAGAAATTGTCGCCGGGCCTGATGGTAAAGTCCGCACCGGAAAGATCGAAGCCCCATGGCGCGATCGCGGGCGCAGCGGCAGCCGGCGCGGGAGGCGGCGCGACCGCGCTCTGCGCCATCGCGCCGAAGCCCGGCGCGGCGGCCATGAACAATGCAAGCGCCGCGACGCGGCAGGCGAGTTTCGGCATTTGTTTGCTCCTACGATCTACCTCAATCGTCATCCTGAGGCGCTCGCCCGGCCGCTTGCGCCGGGCGAGCTAATCTAAGACGTCATCCTGAGGTGCTCGCCCGGCCTCTTGCGCCGGGCGAGCCTCGAAGGATGACAGCCCGCGTCGTGCCCCGTCATCCTTCGAGGCTCGCGCGCGAAGAGCGCGCTCGCGCCTCAGGATGACGGGAGCGAATAGCCTTGTGTAGGGCGGGTTTCAAACCCGCCCTACAAGCCGGGGCCATTCCAATCCGATCGGTTCATGGAACCGATGCAGTAGGCTTGCAAGCGCTATTATGCCACAATCCGATCGCTTGCGCGTAAGCCAAACGGAGCGGCCATCGCGGGCCGCCTTGCAAAGGCGGTCCCGCGGAAACAACGGCAGGGAGGAAGGAAATGACCACTCAATCCGAACAAAGCGAAGGCTTGAGCCGGCGCGGTCTGGTTTCGGGCCTCGCCGCTGGCGCAGCGGCGGCGATCGCCACGCCGGCAGCGGCGCAGCAGCAGGGAGCCGTGAACGCGGCGGCCGTCGTCGCCGAAGCAAATGCCGGCGATTATGTGCGCGATCCGACCCGCTGGGGCAGCCCGGAAATCGCCGCGCTCTTCCCCGGCTTCAAGCATATCGACATGCGCACCAAGGGCGCGGTCATTCGCCTGCGCCATGGCGGCTCAGGTCCGCCCCTGCTGATGCTCCATGGCCATCCGAACAATCACGTCTTGTGGTTTGCGGTCGCGGCGCGGCTCTCGCAGCGCTATCACGTGGTGCTTCCGGATCTGCGCGGCTACGGCGACAGCTCGCTCCCCGACCCCGGCCCCAATCTCATCAATTACAGTTTCCGCGTCATGGCCGAGGACATGATCGAGGTGATGGAAAACCTCGGCTATCAGCAGTTCTATCTGGTCGGCCACGACCGCGGCGCGCGGCTCACGCATCGGCTGTGCCTCGATCACCCCGAGCGGGTGACGAAGGTCTCTATCCTGGACATGCTGCCGAACTATCACGTGTGGACCAACGCCAACATGAAATGGGGGCTGGGTGCCTATCACTGGCTGTTCCTGGCGCAGCCGGAGCCGTTCCCCGAGACGCTGATCAGTGCGGTGCCGGCCGAATGGTTCCTCACCGCCCGCGGCAATCGCAAAGTACCGAAGATCGTGATGGACGAATACATCCGCTGCTACACCAAGAAGACGATCTACGGCTCCTGCCGCGATTATCGGGCGGGCGCGCACATCGATTTCGAGATGGACTCAGCCGACAAGGATCGCCAGATCGGCATGCCGCTCCTCGTCCTCTGGGGCACGCGCGGGCAGCCGCCGACCGACTTGTTTCCGACCGTGTGGAAGAAATACGCGAGCAACCTCGTCGACGCGCAGCCGCTGCCGACCGGCCACTATCTCCAGGAGGAAGCCCCCGACCAGCTCATCGATCACTTCACGAAGTTCTTTACGTAGGCCAACTCTTCTGCTGTTTCCCCGTCACCCTGAGGTGCTTGCCCGGCCTCTTCGGCCGGGCAAGCCTCGAAGGGCGACGGCCGCGCCGCGGGTCGAAGGCGTCATCCTGAGGCGCGAGCACGCAATCGCTTAATTGCGTGCGCACCTCGAAACCGTCATCCTGAGGCGCGAGCACGCAATCGTTTGATTGCGTGCGAGCCTCGAAGGATGACGGCTTCCGGGGTGCCCCGCCATCCTTCGAGGCTCGCCGGCTGAAGAGGCCGGGCGAGCGCCTCAGGATGACGGTTTGAGAAGCCGCGTGCTACTCTCCTCAGACTATGGGCGCTTTCGTGTACATTCTCCGTTGTGCGGACGGTTCGTATTACGTCGGCTCGGCGACCGGCGATGACCTGACGTTACGTGTAGCCCAGCACAATTCCGGGTATCATGGTGGATACACCTCGACGCGCCGGCCGGTGAAACTCGTCTGGTCTGACTATTTTGACCGGATCACGGACGCGATAGCGGTAGAACGCCAGCTGAAGGGTTGGAGCCGAGCAAAGAAGGAAGCTCTCATCAGAAGCGATTGGAGCTCGGTTCAGCGGCTTGCAAAGAGACGCGCAGGGAAGCCGAAGATTAATTCCTGAACTTTGAATCGCTGTGCCGTCATCCTGAGGCGCGAGCGCGCGTTCTTCACGCCGCGCGAGCCTCGAAGGATGACGCGGCACCCCGGAAGCCGCCATCCTTCGAGGCTCGCACGCAATTAAGCGATTGCGTGCTCGCGCCTCAGGATGACGGCCGCACAAGCCCCGCGTCTCGTTCCGGCAATTCAGCCATAGACGGATTGGACATCTCTCAGAATCGCCCGGCGTCGAATATAATTCCGGCTTGCCTCGATCGCTTTTCTTTGATTCGAAATCCACGCCGCGCGCGGCCGAGCCAAACACCTCCAGCCGCGTCACGCCGTAGCGGCGGCAGAGCGCGGCAACAGCTTCGCGTTTTTCCTCGATCTCAGCCTGCATGGACTCGACCCATACTCCTGCGCCGCCATTCATTGCGTTTATGACATAGCCGCTATCGCCGTAGGGTGGGCAAAATCGCGCGTGAGCATCCCGCGGTAGACGAATAATAGTCGATGCGCGATTTTGCCCACGCGGTCGCAAATCGCCATGCGAACGCACCGCATATGGCGACGAGAATCAGGCCGCTGTCGTTGTACGCAGGGGTAAGGCCACCGTGGATCAACGACGTCCAAGACGTCGTGTTACAGAAGCTTGCTGAACTCCTCCACGGTCAAGCCGGCCTGTCGGATTATCCCGCGCAGTGTTCCTGGCTTTAAGTCTCTCCGAGAGTGGCACGGCACGACCACTGTCCGCGTCGGATCTCCGGGATGTTCAAGCACATGATGGCTTCCGACAATTCGGTCGACAACGAATCCTGCTTTGGTGAGTGCTCGAACGACACGCTGACCGGAGACGGCCGGTAACCGCACTGCCGCCATACTACGCCGCAACCGTTACCCGGCGGACCTGCGGGTCGGCGTCGGCCGGAATCGGAATGCCCTTGTCGCGCCGATATTCCAGTATGGCGCGAATGGCTTCCTCCGCGTTGGCGAGCGCTTCCTGCTCATTATCGCCTTCAGTAACCACTTCGGGGAGAGCTGGGACAAGCACCGTATAACCACCGCCTTGCTGCGGCTCGAGAACGACCGAAAAGCTGTAAACCTGCGCCATCACCTGTTTCCTTGATGCTAGTCTACAACATTATAGCCGATTTCTTCTCTGCTTCAGAACATGCGCGGGGCACTCCGTCGAGCCGCAGCCTTTCGCCGCCTGGGTTGGCACGCCGCATCTCACGCGCCCTTAACCGCTGAGGCGGCAGGGGCGGGGGGACTTGAGCCGTGCGCTCTCGCTGCCGAAATGCGGGAACAGCCTCACGCTCATCGCCTTTGTTTGGACTTGTTCAGGCTCACGGCGGCGCGAATGAGAGCCTTCAACGCCTCCTCGTTTATCTCCTCGCCCTCGCGAAAGTCGATGGCGCGCCTCGTGTTCCCCTCGAGGCTGGAATTGAACAGACGTGAAGGGTCCTCCAGAGCCGCCCCTTTGGCGAAGGTCATCTTCACGACGTTCTTGTAAGTCTCGCCGGTGCAGATCAATCCGTCGTGCGACCACACCGGAACCCCTCTCCACTTCCACTCCTCGACGACCTCCGGATCGGCCTCCTTGACCAGCCTGCGGAGCCGGCTGAGCATCTTGCCCCGCCAGTCGCCCAGCTCCTCGATCCTCGCGTCGATCAGCTCAGATGGAGATTTGCTTTCCTGCGGTCCGCTCTTCTTCATGCCCGTTTGTCATCCTTAGTCGCGAGGCTTTGCTTGTTTTCGACCAGCGCGAACTTGCGCAAAAGGGCGTTTTGCCGTCTCGTGGGTCGACGATCGTGGCCCAGTAACTGACCCGGCCCTCCGCCCTCATGGTGAGGAGGCGCACGCTCTTGCGTGCGCCGTCTCGAACCACGAGGGCGGCCCCGAGTCGCCGCTGGCCGTGCATAAAAACTCACGCCGCAACCCTCGGTTCAATCTCTTGCAGTATCTGCACCAGGCGAAGCACGTCGGCATGCGCGAACACGCCTTCCACGCCTTTGCTGTCGAAATCCGTGAACGGCGTTTCATAAAGCAGTTTTGCATCCATGATGCCGCGCGCCGTAAGATAATCGATGATGAGATTGAGGAATTCCTGTTGATCGGCGGTAAGCCTGCGTCCCTCCAGGAATCCGGCGAAGGCGCGCTTGGCCGCCTCGCGTTCGAGCCCTACCAGGCTGCGAACGAAATGCGGTAGTCCGCCGTCGGCCCGCACTGCGCCAAGCACAGCTTCGTCAACTCCAGCCTCGAGAAAAATGCGTTCAAGCTCGCGCAGGTCGGTTTCGGTTAAGGGCTCATTTCTTTTGAGCTTGAGAACCGCGATATGGTTCTCGTGCGGCTTAAGAAATACGCGCGCCTTGCGGCGGAACGCCTCGATGTCGGTGCCGACCGGGATGCCTTTGACGGTGATGTCGGCGGCAGCGCCCAGGCGGTCCTCGAAATCCGAATAAACCAGAACTCCTCTCTTGTATTCGATCAGCTTGACGAGTGCGCGCAGCCGTCGGCGCACGGTTTCGAGCATCGGCGGCGTAATATCGCGCCAGAACTCGTCGGTCTGGATTTCGAGAATCAACGCCATTTCCGCCGCCACCATTGGCACATTGCCCAGTTCTTCGAGCGCCGAAGCGATCTCGGCGATCCGCGTCCGCAGCCCGCGAAAGGCGGGCTCGACTCGCAGCAGTGCAAGTTGCGCACGGAGAACGAGCAGGTCGAACTGCTTGGCGGCAATGTCGTCATCCACGACTGACGAGGGGAGTCCCGCCACATGATCGATCAACTCATGCCGTGCGTCGGCATCGAGCCGCGTCCATGCCTCCCCGGCGCTGTATTTCTCGACATAGCGCCGATGCGGCCGGACGAGGAAATTGTCCGGGCTCATGCCTGCAATTTCCGCCCGCAAGTCGGCCGCGAGATGATCGCGCAAATCCTTGATTTCCGCGGTGCGATCGGGTTCGGACTGTTGCTCGCCCAGATGCCCGGGCGGCGTGGGCGCTTGCTCGTATGGACCTGACGCCGAAGCCTTCGGCGCTTTTCCGTCCAGCTCGCCGACAAGCTCGACGCGCGCCGTGAACAGTCGCTTGGCAAGCGATTCCGCGCCGGCACTCTCCGCCACTTCCGGGTTCTCGTTGAAGAATTCGAAATTACGGCACCAGTCGAAAATGTAGAAGAACTCCTTGTGCCGTCCGGGTCCGAACAGATTGGGACAAAGCCGAGTGCCGCGGCCGATCATCTGCCAGAATTTGGTTTTCGAGCGCACCGGCTTGAAGAAGACGAGATTGACGACTTCGGGCACGTCGATGCCGGTATCCATCATGTCGACGGAGATCGCGATGTGCGGCGCCTTGCCCGGATCGGAGAAACTGTCGATCAGCGACTGCGCATAGGTGGTCTGAAAGTCGATCACGCGCGCGAAATGGCCGGCGAGATGCGGATAATTGGCATCGAAGCGCGAGGCGATGAAGGCGGCATGATCGTGGTTCTTGGCGAAGATGATGGTCTTGCCGAGCCGGTCGCCGTCTTCGACTTTGAGGCCCTGCGTCATCAGGTGTTCAAGCACGCGATCGACCGTGTCGGCGTTGAACAGCCATTTGTTGAACGCCGGCGCATCGATTGCGCCCGGGACCGTGCCGTCCTCGTCCCATTCGAGCGCATCCCACGCTTCTTTCTCTTCATCGGAAAGCTGGTCGTAGCGGATGCCGCGGTCAAGAAAGTCGGTGGTCAGCGAGACCGCCTTTGGCGGCACCAGGAAGCCGTCTTTGACCGCCTCGTCCAAGCCATACGCATCCGTCGGCACGCCGGTCTGCAAATCGAACAGCCGGTAGGTATCGCGATCGACCTCGCCTTTCGGCGTCGCAGTCAGCCCGACCAGGTAGCTGTCGAAATATTCGAAGATCGCTTTGTACTTGCGATAAACCGACCGGTGCGCCTCGTCGATGACGACCAGGTCGAAATGGCCGACGCCGAAGCGTCGCCCCTCGGCGCCGGCTTCGTCGATGAGGCGCATCATCGTCGGATAGGTCGAGACATAGACCCGGCCTTCCTGATTCTTGTCCTCCAGCAGGTTCACGGTCGGCGCGCCCGGCAGATGCGTCTTGAACGCGTTGGCGGCCTGTTTCACCAGCGCCTTGCGATCGGCCAGAGACAGGACGCGCTTGACCCAGTTCGCCCGCATCAGCAGATCGGCGAGCGCGATGACGGTGCGGGTCTTGCCGGCGCCGGTCGCCATGACGAGCAGCGCCTTGCGCAGCCTGTCGCGCTCGAACGCCTCGGCGACGCGGCGGATGGCGCGCTCCTGATAGAAGCGCTCGACGATGGCGCGGTCGATGTCCTCGGGCGCGAGCGGTTTTCGCGTCTCCCGGCGCTGGATCATCAGCGCCAGCTCATCCTTCTTCAGAAACCCCTGGATCGGCCGCGGCGGATGCCGGGTGTCGTCCCAGACCCAGTGATCGTAACCGTTGCTGTAGAAGATGATCGGCCGCTGTCCGTACTGCGCCTCCAGGCAATCGGCATAGAGCTTTGCCTGCTGCTGGCCGATGCGCGGGTCCTTGCGCGTGCGCTTGGCCTCGACCAAAGCGAGCGGCTTGCCGTCGTCGCCGCGCAGCACGTAATCGACATAGCCGACGCCGGGCGTGTTCGGCATGCCCTTGACCTCGACCTCGACCGTGTCCGGCGCCTTCGGGTCGAAGCCCGCCTCGCGCAGCAGCAGGTCAATGAACAGATCGCGGGTTTCCGCCTCGCTGTAATCGTGCGTGTCGGCAACGGCCTGATTGGCAGCCTTGGCGGCGGCGATCTCGGCCTGCAACGCCCTGATCTCGGCTTCGAGCGCCGCGCGCCCTTCCTCGCTGGCGCGTTTCGCCGCTTCGGCGGCCTTGCGCGCCTCGACCGTCTCCAGGAAGCGGCGCGCCGCCTCCTGCAACTGCGCCAGCATCGTCGTCGCCACCTGCGTGACGCGCGGCAGCGCCTCGATGCGGAAAGCCGCATCGGGTTCCGGTTTCGGACCGCGGGCGTAGGTCCGCGCGAGCCAATAGGCGATATGGAAGAATTCGCGCAGGCTGCCGGCGGCCTGTGCCGGCGAGACGGGCTTGCCATGTACGGCCGCGTTGCCGACGTCTTTTATGAAGCGCGCCTTGACGCCAAGCGTGCGGCCGACCAGCGCCTGAAAGCTCGGCTCGGCGAGGAGCGCAGCGAGGGTTGGGTCGTAAGGGTTCTTCAGCGTGCTGTCGTGCTGGTATAGCCAGCGGACGGCGGTCTCCAGCGCAAGGCGGCAATGGAACGCCGCCCCGCGCGGGTCGGCATGCGCCAGCGTCTCGGCGCGGGCGATGTGGCTGAAGATGTCGCGGAATTCGGTTTCGAGGAACGCGAATTGCGACATCGGCGGCTCGATCTATTCGGCCGCCTCGATCAACTCGATGTCCTTCTTTAAAAGGGCGTTGACGAGTTCGCTCAGGCTGACCCCACGCGCTTCAGCACGCGCCGTAAGGAATGCCAGAACCTCGGAATCAAGGTGCACCGGCTGGGCCATCACCGCGTTCGGGCGGTGAAACCTGCCGCGTTGGGCATTCGAGAAATCGTACTCGTCTCGCATATCGTCGGACGTCATGGCATCGGCTCCTCGCGGTACTGCCGGGCCTCGGCCCGGGTCGGAGGTCGGGCGGAGATGATGCGTACCGCGGTTCGATAAGGGTCCATTTCCATCCAAGTGTGCACAACCACAAGCAGATTACCAGTGGAGGTTTCCCCGATTGTAACCCAGCGCTCCTCATCGCTGCTGTGGTCGGGGTCTACGATCGAACGAGCAAGCGGATCGGTGAAGATCGTCATTGCCTCTTTGAACGTGACGCCGTGCTTGACGGCATTGCTGGCCGCCTTCGCCGGGTCCCAGTCGAAGTCGATACGCATCGCTCACAGCTCGCCTCGGAAGGCGCGATGCTGGAGTGAGGCGAAGAGGGCGTCGAGTTGCGCGAGATGGGCGCGGTGGTGGGACTTCAGTTTTTCGATCTCGGCGATCCGTGCGGCGAAGGCGCGCTGCAGATCCAGCGGTGGAATTGGCAACGGCAGCGTTTTTAGCTCGCGCCAATAGACGGCGAAAACACTCGTCGTGCCACTCTTGCGGCTATCAATTTGAGCCTGAACCGTTGGCCTTTGAAAAGCTGCTGCTACATATTCTGGCAAAACCGTTGACTTAAATCGAATTCGCATAATGTTATTATTGAATACATTGTGAACGCCGCCAGAAAAGAGGGCGCTCTTACCGACTAACTCTCGCGAGTTTCTCGTATTGAAAAGAAAATCACCTTTCTTCAGTTGATATCCTTTAAGCTCTTCCTGGGATGCAAATGTCCTCAGCACTCTGCTCTCATCAAATTCGCCCTCCTTTGTGATCGCGTCCATTCGGACGTACGGGAACGGAAACTCTTCTCCGAATTCTTTCGAAGATCGTACCAAACCGATTTTGACTTCTGATACAATTTCTTCAAATGATTGAACTTCGAATTTGCACGAGTTTTCAAACAGCTCGATAAACACCGATGTTGCTAGTGTTCCTAATGCCGCAATCGTATGGCGCCGCTTGCGGCGCAGGTCGTCGGCCTGATCGAGGATGTCCGCGAGCCGCTGCTGCTCATGAAGCGGGGGCAATGGGATAGGAGTCGCCGCGATCTCTCCCGAGCGAATACGTGGAAGCTGGCCTGGACTCAAATCGACAGGCGCCGTCTTCAGAAACGCTGCGCTTCTTAGGAATTGCGCAACATAGTTTCGATCCGCTATCGAGCGTACTTTCAGAACATATTGATCGACTGAACAGATGCCGCCGAATTCTGCGATCCATACTTTGTTTAAGTACGGCCGCAGATAGCCGTACAAGATATCACCTGCCCTAAACCGGGCCCGCCGGCCCGTCATCTCTTCGAGGCGAATCTGCTCGGAACCGATGCGAATACCTGTGTCGCTTTCGATATGTTCTAACCCTACGAAAGTTACAGTGCCATGGGGATGATCCTTGGGATGCACGATCTCATTGCGAAACTCAATCAATTGGCCGAGTGGCCTTAGATGCAGGCCATCGCGAGCCGCAACAGAAAGTGGATTGAAGCGAACGTTCACCCCACCAGCTCCTCAAGCCGCTTTATTCCCTCCGCGATCTCAGCCTCGATCCGCTGAAGATCGGCCAGGATCGCGGCCGGGCTCTCGTGGTCAACCTCCTCGTATGCGATCTCCTTGTATCGGTTGAGCGAAAGATCATATCCCGCAGCAGCGATATCAGCTTTCGGCACGCAGAAGCTACACGCTGTGCGCGGCTGGGCGCGTTCCGCGCCGGCGCGCTCGGCCCATCGCTCCATTACATCCGGCATATTGTTCTTGTCCGCGTCCACCTCGGTCAATGCCGCGGCAGGCGTCGGCCCGAGTTTCTCATCCGGCAGCAGCGGTTGGCGCTTGTCATCGAGCGACCAGCCGTCGGCGCGCACGTCGTAGAACCAGACCTGATCGGTGCCTCCGACGCCGGTGGGTGAAAACCAAGATCGCCGTGGACACGCCGGCATAGGGCCGAAACACGCCCGAGGGGAGCTTGATCACCGCTTCGAGCTTGTTCTCCTCAACCAGAATGCGGCGCAAATCCTTGTGCGCCTTCGACGAGCCGAACAACACTCCGTCCGGCACGATTACGGCGGCACGGCCGCCCGTCTTGAGCAGCCGCAGGAACAGCGCGACGAACAGCAGCTCGGTCTTTTTCGTTTTGACGATCCGCTGCAAATCCTTGGCGGTCGCCTCGTAATCGAGGGCGCCGGCGAACGGCGGATTGGCGAGCACCAGCGAATAACGGCCGGCATCCTCGGCGTGGTCCTCGGCGAGGCTGTCGCGATAGCTGACATTCGCGCCCTCGACGCCGTGCAGCGCCATGTTCATCGAGCCGATGCGCAGCATCGTCGGATCGAAATCGAAGCCGTTGAACAGGCCCTCGTTGAAATGCCGCCGTAGCCTGTCGTCGCGGAAAAGGCCAGCGTGGTGCTTGCGCAGATATTCGCCGGCCGCGACCAGAAAGCCGCAGGTGCCGCAAGCCGGATCGCAGATCACGTCTTCGGGCGTGGGCGCGACCAGCTCCACCATCATCGCGATGATGTGCCGCGGCGTGCGGAATTGTCCGTTCTGACCGGCCGACGCGATCTTCGCCAGCATGTATTCGTAGACGTCGCCCTTGGTATCGCGGCCGCCCATGTCGAGCTTGTCGATCTTGTCGACCACCTTGGCGAGCAGCGCCGGCCCCGGAATCTGGAAGCGGGCATCGCGCATGTGGCGGGCATAGGAGCTGCCTTGGCCATTAAGCGCGCGAATGAACGGAAAGACGCGCTCGTCCACGATCCGGAACATTTCCGGCCCGGCGAAATGTTTGAAGCGCGACCAGCGAAAATTTGCGTAGGGCTCGCCGCGTTCGTCCTTGCCTTCGGGAAAAATGCGCCGCTCGACCGGCTGCTTGAGCGTCGTCGCCTTGCGCTCTTCGAGCTCCTGCATCTCGTCGAGACGCTTGATGAAAATGAGATACGTGATCTGCTCAATGACCTGGAGTGGATTGGCTAACCCTCCCGACCAGAAATCGTTCCAGATCGCATCGATCTGGTTGCGCAATTCACCCGCGAGCATGCCCCAACCCTCCCAACCTTGCCCAAGGCCTCAGTGACACCGGAACCTGCTTTTATTGCGGCATTGTTCCTAGCCGCAAGGCGCGTCCCGGCTCACGAACCGCGAAATTGCACTTGCTCGTTATGCCTGCCCGTATATAAGTAAGTACGTAATGGTATGAGCATCAGAAATGGCCAATGTGGTGACCATCAACCGGCCGGAAGTCGTCGCCCTCATCGAGGAAGCGGCGAATAAACTTACGGAAGGTAATAAAACCGAGGCGGTCGCGCTCGCGATGCGGCGTTTACTCGACGAAACCGCCCGTGCGGGGTCGCTTTTCGGAAGGCATCGCGGCTCGGTCCGCATCGCCGAAGGCGTCGATCTTATCGAGCCGGCGCTCGACGTCGAGCCCGATGCCGAGACCGGCCGGGAGATCGAGCGCTGACCGATCGTCTTCTACTCGATACCCACATCGCCCTTTGGCTCGAGAGCGGGGATGAACGGCTGCGTGCTTCGACGCGCGCCCTGATTGATGGCTGCTGGGAACGGGGCGGCACCATTCTCCTCAGCGCTGTGACGGCCTGGGAGATCGCGGCCCTTGTCGATATCGGACGGATCGACCTCGATCTTCCGGTTGATGCCTGGATTGACCGTTTCCTCGACTATCCTGGCATTGAGGGCGTTCCGCTCAGCCATCGCGCTGCCTCCCGGAGTTACCAGTTGCACCATCTCGAACATCGCGATCCGGCCGATCGGCTTCTGATCGCGACAGCAATCGACCTCGCGTGTCCGCTCGTCACTTACGATGAGCGAATTACACATTTCGGTAAGCGGCACGGTCGGCAGTATCGGTTCGCAGTAGGGGCGTGAATGCGCTCGGGAGCAGGCGCGGATCCGACCCGGCGCCACCGCTGTCTCGGCCGATTGATGAAGCCGCTCAGCCTCGGAGAGAAGTTTCTTGACAATAAGCCTAGGATAGTTATCCTTACCTTCGAGCGCGAAATAGAGGATCTAAGGCATGCCGCTTAGGCCGAGCAATCCGAAGCCAAACGTCATGCGGCTCAAGCTCGCCTGCATCAGGGCCGCGCAAACGATGCTGCCGTACCGCGCGCCAGCCGAGGACGTCACAAGGCTCGGCAGGGAGCTCTACCGCTGGATCAGCGACGACCGGCCGCGCCCGCGGCGAAAGCTGCAGCGGCGCCTGACCAAGGAAGCAATCGGCAAGTTCGCTAATCCGGTTAACGGCACCCGCTACAGGACCTACGCGATGGCCGTGGTGTTGAAGAGAGAAGGAGCAAGAAGAGCCGAGGAGCAACGGCAAGATAAGCGGCGGCGAGCCGCGAGACCGGCCCGGAAACTCCCGGCGCCGGTGAAGTCGCCCGAGGCTTCGGCTCCGTTGGGTCGGCCCTTCTGACGGGAATTCGATGCCGAAAAGCGATGCGAAAACCATGGCGATGCAGCTCAAGCTTGACTGCATCAGAACCGCGCGAAGCCTGCTCCCTCGTGCGCCGCGCAAGCCTATGCGCTTCCAGGATCGCCGCGATACTTCGGCCGCCGATGTGATGAAACTGGCCTGCGAACTCTACAGCTGGATCAGCGACGAAGAGCCGCGTCCTCGCCGCAAGCAGCAACGAATCGATGAGGAGCGTTTTAAATTTCTACTTGAGGCCGCGGAAACAATCATCCAGGCGTGCGGCGGACACTCGCACCTCGACTGGGCCGCTTTGCGACGAAGGAGGGGAATGCCGGACCCGCCTCCGAAGGAAGTGCCGGCCGCGGACATCAAGGCCGGTCTGGCGGCGCGAAAAACTGCGTTTCAGCTCTTGACAAAAATCCTATAGGCGATTAATCTAACAACATCCCGGCTCATCGAGGGGCGTCTTCCGGAGACAGTCCCGTTGGGCGGAGCCGGGAGCGGTTCCCTGCGGCTCTGGCTTGTCACCAGCCCCGCGGGCGTTCGCCCCTTCTGAAATACCTCTCCGCCTGCGGAGAGGGGGG
>DATBHB010000130.1:0-44535 GCA_036557705.1 Xanthobacteraceae bacterium
GAGACGATTCACATCCGAGCCCGCAAAGCCCTCATCATCGCGACCGGCGGTTTCCAGGGGAGCGTGCACTTGCGCACGATGATCGACCCGAGGATGATCGAGCCGTCGCTGCAATGCGGGCCCAGCGCCCTCGTTGGCCCGTTCTGCATGGACGGCAGCGGGATCATCGCTGGAATGAAAATCGGCGCCAACCTTGCCGGCATGATGCAGAATTACCAGCATTCATCCGGCTCTCCGACAATCAGCAGCGTGCTCGGCACTCGCGACAGCGTGGGCAGCATTTTCCCCGGACATCCGGCATTCCTGTTCGCTCGCGCCAAGGGTTTCGATATCGGGCGCGCCGGATGGGAGCACGCCATCGCGGTGAACCAAGTGGGGCGGAGATTCTACAACGAGAGCGCATTCCGAAATATTTCCAGCGATGCCAAATATCCACCTGGGAGCGACGGCACCCGCAATCCGTTCGTGCCGCTGGACTGGCGCAACACCAGTCCGGCGCAAGTACGCGCGCAATACAAGCGCTCGGCGGCCGTGGATGCTGCACTTGCGATCAACGAAGGATCGCGTGCGCCCGACTACGCGTCCGGGCCGATTTGGGCGATCTTCGACTTCGCGGCGGTTCAGCGAGCAGGCTGGAAGGTTCGTTACCCCTACATCGCCGATCCCCCCGACGTATATTTTCACAAAGCGGACACCCTCGGGGAGTTGGCGAAGAAAGTCATGGGAAATCCGCATCAGAAAATGCCGCTGAAATACCTGGAGGAGACGGTTACAAAATATAACGCAGCTGCGGGCAAGGGGACCGATGAAGATTTCGAGAAGCCCGTCCTGCACAGGATCGACACTCCGCCCTTTTATGCGGCTTTTGCACCGATCCGCGTGAACGACTCCTACGGCGGGCTGCGGATAAACGGCAAAGCCCAGGTTCTCGATACGCAGGGCAAGGTCATACCCGGTCTCTATGCCGGGGGCGAGGCGAGCGGCGGCGGTGCCCAGCACGGGATAGGCAGGGCCTCGGTCCACGGCTATATCGCCGGCACGAATGCGGCCCAGGAGACATTGACCTGAAGGGCGAGTGCTCGGGTCACGGTTACAATCAGGGAGGATCATCGTGGGTTTGAATCGTCGAGAGTTGCTTCTCCGCGGCGGGACCGCAGCGGCATTTGGCGCGGCGAGTCTTTCCTCGCCGGCTTCTGCGCAGGCTCAGCAGCCTCCGCTGCAGTGGGACCGCGAGGCGGACGTCGTCGTCATCGGCGCGGGAGCATGCGGGCTTTCGGCCGCTATCGTCGCAAAAGAGGCGGGCTCATCGGTGCTCGTGGTTGAAGCGGAAGCGCATGTCGGCGGCCACGCCCGGGTGAGCGGCGGCAACATGCCGCTCGGCGGCGGCACCAGCGTGCAGAAGAAATACGGCATCGAAGACTCGCCGGACCTGGTCTTTGCGGATCTCACCGACTGGTCGGTGGTTCAGCCCAACGGCTTTCCCGACTACCGCTACAACGACCGCGAAATTATCCGAACGTTTGCCGACAACTGCGCCGCCACCTTCAAATTTCTGCACGAACATGGCGTCGTGTTCGTCGACAAGCCGCCGGACCGGCGAGGCGGCTCATCGGTCGGCAACTCGGTGCTGCGCACCATGCACTGCGCCCCGATGGACTGGCCGCTCATTCAGACCGGCGCTCCGGCGGCTCCAAACCTTCGTGCCACGATGTCGTCGGGCAACGGACTGATGCAGCCGCTCGATGCCGCCGCGCGCAAGGCCGGGGTCGAATATCTGCTCGAGCACAGGATGACGGCGATCTACCGCGAGGCACCGGCATCGGGACGCGTCATCGGCGTTGCAGTCGACAACAAGGGCAACAAGGTCAACGTCCGCGCCCGCAAGGCGGTGATAGTCGCGACCGGCGGTTCGAGCGGCAATGTCAATTTCCGCCGCATGTTCGACCCGCGTTTGACCGAGGAATATTGCGGGCTTGCGGGGATGCCCTATTCAAACCAGGACGCCAGCGGCGAGCTTGCCGCGATGGCGATCAATGCTTCGCTCTGGGGACTGTTCAACTTCACCAGCGAGACCGGCTCCGGCCTGACCAAGCCCGGACAGATCGGCTGCCAATACGGCTATGTGAATCTGCGCTGGTTTCCGGGGAGCCCGATGTTCCAGAAGGCCCGCGCCTCCGGCCTGCGGGTCACCGATTGGCAGAACGTCATCACCGTCAACATGCTCGGCAAACGGTTCTACGACGAGACCGGCCGGCAATATACCGCGAACAGCTACAAAGGCGTCGATCCCTACATCCACGGCAGCTATCTCAATGCCAAGAACGTGCGCTACGATCCAAACAATTGGATCAATGCCGCCATGGCAGGGATCGGCGATGGCCACAACGGCGGCGGTCCGATCTGGGCGATATTCGACTCAGCAGCTGTCGAGCGCGAGAAATGGGATCCGAAACCGCCGAACGTCGATATCGAAAACGGCTTCTTCTTCAGTGCCGACACGGTGGGCGAGTTGGCCAAAAAGATCAAAATGAAATATCAGCGCGTTCCAATGCCGGCGCAGAATCTCGAGGAGACCGTTGCACGTTACAACGGATTCGTCGCGCTGGGCAGGGACTTCGACTTCGGCAAGCCGCGGCCGCTCTACGTGATCGCGAAGCCGCCGTTCTATGCGGGTTGGGCGACGCCGGTCATCCATGACACCCGGGCTGGACTGCGGATCAACGGTCGCTGTCAGGTCGTCGACATGAACGGCGAAGTGATCCCCGGGCTCTACTGCGGCGGCGAGTCGGCCGGTGGGTTCAGCATGCACGGTTTGGCGCGCTGTACCTCTCAGGGCTTTGTCGCGGGCCGAAATGCGCACGCGGAGAGCCGGCATGCGTAACCCGTGAATTACTTGGAGGTATAACCGATGCTGAAAACAACCATGGCGATGGTCTTCGCACTCACCTCTTGCGCATCGGCGCTTTCCCAGGAGGCGCCGCGCAACGCCGGCGGCGGGACCGAACGCAATGCGTCGGGCTCGCTGCGGCAGATCATTCCCGGCTACTACGCGTACACGTCTGGGAGCTTCAACAGCGGTGTCATCGCCACGAGCGACGGCGTGGTCGTGCTCGATGCGCTTAATTCCGCGGCTGTCGGGCGCGCGGAACGGCAAGCCATCGCCAACACCACTGAGGCGCCGGTCCGCGTCCTGGTGTCCTCGACATTCCACAACAACTATTCGAAGGGGAACGTCGCCTATGCGGACGTTTGGAAGATCGGCCACGAAAACTACCGGACCGATCTCCTTGCCTTGATGCAACGCGAGAAGGTCTCGGCAGAGGAGCAGAAGGCGAGACTCCCGAACCAGACCTATCAGGATCGCGTCACGCTTTATTTCGGCGGCAAGGAAATTCAGGTGCTCTACATGGGCCGTGCACACACGCGCGGCGACAGCATCATCTATGTACCGCAGGACCGGATCGCCTATCTCAGCGAACTGTTTTTCGCCGACCAGTTTCCCTACATCGACGACGGTTACGGCCTCGACTGGTTAAAGGCGCTTGATGCCGTCCAAGCCCTGGGAGCCCAGATCTACGTGCCGGCTCACGGTCCAATAACGTCGGACCCGCGCGAGAGTCAGGAAAGCCTCCATCGCGCCCGCCAGATATTGGTCGATATCCGCGATGCCGTTCAACAGGCAATCGCACACGGCGCAACGGAAGAGCAGGCGCTCGCCACCGTGCAATGGCCGCAGTACGAAAAGCTGCGGGGCTACAGTGCCCAAAGAGAAGTCGCCGTGCGTCGGTTATACCGGCAGCTCAGCGGCTCACTCAACTGACGGCGCCCAAATTCCGACCGAGTAGGTGAAGGGCCTCGTCGCGGCGGAATTTCGCGTCATTTCTACGGCAGGACGAATGCAAGATTATCGGCGACTTTTCCGCCGCTGCCGCATGCAGTCGACCCGCCCAGGACATAAAGGGTATTTCCGATTGCGGCCGCCGCGAAACCGTGGCGGCCGATCGGCAGCGGGGCAAGCTTGCGCCAGGCGTTGCCCTTCGGATCATAGGCTTCGTTCTCATCGAACGTGGTGCGGCCGGCAGGAGTCGTCTTGCATTCGCCGCCCATGAAGAACAGGAGCCCGCGATATTGCGCGTAGGCTCCGCTGGAGCGTCCCGTCGGCATCGGCGCGGCCGCGGACCATTTGTCGGTCGTTGGGTCGTAGATCTCGTTCAGTGCGACTGAGGAGTTGGAGTCCCCGGTGCGGCCTCCAAATAAATAAGCCTTGCCGTCTACAACCCAAATCCCGGCATGATCGCGCGAAGATGGCATCGGCGCCGCCAACGTCCAGGTGTCCGTCTTTGGATCATAAAGTTCGTGCGTCGCCAGGGATGTCTCCTCGCCCATGAGGCGGCCGCCGAAGGCGTGGATCTTTCCATTCAGGGCAGTCAGCGAGATCGAGGCGCGCGGAGTGCTGAGCGATGCGAGCTTGCGCCAAGTGTCGGTCGCCGGGTCATAGGAGTGGAGCGACGCCGTCGGCAAGGTATGCTGGCGGCCCGCGAACCCGCCAGCAATATAAATCTTGCCGTCGAGGACCGCGATGCTGTTGTGCGTGCCTCCTTCGGGCATCGGCGTGCGGGCGCGCCAGGAGTCGGTGGTCGGATCGTACTCGTCGGTATCGCCATTCGTATAGCTGTCGAATGGTTTGCCGTCGCGGATGTCGGCGCGGCCGCCGCCGATCACATAGATTTTTCCATTGACCGCCGCCGCCTGAAATTCGCTGCGCGCGAAACGCATGGGCGCCTTTTTGGCCCATATCCCCACCGCGCTTTGCTGCGCGCCGGCATTCTGCGCCGCCATTGCGACCGACAATGTGAGAATACCGAACCCGGCTGATCTAAAGAAACGCATCAATCCCCTCCCTGTGCTTCGCGATCCTTCGCCGCGCGCGAGACGTTGGCCCGCTTTTACAATGCGGGGTTTGGGTCGGCAAAGCGTGAACGCATGACGCGTCCTTACGGCAGCCTCGGCCGTCCATTCAAAAGGAGTCAAAATAGTGGCAATCCCCTTGATAAGGCTTAAGATTAGGTCTTCCGTAACAGATCGTCGCTAGGGTCCCGCGGATGCCAAATACAGCAATCGGCCGCGGTCCCCGCGAAGGCTTGCACGGCAACGGAAGCCGGCACGCAGCAAGGTGGGCCGAGATGGCCAAGACCGTGATGATCGTGGAGGACAACGAGCTCAATATGAAGCTCTTCCACGACCTGCTTGAAGCCCATGGTTATCGGACCGTCGGGACCCGCAACGGCATCGAGGCGCTCGGCCTTGCCCGCAAGCATCGTCCCGACCTCATTCTGATGGACATCCAGCTTCCCGAAGTTTCCGGTCTCGAAGTCACGAAATGGCTCAAGGAAGATCCGGAGCTGCAATCGATACCCGTCGTCGCAGTGACAGCCTTTGCGATGAAAGGCGATGAGGAGCGGATACGCGAAGGCGGCTGCGAAGCCTATCTGTCGAAGCCGATTTCCGTCGGCAAGTTCATTGACACTATTCGCCAGTTTCTTGGAACAGCCTGACGAGGTCGTTTATGACCTGCGGAGTCCCCGTCGTCGATGCCATTCCGGCCATTGTGATGCTGCTGGAAGCACGGCTTTTCTGATACTGCTGCGGCAGTCATCAAGTGGGCCAATCAGGCGCCCTACCGGCCCCGGCCGACCCGAGTCGTGCCCGGTCCCGCCTGAGCGTGGTGGGGGGCCACTCAACCCTAATGCTTTAGGTTGACCGAGATTCTTCCGTTTTCCACAGGCTGGCCGTTGGATTCCGCGTTCCTTTGCGCTAAACTATTCGAAGGGGAAATGGCTCATTTCCCGGCGTTATGGCGTCAGGGGAGACGGTGAGTTATCCCCGGCGGCAGCTAAGCCTCTGATAGCCCTGCGGAATGCTCAGGTCCGCCGCATCTCCTGGGTCCGTGGGGTTCGGCCGGTCCGGAACGGTACGAGTGGCCTCCTCATGACACCGCTTCCGGCCGGCCACCTTTTCGATAGGGGCGGGTTTCAAACCCGCCCCTATCTTCGTAGGGTGGGTTAGGCGCGCCGCTCACGGCCGCGCGTTTCGGATTCTGGCAACGGGCGGGCGCCGTAACCCACCCTGCGGCGAGTTACGCGCTGCTCTTTAGTTCGGATGGGTCCGGACGAGCGCAACTGTGGCGCTGCCCGCCCGCAAAGTTGAGCCCCCTCACTTGATTTTGGCCTCGCGGAACTCGACGTGCTTTTTGGCCACCGGATCGTATTTCTTCTTGGCGAGCTTATCCGTCATCGTGCGCGAATTCTTCTTCGTCACATAATAGAAGCCGGTATCGGCGCTCGACACCAGCTTGACTTTGATTGTGGTGGCTTTTGCCATCGGGACCTCAACCTCTTGTTGCGCCGCTTGCGCTCAACCTAGCGACCCGACGAGTGATGTCAAGCAAAGAGCGCTCACAACAATTCTCTTAGGAAACTGCCGTGCAGCATGCGATAGAACGGCACCGGTAGATCATGACCAAGTCCGTTCGCGATCCTGGCGTCCAGTTCTTCCAGCATGACGCTGGTGACCGCCGGAAGATGCATTCGCATTGCGTCTTCGAGCGGCATCCACAAAAGTTCTACGAACTCCGCCTCCGGCCCGGTTACCCCCTCGATGCGGTGTGCGATCGCACTTGCATCCATGGTGAAAAACCGCGCGTCAAACCGGCGCGGGCGTCCGGGCGGCGTAATAGCGCGACCTACGAAATAGATGGCGCCCAGATCAGGCAGCACGTCGTGTGCCGCAAAGGGAAACCACGGCCCGGCCGGGATTCTTCCGGGCTTCCCGCGCACGCCAAGCAGCAAGCCAGTCTCTTCGCCGGTTTCGCGAATGGCGGCGAGTGCGAGCGCGCGTGCGCGGACGGGACTTGCCTTAGGGCATCGCTGCATCAGCCGCGCTTCGGCGCCCTTGTCGAGTTCCCTCGCAACCGGCATGCGTTTGTCCGACGGGTCTACGCCGCCGCCGGGAAAAACGATCTTGCCAGGCATGAAACTGTGCCGTTCGTGGCGCTTGCCGAGCAGGACCTTCGGCACTGGGCCGGACCGATCGATCAGGATGAGAGTGGCGGCATCCTTGGGGCGCAGCCTTGGGAATGGCCGGCTGCGCCCGACATCCTCTTGGCGGCGGGTAAACTCGTTCAAACGTTCAACCCGTTCTGCCGCACTGTCTGTCATCCTCGATGTGCCTCCGACCGCGCCGCGCCGGCGCGCTTTCTCCGTTGTTGCCGGTGGTAGACCCCTTCCGACAGCAGCTCAAACCGTAGCGCTCCTGCGATCGGTGCGGCCTCGACCAGCTTTACCGTTACGCGATCGCCCAGTCGGTAAGTCTCGCCGCTGGAACTGATGAGGGCGTGGCGGTCCTCACGATAGCGGAAATATTCTTCGCCGATGCTACGAGCAGGGATGAATCCATCGGCACCGGTGTCGTCGAGTTTCACGAACAGTCCGGCGCGGTTGACGCCGGAAATATGACCTTCGAACCTGGCGCCGATGCGATCCGCCAGAAAATGAGCGAGCAGCCGATCGAAGGTTTCACGCTCCGCCTTCATGGCCCGTCGCTCGGTCGCCGAAATAGTGGCGGCAATCTCGCCCAGCATGCGCGCATCGAAATGCTCGGGCAGGGCGCCGTCGCCAAGCTTGCACGCACGGATCAGCCCGCGGTGAATAATGACATCGGCATAGCGCCGGATGGGTGAGGTGAAATGGGCATAGCGCCGCAGATTGAGGCCGAAATGGCCGTAGTTCTCGGCCGCATATTCCGCTTGAGCCTGGCTGCGCAGCACAACTTCATTGACGAGCGTCTCGACATCGCGCCCCTTCACCAGCGCGAGAATCCGATTGAACTGAGCGGGCTTTAGCGAACCTCCCCGCGGCAGCGAAATATCCAGTGTCTTGAGGAATTCGCGCAGTGCATTGACACGCTCCATGTCGGGCTCGTCGTGTACCCGATAAATGAGAGGCACCCGCGCCCGCTCCAAGGTTTCGGCGGCCGCCACATTGGCGAGGATCATGAATTCCTCGATCAATCTATGAGCATCGAGCCGCTCCGGCGCGACCACGCGGTCGACGGTATTGTGGGCGGTGAGCACGATCTTGCGTTCGGGGAGATCGAGGTCAAGCGGCGTGCGTTCTTCGCGCGTGCGCTTGAGAGCGCGGTAGGCGGCATAAAGCGGTTCAAGTACCGATCCCAGCAGCGGTCCGGTCGTTTCGTCCGGCCAGCCATCGATCGCCGCCTGCGTCTGCTGATAGCTCAATCGGGCTGCTGAGCGGATCACCACGCGGTGAAAGCTGTGCGCGTGCTTGCGGCCATCGGCGCCGATCACGATGCGCACGCCGAGCGCGGCTCGTTCCTCGTGCGGTCGCAGCGAACACAGATCGTTTGAGATGCGTTCCGGCAGCATCGGGACGACGCGATCGGGAAAATATACCGAGTTGCCGCGGATGCGCGCTTCGCGATCGAGCGCCGAATCGGGCCGTACGTAATGCGCCACATCCGCGATCGCGATATCGAGAATGTGACCGCCCGGGTTTTTCGCGTCAGGATCGCTCTGCGCATGAACTGCGTCGTCGTGATCCTTGGCATCTGCGGGATCAATGGTAACAAACGGCACCCCGCGCCAATCTTCACGCTCGGCCGGGCCTGCGGGTTCTGCTGTTGCTGCCTGCCTGAGAGCGGGGGGCGGGAATACGTGCGGGATGGCGTGCGAATGGATCGCTATCAGGCTTACCGCCCGTTCGCTTTCCGGTGAGCCGAACCGCTCTATTACACGAGCAGTCGCAAGGCCAAATCCGCCGCGGCGGCTCAAAGCTTGGACCGCGACCAGTTCTCCGGATTCTGCTCCAGCGTCAGCCCCGGCCGCTATCGCCAATTCGCGGTTGAGTTGCTTTTTATCGACGGGGACGAGGCGTCCGCCGCCGCCCGGCAATGCCCGGTAGATCCCGAGCACGCGTTCCCGAGCGCGGTCGATGATTTTTATGACGCGTCCGCTATAGCGGATTGTGTCATCGGGCGTCTCCTCCACCCGCATCAGCGCTCGGTCGCCCACGCCGGCGGCTTCGCTCGGCCGAGCGCGGCGGGAGGTCAAGACCCGAATCCTCGGGGCAGGTCCGTGTTCCTCCTCGTCCCACTCGGCGGGAAGCGCGATCAATTCACCGTCCCGGTCACGGCTGGCGACGTGGGCCAACACGACCTGCGGCAGCGTCCCTGGATGATGGAGTTTGCGACGGCGCCGCTCAACGCGGCCTTCATCTGCAAGCTCGCCGAGCATGTTTTTGAGGGCTGCACGATCCGAATTCTTCAGCCCGAAGGCGCGGGCGATCTCGCGTACGCCGACCTTTCCGGCTTGCCGGCCAATGAATTCAAGCAAGTCTTGTTTAGAGGGCAGTGACGGGGTCGTGGACAATCGTTTCACGGGCAATCTGTTTCTAGCACGGGTTGCCGGTGAAATAAGATTAAACAGCGGTCGGCGCCAGCCGGGAAAGATTTTCTACCCAGCCGCCTTTGCCGGGTGCCCGGCTTTGGATTTGCGTGCGGGTTTGGGCTTAGCTGCGGCGCCGGGCCCTGTCGCGATGCTCGCCCGTGCCGATTTTGGGGGCTGAGTTGGCTTTTTGCGCGCCGTTGGCTGACCGCGCGGCGGAGACCTCTTTTTGCTGCCGCGAGCCGCGCGGGGGCTGCCGCGAGCCGCGCGGGCATCGATGAGTCCAACCGCCTGTTCTAGGGTCACGGTATCCGGGCTCGTGTCGGAAGGCAGCGTCGCATTGATGCCGTCATGGCTGACATAAGGGCCGTAGCGGCCGTTCTTCACGACGATCGGCCCGCCTTTGTCCGGGTGTTCCCCAAGCGGCCGGCCGGGATCGGCACCGAACCGCCGGCCCGGTCCTTTTGATTTCTTTTCGGCCAGGAGCGTTACCGCGCGGTTGAGGCCGATCGCAAGAACATCGTCGCCGGTTTCCAGGCTGGCATAGCTCCTGCCGTGCTGCACATAGGGCCCGAACCGGCCGATACCGGCCATGATCGGTTCGCCGTCCTCGGGATGCTTGCCGACTTCGCGCGGCAACGACAGGAGCCCAAGCGCGCGGCCAAGATCGACGTCTTCCGGAGCAAGCCCTCTTGGCAGACCGGCACGTTTCGGCTTTTCGCCATCGACGGCTTCGCCGAGTTGCACATAAGGGCCGAAACGGCCGCTGCGCAACGTCACTTCAAGGCCGGTCTTCGGATCCTCGCCGAGCTTTTTCATCCCGCCGTCGGGGGCGCCTTCGGATGCCGCCGAAAGCTGCCGCGTGTAGCGGCAGTCCGGATAGTTGCTGCAGCCGATGAAGCCGCCGAACTTGCCGAGCTTCAATGACAGTCGACCTGTACCGCAGTTCGGACACTGCCGCGCATCGCTGCCGTCGGATCGGGGCGGGAATAGATGCGGGCCAAGCATTTCATCGAGCGCATCGATGACTTCCGATACCCGCAGGTTCTTGATGTCTCCCACGGCATTGGTGAACTCTCGCCAGAAGTCCCGAAGCAGGTCGCGCCAGGCAAGTTCGTTGTTCGAGATGCGATCGAGCTGTTCCTCGAGACCGGCGGTGAAATTGTATTCGACGTAGCGCGCGAAGAAACTCTCTAGAAACGCCGTGAGCACTCGGCCCTTGTCCTCGGGCACAAGGCGCTTGCTGTCGATCCGAACATAGCCCCGGTCCTTGAGCACCTGCAAGATCGGCGCATATGTCGAAGGGCGACCAATGCCGAGTTGCTCCATGCGCTTGACCAGGGACGCCTCCGAATAGCGGGGCGGAGGTTCGGTGAAATGCTGCGTAGCAGCGATCGACCGCCGCTCCAGCGGCTCGTCCGCGCTCATCTCGGGCAGCCGTCGTGAATCGTCCTCGCCGGTGCTTCCATTGAGCCCCTGGGCATCGTCCTCGCCTTCCTGATAGAGCGTGAGGAAGCCGTCGAACTTCACCACGGTCCCAGTGGCACGAAGATCGATAATACGCCTCGCCGATGGAAGGATAACGGTGGCGACGATATCCGCCGTTGTTCGCTCCAGTTCGGCCGATTCCATTTGGCTCGCCACCATTCGCAGCCAAATCAACTCGTAGAGCCTAGCCTGATCCGAATCGAGGAACGAGCGCGCATTCTTTGGCCGGCGCATCAGGTCCGTCGGGCGAATCGCCTCGTGCGCCTCTTGGGCATTTTTCGCCTTGGTCTCATACCGGCGAGGGGAGGAGGGGACGTACCGATCCCCGTAATCGGCACCGATGAGGCGGCGCGCCGCAGCAATTGCCTCCTCGGCGACCTGCACGCCGTCGGTGCGCATGTAGGTGATGAGGCCCAGCGGCTCGCCGTCTACATTGATGCCCTCGTAAAGCCGCTGCGCAACCCGCATCGTATGGGCCGGCGCGAAACCGAGTTTTCGGCTCGCCTCTTGCTGAAGGGTAGACGTCGTGAAAGGCGGCGGTGGGTTGCGTCGGGTAGGCTTGGCCTCGACTGCGGCGACGGAGAACGCCGCGACTTCGAGCGCCTTCTTGAAGGCGTCGGCTTCCGCCCCTGAACCGATGTCGAGCCGCTGGATCTTCTGCCCATCGGCGCCGACAAGACGCGCCTCGAAAGTCTCGCCGCGAGGAGTCGCCAGTGTTGCGATCAATGACCAGTATTCGCGCGGGACGAATTTCTCGATTTCGAGCTCACGGTCGCAAACCAGCCGCAACGCCACCGATTGCACTCTGCCGGCCGAACGCGCCCCGGGCAGCTTGCGCCACAGCACCGGCGAGAGCGTGAAGCCTACGAGATAATCGAGCGCGCGGCGGGCGAGATAGGCGTCCACGAGCGAACCGTCGATGCCCCGCGGATGTTTCATCGCGTCGAGCACCGCCTGTTTCGTGATCGCGTTGAATACTACCCGTTCAACCGGTTGTTTACGCAGCGCGTGCTTTTGCTTGAGCACCTCCAGCACGTGCCAGGAGATCGCCTCACCTTCCCGATCAGGGTCGGTCGCAAGAATGAGCTTGTTGGCGCCTTTCACGGCGCGCGCGATTTCGTTGAGGCGCTTTTCCGCCTTGTGATCCACTTCCCAGATCATGTGGAAGTCGGCATCCGGATCGACCGAGCCATCCTTGGCCGGGAGGTCCCGAACATGGCCAAAAGACGCGAGTACTTCGTAGCCCGGGCCAAGGTATTTGTTGATCGTCTTTGCCTTGGCCGGGGATTCAACTACAACGATATTCATGTAATCCCAATGGGTTATGCAGTCACGCTAAAGCCGACCCGGGCTGACCGAATAGCGCTGGCCGCCGGAAGATGGGGAGATGAGGTGCCGGTGTCAAATAGGAACTCCGCATCCGCTTGCGCCTGGACGGCCCTCGGGGAGGTAGAGAGGGAGCCCCACGGCTTTTGTGTGGCAGGGGCACACACGGGCGCTTGGGCTCGCCTGGCGCAGGTCTAGCGGTCAATTTCTCGGCCTAATTCACTTGTCGAGATTGCTCGGATCGGTGCAGAACATTGCAATTCATGAGTGCGCGGGAACACTTCGGGGCGGGAACATTTCGATACTGGTCCCGTTGACCAATCAGGTTAGACCGCGAGCCGCATCAGCCAAGGCGGCCCAGGCAACGAAACTGAGAAAGCGGTCTCGGTCTCCTTTTAAAGGAACCGCTCGAATTGTCCCGCGGAGCGATGCGATTAGATGCGCTGTTCCGCGCGGGGAGAGACACACACGAATAGTCGGAGGCCAGGACCATGGCTACGCAGGACACCGAACGCCTGAACCAACCAGGTCGATTTGAAGAGGAGCAGAGGCGATTCGAACAGGTGCGCAGGCCGCGCAGAAGATTCCTGGCAGAAAATCGGCAGCAGGACTGGCTCAATGTCTTGCTGGCCATCTGGCTGTTTGTTTCCCCTTGGGTACTCCAGTTCGGGTATGGAGTGCAGACAAGCAATCCTGGTGCTGGCGGGACGACAATGCCTGACGTGCTTTACACCGCCGCCTGGAACGCGTGGGTGCTTGGGGTTATCGTCTTTCTGATTGCATTGTCGGCATCCGGACGAAGGGCTACATGGGAAGGGAGCGCCGGCCATGAATGGGTCGTGCTCCTTCTGGGCATATGGATATTCGTGGCCCCGTGGGTGCTCGGGTTTGCGAACGTCGGAACTCGAGCGGCAGCCTGGGACCACTGGGTCACAGGCGCGCTCATCTTCCTCGTGTCGCTGTGGAATCTCACTACGATGCCTGGTGTCAGGTCCAGCGGCCGTTACGGATAGGATCAGAGGTGCACCTTGTCTGTACAGCAGTCGGGGGCAATAAATTCAGTGACCAGGGCGGCGAACAGAGTAGATAAACGCGCTACTCTTCCTCAGCAGTATAACGAGTTCTTATATGCTCTCGTCGGAGAAGAGCGAAACGAGACGCCGCTGACTGTCCTTTCCCTGTTCGCAAGGCTCGACCTCGATCCATGGCAGGAAGCAGGGAGGCTTTCACAGCTGCCGAAGGAATGGGCAGTGCGCGACCTCGCTGCAAAGATCAGCGCGATCCCCGCAGGGCGGTGGCAGCCGTCGGATTGCGAGCCGATTGCCGCTCGATTGATTGACCGTCTACATAACCGCAGCAGCAAATCCAACGCGCCATCGGCTGTGCGCGCGGGACTTTCACTTCAGGTGATATGTGCGTTGGCGTTCATGTGGATTCTGTTTATCGCCGTGCTTGGCGCTTTCTCGTTCGAAACCTACCGACGGACCATGGTAAGCGCCCCTGCCGGACCAACGGCAAGTCGGGTCGTTCCCGCGCCGCGGCAACAAACGGCATGGCACTACGATCTGAGGCGTCAATAGCCAAGGTCCAGAATTCCGGGATCTGAGCTGCTGTAGTGTACTGCGCGCCAAGCACGTTTCTTCTGGCCTGCAAGTCCAGCGACAAATAGCCGTTCGTATTGATCTCCCCGCAACGGTTGTGGGATTATCAACCTTAAGGCCGAAAAAAGGCCAAAACCGCTTAAGGAGGTCGCCCGTGCTTTCCCGCGAAGACAACGAACGGCTCACTCGCATTGGGCGCGGTACACCCATGGGCGAGCTCATGCGCCGCTATTGGATTCCCGCGGGTTTTTCCCATCAGATTGCCGAGCGGGATGGGCCGCCGCTGCGGGTGCGCCTGCTGGGCGAAGATTTGGTCTTGTTTCGCGATACCGAAGGGCGGCTTGGTTTGCTCGATGAGCGTTGCCCTCATCGAACCGCGTCGCTGTTTTTTGGGCGGAACGAAGAGTCGGGGCTGCGCTGCGTCTATCACGGAATAAAATTCGACGTCCATGGCAACTGCGTCGATGTGCCCTGTGTACCGCCCGGGCGCGACGAGCAGATGAGCAGGATAAAAACCGCGCTGCGAGCCAAGTCTTATCCATGCATCGAGCGCGGCGGCACGGTGTGGACCTACATGGGCCCGCCGGAATTCAAGCCGGAATTCCCGGAGCTCGAATGGACCCTGGTGCCGGAGAGCCATCGGTTCGCAACCCGTCACATTCAGGAATGCAACTGGCTCCAGGCTCTCGAAGGCGGCTTTGACGCAACGCACCTCACGTTTTTGCACGGCGGCGACGCCGACCCGAGCCGCAGGGTGGTCGCATCTCATTACGAGGTGATGCCGACGGAGTTCGGTTTCGTAGTCGGTACCGGCCGTGAATTCGGCGATACGATTCATTGGAACATCAATGTCATGCTGATGCCGTTCCACAAGATCATTTCATCGATACCGATGGCCGCCCATATCTGGGCCCCGATCGATGACGAGAACACGATGCTTTACAGCATCAATTTTCATCCGCACCGGCCGGTTACCGACGAAGATCTCAAGCGCGAGAAGGCTTGGCGCGGGATCCACACCGAGAATTTCCCAGGGAGCGATCGCGCCATCCGGAACAAGGCCAATGATTACCTGATCGACCGCTCGCTACAGTCAAGCGGCAAGTCCTTTACAGGGATCAAAGGGCTTGGCAGCCAGGATTGCGGCATCCAGGAATCGATGGGCCCGATATCCGACCGCGCGCTTGAACATCTACTCGTGAGCGATACCGCGATAGTCAAAATCCGCCGCCTCCTGCTCAAGACCCTCGACGACTACGCCGCCGGCAGGCCGCTGCCGGGAATAAATCCTGCGAGTTATCGGGTACGCTCGGGCCGCTGGGAGCTGCCAAAGGGAGCCCCGTTCGCGGATATGATGGGCGAGCTGGTGCGCGCAGATGCTGCCGTGGCCGCCGAATAGGCATCGAGGAATCTGACATGAACGGCGCCGAGGTCATCGCCGAAATCCTCAAGCGCGAGGGGACCGAGTTTCTCGCCTGCTATCCGCGTAATGCCGTGATCGACGCGTGCGCCGCGATCGATATTCGACCCATCGTTTGCCGCCAGGAGCGGGTTGGCGTCGGCATGGCCGATGGATTTTCGCGAATCCGTCATGGCAGGCAAAACGGGGTATTCGCAGCCCAGCACGGTCCCGGAATCGAGAACGCATTTGCAGGCGTTGCCCAGGCCTATTCCGAGAACGTGCCGCTGCTGGTGATTCCCGGCGGCTTCTCGCCCGAGCGGCAATACATCAGGCCGACGTTCCGTGCCGCTGATGCCCTTCGGCCGGTGACGAAATGGTCGGCCATGGTCTCGACCGCCCAGGAAATCCCCGATGTCATGCGCCGCGCCTATCAGGCGATGCGCAGCGGCAAGCCCGGCCCGGTGGTGGTTGAAGTGGTTAGTCACGTGTACGAAGCGCCGTTCGAGGGCAGGGTCGATTACAAGCCCGTGCCGGTGATGCGCGCGTCGCCGGATCCGGAGGCGGTCAAACAAGCCGTGCGCCTGCTGCTCGCGGCGAAAAATCCAGTGCTGTGGGCAGGGCAGGGCGTGATCTATGCGGATGCCGCAGAACGGCTGGCCGCGCTTGCCGAAATGATTCCGGCGCCCGTCGTTGCCACCAATCCCGGCAAGAGCGCAATTCCCGACAGTCATCCGCTCGCGCTCGGCGGCTCGACGCGCTCGCGGTCGAAGGCATTTGCGCATTTCATGGCCCGTGCCGATCTCGTGCTCGCGATCGGATCGAGTCTCACCAAAACGTCGTTCGGCCCGGCGGTGCCGAAGGGCAAGACGATCATCCACTCGACCAACGATGCGAGCGATATCAACAAGGACTACGCCGCCGATTGCGGCCTGCTTGGTGACGCGGCCCTCGTCACCGAGGCGCTGATCGCCGAACTGGGACGGCAGCAAAAGGCCCGGAACGGCAAGGCGCTCGATGCGCTCAAGAATGAAATCGCCGCGGTCAAGCGATCCTGGCTTGACGAATGGGCCAAGCATTTCGAGTCCGACGAGGTCCCGATCAACCAGTATCGCGTGATCGGGGAACTCATGCGCACAGTCGATCGCGAAAATCTCATCATTACTCACGATTCGGGCTCGCCGCGCGAGCAGCTGTTGCCGTTCTGGGAAACCACCAAATCCGGCTCTTATATCGGCTGGGGCAAGTCGACCCAGCTTGGCTACGGCCTGGGGCTTGCGATGGGAGCCAAGCTCGCCGCGCCCCGCAAGCTCTGCATCAATGTGATGGGCGATTGCTCCTTCGGTATGACGGGCATGGATATCGAGACCGCGGCGCGCAACCGCATCGGAATTTTCACCGTGGTGTTCAACAATCAGGTGATGGCGTGCGAGCGTGAGGTGATGAAGGTCTCGACTGCGCGGTTCAATTCGCTTTCGGTCGGCGGCAACTATTCCAGGGTCGCCGAGGGATTGAACGTCGCATCGAGACGTGTCGAAAAACCTGCCGACATCGTGCCGACCATCAAGGAAGCGATCGATACGACGGAGCAGAGTGCTCCGTTCCTCATGGAGATCGTTGCCAAGGAAGGCTACGATTTTTCACGATATGAGTAGAACGCTCCTGCTCATTGCTCTGTGCATCGCGGTGGCCGCTCTCGGCGGAGAGGCGCGAGCCCAGAATTTCTATGAAGGCAAGACCATTACGGTGGTCACGAGTACCGGAATCGGCGGCACCTACGACCTGCTTGCCCGCGCGGTCGCCCGGCACATGCCGAGATACGTCCCCGGCAAGCCAACCATGATCGTGCAGAATATGCCTGGCGCCGGCAACGTGCTGGCGACGAATTACATGTACAACGTTGCCCCGAAGGACGGCACCGCGATGGCCGTCATTCACGCCGCAATGCCGCTGCATCAGGTGCTCGACGGGCGTGGCGTGCGCTATGACGCGAGCAGGTTCAACTGGCTGGGCTCGCCCGGTCCGGAAAATGAAGTGGTTCTCGTCTGGCACACGGCCGGCATCAAGACCGTCGCCGACGCCAAACAGAAGGAAGTCGTCCTCGGCGCCACCGGGGAAGGGTCGGGTATTTTCATTCTGCCAATGGCGATGAATCACGTGCTGGGGACGAAGTTCAAGGTTGTCATCGGATATAAGAGTTCCGAGGATGTCAACCTCGCGATGGAGCGCGGGGAGGTCCAGGCGCGCGCGTTCGGGATCGACAGTATCCTGGCCCAACATTCCGACTGGCTCAGAAAAAAGCAGATCGACATCATTGTTCAGGCGGGCGTGAAACGGGACAAATTCCTTCCCGACGTGCCGCTTCTCACCGAGCTGACCGGGAGCGAGGAGGATCGCGAAATTATGGCGTTGGTTTCGTCCACTGCGGGGCTGGGCCACCCCTACCTGGTCCCGCCGGGCACGCCGCCGGAGCGGACTGCGGTGCTTCGCCGGGCCTTCATGGAGACGCTGCGGGACAAGGCCTTCGTCGATGAGGTTACCAGGCTGGGGCTCCGGATCGATCCGATGGATGCGGATGAAGTGACCAAAATTGTCGGCGACACCATCTCCAACCCACCCGCGGTCGTCGCCAAGGCGAAGCGCGCGACGGCTCCTTAGCGGGCGCGACCGGAGGTTGTGGCGGAAGGGACGTATTGACATTACGCAAATACATCTTAGATGCGATACACCTGGGATGAACGGAAGAACCGAAGCAACATAAAAAAGCATGGAATTGCGTTTGAGGACGCCAAACGCATATTCGACGGTCCGACTGTCGAGAAGACCGATGATCGTTTCGATTATGGGGAAGTTCGAGTATACGCCATTGGCGTTGTGAACGGTTTTGAAATCACGGTCATCTACACGGATGAGGACGATGGGCAAAGACGCATCATCTCGGCGTGGCGAGCGGAGCCACACGAAAAGCGCAACTACTGGCAGAAACTCGAACGCTAAGCGCAAAACGGACTGGAATCGGGTACGACGCCTGAGTGTTTCGGAAATTCGCGCCGGCATTGAAGCCGATGCCGATGCCCACGCCACCGACGAGGAGTTTTGGAAGACAGCGACGGTCGTCCTGCCCCGCGGGAAACAGGTCGTGACCATGCGACTCGATTCGGACCTGCTGGATTGGTTCCGGCGCCAGAAGGGCTATCAGACAAGGATCAATGCTATTCTTCGCGCTTACATGAATGCCCACTCCGACGGCGAGGGCGCGTAACTCTTCTGGCACAGGTCACCGCAGCGAGACAAGGCTGCCGCCGTGTCGTTCGAGGCGACCCGCGATTTCGAGTTCAAGCAGCACGGTGCGGACCATCGTCGGCGAACTCCCCGACAACCGTACAAGATCGTCCATGGCGACGGGCGTTGGCCCAAGCAGTTGGGTGATGCGCGTGCGTTCTTCGGCGCCAGGATCGGAAATTGGCCTCGACACCGGAATTTCGTCGGGCTCGCGAGCCGAAACGGGGCCGGATTGGCCGAGGATCGGACCGAGAATTGTGAGCACGTCTGCTGCCTCGGTCACCACGGCGGCGCCCTGCTTGATGAGGCCGTTGCTTCCCTCGCAGCGCGGATCGAGCGGAGAGCCCGGGACCGCGAACACTTCCCGGCCCTGCTCGAGCGCGAGCCGGGCCGTGATCAGCGAACCTGAGCGGCGCGCCGCTTCGACGACCACGACGCCGAGCGATAGCCCGGAAATCAGCCGGTTGCGTCGCGGGAAATCACGCGCGCGCGGCTCCCACCCGAGCGGCCTTTCGCTGATCGCCGCACCTTCGAACAGGATGGCGTCGACCAGCGGCACGTGTTCGGGCGGATAGATGTGCTGGTGCCCGCCGGCGAGGACCGCAACCGTTCCGGTCTTGACGCTTGCCCTGTGTGCCGCAGCGTCAATGCCGCGTGCCAGGCCTGAGGCGATCGCAAATCCGGCCGCACCCAGGTCGCGCGCCAGCTGCTCGGCAAATCTTACGCCGGCAGCGGACGCATTGCGGCCCCCCACAATCGCGACCATGTCGCGGGCCAGCGCTTCGGTCTTGCCGCGGACCGCGATGATTGGCGGAGCATCTTCGATCATCGAGAGGCGGGTCGGGTAGCCGGGCTCGCCGAGCGCGATGAAGCTCACTCCAAGCGAATTCGCTGTATCGATTTCGCGCTTCGCGTCGTCCGCCGGACAGATGCGCGCAAGCCCCGTGGCACCGCCACGACGGGCCAGAGCCGGAAGCGCAGCGAGCGCAGCATCCGCGCTACCATAATGTGCAACCAACGCGCGGAAGGTCCGCGGCCCAACGTTCTCGCTGCGGATAAGGCGGAGCCATGCGATGCGTTCCTCATCCGACAGTCGGACGTGGGTCATTGGTTTCGGCCACATCATTACCGGTGATCCCGCTTCGGACCCAGAGCTGTAGCCCGGACAGCCGCAGGGCGGAATAGCGCAGCGTATTCCGCCAGCGCCATCGCGGAGGCGGCGCAATAGGCTTCACTATTGCGCCCTGCGTTGCTTATGGCCGATTTTTGCCTCGGTTCCCCGAAGCAGACGTGCGATATTCTCGTGGTGCCTGAGCCAGAGCAGAACCGTGAGAAATGCAAACAACAGCGTCGTGCGCGCATCGCGCGTGAACGAGAGCAGGAGCGGCGTCGCGGCGCTGGCAACGAGCGAAGCAACCGACGAGTAGCGCGTTATCGCCGCGATAACGACCCAGATGAAGCAAAAGGCGAGGGCAACGGGCCAGAAGAGAGCGATCAGGACGCCGATATAGGTCGCGACCCCCTTGCCGCCCTTGAATTTCAGCCAGACCGGGTAAAGATGGCCCAGGAAAGCGCCAAGCCCGGCGATGAGCGGCAACTCTCGATCGGCGAGGGCCATGACGGCAAGGACGGCAACGCTACCCTTGAGGGCATCGCCTATGAGCGTGGCGGCGGCGAGCCCTTTGTGACCCGCTCGCAGCACGTTGGTGGCTCCAATGTTGCCGGAGCCGATGGTGCGCACATCCTCGGTCCCCGCGGCGCGTGTCAGAATGACGCCGAACGGGATCGATCCGAGCAGATACCCGAACGCGAGCGCGGCAAGGGCAAACTGGAATCCAACCATCGAAACTGACTATCGCGAACCGGCGCGCCGCTGCACTCGATTTTCGGCAAGCGTCCGCCGAGAATGAAATCCGGCCGCAAGGGCTTCGGCTTCATTGGAGAAGACGACAAGTTCCTTCAAGTGCTGATCGTCGCTACGCAACAGAGCGGACGCGTCGGCGCTGTACCACTTGTTCTTCCTGCTTGCGACGACGAACTGCTCGATATCGGTTTCGCAATAGACGCAGCGAAGCTTGCACTCGCCCGCCGCAGCCGGTTTCACGATCAAAAATTTGTTCCGAACGTATTGAGCTTCCATCGGCTCGTGCACGATGCAGTTCTTATTCGTGCAGCACATGCCGGTGCTCCGCGGCTGATCGTAGATTGCTAATCCCTTACGATCGAGTCCGCCCGCGAACGTCTGCAGCGATTTGCCCTTCAGGCCGAGGAGGAGCGATATCAGGGCCATGCGCACCGGGACGCCGTAGGCTGCCTGTTCGAAATAGACCGCGCGCCGGTCGGTGTCGAAGGAGGCAGCCAGTTCGTCCACCCGCGGAAGCGGGTGCATCACGCTTGCTTCGGAGTATTTCGGCTCTTTGAGGAATTTGCGGTCGATCCGTGGATAGGGTTGGTTCTTTTCAGCCCACCGCTCCTTTTGAAAGCGGGTCACGTAAACGGCATCGATCTTTTTATCGAGGATGGGGACGTCGGATGCGAGTTCTGCGCCCGAAAAAAGCGACTGCTGATGCGGTTCCTCCGGCGTTACATAAAGCACATCGATCGATGTGTCGTCGCCTTTGCCTTTCGGCACCGCGACCATTTGGCAGCGGAACTCCTCTCGCAGCCGGCGGTCCACGTGCGCGGGCAGCTGCATTCCTTTGGCAGGCATCGGCATGATCGTGGCGCCAAACCGCGCCAGGGCATACACAAAAGAGTGGATCGTCCGCGATCCCTTCAGGTCACCGGAAATGGCCACCTTCAAATTCCGCAGCCGCCTGTTCTTTTTTTTGAGCAGGAACAGGTCGCAGAGCGTTTGCGTGGGATGCTCGTGGCTGCCGTCGCCTCCGTTAATGACCGGGATCGATGCATATTCGGCGGCGAGGCGCGCTGCACCGTCGCACGGATGGCGGATCACCATGATATCCGCGTAGTTCGAGATAACCCGCACGGAGTCGGCAAGGCTTTCGCCCTTGGCGGCCGAACTGGTCGCCGGATCGGCGCTGGTTATCGTCTGTCCGCCGAGCCTGATCATCGCGCTTTCAAACGATAACCGTGTGCGCGTACTCGGTTCGTAGAACAGGCTGGCAAGGATGAAATTGGAGGCGATATTCGTACTGCGGCCGACGCGATAGGGAAAATGCCCATCAGGGAGTTCATCGAGGTAGGACTGCGCCGCATCGAATATGTTCTCTATGTCCTTGTCGGAGAGATCGTTGATCGAGATCACGTGACGCGTAGCAGGGTGGGGTTTGGCCGTCATTGGTCGGGTCCTCACCTTGTTCGGCAATTTACGAAATCGGTCTTTGCAACCGGGTTCCATCTTCGACCGAGGAACGCCCCGCTCCTATCGGGATCATCACGCGGCACGCATCCCTGCATGCTCCCGGACAGGCGCGCTCCGGCCGCCTCGATTGGGCTGCCTTTCGGGGGAGAGCAGATCATGGCGATGTTCACTGAAACGTCACTTATAGGCGCGTGAGGCACGTGCGGCAAGGCGGCGCAATCGATCATCCACATGGTGGCTGCGATGGCTTTTGCGAGGCCGTGCTACTCTGGCCGGGAGGAGGAACCCATGGCCGAGCGCGTCGAAAGCTACAAGGCTTTCAACCAGTCGCCGCCGTATGAGGACATTGACCTCTTCGCCAGCGATCTGCCGCTGCGCGATGCAGTCGCTGCGAATGGCGCTGCCACCGACACCGATGCGCTCGGGGCTTTTGGCCGGCGCTGGGGCACCGGCGAGATGTTCGCCTTGGGCCGGCAGGCGAATGAGCATCCGCCGAGGCTCGTGGCCTTCGATGCCAAGGGGTTTCGGCGCGACACGATCGAATTCCATCCGGCTTATCACCTGTTCATGGCGGAGAGCATGGCCGCGCGGCTGCATGCTTCGACGTGGCGCAGCGACGCAACCGCGGCCCCCGCTCCGGCGCAGGTAGCGCGAACCGCGCGCTTCTACATGGCCGCGCAGGTGGAAACCGGCCACCTTTGCCCGATCACCATGACGCGCGCTGCAGTTGCCGCCCTGGCTGCGGAGCCGGCGCTTGCCGCGGCCATGATGCCGAGGATTGCCGGCCGCGAATATGATTCCCGTTTCGAGCCCTGGTGGACCAAGAAAAGCGCCACGTTCGGCATGGGGATGACCGAACGGCAGGGTGGGAGCGACGTTCGGGCCAATACGACCTCGGCACTGCCGGCGGGTGAGGGATATGCGATCAGCGGTCATAAATGGTTCATGTCGGCGCCGATGTGCGACGCCTTTATGGTGCTGGCCCAGGCGCCGGGAGGGCTGACTTGCTTTCTCATGCCGCGCTTTCGCCCGGACGGATCGGTGAACGGGCTGCGCCTGCAGCGTCTCAAGGACAAGCTCGGGAACCGCTCGAACGCTTCCGCCGAGGTCGAGTTCGTCGACGCATCCGCCTGGCGCGTAGGCGAGGAGGGACGCGGCGTGCGCACCATTATTCAGATGGTGCAGTTGACGCGGCTCGATTGCGCCATTGCCTCCGCGGGGTTGATGCGCATTGCGCTCGCGCACTCGATCCATCATGCGCGCTATCGCACGGCGTTCGGGAAGCGTCTGGTCGAGCAGCCGATCATGCAGCGCGTGCTTGCCGATATGGCACTCGACGTCGAGGCCGCAACGGCGCTGGTTATGCGGCTCGCCCGATCCTTCGATCTTGCAGCGGCCGACCCGCAAGAGGCTGCGCGCGTTCGGCTGCTTACCTCGGCAGCGAAGTTCTGGATGTGCAAGCGGGCGCCGGCGCTCGTTTGCGAGGCGATGGAGTGCCTCGGCGGCAACGGCTATGTGGAGGAGAACCTGTTGCCGAGGCTTTATCGCGAGGCGCCGGTCAACGCGATCTGGGAGGGATCGGGCAATATCATGGCGCTCGATGTGCAGCGGGTTTTCGCGCGCGAACGAGAGCCAGCACGGGCCGTACTGGACGTACTTGCAGCCGAAGCCGGCGATCTGCCGGCCCAATGCGGATGGGTCGAAACCATCGAGAATGCATTAAACTCTCTCGATGCGGAATGCGATACGCGGGCCGCGGTTGAGCGGTTGGCGCTCCTCGCCGCCACCGCGGCTCTGCGCGCCTCCGCGCCGCCGCGGATTGCCGATCTGTTCCTGCGCGCGCGGCTGCCGGATCGGCATGGCGAATTTTTCGGGACAAGCACGATCAGCTCGTCCGATGCCGATCTCATCCTGCGGCGGGCGCTGGCGGATTGAATGAAGTGTGGAACACGTGAGATTTGCACGCAAGTTTTGGATTTATTGTTCCCAAGCCGGCGCCACCGCCAAAATTTAATTGGACATCGCGGCCGATGGCGGACTGCGGTCCGCCTTTTTCTTGACTCGAACGGCCGCTCGAATCGAAGCTCCACAGCACACGAATTTGTGATGTAAGCCCATGTTCGGCGTTTTCGCTTCTGTTATTTGACCGAAAGCTTTCGTCACTCTAAACGGTTGCCGCCCTTATACAACTCTTGGAGTTCTTGCTCATAGCTTCCACCGCGAGTTGTCGGCATAAACAGCAAATAAACATGAAATTTTGGCAACGCGGCACTTTTTGCTGCGCTGCGCTATATAACAATGCGGGTGACGAATCGCCCGAAACAAGGGGCCCTGCAAAAGGGGAAGAACATGAGAAGCAAACTGTTGATCGCCTCGATCTTCGCTGGCCTCGTGGCCGGCACTGGAATCGCCGCGGCACAAGTGGTCGATGATCCGCCCGGATCGGCTTTCCAGACGCAAGGCATCCGCGAGTGGGACGGGCTGCGCGCCACTCCATCGGTGTTCTCCCGTACCGCCCGAGCTGCTGCTGCGGCCCGAGCTGCCGCTGCGGGTCACGCCTACGCCTACATTCCGGCACCCACTTCTCACAAGAAAATCGTGCGGCACCACCATTGATCGGCACAGTACATGTGACGACAGTCGTGAAGGGCGGACCTCGCGTCCGCCTTTTCATTTTTTGATTTCCGCGCTGATGCGCCGCAATCGGTCGAGCGCGCCTTGGAGGATATAGGCGGCGGCATGCTGGTCGATTACGGCGGCGCGCCGGCTGCGGCTCATATCGGCCGCGATCAGTTCACGCTCGGCGGCAGCCGTAGAGAGCCGTTCGTCCCAGAGGCCGATTGGAATTTCGATAGTTCGTGCGAGGTTGCGGGCAAACGCGCGAGCCGACTGCGCGCGAGGGCCTTCGGTTCCGTCCATGTTGAGCGGCAGGCCGAGAACGAAAGCGACGACGCGACGTTCCCGGGCAAGGATACCGAGACGCTTTACATCCGTTGAGAAGCTCTTGCGCCCTATTGTCTCCACTCCAGCCGCGAGCCTGCGATCGGGATCGCTGGCGGCGACTCCGATGGTCTTGGTACCGAGGTCAAGCCCGATCAAGGAACCCCGGACCGGCAACAGGGCTGCCAGTTCCGCGAGCGGGAGGACCGGTGCGGGCATGCCGAAATTCCTACGGCGAAGGAGATGGACCCGTCATTGATCTTATCGACGCAGCGCGTATTTTGCGCACCAGCGTCAAATCCGCCACACTCGTCTCACGCAAAGCGAGCGAGGCTATGCAGATTACCTGGTTTGGGCATTCCGCGTTTCGTCTGGACTTCGGTGGCCATGCTGTGCTCATCGATCCGTTCTTCACCGGCAACCCGGCTTTCGTCTCCGATCGGCAGGCGGCGATCAGGGGGGTCTCCCATATCGTGCTCACGCATGGCCATAGCGATCACGTGGGCGACGCGCTCGATATTGCGCGGACGACGGGAGCGATGCTTACTGCGAACTACGACCTCGGCATGTGGCTGGTGTCCAAAGGCCTCGAGAAATTCAACCCGATGAACACCGGCGGCACTACCGAGCTGGATGGATTCAGCGTCACGCTGGTGCGCGCCGACCACTCGTCCGGCGACATGGCCAATGGGGTACCCATCTATCTTGGCAACCCGTGCGGCGCGATCATCAAGGCCAAGGGCGAGCCGACGGTGTACCATATGGGGGACACGGATATTTTCTCCGATATGGCGCTGATCTCGGAAATCCATCAGCCCCGTATCGCCATGGTTCCGATCGGAGATCGCTTCACCATGAGCCCCGCAACCGCGGCCCTGGCGGTCAAGCGCTTCTTCGCACTCGAGGCCGCGATCCCCTGCCATTACGGTTCGTTTCCCATCATCGAGGCCACTGCCGAGAAATTCGTTGCCGCGATGCAGGGACATCCGACCCAAGTGCTGGTTCCCGAGAAGGGCAAGCCGGTCGCCGTATAGCTTACATATGCGACGCAAATTGATAGAATTCGATGACGAAACGTGGCAGGCGGTAGACTTGTTGGCGCGCGATTCCATGACAAGCTGGCAGGAACTCGCCGACGAAGCATTCCGCGACCTGCTGAAAAAACATGGCCGCCCCGCTGATTTGCGCGCCGCTTTGAAGCAGAGCGTGAAGGCTTCGGATGATAACAAGAGGTCAGCCAAAACCGCGGCCCACCGCAAGGGAAGGACATGATGCGCACGATCCTGATTGCTGCCGTGACGATCGCCATGTTGTCGGCCGGTGCAACCACGGCCAGTGCCGCAGAGATCAAGGTGCTGCATGGCGGCGCCTTCACGCAGATGATGACAGCTGTCGTTCCAGATTTCGAAAAAGCGACGGATCACAAGATCGTCACTCAGCGCGATACGGTTGGCGCACTGATGAAGCTCATCGAGGGAGGCGTTGCTTTCGACATGGCCGTGCTCACGCCGGAAGCGATCGACAAACTGATCAAAGAGGGCAGGGTGGCCGCCGGAAGCCGGGCCGATTTGGCCAAGGTCGGCGTGGGTGTGGTGGTCAAGAGCGGGGCGCCGCGCCCCGATATCAGCAGCGTCGATGCTTTCAAGAAAACGCTCCTCGCTGCAAAGTCCGTGGCCTATATCGATCCGCAGGCCGGGGGATCGAGCGGCATCTATGTGGCCCGATTACTGGACAAGCTTGGCATAGCCTCCGAAGTCAAGCCTAAGGCCGTTCTGATTCATGGCGGTGCCGTGGCTGAGCATGTTGTAAATGGCGAGGCAGAGATCGGCATTCACCAGATCAGCGAAATTCTGCCGGTTAGAGGCGGTACGTTCGTTGGTCCGCTCCCGGAAGAAATCCAGAACTACACGGTCTATTCGGCCGGGATCAGTGCCAATGCCCGCGACCCCGGTGCCGTAAGGGCGCTGATCAGCAGTTTTCGGACGCCCACCGCAATTGCGGTCATGAAGGAAAAGGGTATGTCCCCGGCCGGGCCTTAAATCATTGCGGGCGAGACCCAGGAGATAACCAACCCGGATGTCGATCTTCGATCCAATCCAGAATTCGCGACCGGCCCGACCGCAGCAGCGGCACGTCGTCAGCAAAGAGCGCCAGGCCAATTGGAAGCATCCAAAATCCAAGGATCGGCAGGAATCCCAGAATGCCCCCGAAGGTCAGTAATATGCCGATTGGAATCCTGAACCAGCGGTTGGCTGGCCGGCGGAGGAAACGAACGGCCGAACGGGCGCGGTTGGGCAACCGATCGATCAGCCGCTCGAGGCGCCAGTCATTCGGGCCCCTTGCATTTGCATAGGCTTTGTTTGCCATCGAACGATGATCGAGCGCAACGGAGGCCCCCGAATCGAATGGGTTGCGGACCTTCCCCGGTTTTGCGGGACCAACGTACTGGATCGGCATAACGGCCCTTTCAAGCTGCGCTCATATGCGCCGAGGAGCAGACCAGCCAATCAGAGGAGATACAGTCTTCGCCCCTGATATCGACTGATCCATCGCCTGGCGCTGGATGGGTTGATCCGACATCGCGAGGTTGGCCGATACGCATCGGCGTCCTCGCCAGAGGGGCCCGGATTCGATTGTCTGCTTGAGGTAGGCGGGGCGCCTGCGCAATCAAGCTGCCGAACATTAGTGCGACCGCTTGCCGCGGACACGCCGGATCGGAGCGTCCTAAGACTTTTTCTGAATCTTGATGGCCATGCGAACGAGTTCGGCGACATTGCGGGCACCGATGCGCTCCATCACCCAAGCTCGATGATTCTCTACGGTCTTCGGACTGATGTTGAGTCGGGAGCCTATTTCCTTGCTGGACAGTCCGGCCGCCACCAGTTCCATGACCTGGCGCTGCCGACCTGAAAGCGCGCTGAAGCGCGATGCCAAGTCATCGAGTTCGGCAGCCGCGCTTTCGCCCTGCCGTCTCTTTTCCACCGCTTGGCGGATGCTGGCGAGCAGGCGGGCCTCGTTGAACGGCTTCTCGATAAAATCGAATGCGCCATTCTTGATGGCGGCCACGGCCATATCGATGTCGCCGTGTCCGGTGATCAGGATGATCGGCCAGGTGATCCCACTTTGGGTAAGATGGTCCGCGAGTTCGAGGCCAGACATGCCGGGCATGCGGATATCGGAGACAATGCAATCGAACTTTTCCGTTTGCTTGATTGCAGCCAAAAAATCTTTTGCAAGCCGAAAGCAGGACGTCCTGACGTTACGGCGGGAAAAATACTGCCGCAGCGCGTCGAGCACGGCCTCGTCGTCGTCGATCAGCGCCAGGTTAATAGGATCAGACATGTTCCGTGACGATCGGCAACGTGAACCGGACCGAGCTTCCCTTTGGATTTGCATCCAGCCTCAGCTGGCCGCCATGGGCCTCGATGATCGACCTGCATAGCGGCAATCCGATGCCAAGACCCTCGGGCTTGGTCGAAGATAGAGGAAGAAAAGCGTCCTCGATGCGCTCGGGCGTAAAGCCGGGACCCGAGTCGGTTACCCGGACCTCGACAAAATCGGCTCCGGCCAACTTCGCCTCAATCAGGATCGAGCCTTCAGGCTTTCCGCTCTCGACGATCGCCTCGATAGAATTGCGCAGAAGGTTCAGCAGTACCTGCTCGACCTGAAGAACATCTACCATTACGTGTGGAACGCGGGGAAGCAACACGAATCGCACGATCACACCTGCGCGATCGAGGTCAGGCTTGCACAGTGCTATTGTCTCTTTGACAATCTGCTCCAAATGGGACGGCGCGCGATTACTGCGATCGAGCCGCACCAGCGCACGGAGACGTCGGATTACCTGAGTTGCGCGATCGACTTGTTCAATCGCCTTTTTCGCGGCTTCCACTGCCGCTGCCGGGTCCGCGTCCCGCGACGCTATCGTGTCGGCCGCAAGCCGCGTGTAGGTACCGGCCGCCATCAAAGGCTGGTTGACTTCGTGAGCCACCGCGGCGGCAAGTTCGCCGACGCTGCCGAGTCGCGCCAGACGTGCAAGCGATTCCTGGTGCAGCCGCAGCTGGACTTCCATCCGCCGGCGCTCGCTGACCAATTGTCCGGCAACGAGACCGGTTACCGTCAAAATGAGCATCAGCGCCTGAAAGGCGGTCAGCTCTTGGCGCTGCTCTGGCAGAAGCTGCAGCCCGAGGATCAATCCCAGCTGGGTCAAGAGGATACCGGCGCTGACGCCCCCGATTCCGGTACGTACCGCTATCCATACAATCGGCAGGAAAAAAATGTAGAACAGCTGGAGTTCCCGTTCTGCGGAGGAGCCGAACACCAGCGCGAGGGCTGCAACGATGGCGGCAAACTGCAGTCCAGTTTCTGTCGATACCGGAAGCATGCGCCGGCGGGTCAGCGCGATGAGCGCAAACGGAGTAAGCCCCAAAATGCCGATGACGTCTCCGACCCAGTAAGTCAGCGTGGCTGACGCGAAATCTTTCGGCGCCATTAGTCCTGCCCCGATCATCAGGCTTATATAGCTCGAAGCAACAAGCAAGGCGCCTGCCACGGCCGCGAGCATCAACGAAACAAGATCTCGCATTGACGATAGGGATCGATCGAAGCGAACATCAGGGCGCTTCAAGAGCATCAGAGTGATCGAATAGCCGCCGCCGATCAGGGCCGCAGAGAAAATCTCGATCGTCCACGGCAGGACGATGGATCGATTGACCAGATCGGCGAGCAACGGGCTGACGAAAAGCAACGGCAGCATCCGGGGTCCGAAAAGCAAGATCAGGACAAAGCTGACGCCTGTATTGGGGCTCCAGGGCGTGACGCCAAAGGGGGCGTAGGGCTCGATGAAGCTAAGCCAGTCGAGGAACGCATAGCCGGCAAGATAGGCACAGCTGACCAACACCGTCCTGGCGTCAAATATCCGCCAGAAGCTCTTGCTGCTTGAATCGGCTTCCTCGATCGATTCGAACATGTGGATATTTATCGCGTTTTTCGTAGCGATTATCTCCATAACCGCGCCCAGGTAGAATCACCCAGGCAGGTTCGCTCAGGTATCCGCCTGGAATTGTGCGCCCATTATTCTCTTTTATCCTAGATAGGCGATCGAGATGCGTCGATCGGCAACCAAGGAGGCTGGCAATGTTCAGCACACGGGTCGCACGAAACCGGAAAGGCGGAATCCTGATCGCTCCAACTCTGGGGGCAGTTTTGGCGGCAACCGGAATGGCCATGGCACAGCCGGGATCCGACTTCCAGGACCAGGGAAACCGCGAAGCTCTCGGCACCCATGTCCTGCCGCGCGCCAACTCCTATTTTATGCAGTCGCCAGCCATCATTGGGCCGCGCGACCGCGCCTTCGCGAGCACCCCCGATCGCGCCCTCGCGCGATCTATGCGCGACCAGGCGAGACCGCAGCGATGAACTCAACGAGCGTTCAAACGAATACTCCCGTAATAGCAGCAGAGCAGTGGATGCTGGATCGGATGCTCAAGCACATGCGAAAATTGCGCTGGATCGGCAACGAGCAGGAAGCTGAAAAGTTAGCGCAAGTATTGCGCGACATAAGGCTGCCGCGGATGCTGGGGCACCAGCGCGGAGGTGAAGGCGAAGCAAAAGATTCGAGGCCGGCAAAAGATGTAGAGCGAGAGGCCGCCGCTGCGGGTGGGTCCAGTTCACCAACCTCGAGCATCGTTTGGTAGCGAGATCCCGCAACCGTGAGATCCCAAAGAACAAGAACGCATTCGGCCAAGCCGCATCCAGCACCCCCCACCCCCTCGGCTTGGTCAAGCCCTGGCGGCCCACCCCGGCCCGCCAGGGCCTCTTTGAATCCGCTCTAATATGGGCGCGCGGCGCCTTTCACGGTCGTGCGCAGCATCAAGCGGCGCTCGGTCGAAGGGAAATCGGTACGCGCGTGCGACGAGCAGCGATTGTCCCACAGCAGCAAGTCGCCCGCGCGCCATTCGTGCTCGTAGACGAATTCGCGCCTCTCGGCGTGGTCGAACACTGCGTTGAGGAGCGGCTCGCTTTCCTGCTGCGGCATGTCGACGATGCCGACTGTCATCAGCCGATTGACATAGACGGCCTTGCGTCCGGTATCCTCGTTGGTGCGGAACACCGGGTGCGCGCACTCGCCGAAAGCCTCCGTGCCCTTGCTGTCGCCTTTTTGCGTCGAGCCATAATTATAATGGTGGATCGCCTTGCGGCCTTCGAGCCTGTTGCGAATCGCCGGATCGAGGGTGTCGTAAGCCGCATAGCCGCTGGCGAAAAGCGTATTGCCGCCTTTCGAAGGAATTTCGACGGAATAGAGAAGGGTGGCCTTGTCCGGCTTTTCCGAGTGGATCATATCGTGGTGGAACATCATCTCGCCGTCAGGCAGCGCTCCGATCGGCTCGCCGTTCTCGCGAATATTCGAGATGAGCATGATACCCGGCAGGATTTTGGAATAGCCCTTGGGAAAAAATTTCGCCGGCCGGCGCGGCATTCCCTGTTCGCCAAAATAGCCGGTTACCCGCACCAGGTCCTCCTGCGAGAGATTCTGACCGGGAAAGACAATTACGATATGGACGAGCCAGGCTTGGTAGATCGCTTTGACGGTTTCTTCGTCGGGCTTCTGCCGCAGATCGAGGCCGCGAATCTCGGCACCGATATGCCTGGTCATCGGAACCACATTCAATCGAGCTTTCGTCATCAAGTTCATGGGCGTTTCTCCAGCACACGGCCGGGCCGATGGCAGCCCCAAGGCTGTGCGGACAGGCGCGCAGCCGGGCCGCAATCGTCAATGTGGTGTACCCGAGCCATCCTTTTTTGTTAAGTGTTGAGGGCGCAGATCTGTCCTCTTGCCGCCGCTACCGATGACCGCGACCGCCAGATTTCGAGCCCTGAGCACGGCATTCGCCGCCGCCTTGTTTGCCATTCTGGTGGACTCGGCATCTGCGCAGCAGGCCGACCCGCCCTTCAAGGGCAAGACGATCAATTTTTACATCGGTTTTGGGCCGGGCGGCACCTACGACTATTACGCGCGACTGATCGCCCGGTTCATTGGCCGCTATATCCCTGGAAATCCGACCGTCGTCGCACAGGCCATGCCGGGCGCCGGCAGCCTGCAGCTCGCCAATTTCCTGTTTGCGCAGGCACCGCGCGACGGCACCGCGATGGGAACGGTGACCCAGACGGTGGCGCTTGGGGAAGCGCTGCACTCTCCGGGCGTGCGCTACAAGGCCGCGGAGTTCAGCTGGATCGGCCGCGCCACCGCGATTCTCGAAATCGCGATCCTGCGCGGCAGCAGCAGAGTAAAGACGATCGAGGACGCCACGAAATACGAAGTTCCGGTGGCGGGTACCGGCGCCGGCTCGCCTTCGGAAGGCTATCCGAAGCTGATGAATGCCTTGGCGGGAACTCGTTTTCGGCTGATCTCCGGCTATACCAGCTCGACCCGAAGCATGCTGGCGCTCGAGGCCGGTGAAGTCGAGGGGGCCTTTACGTCCTGGAATACCCTGAGGTGGACCAAGCAGAACTGGCTGCGCAACAACTTCGTGAATATCCTCTATCAGTGCGCCCTCGCGCGGCATCCGGATCTGCCCAATGTCCCGACCGACGTGGAACTCGCGCAAACCGAGGAGGGCCGCCAAGTCATGGCATTCTATACAAGCAGCGCTGCGATCGGCCGCTCGATCCTGGCGCCGCCGGGAATTCCGGCGGAGCGCCTGAACCTGCTCCGGCGCGCGTTTGACGCCACCATCAAGGACCCTGAATTCCTCGCTGAGATCGAACGGGGGCAGCAGGAGTTTCAACCGGCTTCGGGCGAGGAATTGCAGAAGCTCATCGGGGATGTCGCAAGCGCCCCCCGCGGGATTGTGGAACGCACCGAGGCCATTCTGCGCGGCGGCAGATGATGCAGGCCGGAAACCCTTTGCTCGAAGACGACACCTTGCCGGCGATTCCCGTGCTCGACATGCGGGCAGCGGGACCCGTGCGCGAAGCTCTCGACATGCCTGAAAGACTCGCGGCGTTGCGCGAGGCGTGCCTGACCAGTTTGCCGAGTCCCGTTCAGTCAGTCCTTCCGGTCCTCGATCTCCTCGCGCGAAGATGGCTGACGAGGTCAGCGTCCCCCTACCTATCAGAGGTGGAATCGATTGCCGCCGCCGTGCCCTATTCGGGCGTCTGGTTTCTCAATGGGTCCTATTGCTGGGGCTGTACGACGCTAGCGCGCGAGGAGGCGGGGGTTCCGTGGCTGGTGCGTACGCTCGATTGGCCCTTCGCTGGACTTGGGCGATTTGTCGAACTTGCGCGCATGCGCGGCGCCGCCGGCGAATTCCAGAGTCTGACCTGGCCAGGTTATGTTGGATGTCTCACCGCAATGGCGCCAGGCCGCTTCGCCGCCGCGCTCAATCAGGCGCCGATGTGGCGGCGGACGAAACATCCTTGGCTGCGTCCTTATGATGTTGCACTCAATGCTCTTGCGACGTGGCGCATTTCGTTCGCTCCGCCGGATCACCTCTTGCGCGACGTATTTGAGCATGCGGTCAACTTCAGCGAAGCGCGGCGGCGGCTCGAATCGACCCCCGTCGCGCGGCCGGTCATCTACACCTTGGTGGGCTGCGCACCGGGCGAACGGTGCGTGATCGAGCGCACCGAACATAGCTTCGCAACCCGAAGCGAAGAAACCGGCGCCGCTAACGATTGGCTGCGCAGCGCGCCGGCGTGGGAGGCCCGCATCCGGCCGGACCTCCTGTTCACGCGCAGTTACGAAGAGGCGGCAGAGAACAGCCGTGTGCGCCGTATGCAACTCGCCGCATGGCCGGGCCGCATTGCGCCGGGCGGGTTCCACTGGGTGAAGCCGCCCGTGCTCAATCCCTGCACCCGGCTTGCAGCGGAGATGTGCCCCGCGAGCGGGACGCTTCGAGCGCGGGGTTACGAAAAGCCTCCCGCAAAGGAACTGGCGGAGCCGGCAACGCGCACTTGCGAGGTCGCTCCGGTCGCCTGAGGCGGGGCGACCTCGATCGGGCGCGCGGATGTCCCGGATGTATAATCGACGCCTTACAACCTGCCTTCCGGGTATGATAATATCGTTCCGCGATGCTCAGCAGTTTGGGCAAGGATCGAAATGACAGTTATCACACGACGCAAATTCGTAGCAGCGCTCAGTGGCGCTGGGGTCGCGTGTCCGCTTGGGGTTGCCGCGCAACAGTCGCCGCTGCCAGTGGTCGGATATCTCGACAGCACGAACGCGGCAGCACGTGCCAAGCGTATGGCGGCGTTCCGCGATGGGCTGAACAAAGCCGGCTTTGTCGAGGGTCGCAATGTAGTAATCGAATTCCGCTGGGCGGATAATCAACTCGATCGGCTCCCGGCATTGGCGGCCGATCTGGTGCGTCGTCGGGTGGCCGTGATCTTTGCGGCTGGCCCTTCCATCAAGGCGGCAAAAGACGCGACCACTACGATACCGACTGTCTTCATTACTGGCGGCGATCCGATTGAATTGGGAATCGTCACCAGCCTGAACCGGCCGGGCGGCAACGTCACCGGCGTGAGCTTTAACAGCACCGCTCTCAACCCGAAGCGTTTGGAACTGCTGCATGAACTCATTCCGAAGCCTGCATTGATCGCCGCACTAATGGACCCCGTCAGCATCAGCGGGGCGGGCGAAGCCAGTTTGCGCGCAGTGCAGGCCGCGGCGGGTGCGCTCGGGCGCCAGATACTCATCGTGAAGGCTTCAAGTGAACGGGACTTCGATGCCGCGTTTGCAACTATTGTTCAATCGGGGGCCGGCGCGCTGTTCGTCGGCACTGGTCCCTTTTATCTGAGCCAGCGTCGGCGACTCGTCGCCCTGGTGGCCCACTACGTGCTGCCAGCGAGCTACGGGACGCGGGAATCGGTCGAGGCTGGCGGGTTGATGAGCTACGCGGCCAGTGACGTAGATGCCGCTCGCCGTGCAGGCGCTTATATCGGCCGGATTCTCAAGGGAGAGAAGCCTGGCGAGATGCCGGTCGAGATGCCGACCAAATACGAGCTGGTCATCAATCTTGCCACCGCAAAGGCCCTTGGTCTTACCGTGCCGCCGACCCTCTTGGCCATCGCCGACGAGGTGGTCGAGTAACTTCCGGTTGAGTCCTCTGGCACATTTCGAATTTTAGCGACGGTGCTATTGCACTGTCGCAGCCGTTGCTATCGGGATAGCCACGGACATAAGCCCGGCCCTGGACCCGGTCGGTCCGCCGCTCATTGCGCTGAGGGGTTCGGAAGTTACGCAGCGTGGGCTGCGGCGTGCTCTTTTTCGCCGCTCTCGAGCGCCGCCCGGATGGCGTCAACGAGCATGCGCGCCGATTCCGCGCTCAGTTCGATGGCTACGCGCTCACGGCCGCCGTCCGCGGCGTTGATGAAATCGATGGCCAGCGCATGGTCGAGTTGCGCGTGATAGGGATGATCGAAATACACGTTGGCGGTGTCGATCTTCATCCAGCCATTGCGCCCCTTGGCGCTGCCGACAACAGAAGTCTTTTCAACAATGTAGGAACACATCTTACACTCCCAAGTGAATCGCGTTCATCTCGCGTTCTCATCGCCTCGATGCCGCAGAGGCCGTGCCGGTATTGCATTTGTAAAGGACGGCAGGCGACGTGTGATCCTGGTCATCGAAGTCCAGAACATTGGCGTCGCGCTGGGTGAAGGTGACGTCTCCGAGAATGATCTGATCGCCCGGCACCTTGCATTCGACCTGCATTGAAACGGCTTTGCCGCTCAGGGTCATCTCCAGGATTGTGCACGACCCCAATGTGGATTGGATCGCGTCACGAGTGATCGTAACCAGGGCATCGGCCGGATCGGATCCATCGCCCTTGCATGGCCGATCTTTCGTGTACGTGCCGGCGATCACAAGGCCGTCATCAGCCAGCGCGGGAATCGAACCGATCAATCCGGCGAACACAAACAGCACCTTCATAAGCTTGTTCACGCCCAGCTCCCCAAAATGTGTCGTGCATCGTGCCGCCGGCTTGAGTTTAACCGAAACTACGGACGTGCCAACCCTTGCGGCCGAGCAGTGGAACCTCCTTGCAGAGAATGGTAAAGGCGGCGCGCAATGCCTCGCACCCGAGTTCACAACCCCCTCATTCCAGGGCGCAGCTCATGCCCGCCCCGGGGATTTGGCCGACGCGAAGTCTAAGGCGCGAATATGCCCTCGTCGTGGAAGCTCTGGTGTGACCGCCGCGGCCGCGTTTCGACGCTGCGGATCGCGACACTGGGGCTGCTGCTGTGGCCGATTGTGCTGGCCATCGCGGCTGCGGATGATATCAGGTTCGCTGCCCGCCCGATAAACGAACTCATTCACCGCGCCGGCTTTTGGACCTTGATGTTCGTCCTGCTGACGCTGGCGGTGACGCCGCTGCGGCGCATCGGCCGTTTCGGCAAGCTCATCGATATTCGCAGGATGCTCGGAGTCGGCGCGTTCTGCTACGGGATCGCGCATATTTCCCTCTATTGCACCGACCAGATGTTCGATTTCACCAAGGTGGCGAGCGAGATCGCGCTGCGGCTCTATCTCACAATCGGGTTCGTCGCCCTGCTCGGGCTGACTGCGCTCGCTGCGACCTCGACGGACGGCATGGTGCGCCGGCTTGGTGGACGCCGCTGGCAGCGCCTGCATCAGGCTGTCTACGTGATCGGGCTGCTCGCGCTGATCCATTTTTTCCAGCAAACGAAGCTCGACGAGTGGATTCCGACCTTCGTCGCCGGCCTGTTCGGCTGGCTGATGGGCTACCGCATCCTGATCTGGAGCCGAAAGACCAACGACGAGCCGTCACCCTGGATGCTCCTTGGGCTCACGCTTGTGGTGTCGGCGCTGACATTTGCGGCGGAGGCCGTCGGGCTCGGGATTGCGTTCCACGTCTCGCCGCTGATGGTCCTGCAAACGGCCTTTGATTTCGACTTCGATACGCTCGATATCCGACCGGGCTGGCTGGTGCTCGGCGCCGGGCTTTGCGTTGTCGCACTCGACACTGTGCGCGCCTGGCGGCGGCCGGCCTCCAAGCGACCCCGGCCGCAGCTCGGGGGCGAGCGCGCCAAAGCGGTGCCCGCCGCACAGGTGCGGTAGAGCGAAGGAGCGACGGCCGAGGTGCGCGCCACACAGCAAAACGGCTGCGGGGTCGCAGCTGGGAAACCACCGGCTCTTATCCCGGACGGCCGAGCCGGATTCGGTCCGGGGAGGGCCAATCCGGGATCGCGAACCGAGCGGGCGATTGGAGGTGTGATTCGTTCAGAGAGGGTTTCGCGGCCGACCTTGATGTATGCTTCTCCCGTTTGCGTCCGGAACTTTTTGCTGTGCAGCAACAAAGCGAAACGACACGAACCGACATAACCGAGCGTTATTCGACAATCTCGTCAGCGCGGGCAAATATGGTCGCCGGCACCTCGATCCCAAGCGCCTTAGCGGTCTTGAGGTTGACAACCAGATTGAATTGGGTCGGCAGCTTGTACCGGAAGGTCCTCGGGTCTTTCTCCCTTCAGTATGCGATCGACGTAGGAAGCCGCCTGACGCCACTGGTCGATGAGGTTCGGTCCGTAGGACATCAAACCGCCATCTGCTACGAAATATCGATATGGATAGATGGCTGGAAGGCGATGCTGTGCTGCCAGTGTGATGATCGGATCGCGATGAACTGTGACGATCGGAGTGGATAACGCAATGAGACCGTGATTGGCCTCACCAGAGAATGCCTCGATAACTGAAGCGCCTGTAGGTAGGTTCTCCGAGCGCGTCCTTTGCCCACGCCATCAGCACGGCGACTCGCATCATTCGTTCGCGTTGCTGCGCGCGAGCCGCCAGCGGCCACGCCGCCGCTCCGCCAATAAGCCTGATGACATTCCGCCGTTGCATTCTGCCGCCCAACCCCGGTTCGTTCTGTCGGCCCCGGAGGCGAACATACCAGATTTGCGCCCTCGCCAATGGGTCGCTGCGGCCTCAAGCGCCGGGGTCCTAAAGAGTCCGTTCAAACCAAAAGCGACATAACCAGAGATTATTCGATCACATCGTCCGAGAGCGCGAGTAACGTAGGTGGCACCTTGATCCCGAGGGTCTTGGCAGTTTGCAAGTTTATGACGAACTCGAATCTGGCTGCTTGCATCACGGGCAGTTCGGCCGGCTTCTCGCCTTTTAGAATGCGACCGACATAGATGCCAAGCTGCCGGTAGGCGTCGAGCCCATTGGATCCATAGCTCATCAACCCACCGGCTTCGGCAAAGTCGCGAGCGAAATAAATTGCCGGCAACTTTTGGCTCGCTGCGAGCGTGACGATCTGGACTCGCCGATTGCTGAACAATGGACTGGGGATGACAACGAGGGCTTCTGCCCCTTTCTGCGCAAGTTGCATAAACGCAGTATCGATTTCATCCTTGGTGCCCACCGGCAGGATTTCGACCGCCGCTCCTATTGTGGCCGCGGCGGCCTCAATCTCGGCTTTGATGTCGTGGAGAAGTGGACTGCCGGAACGAACAAGCGCTCCAAAGCGCCGGGCAGCCGGCAGCAGTTCGTGGAGGAGCCCGAGCCGCTTGGCCCCTGGCTCGACGTTCATGCTGCTAATTCCGGTGACATTACCGCCCGGCCGGTTGAGGCTCGCGACGAGGCCGGCTTGGACTGGGTCTGTGCCACCGAAGAACACGACCGGAATGGTGCTTGTTGCGGCCTTGGCCGCAAGCCCTGTGGAGATGTTGGACGCAACGATCACAGCGACCTGATGGCGCACGAGATCGGCGGCCAATTCTGGCAAGCGATCATATCGGTTATCAGCAAAGCGGTATTCGAGCGCGACATTGCGGCCCTCGACGAGGCCCAATTCGCTCAGGCCATTACGAAAGGCCGCGAGACCATTGCCAACCTGCTCCGTCGCCCCGAGGTTCAGAAACCCGATAACCGGGATTCCCGGTTGCGCAGGCGTAGGCCGGGCCGCCCAAGCTATTGCACCGCCGAGAACGCTGATGAATACCCGCCGTTGCATCGCCCAACTCTGGTCCATCCTATCGCCCGGAGGGCGAACATACCAGATTTGGGGTCAGGGCGAATGCCCCTCGGTGGGCAGTGAAACTCGGAGGCGAGCGCGCCAAACCAGTGCCCGCCTCGAATTTCTAGCGAATTAGTTCAAACGCACGGTCCCGGTGGCGTCCGTAGCGGTAGACGGCGAAGTAATAATCGAAGCTCGCCACACGCGTAATTCCGAGACGTTCCATCACGGCGAAGCTGGTGCGATCGACGATTGAAAAGTCTTGATCAGGGAAGACCTCCCCGATGGCCCACGCAACCTCCAGGTCGGCTTTAGTAACAGGCTCAACGTGTACCGGCCCGCGGCGAACTCTATCCCAGAATCGGTCCGCTGCATGATGATGAAAGCGGCTGTTCAGCAAGAGCCACGTCTCGACAAGAACGTGATCCGTCGTGATGTGGTCTGGAGAGGAGACCAAGACCGATTTCGCACGTGCGTTATCCCGATCCCTCGCGACCACGGAAGCAAACCAGATCGACGTATCGACGAAGATGCTCAAGCGCGCTTCTTATTGACGCGAGCTTTGGGATGAGGCTTTCGTCGAGTGGCCCGCAGGTGGTCGTCCCAAACCGCTTGGCCAATCATTTTATCCTTATCCCGCGCGATGTTAGTCGGCGGGCCTTCGTCGACCAGATCAAAGACGATCGATATGTCAGGTTTCGAGTTAGGCTCCGATTGCCTTACGTCCGTCGCGACCAGGCGCCGCACGTATTCTGCAAACGAAATACCAAGCTCGGCCGCTTTCGCGCGAGCGCGTTTTTGCAGCTCAGGCTCCATGGTGATTTGAGTTCTGGCATGCATGATGGCGCCATCATGACATCATTCTGGCTTACGGGCAAGCCATTGGTTCGGAAATGCGGTTCAAATACCTGCCATCATTGACTGCAATCTAGGCAGCTCACAGCAGCAGGGACACCGTAGTAACAATGGCCAAGCTCACGCTCTATCATGCCGCCCCGTCGCGTTCCTCGATCGCCCGCTGGATGCTCGAGGAAATCGGTGAACCTTATGACATTCATCTCCTGAGCCTGAGCAAGGGCGAGACCCGCATGCCCGATTATCTCGCCGTCAATCCCATGGGCAAGGTGCCGGCGCTCAAACATGGCGACGTGATCATTACCGAAGCGGCGGCGATCTGCACGTATCTCGCCGATGAATTCCCCAGAGCCGGCCTCAACGTGCCGACCGGCGATCCCCGTCGCGGCACCTATCTCAAATGGCTCTTCTTCGGTCCGAGTTGCCTTGAGCCAGCAGTCATCGATCGCGCCTCGCCGCGCAAGGAGGAAGCCCGCCGCGAAATGCTCGGCTATGGCGATTTCAACACGCTGATGAACGTGCTGGCCAAGGCGGTGTCAGCCGGGCGCTATCTCCTGGGCGAGCAGTTCACCGCAGCCGATGTCGTGATCGGATCGGGGCTGCGCTGGACCATGATGTTCAAGCTCATTCCCGAACGGCCGGAATTCCTCGACTATGTCGGGCGCCTTGAACAGCGTCCGGCGCTCCAGCGGGCGACGGCGAAGGACAACGAATTGGCGAAGGCGTGAACTCAGGGCCTGGCGTCGCGTGCGCGAAGGACCTCCCTCACGGTTTCACCGACGATCTTGGGCAAATCCCGCCTCAACTCGGCGAATGCGCTGCGCAGCCCATGAATTTCTTCGGCGAGGGTATCGACCTTCTGCTCGACCCGATCCAGGCGCGATTTAACGGCTGCGAGGTCGTCTCCATTGCGGCGACTCTGTTCGAGAATGTAGCGAGTCACCATTTTCTCGCCTTCGACCTCACGTTCGAGCACGCCGACGCGGGCCTCGAATTCCTCTCTGGTCACGTCTGCTGTCATGGTGCCCGATCTCACGCTCTGCCGCCGCGTTCGGCAATCTTCTCGCCTTCGACCTCACGTTCGAGCACGCCAACGCGCGCCTCGAATTCGGCTCTGATCATCGACGATCATTGCTGGAGCGATCCCCCTTTTACCCGAGTCGACCCTAGCACAGTCTGCACAGCGTGCCAGCCGCTATTCCGCCGCTTCCGTTCTTGCCTTTCCTTTTCCGTCCCGGCGCGCCAGCACCGGAGCGAGGAATTGCCCGGTATAGCTGCGCTTGACGTTGGCGATCTCTTCGGGCGGGCCGGCGGCGACGATTTCACCGCCCCCGTCGCCTCCTTCCGGACCGAGGTCGATGATCCAGTCGGCGGTCTTGATGACTTCCAGATTATGCTCGATCACCACTACGGAATTGCCGCCCTCGGCAAGCTCGTGCAGCACGTCGAGGAGTTTCGCGACGTCATGGAAATGAAGCCCCGTCGTGGGCTCATCGAGGATGTAGAGCGTGCGCCCGGTGGCGCGCTTGCTCAGCTCCTTGGCGAGCTTCACGCGCTGCGCCTCGCCGCCTGAGAGCGTCGTCGCCTGCTGGCCGACGTGGATGTAGCCGAGGCCGACGCGCTGGAGCGTTTCGAGCACCTGGCGAATGCGGGGCACCGCCCGGAAGAAGTCGGCCGCTTCGTCGACCGTCATGTCGAGCACGTCCGCGATCGATTTGCCCTTGAATGTCACTTCCAGCGTCTCGCGGTTGTAACGCTTGCCCTTGCAGACATCGCAGGTGACGTAGACATCCGGCAGAAAGTGCATCTCGATCTTAATGACACCGTCGCCCTGGCAGGCTTCGCAACGGCCACCCTTGACGTTGAACGAAAAGCGGCCGGGTCCATACCCGCGCGCCTTCGCCTCCGGCAGCCCCGCGAACCATTCGCGGATCGGCGTGAACGCGCCGGTGTAGGTGGCGGGGTTCGATCGCGGCGTGCGGCCGATCGGCGACTGATCGATGTCGATTACCTTGTCGAGATGTTCGAGACTCTCGATGCGGTCATGCGGGGCAGGGGCCTCGCTGGCGCCGTAGAGCTTGCGCGCGATCGCCTTGTAGAGAGTGTCAATGAGAAGCGTGGATTTGCCGCCGCCGGAGACGCCGGTGATGCAGGTAAAAAGTCCGAGCGGGATTTCGGCGGTGACGTTCTTGAGATTGTTGCCGCGTGCATTGATCAGGCGCAGCACGCGGCGCGGATTGCGCTCCCGCCGCTCTGGGACCGGCACGACCATGGCGCCGGAGAGATATTTCCCGGTCAGCGAGGCGGGAGCCGTAATGAGGTCTGCCACAGTCCCCTGCGCCACGATACGGCCGCCATGCATGCCGGCGCCCGGCCCGATGTCGAGCACGTGGTCGGCGGTGCGGATCGCATCCTCGTCATGCTCGACCACGATAACGGTATTGCCGAGGTCGCGAAGCCGCTTCAGCGTTTCGAGCAGTCGCGCATTGTCGCGCTGATGCAACCCGATCGACGGCTCGTCGAGCACATAGAGAACGCCGGTGAGCCCGGAGCCGATCTGGGACGCAAGGCGAATGCGCTGGCTCTCACCGCCCGAAAGGGTGCCGGAGGCGCGCGCCAGCGTGAGGTAATCGAGCCCGACATCGACCAGGAATTTCAACCGCTCGCGGATCTCCTTGAGTACCCGAACCGCGATTTCGTTCTGTTTGCCGGTAAGCTGCTTCGGCAGATCGGAGAACCACTCGCCGGCGCGCCTGACCGACATCTCGGCGACCTCGCCAATATGCAGGCCGGCTACCTTGACGCACAGCGCCTCCGCTTTGAGCCGATAACCGTTACAGGCCGCGCAGGGGACGTCGGTGAAATAGCGAGCGATCTCCTCGCGCGCCCAATCGCTCTCGGTCTCGCGGAAGCGCCGCTCCAGATTGCTCACCACCCCTTCGAACGGCCTTGTTGTCTGATAGGAGCGCATCCCGTCGTCATAGGTGAATTTGATCGGCTCTTCGCCGGAGCCGCGCAGAATGACCTCCTGTATGCGTTTCGGCAGGTCCTTCCATCGACTGTCGAGCGAGAAGCGACAGTGCTTGGCGAGCGCAGTGAGTGTCTGGATGTAATAGGGCGAAGACGAGCGTGCCCACGGCGCGATCGCCCCTTTGCGCAAGGTCTGCTCCTTGTCGGGAATGACGAGGTCGGGGTCGATGTGCTGTTCGATGCCGAGCCCTCCGCATTTCGGGCAGGCGCCGAACGGATTGTTGAACGAGAACAGCCGCGGCTCGATTTCGGGAATGGTGAAGCCGGAAACCGGGCAGGCAAATTTCTCCGAGAAGACGATCCGCTGCGGTCCGCTGTGATCGTGAATTTTGGCCACCCTCTTTGCCGCGGGGGCGTTCTGCTCACTCTCCCCGCTTGCGGGGAGAGTGTCGGGGTGAGGGGCTGGGGGGCTGTCCGCAAACTCCACCACGGCCAGTCCGTCCGCGAGCTTGAGCGCCTGTTCGAGCGAATCGGCCAGTCGTGTAGCGATGTCGGGGCGCACGACGATGCGATCGACCACCACGTCAACGTCGTGGTTGAATTTCTTGTCGAGCGCCGGCGCGTCGGCGATTTCGTAGAATCGTCCGTCAATCTTGACCCGCTGGTAGCCCTTCTTCATGAACTCGGCGAGTTCCTTGCGGTACTCGCCCTTGCGCCCGCGCACGACCGGAGCGAGCAAATAGAGGCGCGTGCCTTCGGGCAAAGCGAGCACGCGGTCGACCATCTGCGAAACCGTCTGGCTTTCGATAGGAAGACCGGTCGCAGGCGAATAGGGCACTCCGATCCGCGCCCAGAGAAGCCGCATGTAATCGTAGATTTCGGTGACGGTGGCGACCGTCGAGCGGGGATTGCGCGACGTCGTCTTTTGCTCGATCGAAATTGCCGGCGAGAGCCCGTCGATCTGGTCGACGTCCGGTTTCTGCATCATCTCCAGGAACTGGCGCGCATAGGCCGAAAGGCTCTCGACATAGCGGCGCTGGCCCTCGGCGTAGATGGTGTCGAAGGCGAGGGAGGATTTGCCGGAGCCGGACAGGCCGGTGAACACGACAAGCCGGTCGCGCGGAATCTCGAGGTCGATGTTCTTGAGATTGTGCTCGCGCGCGCCGCGGATGGTGATCACGCGGCGATCGCGGCGGGGCGGAGTTCGGTCGTCTCTTCTGCCTGGTTCGTCGGCGCCGAAGCTGTCGGTCATGTGCGAAACGGTCTCGCCCGCCGGGGCGGGCCATGCCTGATGAGCGAACGAGCGGGAGCGTCGAACGTAGTGAGAACGCGGCCGCTTTGCCAGTGCGTTGGTCGGGTATTCGGGCGGTATTCCCGGAAATCACTGGGTGGGTGGCGAATAGGCGAATGGCGAGTAGCGAATGGGGATGTGGCCGCAGCGCGGCTAGCCGCCATTCGCAATTTCGCCATTCGCTATTCGCCCGGGTCCAGTCGCCGCGCCCCTTGCAGAACAAAATAAGAACATATATAAAGTCTCCAGGCCCGAAGCGTGTGGAAAGCGCTGAAGAAGCCGGCTGCGGGCTGGTATGCCGAGACCCTCCGGCACTAGGGTGCCGCAAATGCGGCTTCGGCAGCTATCGAACGGAAAGCGTCATTCAACAGGAAGTGTCATCTAACGGGAAGTGTCATGGCGGGAAGCGTCAACAAAGTGATCCTGGTCGGCAATCTCGGCGCCGATCCGGAAATTCGCCGAACCCAGGACGGTCGGCCAATAGCCAATCTGCGCCTGGCGACATCGGATTCGTGGAAGGACAAGGCGACCGGCGAGCGGCGGGAAAAGACCGAATGGCACCGCGTCGTCATCTTCAACGAGAATCTGTGCCGAATCGCGGAGCAATATC
>DATBHB010000131.1:0-36379 GCA_036557705.1 Xanthobacteraceae bacterium
CGATCCGCGCACTGATTTTCTTGCCGGGGCGAGCCGCAACTGCCCGCGCTGTGACCTGTCCGGTCTCAATTTTAAGCGACACGATCTCACCGGCGCCGATCTTTCCGGCGCCAACCTCAAGGACGCGAACCTTCACGATGCCAAGCTTGCCGGCGCCCGTCTTGCCGGCGCCGAGCTTTCGGGCGCCAACCTCAACAAGGCCAGCCTCATCCGCGCGGACCTGAGCGGCGCAACACTGCGCGGCGCGCTTCTCTATGCGGCCAATCTCGATCAGGCGATCATCACCGGCGCCGACCTCAGCGAGGCGCTGATGGGCACGGCCCGCCTCACCCGCAGCAATCTTGCCCATGCGAAGCTCACCGATGTCGATCTGCGCAAAGGCCGACTTGCGGAAGCCGATCTGAGCGGCGCCAATCTCGCGGGGGCGGCGCTCGATTTCGCCTTTCTGCGCGGCGCACAGCTTGCCGGCGCAACGCTCGTCGAGGTGCGGCTCATCGGAACTGAGCTGATCGAGGCTGTTCTCACCGGCGCGGACCTCACCGAAGCCGATGCGCTGGGCGCCAATTTGCGCGGCGCGGACCTTTCACGCGCAAAGCTCACGCGAGCAAATTTGCTCAAGGCCAACCTCTACGAAACGAAACTCGACAATGCGACATTCGGCGATACAACGATGCCGGATGGAACGACGAGATGAACGCAGGGGTCAGAGATCGGGTTTCAGACTTCCGATTGCACGTGACCCAACCGGATCGGAGCGGCTCTAGCCGGAAGTTGCCGTCTGGCCGTGCCGCGTCCGTCTGTCATTGAGGATGATCCAACGAGCCCAGAGCCGGAGCTTCAATCGGCTCGCCTGCAATCGCCTCGAAGGCACGGCGGTCCACGATACTCACATGGCGTCGGTCTCGGTGTTTGATGATGCCGCGCATTGTCAGGCTTCGAAACGCCCGGCTCACGGCCGCAAGCGTCATTCCGACATATTCGCCGATATCCGAACGATCCATCGGTAGATGGATTTCTGCGCTCTGCTCGCCTCTGCCAAGTTGGAGTTGTTCCATCATTTGCAGGAACATCGCAAGCCGGGAGATGGCTTTTTTCTCGCTAAGCAGAAAAGCGTGCCGTTGAACCTGCCGCAGCTCCTGGCAGAGCTTGCAAATCACGTGGAATTCCAATTGGGCATCTCTTGAGAGCCGGCTTCGCAAAGCGATGACCGGAAGCCGATAAGCGGTGACAGCGGTAATTGCCTTGCTCGAGTTTGCGTATCTTCCCTCTGCGGACAGCCCGAACAGGTCGTCAAAAAATAAGAAGGCGACAATATGTTCCCTACCGTCGGGCGCTGGTTTCCACGAGGCCACCACTCCGCTTATGATGTTGAAAACCGCATCGGCGTAATCGCCTTCCCGATAAATAGTCTCCCCCTTCCTGAATCGCGCGATCGACGCCATCACGGCCAGGCGCGCACGCTCGTCCTCACTCAGCAACTGATGCGCATGCCCGACCGAGGAAGCCCAAGGATCGATCGCTCGGATCGCCGGACCATAGCCGCCCCCCGACGCTGAGTTTTTGGTCATCCTCTCGTCCTCCAGAAGGTTCTGAAGCATTTTGCCCGAAAACCCGTGCGGAAGTTTGATCGTGATCAAACTATTGCGCATCGGGACCGCTGGCGCATTGGCTTGCTCGATGCTAGGCAGGGACAAAATGAGTGCCATTGCGATCTTGCGGATGACTCCTCGCGCCCGAAGGATTGTGGAGCTTAATATCGAGCGGTACCGCGAACTGTTGAAGAGCGAGACAGACTCTTCCAAGCGGCGGACTATTGCCAGGCTGCTGGCCGAGGAAGAGGCAAAATTGGCAGGACCTTTTGCCGATGAGCAAGATGACTAGTGTCCGGATTCCGAAGTTCGCTTCATTCTGGCGGCCAGCTGACAAAGGAAGGGAGTGCCGGACACGGTTGCGAGCGCTCAGTCAGCCCACACGCGCCAATGGGTAGGATCGACCAATACCTGCTTTCCATTTCTCGAATCTATCCATCCGGCTGCCGCCCGGCGGCAAGGGAAAATGAGCATATGAATTTCACCTTTCTCGATCACGCTCAATTGCAAATCGCAATCGGATGGCGCGTCTGATATCGGATGCCAGTCGAGCATGGTCCCTCTTTCAATTGCTGGTGCGCCCCGCAAGAAAGATTCTGGCCAAGCGCTGGGAGTCATCGCGGCTGCTGAAAGCATCGAAAGTCCTGCCGTTGATCTCAAACCTTGCATAAGCATGTAAAATCACGACTTCCGCAGCGCTCTCGTTGCTTTATTGTCTCATATCCGCCCGAAAGAGCGTCCATATTGATGTGGATCAATCCACTGATCCGGGAAATAGACCTCGGTAATAGCTGCGGGACTCAGCCGAAGGGCTGCGCTCATCGCCCGCCTTTCTCGATATCGAGCAACCGGCCCATTTCCAAGGTTAATCGCAGAGCTAGACCGTGAAGGCGAGCGCATTGTTCAACCTTGCCGGCCGGGTGGCACTGGTCACCGGCGCATCGAGCGGGCTGGGACTCCATTTTGCCCAGGTACTGGCGGCGAACGGCGCATCCGTCGCCCTCGTAGCGCGGCGCCGGGAGCGGCTCGCTGCGGCCTGCGCACAAATAGAAGGGGCAGGCGGGCGCGCAGTCGCAGTGCAAGCCGACGTGTGCGACCGCACCGCGATGAGGCAAGCCTTCGATGCCGTCGAAAGGACTTTCGGCACGGTGGACGTTCTCATCAACAATGCGGGAGTCGTGCACGCTCATCGCATTCTCGAATTACCCGAAGCAGAGTGGCGGCGGATACTCGGCACCGATCTCGACGCCGTGTTCTTCTACGCCCAGGAGGCGGCGCGGCGTATCCTTGCTGCCGGCAAAACCGGGACGATCGTCAATATCGCGTCGGTAGCTGGTTTTCGCGCGGCAAAAGGCATCGCGGCGTACGGCGTAGCGAAGGCCGGCGTCATTCAGGTGACCAAGTCGCTTGCCCTGGAGCTTGCCGGCAAGGGCATTCGGGTCAATGCGATTGCGCCGGGCTGGATCGTGACCGATCTCAATCGCGATTATCTCGCCAGCGAACAGGGGACGGCGCTCAGGCGCGAAATCCCCATTGGCCGGTTCGGCGGGGAGAGCGATCTCGCAGGCGCGTTGCTGCTGCTGGTATCAGAGGCTGGCCGCTACATAACCGGTGCAACGATCGTCGTCGATGGCGGACAGTTGATCGCGATGCACGGCTGAGACAGCAGGCGCTTCCTGGCGGTGCTATTGTGGAGTGGGCTGTGACTGCGGAAACTGCCCAGAGAATTATCGAGTTCCTCGACGCGAATTATGTCATGTCGCTGGCGACATCTGGGAGTTGCGGACCACACGCAGCAAACGTCTTCTACGCGCGCGACGGTCTGGCGCTACTGTGGGTTTCCGATTGCACAACTCGGCATTCGACGGAACTCGAGGGCGATCCGCGTGTCGCGGCGACGGTCGCGCCCGACTGTTTCGAGTTTGACGACATTCGCGGCGTGCAGATTTCGGGGCGGGCACGGTTGATCAGGGACGCCGCTGAACGCGCCACCTCTCGCCGCATCCTGGAAGCGCGCTATCCTCGTCTAAAGCGACTGTCCGAATCGCCGGCCGCCCTGCGAGACGCCTACCTTGGCGCTGCGTTCTACCGGCTCGAACCGGAGCGCATGGTCCTTATCGACAACAGCCGCGGCTTCGGCCACAAGGAAACCATCGAATTATAATGGCATGTTGGTGATTTTACCGCGAAGCGGCCCGATGACGAGCCGGGAATCCATGCGCCTTGATCCAGATCAAAGCAGCCACCTCCGTTGGACGCTTCAATCGCGTCCGAGAGGAGCCTACGATGTGGCTTGCGCTCTTCGGAATTACAGGACTCGCTGCGATTGCACTCACCGCAGTCGCTATTGTCCTCCAACCCGCTAAGGATCTGCTCCTACCCCGCCTGATGCGGGCACTCGATATCGATGCCGACAAGGTCGCGCGCACAGAACCCCGCTTCTTCTGCGAACTCGAAGCGCGTTGCCGAGCCTGCCGCAGCGTCGAACGTTGCGCGCGCGATCTCGCGTGCAGTTCCGATACCGCGGCTCGCCAGCGTTGGCGCGATTACTGCCCTAATAGGGCGATGCTCGTTAGCTTGTTGAGAGTAAGGGCATTTTGATAGCCGGACGGCTTGCCGCCGACTACCGGGTTCGCCCCAAGTCGACAGGTCCTTAGTGGCAGGCACCCGCCCGCATACCGCGTGTATGACCAGCGACGTCACGAAACCGTCGAGTCGAGCGAGGTGGCCAGGATTCCAAGCCGCTCCGCAATCGACACAGCTTCCGCAACGGACTGCACCTGCAGCTTCTGCATGATGCTGTGGCGATGTGCCTTGATGGTTCGCTCCGAAGTGCCAAGCACGTGTGCGATCTGCTTATTCAGTTTTCCGCGCACGACAAGATCGAAGACTTCACGTTCTCGCGCCGTCAAGGCGGCGACGAGTGTTCGCAATCCGTCCAGCCGCTCATTTTCTGCGCGCTGTTCCCGACAACGCGCAAGCGCGCGCTCGATGGCTTCAAGCAGTACCTTCTTTTCGACGGGCTTGGTCAGGAGGTCCTCGGCGCCGGCCTTGATCGCGCGGACGCTGGTGGGAATGTCTCCGTGCCCGGTCAAAAAGACGATCGGGAGGATCGAATCCATCTTGCGCAGGCGGCCCTGCAACTCCAATCCGCTCAGGCCGGGCATTCGTATGTCGAGCAGTATGCAGCCCGGCTCTCCGCCGGGCGGCCGTTGGAGGAAATCATCCCCAGATTCATACAAGACGACCTGATACCCAGAGGCGCGCAGAAGCCGCCCAACCGCCGTGCGGAACGACGCATCGTCATCGACGACGTACAGGACGGGAGACGCCGAGGTCATGACGGATTCGCCTCGATCAGCGGCAGCGTAAAACGAAACGCTGCACCGCCCCCCGTCCTGTTTTCAGCCCAGATCCTGCCGCCGTATGATTCGACGATTGTACGGACTATCGACAATCCAACGCCGTTACCACGTTGCGTTGGTCTGAAGAGAGGCTCGAACACGCATTGGAGTTCGTTTGCTGGGATTGTGTGACCGGAATCCAGGACCGAGACCTCGACCGCAGGCCCCCTGGTCATGGCGGTCTGGAGCGCCATCTGGCGCCGGCCCGCCATGTTATTCCAAGTGGCATCCATCCCGTTCATCGCGAGATTCAACACTGCCTGATGAATGTGGAGGGGCTCGGCGAGCACCGGGAATGCAAGCGGCTGCCGATGGATACTGAATGCGATCTCCATGTCGGTTGCCCGCGGCGCAAGGATCTCGTGCACCGCGCCGACCACGTCATTCACATCGGTCTCCTCAGGCTCGAAGACCTTTTTGCTGAGCAATTTCTGCATCTGCCCAATCGACTCCGCAGCGCGGCGATCGTCACGGCGAACGTCGCCCAGAATTTGCATGACCTCGTCCGTGGCAGACGGATCCGCCGTCAGACACATTTCGGCGGCTTCGGTATTGCTCAAGATTGCCGCGAGAGGCTGATTGATCTCGTGGGCGATAGTTGCGGCGAAGGCAGCGGCATCGGCCTGACGATTCAAATGCACAATTTCCAGCAGCCGGCGATGGAGCTCGGCTTGAGTTTGCCTGTGCTGATGGATGTCGATGCAGGAGCCAATATAGCCCAGAAAGGCGCCGTCGCGGGCGTAACGCGGTATCCCGGTATCGTCGATCCAGCGGTATGCGCCGTCGCATCGGCGAAGCCGATATTGCATTCGAAATTCCTTCCGCGCGTCGAAGTGACTGGTGTAAATTTGCAGGCAGCCGTCAAAATCGTCGCGATGAACGCCTTCGGTCCAGCCGTTCCCTAGCTCCTGCATCATGCTGCGACCGGTGAAATTCAACCATGGCTGGTTGAACCAGACGCAATGTTTGTCTTCCCCGGACACCCAGATCATAACTGGGGCCGCATCCATCACCTCGCAAAAGCGCGCGTCGAGCCCGCCTGGAGGTTCGCTCGGGAATTTGTTGGAAATTCGTTCGGTCATCGGCTTCGGAAACATTCGTGAAACCGTCGTTCAGATGGGCAAGTACAGGACTCGCGATGCGAACCGCCGCTGCCCAGCCCGAACTATCGCGCGGCGCAACTCAGCGCACCATTGTCCTTTGGTGCAGCCTTCCCGTCCCCTCCCCTTTCGAGCCAAGATTCTGAACCGTTCACTTGGACCGAGCCGGGCTACTAATGTGCCTCCGGCTTATTGGTTTGCGCTTTGAGATTCCCAATCAGCTCGGTTAGTCCTGAAAGGTCTGGCGCAACCCTGCTCAACCGCACGGCGTAGTTCAGCGCCGCCGTCAAATCACCGCCGTCACGGCTGAAACTGACAAGCGCCAGCAATGTATCGCGATCGGCCGGATGGCGCTCCAGGCTTTGCTTCAAGACCATAATGGCTTCCTCGCGACGCCCCGTCGAATTGAGCCCAACCGCATATGCATAGGCATACCGCGCCCGCTCGGGCTCCATCTCGGCCGCCCGCCGCAACTCATCGAGCGCTTCATCGGGCCGCTTCAAGCGGGTGAGGGTGAGGCCCAAGGCATGGTGCAGCCCCGAATCCCCAGGCGATTTTGCGATTGCGGCACGCAAGATGGTTTCTCCATCACTGTCGCGGCCGAGCTGACGATAAACGTCGGAAAGGTTGATCGCTGCCGGCGCATATTGCGGGCTCAATTCAAGCGCAGCTTTGTATTCTGTCTCGGCCTCCGGGAAGAGCCCGCGCCGCGCGTAGAAGTTTCCAAGGGCCGAGCGGGCTTCGGGTCGATCGGCATTGAGGCGCTGAGCGGCAATGAATTCGGCTGCAGCGCTGTCGAAGCGTTGGCGGTCGGCCAATGGTTGGCTCGTTGTCGGAACCGGCGCAAGCAGCGCCGCTGCTCTGATACGAACCCCACGGCTGGCATCGGACAACAGCGGCGCGACGAGCGACCACAGTTGCTGTGAGGGCGGCACGGTCTCAAGCATGTCAAGAGCGCCGATGCGCACCATTGGGTCCGGGTCGGCCAGGCCGGCCGTTACGAGATCGAGATTCGATGCCGACACCCGCGGCGCCAGTTCGGCGAGCGCGCTCGCGCGGGCGAAGGCGGGATTCTTGCGATCCGAGACTACCGCCGAGAGCAGCGCCGCGGCATCCTCTTCGTCCGTCCACGCGGCGTGGAACGCCGCCGCGTAGTTCTGAAAGCCCTTCCGCTCCGGCCCATACCAGCGCTCGACCTCTGCTGCCGCCCAATCCGGCGCCTTGTCGGAATGGCAGTCGTTGCAGGCATTCGGGGTACCGAGCTTCACCGAAATGTCGGGCCGCGGAATGCGCAAGCTGTGGTCATGCCGCCGGTCAACGACCATGTAGGCGTGCTCCGGCATATGACACGACGCACAAGCGAGCGGCGGATTCGCACTCTCGTGGTGATGATGCATAGCGGTCGCGTACTTGTCGGGCGCGTGGCATTGCAGGCAGACGCCGTCGCCGGGCGCGCGGAGCTTTGCACTATGCGGATCGTGACAGTCGCTGCAGGTCACGCCCGCCGCAAACATCCGGCTCTGCTTGAAGGAGCCGTAATTGTAGACTTCGTCGCGCATCTGCCCGTCGGCGTAATAGAGACCACGCGCAAGCAGCGAGACGAGGTGCGTGTCCAACAGCGGTCGGCCTGGAATCCAGTCTTGGGAAAATTCGCTGCGGCGGGCGTGGCAGAGTCCGCAGGTCTCGACCTCCTTGCGCAACACAGGCGCCGGGAAGCTGCGCTGCGCGTTGCCGGTTTCGTGCACGGGCCGCCAGACGATGTCCTGGCGTTCGTCGAACCGAACCAGCAGCCCCATTTTCGGGTCCTCGGCCTTGCCGAACGGCCACCAGCTCTCCCGGGCACGCGCCCAGGCGACGTGCTGCGAGCCCTGGCCGTGACAAGCCTCGCAGCCGACGCTGATCTCGGCCCATGTGGTCGCGAAGCGGTCGTGCCCGGCGTCGTAATTCTTGCGCAGGCCAGTCGAGTGACATTCGGCGCACATGAAATTCCAATTCTGGTTCAGCTTGCTCCAATGCAGCACATCGTCGTGCTTGATCTCCTCGTTCGGATAAAGATGGAACCAGCGCTGGCCGCCTTGGTCCTTCGGGCGGGTGTCCCAGGCAATCGAGAGCGCCTGCAAACGGCCGTCCGGAAATTCGATCAGATATTGCTGCAGCGGATCGACACCGAAGGTGTATTTGATCTCAAATGTCGCAAGCTTTCCGTCCGGCCCGTCGGTCTCAACGAAATACTTTCCGTCCTTGCGGAAGAAGCGCGACTGCACTCCGTAGTAATCGAAGGTCGCATCATTGAAATCGCCGAGTACGGATTTGCCGGTGGCGTGATCCATCGCAAGCTTGTGCTGCGAGGAACGCCACCGCTCGGCTTCCGCCTGATGGCAGCTGGCGCAAGCCTCGCTACCGACGAAAGTTGCTGCCGAAGCAGTGGCCCCGAACTTCGAAAATATGCCGAAGAGCCGATCTCCGAGCCCGAGCTGATATCCGAGCCCGACAGCGAGGACGACCATGGCTGCAAGCCCGGCCGCAAACCAGACCGTGCGCCTCGACACCGTTCTCAAACTCGCACCACTTGACGAGGTGACGACTTCCGGCGGGGCTGCTTGCGCCGCACCAGCGGCGCCTCTGGGTTGGTCCTTCTTGGGAGATTTGGATCGATTGCGCGCCATGATCGTCCTTGTTCAGCAATGATTCTCGTTCACCCAATCTGCAACCGCTCGCGGCATGATGCTCGAACCGGCTGTCGCGCAGCCCGCAACCGGGGCTGCGACCAAGTTGCCACGCCGGCGACGCGAGCAATAGTGCCCTTTAGGGCCAACATGACGCACATGACCCACAAGCTACGGGACCACTTCGCCTCGATTTGCATTCACGGGTCGTCGCCATGCTACGGCACCACCGCGAAAAACAAGAACACTGCGAAGATGACCAAGTGCACGACGCCCTGAAGCACCGTAGTCCGGCCGGTTCCCAACGTGATCACGCCGACTAAGAGAGTGAGCCCCAACAACACTTCGTCCTTTTCTCCCAGTCCGAGTTCGATGGGCTTGTGGAGTGCGATCGAAACTGCGGCGACCGCCGGGATGGTGAGGCCAATGCTGGCGAGTGCCGATCCCAGCGCCAGATTCAAACTGGTCTGCAGCCGATCGGACCGGGCTGCCCTAACCGCCGCCAGACCTTCAGGCAATAAAACCAGCGCCGCAATGATGATTCCTACCACGGCCTTTGGGATCTCAAGCCGGGCTATTGCGACCTCCAGCGCCGGCGTGAGGGATTTGGCAAGCCCGACGACCGCAGCGAGTGCGGCCAGCAGCAGTCCAGCGCTCGCTAGAGCGGTCCTGCCGGATGGGGAAGGCGCGTGCCCTTCCACCGCGTCGGGTTTGACCGGGAGAAAGTAGTCGCGGTGCCGCACAGTCTGGATGAAAACAAAAGAGCCATAGAGCACGAGCGAGACGATTGCGGCGAAGACAAGCTGAGAGGTGCTGAACAGCGGACCGGGCGCGCTCGTCACGAAGTTCGGCAGGATCAGAGTGAGAATGGTGAGCGCAGCCAGCACGGCGAGCGCCGCGCTCGCCCCATGGATTTGAAATCCCTGTTCGTGATGACGGGCGCCGCCCCAGAGCAGGCACAGGCCGACGATGCCGTTGCACACGATCATGACGGCAGCGAAGACCGTATCGCGGGCAAGCCCTGCCTTTTCCCCTGGCGCTGCGATCATGATGGACACGATCAACGCCACCTCGATGATGGTCACCGCGACCGCCAGCACAAGGGTGCCGAACGGCTCGCCGGTGCGGTGCGCCACCACCTCGGCATGATACACGGCGGCGAACACGGTAGCGATCAGAGCGGCTGCGGCAACGGCGCTGATGGAGCCGCCGGCACCGGCAACCATCATCAGCAACAGGACAAGCCAAGCCAATAACGGCCATGTCCATGCCCACCAGGGCGTCCGCGCTCCTGTCATTCGCCGGGAATGCCCGTCGTACCGACGTCGCGCACCGGTGGCATCGGAGCCGGGCCGGCGTAGACGGGGCTCGCGTAATACTGACGCAGCGCGAAACGCATCAGCACGCCGATTGCGGCAGCGAGCGGCCCCGCAATCAAGAGGCCGACGAATCCGAACAGATAGCCGAATGCAAACAGAGCAAACATCATCCATACGGGATTCAAATGCACGCGTCGCCCGACCAGATACGGCGCCAGGACGTAGTCCGCAAGGGATTGCCCGATAATGAACACGCCGAGCACGAGAAGGATCCGGCTCCAATCCGGCCAGAATTGCGCGATGGCAACGCCCAGGGAAATAATCAGACCGGAGAGCGAGCCGAGATACGGTATGAAGCTCAGCAGTCCTGACGCAAGGCCGATCAGGATTCCGTGGCTGAGGCCGATCGACGCCAGTGCCGACGCATAGAACGACGCCAGAACGAGGCAGAGCAGACTCTGGCCGCGCACGAAACCGCTGATCGTCTTATCGATCTCCGAGGCGAGGGCCCGCACGGTCTCCCGACGTGCCGGGGGTATCCAGTGGTCGAGAGTCGCGATCATTCTGTGCCAATCGTAAATGAGATAGCAGGCAACGATGGGAGCCACCACCGCAAGCGAAAGGAACGAGATCAGGGCCTCTCCTCCCGACCATAGCGAGTGAACGAATGCGTCAAAGGAGCTGGCCGCGAGTGTCGTCAGCTCGTTGAGCGAGCGCTCGGCCTCGCCCAGCCCTTCGCCGACGACCTTGCTGAGCCAGGGCCGACTTGGATCGGTTGCCAGCGTCCGCAGCTTTCCGACGTAAAGGGGGAGATCCTCGATCAAATGCGAGGCCTCTCTGACGATCGTTGGAAGAGTGAGGACGAGCAAAACTGCAATCGTCACAGCCGCGATGGTGATAATGGCAAGCGTCGCCAGCAGCCGGCTCACTCCAAGGCGCTCGATTCGGTCTGCGATCGGACTGAGCAGGTAGGCAAGCGCCATGCCGGTCACGAACGGCAGCAGAACGCCCCGGAGCAGCACCACCACTGCGACGAACGCCGCGAGGGTCGCGATCCAGAAGATGATCGGACGATTGAGATTCATATGCCACCGAAGACCTTCTCGCGACACACAGCCCCCGGCGGAGGAGAGCGGAATGCGCTTAAGCCAGGCGGGCGGCGGTCACCCACCCGGAAACTGGTCTGACGCAGTAAGACTAATCCTGCTTCAGCCAAATTGAAGCGTGGCGAATCCTGACAGCGCTGTCCACCTCGTCTTAGGAGCATCACACAGTTGGCCGTTGCCGATTGTGTGATGCGTCTCGAAGGGCGAGCTGGCCCACCTCGGGGGGCACCATCCGAACGTCTCGGCAGATGCGCTCAAGGGGCGCGTCTGCCGAGCTGCTGTCTTTGGGCTATTGCCCTTCGTGTGATTTCATCATCTCGTCAATCTGACGTTTGACCGCTTCGAGATTGAATGAGGCTGGCGCCTGCATCGGGGGAAACTCGATAGCCGTCTGCGCCAATGCCGCAACCTGCTGCTGCACGAGGACGAAACGCCAAAACTCTCGCGCATAGAAGTCATTCATGTATCCGCCGCCCATATGATTTAACGTCTCGCCCCGGATTGACGGCGTTCGCTCGAAGGGATCTTGGCGAATATTGACAATGGTTGGCATGTCCGTCGTGGTCTTTTCGCCGGGCCAGCCATAGGGCTGCTGGTAGAACTGGAACTTGAAGTCGTCGATGCGGATGGCACCAAGGGTCGGCCCACCGAAATAGAACAGTTCATGCCGCTTCGATGGCCCGTTGCCGAGCAGCAGGTCCATCTGGTTGTAGCCGTCCAAGTGGTTCTTGTAGGTCCGGTCGCCAAGCTTCACGCCTTGCAGCAGCTGCTGGGTAATGTTGGGGTTCCCGGCCGCGGCAGCGAGAGTTGGAAGCCAATCGAGACCGGAGAACAGGCCGTTTTGGATGCTGCCCGGTTTGATCTTGCCCGGCCAGCGGATGATCGCCGGCACCCGGAAGCCGCCCTCGAAAACCGTTCCCTTGGTCGCCCGAAACGGCGTCATGCCGCCATCCGGCCAGGTGAATACTTCAGCGCCGTTGTCGGTGGTGAAGATCACGATGGTGTTGTTGGTTTCACCGATGTCGTCCAAGTGCTTGAGCAACGCGCCGACACTATCGTCCATCTGGGCCATTCCGGCCTCTTCCAGACCGTAATTGGAATCAGGGTTCATCATCCGCTGATACTTCGGTGGAATGTAGGTGAACACGTGCATGCGCGTGGTGTTGTGCCAGATGAAAAACGGCTTGCCGTCCCGCTTCGCCTTGTCCATGAAGTCGCTCGATGCCTTGACCAGCACATCGTCGAACGTCTCCATGTCGTATTTCGCCTTGCGGCCTTCCTGCCAATTCTGCCGTCCTGCCATGTTCGGAAACGGCGCCAGCGGACCTTCATCGACAATCCGCTGCTTGCCGACTCTGCCCCAGCGCGGCTGCATGGTTGGATCGTCAACATCCGTCGCATAGGAGTGGACCAAGTCGCGCGGGCCGTACTTGTCGATCCAGTCTTGCGGGTAATCGAACCAGTACGGGTCCGACATCGCATCGAGGTGGTAAAGGTAACCGAAGTATTCATCGAACCCATGCACCGTCGGGAGGTACTTGTTCAAATCGCCGAGATGGTTCTTCCCGAACTGCCCAGTTTCATACCCGCGCGATTTCAGCACGGTGGCCATAGTGACGGCTTCGTCCGGTATACCGACGTCCGCGCCGGCCTGACCCACTGTCGTGAGGCCCGTGCGCAGCGGTAACTCGCCGGTGATGAAGTTCGCCCGGCCGGCCGTACAGCTTGCCTCGGCGTAATAATCGGTGAACCGCATGCCCTGCGCGGCCAACTGGTCGAGGTTTGGCGTCTTGCCGGACATTATCCCCTGATGATAGGCGCCGATGTTGAACCAGCCGACGTCATCTCCCATGACGACCAGTATGTTCGGCGGCTGCTGTTGCTGCGCCGACGCCGGCGGGCCAGCCGCCACCATGGCAGCGAGGCCCGCGAGCACCGCGAGCCCTATCGTGCTGATCGTGCTCATGTTGTTGGTCTCCCTGGATAAACGCTCTAGGCGTTCGCTCTAGGCCGAATTGGATAGGCCGTATATTGCCCTTTGGGGCAACACGGCTGTCCTTGTCATCCGCGCGAGGAGGCCGCTATCGATCTGCGCGTTTCGAGAAGCAATGCAGGTTGACGACCGACTGCCACATCACCGGCGTACTTTCATAGGCGCCAGTTCGCTTCAATGCCGTGTGCTCTGGGTGACGTCGTCCAAGCCCGGAGTGCGATGCGGCGCCGAACTGGGACATTCGGAAGCTCCCGCCCGGTCCCCGCCAGGACTTTTGACTCGCCAAGTTCTCTTATTGGGCGTAACGGTTTACTATTACCGGCGCAGAATTAAGACGACGAGCCTCTGGGCGCCGGTGCCTGAGAGAGCGGTTGCGCTTCCGCTTGTGCAACGAGCGCGTGTCGTATGCTCGGAAACCTCGACCAGCAAATTCACGATGCGTACCAGAACGGGCACGATTGCGCGGAACGGGCGAAAACCGCCGTCACTCTGCAGGAAACCAACCACGCTGCACACGGAACGTCGTCGCATTGAACGCCTGTAGCGGGGCCGGCCGACTCATTCGACGCGGCCATGAAAACCGTCCGGCCCGGTCCCCAGCGAAGTTCCAGGGAGGCGACTATGCCACGTGATCTCGGGCCCGAGTTCCACGTTGAGGTGAAGCATCACTCTCCGCTGCCCAATCGTTACACGTGGCAGATCCACCGCGCCGGCCAGGAGCTCCCTATCAGCGAATCGAAGGGCGAATACGGCTCCTGGGAAGAGGCGAGCCAGGCCGGCGAAAAGGCGCTCGCGGAGTGGCTTCGTTTCAGGGCATGAATGTCAGATGGCCGGTACCTGTGCACTCGGAAACAGCGTGAAGTCCGACTCGAACCAATGCTTACAGGAGGTCGGGAATCCGCCGGTAGGCGAGAGGCCGCAAAGGGAATTGAGCACCTCACGGATTGGATCGGTGAGTCAGGTTCATCCGAGGGCTCGCCGACCGCAGCCGCCGGCAGGCGGTTTGTTCCCGAGGCTTTGAAATAAAATAAGTGGCTAAAACGACCACGGAGGGACATATTGATCTAAGCATGGGCAGTGGTCACCGCGCCGCTGCTGGAGAGCGCAGCCGAGGCCGCCGTAGCAGCCGCGCTCCACTGGAGGAGCGCCCGTGGCGAGCCAAGTCAAGGCGCCAACCCGTAACGACGAGCGAGCGGCGCCCGAGAAGCGAGATCCAGACAACCCGTCGGACGGCGCACTATTCGACCTTGCAGAGCCCTCCATTCGCAAAATGATCAAGCAGGCGAAGACTCGTGGCTATGTCACCTACGAGCTGTTCAATTCGATGATGCTCTCGGAGGAGGTTCCTTCCGACAAGATTGATGCCATTTTGGCCACGCTCAGCGAAATGGGTATCAACGTGGTCGCGACTGATGAAACCGAGACAGACGAGCACGAGGAGGGCGAGCGTCTCGTTTCGCAGGCAGCACGCTTGGAGTCGCAGATAGAGGGCGAAAAAGGTGAGATCGTCGAGCTGAACCCGCAAGGCCCATTCAAGAGCGGTAGGTCCGAACCGGCCGAGATTACCCCTGATCCGGTGCGCTTGTATCTGCGCAAGATCGGCTCGGTGGAGCTCCTCTCTCGCGAGGGCGAAATCGCGATCGCGAAGCGTATCGAGGCCGGCCGCGACGCCATGATGGCTGGGCTGTACGAAAGCCCGCTCACGGTGCAGGCCATTATCATCTGGCGCGATGAGCTCAACGAGGGGAAGATTTTCCTCCGCGACATCATCGACCTGGAACCGACCTATGCGAGACCCGACGACCAGATAATGCCGGACGCGGGCGTCAGCACTAACACTCAGCCGTCGGTGACGGGCACTCCTGGGCCGGGCGAGGCGAGCCAGCCGCCGCAGAACGCGCCGCTTCCCGCTGCGCCGACCCCGTTCGGCCCCGCCGTTGCCGCCAGTTCCGACGGCGAGCGGCCGAGCGTGGGTGCGCTCGACGAGCGCGAGATGGATACGGAGGATCTCGTAGCCTCGCTTTCGCTCGCTGCGATCGAGGCTGCTCTCATGCCCAAGGTGATCGAGACCTTTGACATGATCGTCGACAACTACACGAGATTGCGCCGCCTGCGGGATCAGGACATCCATAAGCAGCTCCACAACATGTCGCTTTCTCCCGCGCGGGAGCGCAAATACAAGACACTCAAGCGCGAGATCATCACTGCGGTGAAGTCCCTGCGGCTCAATCAAGCGCGGATCGACGCGCTCATCGCGCAGCTCTATGACGTGAACAAGCGCCTCGTCGGCTGCGAGGGCCGCCTGATGCGGCTCGCCGAGAGCCACGGCGTCGCGCGCGAGGAGTTCTCGACAAATTACTACGGCTCCGAGCTCGATCCACTCTGGCTCAACCGGGTCTCGAAATTCCCCGCAAACGGCTGGAAGAGCTTCGTCGCCGAAGAAAAGGACAGGATCAATCAGCGCCGCCACGAGATACACGCACTCGCGGCCGAGACCGGGCTTGACATCGGCGAGTTCCGAAAAATCGTACAGAGCGTACAGAAGGGTGAGCACGAAGCGCGCCAAGCCAAGAAGGAGATGGTGGAGGCGAACCTCCGGCTCGTCGTCTCGATCGCTAAGAAATACAGGAACCGCGGCCTGCAGTTTCTCGACCTGATCCAGGAAGGCAATATCGGCCTGATGAGGGCAGTTGACAAATTCGAGTACCGCCGCGGCTACAAGTTTGCGACGTATGCCAGCTGGTGGGTCCGGCAAGCCGTCAGCCGGTCGATTGCCGACCAGGCACGCACTATCCGCATTCCCGCGCACATGATGGAAGCCATCAGCAAGGTCATGCGCGCCAACCGCCAAATGCTTAACGAGATCGGCCGCGAGCCGACACCTGAAGAGATCGCCATAAAGCTCGGTATGCCTTTGGAAAAGGTGCAAAAGGTGCTGAATATCACCAAGGAGCCTTTCTCCTTGGAGGCTCCGATCGGCGATGAGGAGAATTCGAATCTCGGCGACTTCATCGAGGATGCGGACGCCATTCTCCCGATCGACGCAGCAATTCAGTCGAACTTGCGCGAGACCACTACGCGCGTCCTTGCTTCCGTAACCCCACGCGAGGAGCGCGTGCTGCGCATGCGCTATGGCATCGGGCTGAACAAAGACCACACGCTGGAGGAGGTCGGAATACAGTTCTCAGTCTCGCGGGAGCGCATCCGCCAGATAGAGGCCAAGGCGCTCAGGAAGCTGAAGCATCCGAGTCGGTCAAGGATCCTCCGAAGCTTCCTGGATAATTGATAGGCTGCAGGCCAGATCTGCCAAATCCGGGCCTTCAGGGCACGACGATTTACGTTGTCGAGGGCGAACAGCCGATTGAGGCGATCAATTCTGATTCGACTTGACGGCGCATCTCACGAAAGGAAATAAGACGTTGTCGACCCTCGTCCCAAAGCACGAGACGAGCGCAGCGGAGGCTTTCAAGGAACGTGAGTCGGCTCACGCCGCGTAGCTCGGGATAGTCACGGAGCGCCCGTGGCAGCTGATAATAGGGAATCCGGCTGCATAGTGCACCGAATCATATCGACTAAGAATCCGCATGCTGAATGTCGAAAAAACAGCAAGTTGTTCTGGCACACGCGATTCCAAAACGAGGCGTGGTAAACTCATCGACTTGTTGCAGATTACGAATTCGGGTCAGGATTTCGAATCTCTTCGGCCGCGCCGCCTGCGCCAGAGCACTGCCCGCGGGCCGGCAAGATGCGATGCACGAAGGCGCCCTGCAGCCGAAAGGACATCCCTACAGACTCAGTTTGCCCCGGCTGCAATGAATTCTTTCTCGGCCTGCGGAAACGCATCAGATGCCTACCGAGTGCTCTGTAGATCGACGCCGGGCGGCGTGGAACTTCGCATCGCGCACCGGCGCACCGCGAACCAGCGCACAATTCGCCGCAGCGCTTCTGGGATCGCATTGACCCAAACGTGGGTCAATCGTACAAAGGAGAGCCCAGTTTTTCGGTCTGCCTTGCAAGCTCCCGTCATTGGGCAGCCTCAAGTCATCTCCCAAAATTCGGATCGACCGGATCGGGGCGAGATGCCGGATTATTCACCTGATCACAGGAGACGACGACGATGCCGACAGGGACCGTGAAGTGGTTCAACCCGACAAAAGGTTACGGATTCATTCAGCCGCAAGGCGGCGGTAAGGACGTGTTCGTCCACGTCTCGGCGGTGGAGCGCGCGGGATTGAGCAGCCTCAACGAGGGGCAGACCATTCAATATGAATTGGTCAGCAATCGCGGCAAAGAATCCGCGGAGAACCTTAAGGTCGGCTGATCAAGCGTCGGACAGCCTCGTCCGGTGGGCTTGTCGGCGCAGATCGATCACGCAGCGCCGGGCTCTGGTCGGCATGTGTGTAAAGGTAAAATCGGGAGATGACGATGAAACCAACTCCCGAGAACACCGTCATCCTGCATTGGGATGAACACTCTGCCGCGTGGGCTCGGCTATCCTGGCGCGACTGGGTTCGATTTCGCGGCCTCGGCGAAGGAAACGTCAGCATGCTGGTCGGCGCCGCGGCCGGCGAGCATTACTTTCTCGTATGCGTGCTGGGCAGCCGCGGCGAACTCTGCAATGCCATTCCGCATCGCTACATCATGACGACGGATGGACGGCTGGTCCATGGTTTCGATGGGTTGGACGACGCGGAACGCCAAGAATCCAACCGAATCGGACAGCTGCTGTTTCCAACGGCCGAGGATCTGGAGCGTTGCAAGCAGCTCCTGGCGCGCGAATTTGCGGCTAACCTGCCTCCGCTGCACACGGTGCAACCGTTGATGCGTGCGTTGCCGGGCGTGGCGGGCGCGGAGCAGGGTGCCGCGTGCTGGGATTTTCTGTCGGCGATCGGAATCTGCCGTTCGGGCGCGCGACTGAACTGACGTTCGCGCTGTTGAGCCTCACGGAGCAATTTCGAATCGCTGTTGGAAGCCGCCGGACGACCGCCAACAGCGTCACGCGGTCTGAAGGAGCCAAGGTTGCGGTCTGAAGGAGCCAAGGTTAATGAGGGGACCCCGTGCTACCTTCATCAGCGACCTCATCCCCACGGTGGCCGAGCAGACTAACCGCGGCGAGCGGGCCTAGGCCGCATGTTGTGAACTGATATATCCCAGCTCATGGCGCACGCTGAGAGGAGATTGAAAGATGAGACCTGAGCACGATGCCCGACGCACCATTATCCGCGAGTGGATGTCGCTACCTCCGGATAAGCGACAAACCAAAAAGCAAGTTGCGGATTTCGCGATAAAAGCGCTGGAGAAGCACAAGTTCCGCGGCAGCGGGGACCCGCATAAAAGAGTCATGGCTTGGCTCTTACCGCGTAGCGGGAAGGCCTAGACGCGCATCGGTTGCCGGATGCTTACGTGGGCTTCACCTGAACCTCAGCCCGCCATTCTTTACGGCTTTGGCTGGATCCGATGAGCCCGAAGCGGGCCGAAGCACTCAGATCGATGTGGGCCGCCTGGTAGGGCGGCGTTCGTCGTTTCGGCGCTTGGGGCCCGGGATCAGGCCTTCGCGCTGAGCCCGTTTCCGGGCCGCCTTGCGCGCTCGCCGGATCGCCTCTGCTTTCTCGCGGTTCCGACGCTCAGACGGCTTTTCATAGGCCTTGCGACGCTTCATTTCGCGAAAAACGCCCTCGCGCTGCATCTTCTTTTTTAGAACCCTGAGAGCTTGATCGACATTGTTGTCGCGAACTAATACCTGCAAATGTTTTCCAATCCTGCTGCTGCGGCATTTGTGGTCGGTCGCGACGCCGCGAGTGCTATGATCAACGAACCTTGAGATTGTCCGCTGACCAGTTGCCGCGATTACTGACAATCTCAATTCGACCGGTAGACCCTCCGCACGTTCCACGGCGGAGATATGGACGGACACGTCTTTGTCCCCGGCCTGGGGCCGAATAAATCAGTAGCCCTCCTTCTTCTCATGCCGATCAGGCGGGGACTTCGGCCTTTTCGGTCAAGCGCCAGAGTTGAAATCCTTCGCCGTTGATGGCCCGCTCGATCGCCACACGTGAGAAGCCGTGCGGAGGATTGCCTTCCGGCCGGACCACGCCGATGCCAGTCCATGGTCCATGCCGCTGCGGCAGCTTGCTCCCCGCCGGATCGCCGGCGAATGCGCGAAGCTCCATCCGCGTCTCGGATTTGAAGATGTAAATGTGCACTGCTTTCCTTTCTGCGCTCGATCTCAGGCAAAATCTCGATTAGAAAACTTCCATTCGATGCGTTTTCCCTCGGACAATTCTTACCGCTTCGGATTGCCGCCTTCACTGCGACGAGATTCTGCGTTATGGCCTCTGCGAGAGCTGCGATGTAGGAACGGGGCCGCGTCAATTCCGCCTGGAGCGTTCCGCGGCTGCTGCTGTCGACGTTGCCCGCGCGGCGCGCTGCTGCTCCGCTTCCGCTGGTCATCCAGCGCATTGGCCGGTGGTCGCGCTGAGCGGCGCTGCATCGTCGGTGGCTGAGCCTGTCGTGGAAACGATCGGCGGTCCGTCGTCGGGATGGACATGCGGATGAGCTTCTCGATCTCGCGAAGGTATGCCGCCTCTTCGGAGTCGCAGAGCGAGATTGCGACACCGGGCGCGCCCGCGCGAGCGGTGCGGCCGATGCGATGCACATAGGTCTCCGGTACGTTCGGAAGATCGAAATTCACCACGTGGCTTATGCCATCGACATCAATGCCGCGAGAAGCGATGTCGGTAGCGACCAGTGTGCGCACTGTCCCTTTGCGAAAGGCGGCAAGCACCCGTTCGCGCTGATTCTGCGACTTGTTGCCATGGATCGCGTGGGCTGTGATGCCAGCCTTGATGAGGCCGCGTACCACCTTGTCCGCGCCATGCTTGGTGCGGGTGAATACGAGCGCGCGGTCGATTGATTCCCTCTGCAATATTTGTACTAGGATCGCACCCTTGGCCTCGCGCTCGACACGGATGATGCGCTGCTCGACGGTGTCGACCGTCGAGGCGACTGGTGTCACGGCGACCTTGACCGGATTGCACAAGATCTGATCCGCAAGTTGGGCTATGGCACGCGGCATCGTCGCGGAAAACAGCAGCGTCTGCCGTTGCGGAGGAAGTTTTGCGATAATCTTCCGAATCTCATGAATAAAGCCCATATCGAGCATCCGGTCGGCTTCATCGAGCACGAGAAGCTCCACGTCGCGGAGACGCAGTGCGTTGCTCCTTACAAGGTCGAGCAGCCGTCCAGGCGTGGCCACCAGTACGTCGACACCGTTTTGCAAGGCGCGTACCTGGGCGCCCATCGACACACCGCCGATCACCAGCGCGGCCCTAAATCCGACATGGCGGCCGTAAGCATGGAATCTATCAAGTATTTGACCGGACAGTTCGCGCGTGGGGCTCAGGACCAGCACGCGGCAGGTTTTGCGGTCCGGATGAGGTCTGTTGGTGACGAGATGATGCAGAATCGGCAGCGCGAACGCCGCGGTCTTGCCCGTGCCGGTTTGCGCGATCCCGATCACGTCGCGGCCCGATAGAACGCCGGGAATGGTTCGCATCTGAATCGGCGTTGGCGCGAGGTATCGCTCTTCCGCGAGCGCGCGCGTGATCGGTTCGGCGAGGCCGAAATCACGAAAAGAGGTCAATGGACAAGCTTTCTATGGTGCGAGACGGCGAGACCGCAGCGAAGTGCGCGAGCCGCCCGTGGCGCGGTGGCGTAAGACACCCCCGCGTGATCTGGGTTTGTCAGTGAAGGTCAAGGGGCAAGCCAGAAACCGTTGACGGAATCCGTACACGCGACTCGCCAGGACCAAGTCAGGTCAGTGCGTTTATATGGGGATAGATGTGTTGGTTTCAAGGCGTCGGCTTTGCAATTGTCATAGCCAGAGGCTTTATCGCCGGCGTCGATTCGTTCGAGGGCTATAAAAAGCAAGTGGTTAAAGCAACCTCTAAGGCGCATATTAACCCGATTATTAGTGGCTTCGCCAGGCGCCGGCGCCCAGGGACAAATCGTTCTCCGACCTTTAGAGAGGGGAGATCCCCGTGGCAAACGCGCCCGAGCCGGAACGCATCGAGCTCGACCGTCGAATTTCAACACAGCAGCCAGAGCGAGCCGGAGCCCTTATCAGGCTCCTCCCCACAAGCTATCGCGCGAGGTCATCGAACAAGCCATCGCGGATGAAGGATTTCAGCTGTGGCGGCTGAGCAAGAAAGCGGTAACGATTGCCTGAGCCTTATCCAGTATCAGATACTCCCGTCAGCCAGCGCACGCCGAACCACCGCATAAAGCACGGCGCTGCTTCGAGGATTTCTCATTGACCCAGTTGCGGTTCAATCCTACAAGCAACCGCCCAGTTTTCGGTCTGCCTTGCAAGCTCCCGTCCTTGGGCAGCGTCAAGTCATCTCCCAAAACTCGGATCGAACCATTGGGCGAAATGCCCGATTATTGCATTTGCATAGGAGGCGACGATGGCGAAAGGGACCGTGAAGTGGTTCAACCCAGCTAAAGGGTACGGATTTATTCAGCCGCAAGGCGGCGGCAAGGACGTGTTCGTCCACATCTCGGCGGTGGAGCGCGCGGGGTTAAGCGGCCTCAACGAGGGGCAGACCATCCAATATGATGTGGTCAGCAACCGCGGCAAGGAATCCGCTGAGAACCTCAAAACCGTCTGACGAAGCACGCGTCGTCCCGCGGCGCGTCAGCGTAGATCGCTCGCTCGCTGCCTGCCTCTGGTTGGGCAGGGGTGCCGGCTGTCGGAAGGTGACGATCAGTATTCCGACCCAAGAATGTCGATGTAGATCCGGTCTAATCCAGTGGTCTCAGCCGCAGCTATTCAAGTGCCTCCGTGGGCGGTTCAACGTACGCCGACAGTGGTGAAAGAGAGGTAGGAAAACAGTCCTGGTGCCCAGGAGAGGACTCGAACCTCCACGCCTCGCGGCGCTAGTACCTGAAACTAGTGCGTCTACCAATTCCGCCACCTGGGCCGTGCTGGAGAGATAAGGGGCGGCGTTCGGGGTTGTCAATTCGACGGCGGGGCTCGGTTCGAGCCCCGCCGTTCGACCAAACACCCTTCGGCCTCTGTACAGCGCCGGACCGTTCCTGTATTCGCGGCGCGGCGCCATTTTCGTCCTGCCGGCGCCCGAGAACCGCCGATCACGGATGCTCCGCCAGGCCAATGTCGACACGCTGATCACGGTCTTCGGCGGCTCGGGATTCCTCGGCCGCCACGTGGTGCGCGCGCTCTGCAAGGAGGGCTACCGCATCCGCGTTGCGGTGCGCCGCCCCGAGCTTGCCGGCCATCTCCAGCCGCTGGGGCGCGTCGGGCAGATCCATGCCGTGCAGGCGAATCTGCGTTATCCCGCATCGGTCGAGGCCGCCGCGCGCGATGCCGACGTGCTCATCAACCTCGTCGGGATATTGTTCGAGCGCGGACGGCAGCGGTTTGAGGAAGTGCATGGTCTCGGGGCCGAAACGGTGGCGCGCGCCGCATCGGCGTTTGGAGCGCGGCTCGTGCATGTGTCGGCGATCGGCGCCAACGAGGCATCATCCTCGCTTTACGCGCGGACCAAGGCGCAGGGAGAAAAACTTGTCCGCGCCGCGATGCCGAGCGCCACGATCTTTCGGCCTTCGATCGTGTTTGGGCCCGAAGACCATTTCTTCAATCGGTTCGCCGCGATTGCGCGAGTGTCGCCGGCACTGCCGCTTATTGGCGGCGGCCGCACCCGGTTCCAGCCCGTCTTCGCCGGGGACGTCGGAGCGGCGCTGACTGCGGCGGTCGAGGGCCGCGCCAGCCCCGGCAGTATCCACGAGCTTGGCGGGCCCGAGGTGCTTTCGTTCAAGGACCTGATGCAATATGTGCTGCGCACGATCGAGCGCCGTCGCCTGCTGCTGCCGCTGCCGTTTTCACTGGCCAAGCTCCAGGCCGCCTTCCTTCAATTCCTGCCCAAGCCGCTGCTGACGCCCGATCAGGTCGAACTGCTCAAAACCGATAACGTCGTCTCGGATGAAGCCAAGCGCGATGGCCGTACGCTCGAGGGGCTCGGCATCGAGCCGACCGCGATCGAGGTCGAAGTGCCGTTATATCTGTGGCGCTTTCGCAAGACCGGCCAGTTCAGGTACCACGAGAGCAGCGAAATGCCGGTAACCAGAGATCAGGTATCAGATGTCAAGAATCAAAAATGAGCTGACCTGCTTTCGACATCTGATCCCTGCTATCTGCTATCTGATACCTGACCCCTGATATGGCCGTTTTCACAAACATTGAAGACCTGCGACAAGTTGCGCGCCGGCGCATTCCGCGCGCCCTGTTCGATTATGTCGACCGCGGGTCCTATGACGAGCTGACGCTGCGCGCCAACCGCGCCGACCTCGATTCGATTACGCTGCGCCAGCGCGTGTTGGTCGATGTCTCCTCGGTCTCGCTTGAAACCTCGCTTCTGGGCGAGTCGATCGCGATGCCGGTCGCACTCGCGCCGGCCGGCATGACCGGCCTCATGTATGGCGACGGCGAGATTCTGGCGGCGCGCGCGGCGGAGGCGCAAGGCACCCGATTCTGCCTCTCGACCATGTCGATCTGCACGATCGAGGAGGTCCGGCAGGCCACCAAGGCGCCGTTCTGGTTTCAGCTCTACGTTTTCCGCGACCGCGGCTTTAGCCGCTCGGTCATCGAGCGGGTGGGTGCCGCCAGGTGCTCCGCACTGTTCGTGACGGTCGATCTGCCGATGCGCGGGCAGCGCCACATGGACATCAAGAACGGCCTTACGGTGCCGCCGCGCATTGCGCTCGCCAATGCATTCGATCTCGCTACCAAACCGGCATGGGGGATCTCGGTGTTGCGCGCCCGGCGTCGCGGATTTGGCAATATCGAAGCCTTTCTCAAAGGCTCGGGAATGATCAAATCGGCCAGCTGGGCAAACGAGAACTTCGACCGCAGCCTGAGCTGGCGCGACATCGAATGGGTGCGCAGCCTTTGGCCCGGCAAGCTCGTGCTCAAAGGGATTCTCGATATCGAAGATGCAAAGCGTGCGGCCGCCATGGGCGTCGATGCCATCGTGGTCTCCAACCACGGCGGCCGCCAGCTTGACGGCGCCCCGTCTTCGATTGCGGCGCTGCCGCATGTCGCCGATGCCGTTGGCGACCGCGTCGAGGTCCTGTTCGACAGCGGCATCCGCTCGGGCCAGGACGTCCTTAAGGCGCTGGCGCGGGGCGCCCGTGGCTGTCTTGTCGGACGCGCCTTCCTCTACGGCCTCGCGGCGGCCGGCGAGGCTGGCGTGCGCCGGGCGCTTGCCATCATCCGTGCCGAGCTTGAAGTGAGCATGGCGCTCACCGGTCAGCGCGACGTGCGGGCGATTACGAGCGATGTGATTCTCAGCTGACTACACTGGACCGTGGCCTCAGCAGGCGATCGACGGCTCCGATCTCGCCCGCAGCAACGCCTTGTGCGCATCCCATTCGCTTGGAGGATCGAGGCGCTCAAGAAAATGAACCTCGCCGGACGCGCGCAGCGCGACCGGCAGTCCATCCCGGTAGAGGAGACGATTACCGGTGAGCGCCGCGAGCTTCGGTCCTGGCGTCACTATGCCGATGAGGTTGAGCGGGTCGGCCGCAGAGAGTGAGATCAACTCGCCCGAAGGCGCCTGGCGCCTGGTTTCGCGAAGCGCGCCTACGGCATCCGGCAAAGCAAACTGCTCGCCCGAGAACCCGGCGACGAACCGGCCGCCGCGGATTTCGCCGCGGCTCTCAAACCGGCGGTAGACGCGCAGCAAGTCCCGCCAGGGCGGGAGCCAAGCAGCCTCGCGCTCAATGAGCCTCCAGAACACGACGCCATACCGACGCAGCAGCGCCTGCGCCACGTGCTCAATTGCTTTCTGCTCGAAGGCCGCCTCCCTTCCCTCGGGCGCGTGGCGCAGGAGCGCCCAGCGGCCGCCCGCTTCCATGCCAAACTCGACGGTGCGCCGGCGCCGACGTGCGCCGGCGATCGGCCTGCGTTCTCCCGATGGGACCAGGAGTGCGCGAAGGCCTCCGAAACTGTCGGAGCTGACGAGACCTGCGGCGACCAGTTCGGCGAGCGCCTCTTCGGTCTGCGACCGCAGCAGGCCGGTACCGTCCATCAATTCGTCGAAGAACGACGCGCCGCGTTGCAAAATGAACTCCGCCACGGCCTGCGCCCGCGGGCTCAAGTGGCTTGGGTCAGGCCCAGGCGACAGCGAGGCCCAGAGTGCCGCACGGCGGCGCGCCAGAAGCGTGATCGGCGTGGTGCGTACCGGCGACGGACGCGAGTCGCTGCCATTGGTGCCGCCTTTGCGGGGGCGCAGCCGCATCCATGTCACGTGTCCGGCCAGACATCGCGCGTCCAGCCAATGCGGCTGATAACCGGCGATACGGGCCGGCAGAATTTCCGTCTCCCAAGCGCCGGCCGGCGCTTCGAAACCTTCGAGTTGGCCCACGACCGCCTCGATGGAGCCGGAGCCCTCCATGCGCGCATCGGCCGAGACGCGTTGCCACTTGAGCAGGAAGCGCAGAAAGTCGCGCGCGGCGACCGGCTCGATCTCCGCACGCAGGCGCTTCACCGTATATCGATTGATGCGCGCGAGCAGCCGGCGCTCGCACCATTCCTCCCCGGCAGCGTCCGGCGTGAACTGCCCGCGCATGGCGAAGCCTTCCACTTCCAGTGCTGTCAGGGCGGCGGCGATGTCGTTCGATCCGAGGCCGAGTGCGGCAGCAAGCGCCGCTTGCGTGACTGGCCCTTGCCCTTCCAGCCGGCCGCGCAGAATTTCGATCAGCGCCGCCTCGCGCGACCGTTCCGCTGTTTCTTCCAGTCCGTGAGAGGCAGCGGGAGCAGCAATCGCGGGCTCAGGCTTTACTCCCGGCCGCAACGCCGCAAAGTGCGGCACACGCTCCGCCGTAATCCAGAGCATCCGGCCGTTCACGTCGAGCCGTGCCGCCCGCCGATGCTGGGCAAGGTCGGCGAGCCACGCATTCCACGACGGCCGCGCAGCAGCCTCTTCGCCGGTAATGAAGCCGAGCCACACCATGGCGTCGTGCAGCTCATCGGCCGTAGCGGGCTCGGGCCAGGCTTCGGCGCGCACACGGAGAATCGCCTCGGGATCGAGCCGGCCAAGCTCCGCTGCCGTTTCCGGCGAGAGCCAGCGCCGGCTCATGACGGCTTGCGTCCGGCGCTCCTCCAACGGCGCATCATCGAGGTAAGCATAGGGCCGGGCTGAGAGTACTTCGAGCGCGAGCGGCGAAGGCTCGGTCAGGTCGCGGCTCACGATCCGGATGTCGCCGGCCTCGATCCGGCGCAGCACTCCTTCCAGGCCGGCAATATCCATTGCGTCATCGAGACAATCGTCGATGGTCTGGCGTACCAAGGGATGGTCGGGGATCTCGCGTTCGCCGACGAGATTCTCCGCGCAAGCGATCTGGTCGGGAAAGACGGCGCCGATCAAATCCTCAGCCCCCATGCGCGCGAGCTGTGGCGGCACTTTACGGCCGCCGCGGAAGCGCGGGAGTGCGAGCGCCACTCCAATCACCCAGCGCCAACGGGTAATGAACATCGGCGCATCGAGCACGGCCTGGATGAGGAGCGTCCTCACCGTTGCTGAGTTGAGGTAGCGTGAGACGTCGTCGAGTGGGAAGCTGTGCGCGGCCGTGAGCGACAGAACAATGTTGTCTTCGGTCGCCGCCGCCTGTAGCTCGAAATTGAACTTGCGGCAGAACCGCTTGCGCAGCGCGAGGCCCCAGGCGCGGTTGATACGACTGCCGTAAGGCGAATGAATGACAAGCTGCATTCCGCCGGCTTCATCGAAGAAACGTTCGAATACGATCGTGTCCTGGGTAGGCAGGCAGCCGAGCCCCAGAAAGCCGGATCGCAGATAATCGAGCAGTTGCCTTGCAGCCGGCTCGGCGATGCTGACGTCATCAATGAGCCAACGCAAGACGCCTTCGCCTGACGGATCGCAGCGCAGACGCGATTCCATTTCCATCCGCAGCCGCGAGACCGACAATGACAATTCGTCGCTGCGGCCCGGCGCTTCGCCCAGCCAGAACGGAATGTTCGGCGCCATGCCTTGCGCATCTTCCACACGCACGATGCCGCGCTCAACGCGGATGATGCGATAGCTCTTATTGCCGAGTTGGAAGATATCGCCGGCCAAGCTTTCGACCGCGAAATCTTCGTTGACCGAGCCGATGACCTGATTTTCCGGCTCAAGCAGCACCTGGTAATCGGCATTGTCCGGAATGGTCCCGCCCGAGGTCAGCGCCGTGAGCCGGGCGCCGCGCCGGCCGCGCAGCACGCGGTTGACGCCGTCGTAATGGATCAGCGCGCCGCGCCGGCCGCGACGCGTGCTGAATCCATCGGCCAGCATCCGCACCACTGCCGCGAAATCCTCTCGTGCCAATGCCTGATAAGGCCAGGCCCGGCGCAGGAGCGCGTAAAGCTCATCCTCGCCCCATTCGCGCGCAGCGACCTCGGCGACGATCTGTTGCGCCAGCACGTCGAGAGGCTGTTCGGGCGGCACGAGCCGGTCAAGCTCGCCGCGTCGAACGCTGTCGAGCAATGCGGTGCATTCGACGAGTTCGTCGCGCGAGAGCGGAAACAGCCGGCCCTTGGGCGTGCCGTCGACCGCGTGGCCGGATCGGCCGACCCGTTGCAGAAAACTTGCGATGGAACGCGGCGAACCGAGCTGGCAGACGAGATCGACGTCGCCGATGTCGATGCCGAGTTCGAGGGAGGCGGTCGCCACCAGCGCCTTGAGCGTCCCGCCTTTGAGGCGCTGCTCGGCATCAAAGCGCTGCTCTTTTGCGAGACTGCCGTGATGCGCGCAGACCTCTTCCGCACCGAGCCGATCGGAAAGATGCCGGGTCACGCGTTCGGCCATCCGCCGCGTATTGACGAAAATGAGCGTGGTGCGGTGGTTTGCGATCAGTTCGGCCAAGCGCCCATACACCTGCTCCCAGACTTCGGCCGACATCACGGCTTCGAGCGGGGAATCCGGAATTTCGAGTGCCAGGTCGCGCTCTCTGCGGTGGCCGATGTCGACGATGGTGCACCCGGGCGATTTCGCGCTGTTCTCGCCAACTCCGACCAGAAATCGCGCAATCGCTTCAACCGGTTTCTGGGTCGCGGACAGCCCGATTCGGGTGAGCCGGCGGCCGCACAAGGCCGCAAGCCTCTCAAGAGACAGGGCAAGATGAGAGCCGCGCTTGTTCTGCGCCACCGCGTGGATCTCATCGACGATCACGGTGCGCGTCGTGGCCAGCATGGCGCGCCCGGACTCGGAACCCAAGAGGATGTAAAGAGACTCCGGCGTGGTCACGAGGATGTGCGGCGGCTTGCGGCGCATGCGCTCGCGGTCGCCTGCGGTGGTATCGCCGGTGCGCAGCCAAGTGCGGATATCCACGTCCGGCAAGCCTTGCGCCTGCAAAGCGGCGCGAATGCCCGCAAGCGGTGTTTCGAGATTACGCTTGATGTCATTCGACAGCGCTTTGAGCGGTGAAACATAAACGATCTGCGTCTCGTCGGGGAGCTTGCCGTCCACGCCCTGGCGCACCAGCGCATCGATCGCGGCGAGGAACGCCGCAAGGGTCTTGCCCGATCCGGTCGGGGCGGCAATCAGGACATGGCGTCGTTGCGCAATCGCCGGCCACGCCTGCGCCTGCGCCGCCGTCGGGGCGGCGAACGTTCGATCAAACCAAGACGAAACAGCCGGATGAAACAAAGGGCGTGATCCATTGGGGTCAGCGGCAACGGGCAAACAGCGGTACCGACAGACTGTTTGCCTGACAGGCGCGTCGCCGAAGGGGCATGAGTGCCGCGAATTTGCGCCACGAGAATATGGCCTCAGGGTACGCGGAATCAACCTTGCAAGACGCGCCTTGCAAGACGCATCTTGCAAGACGCTAGGGGGCGCCGGCGACCTGCGGGCCTTTAAGCAACTGGTTCACCATGGCGCGCAGCCGCATCGGCCGCACCGGCTTGTGCAGCAGATGATGCCCGCTCTCCTGCGCTTCGCGCAGCCGTTCCGGCGCGGTATCGCCGCTCATGAGGAACGCCGGAATTGCAGGGCCGAAGGCATCGCGCAGTTTCGCAATCGCAGCGATGCCGGATTGACCGTCGGCGAGCCGGTAATCGGAAATGATGAGATCGGGCCGTGGCTCGCCGGCCAGAGCCGATGCTGCGCTCGCCAGCGAATCGGCGGTGATCACCTTGCAACCCCAGCTGCGCAGTATCCCGCCAACGCTGTCCAGCACAAGCGCATCGTCGTCGATCACCACGACCACTTTGCCTCTCGATATGTCGGCTGCGACCGGAGCGGTGACTTGCGGCGCTGCGTAGTGCTGCCGGGCCGGCGCCGACGGCACCGTCACGGCGAATCGGGAACCTTTGCCGACGATCGAAGTCACTTCGATCGGATGGTCGAGGAGAACGCAGAGACGCTCGACGATAGCCAGCCCAAGACCGAGGCCGCCGTGGCGATTTTCTCCGGCGAGCCGATAGAATTCGCCAAAGATGTTGCGACGCTGATCCTCGGGAATTCCCGGCCCGCTGTCGTAGATCTCGATGCGAATCGAGTGTCCCCGATGCCGGCACCCGACGACTACGCCGCCTGAGGACGTGTAGCGCAGCGCATTCGAGCATAGATTGAGGATGATCCGCTCGAGCAGGATGACATCGCTGCGCACCCAGGCACTGCTCGGCACGATGCGGAACGAAAGCCCCTTTTCGCGTGCTGCGCCGGTGAATGTGTTCTCGATTCGCTTGAGAACGTGATTGACCGGGAGTTCGGTGATATTGGTCGAGAGCACTCCGGCATCGAGCTTGGAAATATCGAGGAGCGCGTTGAACAGTTCGTTCATGGCTCCAACGGCAGCGTCTATTCGCTCGACCAGCCGGCTCCCTTCCGCGGTTTTCATTTGGCCTTGCAGCTGCGCCACGAACATGCCGAGCGCCTGCAAGGGCTGGCGCAGGTCGTGGCTCGCCGCCGCGAGGAAGCGCGATTTCGCCAGATTGGCTTGCTGGAGCTGATCGGTGCGTTGTTCCACCTTGCGCTCCAGCCCCGCATAGGAATCTTGCAGCTGCGCCGCCATGCTATTGAACTGATCGGCAAGCGCTTCGAGTTCATCGCCGGTACGAATGGCTATCCGCTGAGCGAGGTCGCCGCCGCCGATGCGCGCAGCCCCGGCGCGCAGCGCCTGGATTGGGATCACCATCCGGCGCGCCAGGAAGAGGCCGGAGAAGAACGCGAGCGCAAGACCTGCCAGCAGCAGCGCCCCGGATCGCTCGATTGCCGCATAGAGCGGCGCATAGGCCTCCTCGACCGGCAGCTCGACGAACAGCAGCCAGCCCAGCGGCGCAACCGGCGCGTAGGCGGTCAGCACTTCGTGGCCGCGGAGGTCCTTGGCGGCCTGGACCTGCTCGATTCCCGAATCCGGCCTTGCAGCCGTTCCATCGGCGGTCGCAGCGCGCGCCGCGGCAACTTGCGGAAGCTGAGTCATGTCGGTGTTGCGCAAGACGAGGCTGATGTCGGGATGCGCGATCAGGCGCCCCTCGGCGTCGATCACATAGGCTTGCCCGTGTTCGCCGACCTTGATCTGGGAGACCACGTCCCAGATGAGTTTGAGATTGACTTCGGCAACGCTCACGCCCGCATCGCGACCGGTCCCCGCCAGAGAGAGCGTCATGTAGGGCTCGGATTCACGGCGGAAATAGACCGGCCCGTAATAGACGCGATGTGCGGCCGCCTCGGTGAATTTCGGGTCGCGAGAGTAGTCGCCGTCGTTGCCGCCGTCCCCCGGTGGGCGGATCACGTCCATGGCAAGGCGCGAGACTCGCAGCTGCTCCTTGCCCGCCGAATCGAGCTGCGCAAGTTCGGTAATCGCCGGCACCTGCCGCAATAGCCGCAGCCCGTCGAACCGGCGCTGGTCGAGGGTGCCGGCCGACCAGGGGAGCTGCGTCGTCCAGCCGACTTGGCTCTCGATCTCCTTGATGAACTGCCCGATCTTTGCGGCGGCGGCTTCGGCCTGCTCGCGCTGGATGCGGATAAGCGCAGCCTTCTGCTCCTGATAGGAGAAGGCGACTTCGAACAGGACGTTGGTCAGAAGAACAATGAATACGACCGCAAGGAACAGTGCCACATATTTGCGGAACAGCGGGCCGTTGATCTGGCGCCAATTGGCCGCCAGCCGCAAACGCGCGAACATCCCTTTCCCGGTCCGCTCGAGCATTCGATCACCTTCGACGCGCAGCCGGATTGAGCCATGCGCCGGCTGTTTCTTGGCGCTCAGGCGTGGAGAAAACACGTCCCAGTACCGGCTACGATACTCCATCGTATTGCCTTCTTGGCCAGCGGGCAGGGCTTCGGTGCTGCTCCGAGTGCAGCTATCCGGTGCTTTGCATTGACAAGAAGCTTCCGGGAGCTACATTGCTCTTTATGCGCGCCGTCGGACTGAAAGTTCTTAAGAACAAGCTTAGCGAATATGTCCGAATCGCAGCCGGAGGCGAGACCGTACTGATCACCGACCGAGATCGGGTCGTTGCAGAAATTATTCCACCGCAGGCAGGCCGCAGCCCCACTCTGGGGGATGCATTTCTTGCCGAGGCGGCGCGCGAGGGATGGCTCACCCCGCCGGCGCTGATCAGCAGGGAGCCTCCCCCACGCAAGCCGGTGATGTGTTTCGATCAGCTCATGGAAGAGCTGCGGCGAGACCGGGAAGACCGGTGATCTATCTCGCCTCATACGATCAGCGTCTCCTCGCAGCGGCACACGCCCTTGACCTTCCGATCTGGGCCTTGTGACCCGGACTCATTCAATCACCTCGGTGGCCAGCGCCCGCAGCGTGAGCGGCACGGCAATCCCCAGCGCCTGCGCGGTCTTGAGGTTGATGATCAGGTCGAGCTTGCTGGCCTGCTGCACCGGCAAGTCTCCGGGCTTTTCGCCCTTGAGGATGCGGCCGGTATAGACGCCGACCAGCCGATACTGGTCGGTGATGCTGCCCCCATAGCTCATCAGCGCGCCGGCAGCGGCAAATTCGCGATATTGATAAATCGCCGGCAGGCGATAACGAAGCAACAATACGGCAAGCCGTTCAACGAAAGCATTAAACAACGGATCGGCGCTGATCACCAGCCCGCCGGCACGCAGTCGCGCCGCCTCCGCCACGGCCGTGTCCAAGTCGCCTTCGTTGCTGGCATGCACTTCTTGCAGCTGCAATCTAAGCTTAACGGCCGCTGCCCCGATCTCGTTTGACTGGAATTGCGCGTTTCGGCTTTTCGGGTTTACGAGTGCGGCTATTGTCGTTGCGCTTGGAATGATCTCGTGCAGTAGCTCAATCCGCTTAGGGCCGAGTTCAGCGGCGAGGCCGCTCACGCCGGTGACATTGCCACCCGGCCGGTTCATCCTGGTGACCAAGCCAAGCTCGACAGGATCGCCAGGCGCCGAGAACACGATTGGAATGGTCGTCGTGGCGGCGAGCGCTGCCAGCGCGGGGGTGGAGTTTCCGACGATGACGGCGACCTTGAGCCGGATCAATTCGGCCGCGAGTGCCGGTAGCCGATCATAGTCCCCGCGCGCCCAGCGGTATTCGATGGCCGCATTGTCGCCGACCACGTAACCGACTTCCTTGAGCCCCTGATGGAAGGCCGCAATCATTTCGGCGTAGCCCTCTGGCGTTCCGCCATTGAGGAATCCGATCACCGGCGGGGCACGCTGCCCGCGCGCGGCGACCGGCCACGCCGCCAGCGTGGCGCCAAGCCGTGCGATGAAGTCCCGTCGCTTCATTCGTGCGTGCTTTTGCCTATTCTCTTGCCTATTCTGTCCCTCTCTCGCACGGCAATCAGCATCCGCGAAATCGAGAGCCCCCCAGCTGCGATGATGTCCGCTTCCCCCACCAGGGTAAATTGGTCGGGAGTATTCATCCTTTCGAATGAGCCTACCCAAGCCGGCGGACAAATCATACGGCAATCAGCTGGGTAGCGGACGACCGCGTTTTCGCTGGATCCGCCCGTGATATTCCCGCCAGCGAGCCCTTCCGGCGAGAACGGGCCGTAGCGCGCCCGGAACCGATGCTATAGCTTCTCGAACGGATTCCGAGCCGGATGGGACTGCGGGCAATGAAATTCCTGGTGATCGATGATCACGAGTTGATCCGCGAAGCCATGCGCGCCGCGTTAGCTGAACTGGACGCCGAAGCTGCCATCCTGGAAGCTTCCGACAGCGGTGAGGCCGTACGGCTCATCGAGGAAAATGCGGACCTCGACCTCATCCTCCTCGACCTCAACCTGCCTGACCGCGACGGATTCAGCCTCCTCGCCGAGCTTCGCAAGAGCCGTCCGGCGATCTCGGTCGTGGTGATGTCGGCCCAGCAGGACTACGACAGCGTGGTCAGGGCACTCAACCAGGGCGCTCTCGGCTTCATCCCAAAATCGGCCACCCGCAAGGTGATCCTCGGCGCCATGCAACTCGTGATTTCGGGCGGTGTCTATATACCTCCGCAGGCCCTGCCTTCGCAGCAGGGGGCCGCTCCTGCACCGGCCGCAATCCCGCAGGCATCAGGCGCGCGCACGGAATCGGGTCGCAACCCGATTTCGCCTGCCGATCTCGGCTTGACGGAACGCCAGACCGACGTGCTCACTTTGATCATGCAAGGCAAGAGCAACAAGGCGATCTGCCGGGTGCTCGATCTCTCGGAGCCGACCGTGAAAAGTCACGTCAGCGCCATCCTGCGCGCGCTCAAAGTCAGCAACCGCACCGAGATCGTGGTCGCAGTTAACGCCCTGAAGCTGGAATTGCCGCCAGCCGCAAATTCGTAGGAACGAGATCGAGCAAGAGAGTGCCACGTATGTGGCGAACAACCTGATCTGGCTCCGGCGCAGACGATCCGACTACCGCAGCCACGTCGAACGGCAAAAACAGCCAATTTGTTGGGATCCGCCAGGGAGAATATCATGAGACGCTCGCTCGCAGCCGCAGTATTTGCTCTTGTTCCGCTCGTTCATGGCGGCGCACAGGCGCAGCCACTCACTGTGTTCGAGGGCGGCACCCTGATCGACGGCACCGGACGTCCTCCGATCGAGGATTCCGTGATCGTGATCGAAGGCAATCGTTTCAAGGCCGTTGGTCGGCGCGGCCAAGTCGAAGTCCCTGCCGGCAGCCAAATCATTGACCTCCGCGGCAAGACCGTGCTGCCCGGTTTCATCGACGGGCACTGCCATTGGGAAGCGTTCTGGGGCGAACTCTATCTTCATCTCGGCATCACCACCTGCATGGAGATCGTAACCCAGCAGAATGGACCCTGGGCACTGGCCCAGAAAGAGGGCACCGAGTTGGGCAAGATCCGCGGACCGCGGATCTTGGCGACCGGACAGGCAATTGGTGCCCGCGAAGGCGAGTTCGAGACCGAAGGATCGCGCGCCTGGCGCGGCTACATCAAGGTTGCGAATCCCGAGGCCGCGCGGGCCATCGTGCGGCAGAAAAAGGCCGACGGCTACGACGGAATCAAGCTGAGCGAATTTCTTACCCCCGACATGGTCGCGGTCATTGTCGACGAGGCGCATAAGCTCGGCATGGGCGTCACTGGTCATTCCTGGGATGTGGTCGGCTATTCCAACGCCGGGATCGACGGCGTCGAGCACATCTGGTCCGTCGGTTATTCGTCGATACTCGATACCAACAAGCGCCAGAAGCTCGCAACCGACCGAACTGCTGGGCGGATCGATGCCGAAGAGGCGGGGGCCCTCTACGAAGTGGAAGGGTTCGATACCGTCATCAAGGCGATGGTCGAGCACAAGGTGGCCTGGACGCCCACCATTGCCAAATGGCTGCGCCCACTGTCGCCCAGCGCAGATCGCTTCTGGAAGCGCGAGCAGGAGATTCTCGCCGATCCAAATGCCAGATTTCCGAAGGCAGTGCGCGTGATCACGGAGTTCACGACGGAGAAGCTGTTCAAGCGCTACAAGCCCGCGCAGCTTGAGCGCGCCAGGATCGGCTACCAGAAAGCCAACGAATTCATTCGCCGGTTCGTGGCAGCGGGCGGCATCCTCAAGGAAGGATCCGATTCGCCGCGCGGCATGGCCGGCCTGCTGATGCACGAGGCGCTAGTCATGGATGTCGAGGCCGGCGTTCCGCCGATGACGGCTATTCAAGCCGCGACTCTCAACGTCGCCAAGACCTTCCACAAGGACAAGGATTACGGCAGCGTCGAGCCCGGAAAAGTCGCCGATCTTTCGATCATCGAGGGCGATCCACTCAGGGACATCTGGATGACCCAGAACGTCAAGATGGTCGTGCTCGACGGCAGGATCGTCAATCACGAGTTCACCGGCTATGTCAATCCGATCCCCGAATTCAACTCATGGCAGCAGCTCTCACAGACAATTCAAGTCTCCCCGCTCTCGATTACGCAGGGGACCGGGCCGACCGTGCTCAAGGTCAGCGGCAAGGGGTTTTGGCCTTTCCATCAGGTGCTGCTCAACGGCACGGTGCTGGAAACGAAGTTTATCAGCCGCAGCGAACTCCAGGCGATCGTGCCTGCCGCCCTGGTCAAGGGCGTGGGCATGTACAAGGTTACGGTGAAGAGCGATGGCGAGCCGATCGCGGAATCCAATCCTGCGCCGCTCGTTGTGAAATTCAGCCGGTAACGTGCTGCATCGATGCCCGAGTGACGCGCGCTGCAACGTGGGTTTGCACCGGGTTTCGGCGGCTCAAGCAAGAAGCAAGCCACAAGAGGGGCGTGACGCCAATGGGAAATTTGAATCGCTGCAAACGGCGCCGGCCTATTTTCCCGAGCCCCGAGTTGTGACACAATTCGTCAGCTCCTGAATGGGGCCAAATCGAAAGTTGAATCCACTCCGCACAGGGAGGACTACTCATGTATCGCGTCGCACTTGCCGCGCTTGCGGCATCAACCGTGTTGGTCGTATCGGGCGCAAACGCGCAACAGCGGGTCGACTTTGACAAAGTCCAGATCAAGACGACTGATCTCGGCCACAACACCTACCGGCTCGAAGGCCAAGGCGGCAACATCACCGTCGCCGTCGGCACCGACAGCATCATCATGGTGGACAGCCAGTTCGCGCCGCTCTCCGACAAGATCAAGGCGGCCATCAAGGCAATCTCGCCGCTGCCGATCAAATACGTGATCATTACCCATTTCCACGGCGACCATAGCGGCGGACTGGCAAACTTCCAGAAGGACGGCGCGATC
>DATBHB010000132.1:0-20603 GCA_036557705.1 Xanthobacteraceae bacterium
CTTGCCGGTGAGCACCGCCAATACGCCCGGCGCCCGGAGTGCCCGCGTTGTGTCGATCGATTTGATCCGCGCATGCCCATGGTTCGAATAGACGATCGCTCCGTGTGCAAGGCCGGGAAGGCTGATGTCGTCCACGAAGCACGCGCGTCCGATCAGTAGTTTCCGGTCCTCGACGCGGGGAATGGCTTGGCCGAATTTGGCTTTGGTCATCGAGTGGGGTCTGAAGGACGTGCTCGAACCGGTAGAGTTGGGATTCTAAATTTACACGGTTCATTGACTCGAAGGAAAGTGTGAAATATCAGTGGTATTGTAAAGAGTCGAACCTTGCCGGACATAACTGTATGAATTTGTTGAAGAAAAAGAGCGCCGACCGGGGGAGGTCTCGGTCGGCCGGCGGCACGTCGCGCCGGCGACCGCCTCGCCAATCCCTGCGGGATCAAGCCTACGAAGCAATCAAGGACCGCATCATCACCTGTAAGTTCGAGCCGGGCGAGTGCCTCAACGAGGCATCGGTATCGGCGCTCCTCGGTCTCGGCCGGACGCCTGTCCATCAGGCCATGGACCGCCTCATGCTGGAGGAGATGGTCGAGATCATTCCGCGCAAGGGCGTAATAGTAAAGCCGGTCATTCTGCACGACGTCCTGCAAATGATCGATGTCCGTATGATCAATGAGACACAGTGCGCTCGACTTGCTGCGGCGCGTGCAGACAACGACCATATCGAGAATATGTCGGAGGTCATCGATCGGGCCAGGACGGCGATCGACCAGCGCGACATCCATGCGCTGATGGCGCTCGATCGCGAATTTCATATGCTGCTGGCGAATGCCAGTAAGAACTTCGAGCTTGCGGAAATTCTACGTAAATTGAATGAGCGGTCGCTGCGGTTCTGGTTTATTTCCTTCACAACGCCGGACCATCATCGCAGCTTTCAGCAGCAGCACGAGGCTGTGTTCGAAGCCATTCGCAGGCATGACGCCGACGCGGCGGAAAATGCGATGCGTGTGCACGTTGAAGCGTTCCGGAAAAGCGTGGTCCGCCATCTGTAGAAGCCCGTGCGAGCTCGGCCGCGTGTGAGGATATCGTGGAGCTGCCGATGTCCGATGACGACCGTCGGGTGTTGATCGCGGGCGGCGGGCCCGTCGGTCTGCTGTGCGCCTGGATTTTGGGCCGGCGGGGCATCGCCGTCCGCCTGTTCGACGATAACGACGGCTTGCAGACCGACCCGAGGGCCGCGACCACGCATCCGGCCACCCTCGATCTGCTTGCCGAATTCGGGCTGGCCGACGACATGGCGCGCGTGGGACTCGTTGCCCCGATCTTCCAGTTCTGGGATCGTCCTTCGAATCGTCTCGTCGCCGAATTCGATCATTCCATACTGGCCAACGACACCAGGCATCCTTTCGTCGTGCAATGCGAGCAGTTCAAGACGTCGCGTCTCCTGCTCGAGAGAGTTCAGAAGCTGCCGAGCGTTGAAGTCCTGTTCGATCACGAGGTAGTTGATCTGCGTCAAACCGCCGACGCGGTGAGCGTAGATGTTCGCGGTCCTGAGGGGTCCGAGACACATTCCGGCGTCTACCTGATCGGCGCCGACGGCGGACGCAGCATCGTGAGGAAGCGCAGCGAAATTCCGTTCGAAGGGTTCACTTGGCCGGAACGGTTCATCGTCTTGACGACGCCGTTCGATTTCAAGGCGCGCCGCGGTTATTCTTATCGTAGCTATTTTGCCGAGCCGAGCGCTTGGTGCAATTGTTTCAAGGTGTCGGCCGACGGTCCGCCCGGACTCTGGCGGACGGTATTTCCGACCGAGCCATCGCAGGATGATGAATCGCTGATGAGCGATGCGGGAGTCCAAGACAGGTTGCAGCGGTTTTTTCCCGATGAGCGGCCTTACGAGATCATCCATCGCAACCTTTACGTGACGCATCAGCGCGTCGCCGACACCTTCCGCAAGGGACGGGTTCTGCTCGCCGGCGACGCCGCGCATGTCAATAATCCGATCGGCGGGATGGGGTTGAACGGTGGCATCCAGGACGCGGTGAATCTGGCCGGCAAGCTCATTGAGGTTCTCTTGGAAGGCCGGTCGGACCGGCTGCTCGATCTCTATGACCTTCAGCGGCGTACGGTGGCGATCGAGTTCGTTCAGGAACAGTCGATCGCGAACAAGAAACGGCTGGAAGAAAGCGATCCGGCAGCCCGACAGAAGAACCTGGATGAGCTCAGCAGTATTGCCGCGGATCCCGAGCGCGCCCGTCAATTTCTGCTGCGGACGGCCATGATCGCCAGTCAGCGGCGCGCAGATGCAATGACCTTGAGCTGACGGCCAAGCGGCGCTTTACGGCGCTCGGCCGGCGGCGCTCTCCAGCGCGGCGGCGACGCCGAAGAGATCGGCATCGCGTTCGCTGAATCCCAGGACTTGAAGTCCCAACGGCAAACCGTCGATCTGGAAAATCGGCATCGAAACCGCCGGCACGCCCAGCAGGCTGCCCGGGATCGCGAACGTCGGATCCCCCGTCGACGCCAGGCCGACCGGTGCCGGGCCGGGCGCCGCGAGCGTGATGCATGCGTCCGACATGGATGCGAGTCTGGCGTAGATGTCGCGGCAGCGGATGCGGTCGATGAGGAGATTCTGATAGTGCTCAAGCGTCATCGACTCTGCTTCCTTAAGGCGGGTGCGCATGGTCTGGCTCAGGCCCTCGACGCCCAGATCGCGAGCATAAGTATTGAGGGGCCAGCGGAATTCCCAGGCATTGATCTTGCGCGACAACGTACCGGCGTCGCGGATGGCATCTTCGACCTCGGCCACCGCAGCTGTGTTGCCGCGGGTGAGAAGCCGCACGCCGTTTCCTGCCAGCCTGTCTTGAAACTCGGCGAAAAGCTTCGCGCATTCGGGGACGAGCGAGGAGAAGCCCGCGGTTTCCAGGACCGCAACGGATTTCGGCTGGCGCGCGGCGGGTGCTTGGCGGGGACCGGAGAGGCCGTGGAAGCCGGGATCGCCGCCTGCCCTGGCGGACACTTCACGTGCGACGATCCACAGCTCCTCCAGCGTCGCGGCAAGCACTCCGGCGCAGCTCTGGCTGAGGTAGTCGAAGCTTCCGCCGCGGTTGATGGAGCCCACGCTCGGCTTGTAGCCATAGCATCCGCAATAGCTAGCGGGCCGGATGATGGAGCCGATAACCTGTGTGCCCAGCGCGGCCGAGACGATGCCAGCCGCAACGGCTGCGGCGGATCCGCTGCTCGATCCTCCGGGCGTGCGTGAGGTGTCACACGGATTTCGAGTGGGTCCCGGCTCGACGGCTGCGAATTCGGTTGTCACGGTCTTGCCGACGATCACCGCGCCGGCCTCGCGAAGAGCCGAAACTGCCGCGGAATCCCGCACCGAGCGCCAGCTTTTGAACAGCGGAGAACCCTGCTCGGTCGGCATGTCCGCAGTCTCGATGATATCCTTAATCCCAACGGGCATGCCGTCGACCGGCGACAGGGGGCATCCGGCGCGCCAGCGTTCGGTCGATCGGTCCGCGGCTGTTCGCGCCGCCGGGAGATTGGTGCTGACGAACGCGTGGATCTTTCCTTCCCACTCCTCCATGCAGGCGAGGCGTCTTTCTAGGAAATCGCGAGGCGTATCGACGCCGGAGCGGAATGCCGCGTGCGCGGCAATATAGGACTGGGCAAGAGGCTTTGACATGGCTTTCGCTGAGTCAGAATTTCGTGACGCAGGCATGCAGCAGGGCGCTGCGGCCGTTACGGACTTCCGCCAGACAACGCGCGATGGCGGCCGGGACTTCGGCCGGATCCACCAACCGTTCGCCATAGCCTGCGGCCGCTTCCACGATCTTAGAGAAGTCCATGTCGGTCGGAAGGTCGGCCTGATACAAGCCTTTGGCCTTGGCCTGTCCTTCCGGATAGACGCGAAGAGTCGCGTCCTTGACCGCAGCCCATCCCGAATTGTCGAGAACGACTGTCAGGATCGGCAGATGGTACTGCTTGGCCAGCGCGAAGACGGCGGTCGGATTGTTGAAATAAAAGCTGCCGTCCCCAACGATCTGTACGACGCAGCGGTTGGGCAGCGCCAACTTGACGCCGAGCGCGGTCCCGCCGGAAGCCCCGAGGCCGCCGCCGGCGTTGCTGATCATCGTCCCAGGCTTCGGACGCGCGATCTGCATATTTGGGATCGATTGCCGGGTCACCGCTTCATTGATCACGATGTCGTCCGGCTCAATCGACTTGCCGATTTCGGCACATACATAGTGAGGGTTGATCTGACCCTCTTGGCCCTTGTTCGCGGCCAGCTCGGCAATTTGCTGAGAGCGCTTGCTCTGCTCGGCGGTAAGCCGTTGGACGCGCGCTGCGGCGGCTGCGGTGAAATCCGAGTTCGCCGACTTCTGCAGCGCGGCCAACAATTGCGTCAGCACGCGGCTGCTTTTGCCCTGAATGCGCAGGTTCGCTGGGAAGCTCCACATCGGCGACCCACTCTTCAATACATCGACGTCGATCTGCGCCCAGAATGTGGACGGATTGTCCTTTGTGGCGACTGGAATCCAGGGCACGTCGACGTCGACCAGCACCCCCACGTCCACATCGGTGAGATTGTTGCTCTGGAAGCCTCCGAAATGTGGGAATGAGCGTCCGATATTGACGAAGGTGAGGAAGTCGATCACTCGGATGCCGGCGAAGGCCGACAACTTTTCGATGGCCTCGGAGGCTGCCGCGTCTCGGCCCGCATAGCCCGTGATGAGGATCGGGTTCTTCGCAGTGAGAAGCCGCGCCGCGAGCTGCTCGACCTGTTCCGGATCGGCCCCACTTGCCTGAAGCGGTCCGTAACGGTCGCCAGGAAACGAACGAACGGATTGCTCGTCCCACGGCTGCGTCAAGATCTCGCGCGGCAACATCAGATAGACGGGCCCGGCCGGCTCGCTCTGCATGATGGTATGCGCGCGTCGCACGATTTCCTTGCTGGTTATGCCAGATGGCAACGTGTATTCCCACTTGACGTACGGCCGCACGAGACTGCCCTGATCGAACGGCTGCTGGATAAAGTGCACGTAGGTGTCGCGCGACCCTTCGAGCTCGCCGAAGCTGGTGAACGGGGCCGATCCCGCGATCAGCAAAACCGGAATGCGGTTGCGAAATAGGTTGTGCATGCCCAGGGCGGCGTTCGCGGTGCCAGCATCGACATGAACCAGCACGGCTTGGCCGCGTCCAGTCATCTGGGCGTAGCCGCCGGCCATGTGCATGGCAACGTTCTCGTGCGGGCACAGGATAACCTTCGGCGCCTGCAATCCATTGGCATCAAACCGCGCGAGCTCTTCGATCAGCGGGGCATGATCCGTACCGAAGTTGCAGAACAGGTATTCGATGCCGACCTCGTTCAGCGCCTGAAGAAAATAAAAGGCGGTCGAGTGGACCGTTACATTCGGAATCGGGGAAGGGGAAACGGCTGCCATCAAGGGACCCTTGCGTCGAAAGTTGTGTTGATCGCGCAATTGAGCGGTTTAGTGATATTTCACTATACGATCAGCCTCGTCAAATCCGCTGTGGGCGTACGGCGACGATGGCGTTAAAGAAATTGCGACACGTTTGTCCGAAACGACTCGATGTGGCGCCTCATCGCCGCTTCAGCCTTGTCGGGATTGCGTTGCCGGATGGCGTCCAAGATTGCAGCATGCTCGTTCTGCACGGAGTCGTATTGGGTGGGGGCGTTGAGGGAGATGAACCAGAAGCGCAGGGATCGTTCATGAAGATTGCGCAAGAGCTCGATCAAGACACTGTTCTTTGCAGCTCTCGCGATCAGAAGGTGAAACTCCCGGTCCAGCAGCATCATGTTCTCGACGTTCCGAAGCGCGGCCCAGTGTTTGGCTCGCTTAAGGATCTCAGCGAGTTCGTCCAAATCAGTGTCATTCGCCTGCTCGGCCGCCAGTCGCACGCTGAACGGCTCGTTGATCAGACGAACCTCGATAATCTGCAGCACCTCGTTCAGGCTCACTGGTTTCACAATCACGCCTTTACGGGGGATAACCTCGACCATGCCTTCGACCATCAAACGGTCGAGTGCTTGGTGCACCGGCGTGCGGCCGATTCTGAGAAGAGCCGAAAGCTGCAGCTCGTTGATGTACTCGCCTGGTCTGAACGCGCAGGTGATAATGCGATGCTTTATCGCGTCGTAGGCCGCGTCTCGAAGCGACGCTGGAATGCGGGGTTGAGCCATTGGCTCCCTGCGAGGGCGGCCTCTTGCTGACTTTGTCTTAAGCGTTGGCTTGGATGGCATCTAAAATCCGAGTGGATGCGCGCAGAGGGGAGAGACGTAGTGGCGAAAATTGCAGATCACGCGCCTGTACTTACCGCCGATTGGGCGCCAGGAGAAGGGGGAGGGGATGCTTGCTACCTCGCAACAGTTGGACTAATTTGAAGAGTAAGTGATATTTCACAAGGGTGAAGAGATGTCTTCGCAATCCCAGGCTTTGTCGAGCCTCAATTGGGTTGACGTGCAACGCGGTCTGGTGAGCCGCGAGATTTTCGTAAGCGACGACATCTGGCGGCTCGAGATGGAGCGGATATTCGGCCACGCCTGGATCTTTCTGGCGCACGAGACAGAGGTACCAAAATCAGGCGACTTTGTCTCACGCAACATGGGTCATGCTCCGGTCGTCGTGGTCCGTGACAACGACGGCACAATCCATGCGCTATTGAACAGTTGTCGTCATCGCGGCGCCAAGGTCTGTCGCGCGGACTCTGGAAATGCGCGCCACTTCGTCTGCCCGTATCACGGATGGACCTATGAGCGGTCGGGCCAGCTGATGACAACCACGTTCGACAAGCATCTTCCGAAGGATTTCGATTTTTCTGAGCACGGTCTGGCGCGCGTTCCGCGTTTGGAAGCCTACAAGGGGATGATTTTCGGCAGCTGGAACGCCGATGTTGAGTCGCTCACCGATTACCTCGGCCAGATCGCCTGGTACATCGATCCGTTCCTGTCGCGATCGCCGCAAGGCATGGAGGTGCTGGCGCCGCCGCACCGCTGGCGCGCCAAGGCGAACTGGAAGGTGGGAGCGCTAAACTTCGTTGGTGACAGCCAGCACATCCTCACCACGCACGTTGGACCGCTGACGCTGGATCCCGTGCGCGCGGCGCGCGCTGGCTTTGCCACCGCCGCCGAAAACAGCTTCCAAGTGGTGACCGACCAAGGTCATGGCTGCACACTGACCTATCTGGCTCCCGGGCTGCCTGCGGACGCGTACCAGACGCACCCGCGCGACCTTGAGCCGTTTTACCGCGGGACATTGAACGGCGAGCAGCTGAAGCTGCTGGACCGACTAAGGGTAATTGTGGGCACCATCTTCCCGAATTTGTCATTTATCGAGACGCAGGTGGGCCCTGCCCAAAAGGCAATCATCTTGCGCCAGTGGCAGCCCGTCAGTGGCACAGAGATGGAGATTCTAAGCTGGGTGCTGGCGGAGAAGGAGGCGTCGAAGGAGTACAAGGACTCCGTGTTGCGAAACGGCTTTCACAATTTCGGTGCTGCCGGCGTGTTCGAGCAGGACGACATGGAGTTGTGGGCGTCGGCCACCTACGCGAGCAACAACCCTATATCGAAGCAGTTTCCGTACAGTTTCCACACCGCTCTGCCCTACATCAACAAACCGGAGAAGGACCACAAGTGGCCGGGCCGGGCTTTCAAGCCAGCGGACACCGAGGTCGCGCAGCTGGAGTTCATGCGGCATTGGGATCGGTGCATGAAGTCGAACCAGTAATCTCGATCTCCCTGATCGGAACATCAGCGATGAGCAATGCGAAGCTTAACGCCGTGGACAACGGGCTTTTTATCGAGATTCAGCGCTTTCTTTTTCGTGAGGCAGGGTTGCTGGATCGCCGTGACTACAGCGCTTGGCTGTCCCTGACGACCGATGACATCCAATACCGAGTTACAGCTGCCGTGGTGCGGGATGCCGGGACTTCGCCCGTCGATTACGCGATCATCGACGAGAACTTTCCGAGTCTAAAGTCGAGGATTGACCAAATCTCCAATCCGCGGCTCACCAAAGCCGAGAACCCGCCTTCCTTGACGCGCCGCGTGGTTTCAAACGTCGAGGCGTATCACGCCGAAAAGCAAGGTGAGTTTTCAGTGACTTCCTATCTGCTCGCCTATCGCAGCCGTCCCAGCGCACCTGAAGGTGGCTTTTACGTTGCCGTGAGGCACGACACGCTGCGGCGAAGCGACACCGACTGGCGCCTTGCGAGACGCAACGTCCAGCTCGATCATATCATGCTCTATGATGGCGCGCTAAGCACGCTGCTATGAACAGCGGTTCGGTGCTCGCCCGTCATGAGTTCGGACAGCCAGAGTCGCGCCGCAAGGCCACCGCTCCGTTTGGGGATTGCCGGCCTGGGTCTTGCCGGTGCGTTCATGATCCGGGCCGCTGCGGTCCATCCGCATATGGAGCTCTGCGCGGGTATGGACCCGCTGCCGCGCCCACGGCAGACGTTTGCGCGTCAGTTCGGCGCGAAAGTTTACGCAGACTTTCAGGATCTATGCCGCGACACGTCGGTTGAAGCGATCTACATCGCATCGCCTCATCGCTTCCATGCGAGTCAGGCCATCGAGGCAATCGAGCACCACAAGCATGTGCTTGTCGAAAAACCGTTGGCACTGACGCTTGAGGAATGCGACGCGGTGGTTGCTGCCGCTGAGAGAACGGGAATGCATCTGATTGTTGGCCATACTCATGCCTTCGATCCGAACGTCCGGGAGATTCACCGGATCATCCAAAGCGGCGAATTGGGCCGGCTCGGGATGATTCTGAGCTTCAACTACAACGACTTTCTTCTCCGGCCGCACCGGGCTGATGAATTCCACCCCGAGAAGGGCGGGGGCATTGCATTTAATCAACTTGCCCATCAAATCGAGATCGTTCGCCTGTTGGCCGGCCGCGTCCGTGCGGTACGCGCGAGCGTTGGCGCGCTCGACAGCGCGCGCCCGGCGGCAGGGCACTGCACGGCTTTTCTCGATTTCGAAAACGGCGCTGCCGCCTCCGTCACATTTAGCGCCTACGACTTTTACAGCGACGAATGGCATCACTGGATTTCGGAAGGGGGAGCGAGCAAGCCGTCCAATCGTCACGGTAGCACACGCAGCGCATTCCTGACGCGGACCAATGACCTCGCAGCTCATGAGGATCTGGGCTATGGCGGCCGCATACTCCCTAACGAGCAGCCTTATCTGCCGCATTTCGGGCTAATCATCGTGACCTGTGAGCGCGGTGACATGCGACTTTCACCGAACGGCATTCTCGTCCACGGTCTGACGGGCACCCGTGAGGTCGCCGTGCCGCGTGGCGTCGGACGCCCGGGGCAAGGTGATGCGCTTGACGCTATGTGGCAGGCGGTCAGGGAAGGTCAGCCTAGCATCCACGACGCGCGCTGGGGGCGCGAAACCATCTCGGTCATCCTGGCAGTGCTCGACTCTTCCAAGGCCAGACGCGAGGTGCTCATCTCCTGACCCGTTCTTCTGTGTTCTGACGGTTCGTCATTTCGCCCGCCATGAATGCAAAATGGGCGTGGGGCGCGCGGATTGACGCCTAGAAGTGGTGACGTTACGCTGAAATGTCACTGTAACACCAGTTCGCTACCATCCACGCCGCGAGGCTTCCTTCCCATGTCCAAGCTGATTCCCATCACGATTGCCTGCGCTGAATACGACCGCACCAGAGCCATCAAGGATGGGCGCGTTCGAGTCGATGGATGTGATGTCACATATCTGCCGCTCGATCCCGAAGAGTTGTTTTTCCGGGCGTTTCGCTATCACGATTTCGACGTCGCGGAGCTCTCGTTCAACAGCTACCTGATGACGACCTCCCGAGGCCTTTGCCCGTACGTCGCTATCCCGGCGTTCGTGTCGAGGCATTTTCGGCATTCGGCGATCTATGTCAGGACCGACCGCAATATCCGCGGCCCCGCGGATCTGAGAGGCAAGCTAGTCGGTCTTCCAGAATACCAGCAGACCGCAAACGTCTGGATGCGCGGCATCTTCAAGGAAGAGTACAGCGTCGATCCATCCGATATTCGCTGGCGCACCGGCGGCCAGGAAGAGCCAGGCCGTGACGAACGGACACCATTGAAGCTCGGCGGCAATATCGATTTGCAGCCGATCGGACCTGACAAGACGCTCAACAAAATGCTCGTCGATGGTGAACTGGATGCTGTGTTCAGCGCCCGTGAAATCTCATCTTTCGTCAATCGCGCGCCTAACGTCGGCTTGATGTTCCCGAATTATCGCGAGGTCGAGATGGAGTATTATAAGCGCTCGGGCATGTTCCCGATCATGCACCTTATCGGCATTCGCAAGACGCTCGTCGAGCAATATCCGTGGTTGCCGGGGTCGGTTTACAAGGCGTTCTGTCAAGCCAAGAGGATCGCCATCAACGAGATGAAGGAGATGTCGGCGACCAAGATCACGCTTCCGTGGCCCGAGGTGTACGTTCAGGACGCTGTTCAGCTAATGGGCGAAGATTTCTGGCGTTATGGTGTCGCCGAAAATGCAAAGGACATCGAAACTCTGACGCGCTATTCATTCGAGCAGGGGTTGGCGAGCCGCAAGCTGAGCGCGGAAGAGATCTTCCACCCCTCCGTGTTTGAAATCTCAAAAATCTAACGGTGCGATGTGCCACGCGGGAGAGCTGCATGAACGCTCCATCTTCCATCAAGCTGCTGGGCATTTCTGGGAGCCTGCGCAAGCAATCCTATAACTCCGGTGCGCTGCGTGCGATCGCGGGAATTCTGCCGGAGGGCATGAGCTTCAGCGTAGCGGACCTGTCGTCACTGCCGTTCTATAGCGCGGATGTCGAGCAGAGCGGTTTGCCTGATGCCGTTCAAAAATTCCGGGCCGAGGTTGCGGCTGCGGACGCGCTGATCTTTGCCGTTCCGGAATATAATTTCTCTCTTCCAGGCGTGTTAAAGAACGCGATGGAGTGGCTCTCGCGTCAGCCAGACCCGCCCGCCAACGGCAAGGCCTGCGCCGTATTTGGTGCTTCGGTGAGCCCGCTAGGCACGGCAAGAGGGCAATTTCACTTCCGCCACGTCTGCGTTTCGCTGAACATCATGGTGATCAACCTACCCCACGTGGACATCAACAGCGCGAAGGGCAAGTTCGACGCCCAGAGCACTCTCACCGATCAGCCGACGCTGGATTCGCTGCGCGAACTTCTGCACGAACTGAGGAGCCTAGCGCTTCAATTGCGCGCGCCCCTTCTCAAGTCCGGGGATGGCGGTGCGCGAACTAGATGAGGATTGCGATGTCTGAGCAGCTGATCCACGTGAAAATGTTGATCGCCGGCCAATGGGAAAGCGGTCAGCTCACATCGAGTCCGCAATCCGGCCAATCCGGACGAGATCGTCGGAACCGCGCCGCGCGCCGCGGCCAGCGATGCGGAGCGCGCCATCGCTGCAGGCAAAGCCGTTCAGTCGGCGTGGGTCAAGCGGAAGGGGTAGCGCTATTTGTGAGACACGGCGACGCGATAGGATATTCACCAACCCGAGTCCGCCACACGGAAGCGTTAGCAGCAGGGCATTGGGTTTTCGATCAGATCATATATGTGGTCGAAGGTAATCTCATTGATCGGCTTCTGCACTTTGAACGCGCGCGGCGGGGCGTTCGGTTCTATGGCCATGATCGCCGTTTCGATCGGCGGACATTTGTCCTTTACGCAGGGGACCTCCTTGATAAGGATCGGGACGTTTTTGGCGAAATTGAAGTTCTGTCGCATCCAGTAGCGGATCTGCTCGAGCGTGTAGGGCGAGATTTCGATATACCGCCCGAACGGATCGCCGTCCGTTGCCACGTCCCGTGAACCCGCGACGAAGAAGCAGTTTTCGAAGCCATGTGTGATTTTCTCGGCATCCAGGCTCCGGCCGATGAACACAAGGCGGTTCATTCGCTCCTCTTCCGGATCCCAGGCGCGGCCTGGCCGCCCCTCAAAATCCCAATGCACGCCCTGCAGCAAGAACTGGTCGTTGTCGCCTTTCAGGTTCAGAATGCCCTTCACACGCAGGAGTTTCTCGCCCATCTCGCCGATGACCGAACGGAACCAAATGCTCAGCTTCAGACCGTCGAGTTCGCCGGCCCGCTCGATGCACACGGTGTCAACGTTCTGCAGATGGTTGTGATGGTGATGATGCTGATCATGATCGTGGGGGTGATGGTCATGATCGTCGTAAGCCTCGAGTTTTCGCACGAAGTCGATGTGGCCTAGATTGAAAATGCGGCTGAGGTCGATATCGGAGTTCTTTGCCCGCTCGATCGCGGCTAGCTTGTTCAGCCGGGCAATCTGCTCCTGCGTTTCGTCGAGCTTTTCCGGTGTCGAGAGATCGGTTTTATTGAGCACGATCAGGTCGGCAAAGGCGATCTGCTCGCATGCTTCGGCCGATTCCGCAAGCCGCGTGACGATGTACTTGGCGTCGACCACCGTCACCACGCCGGCGAGGGTGAATTCGCTTCTAATGCGCTCGTCAGAATAGATGCTCTGCGCCACCGGCGCAGGCTCAGCAAGACCAGTCGTTTCAATCACTACGGTGTCGAACTTGTCGCGATGCTCCAGTAGCTGAAAGAAGCTCCGCACCAGATCCCCGCGGACAGTGCAGCAGATGCAGCCGTTGTTCATCTGAACCACCTCCTGATTGGAAGAAGACAGCAACAGATGATGATCGATCCCAACCTCCCCGAATTCGTTGACGATCACAGCAACACGGCGACTCTGCTCTGCGGTCAGGATGCGGTTAAGCAGTGTGGTTTTGCCGGAACCGAGAAAGCCGGTCAGAATGATAACTGATGCCTTAGTTTTGGACTGGTTCAGGTCGGGAGCCATGGATACAAAGTGGGTCCCTTACCGGCCCCTGACAAGACCTTTGCGCGCTAGAAATGCGGCGGAGCACCGAGATTCCGCCGCATGTCGCTTGTTCGCTAATCGAAGATCGGGGTCTGCATCTGGCCGATGACCTTGCCGACGGGCTCGCCATCCTTCATCTGCACGTTGCCGCGAACGATGGTGCAGACCGGCTGGCCCTTGACCTTCCACCCGCCCCACGGCGTCGGATGGTTCTTGCTGTGCAGTTTTTTGGGATCAATCGTCGCTTCCTTGTTCATGTCGACGATGGTTAGGTCTCCGTCGGAGCCCAGGCGGATCGCACCCTTCTTCGGGTACATTTGCCACACCTTAGCGACGTTCTCGCTCTGTACTTTGACGTAATGATTGAGCGTCATACGCCCCTTGTTCACCTGCGTCAGCATCAACGGGACATTGGTTTCGACGCCGCAGAAGCCGGAGATGCAGTCCCAGATTGCGGACTTGGTCATCTTGCCGTTGATGTCGCAGCCCTTCTCTTCCAGCGTGTGCGGCGAATGGTCCGTTGCGATCATGTCAATCGAGCCGGTCAGCAGACCCTCCCATAGCGCGTCCTGATGTTCTTTGGAACGCACCGGCGGGTTCATCTTCAGAAGCGGCCCGACATCCTTCATGTCCGTGTCGACCCGCAGCAAATAATGCGGCTGGGTTTCCGCGGTGAAACGCAAGCCGCGCGCCTTGCCGTCGCGGACCATCTGCACCGCCTGCTTGGTCGAGGCATGGACGATATGCAGCTTGGTGCCGAAGTTCTCCGCCAGGAACATGATATGGGCTATCGATTCCGCCTCGCATAGCCAGGGCCGCGATGACTCCCAGTAGATCGGATCGTTCTTGCCCTCGGCCTTCAGCTTGTTCGTCCAAAAGTGCTGGATCTGACGGTTCTCGGCATGGACGCAGAGCGGCACGCCGGACTTAGTGATGTTCGGAAATACGATCTGGCACATGCCGTCGTCGGGAAACGGCAGGTTGCCGATCGTTTCGCCGAAGAAGATTTTATAGCCGATGGCGCCCCTTTGTGCCATCGGCAGGATGTCATCGGCATTGGTCTGGTGCACGACGCCTAGAACCGCAAAGTCGCATAGCGATTTTGATTCGGCGATCTTTCTCTTGACGTCAACCTGCTCGGCGTTTTCGGTCGGCGGGATCTGATTTGGCATGTCGATGACGGTGGTGATGCCGCCGCAAACCGCCGCGGTCGATCCAGTGGAGAAGTCCTCCTTATGAGTGACGCCGGGATCGCGGAAGTGAACGTGAGCATCGATCAGGCCGGGAAGGACATGCAGGCCGGTGGCGTCGATCACTTGTTTGCCCTCCGGCAATGTATCATCAAGACCGATGTCCACGATCTTGCCGCCAGAAATTGCGATGCCGCCCCTCAGCGTGGCTTCGGGCGTGACGATCGTGCCGCCCTTCACAACCAGATCTGCCTTCATGACGCAGCTCCTCCTCGAGACCAGTGGGCGCCGTCACCTGACAGCGCGGTGAGCTAATAGGTATCGAACATCCGCTGGATGTCGTCGGCATTCGTAGTCTTGGACAACGCGAGCGAAAGAAGAATGCGGGCCTTCCACGGTTGCAAGTTGTCGCCGGCGACGAAACCCCTGCGCTTTAGACCTGGACTCCGCACCACGCGGCCTGAAGCGACCCGGCTGCACAGGCACATCAGCATGCCCTGCTCCTTGTAAGCCTTGTCGAATGCATTGTCCTGGGCCGGCGTTGGGCGGCCCGCGCCGGTTGCAGCGCTGACGATGCCTTTGGCGCCCGCTTTCGCAGCCGCCTCGATCATGGCTCCGTCGGCGTTCGCGTAGGAGAGAACAATGTCCACGCGGGGCAGCGATTGCGTCCCACGAACATCGAACTCGGTCTGTGTCGTGTGCTTTTTCGTCGGCTGGTGATAATAAATGACCCTGCCGTCGGCGTCCGCAAAACCGAGAGGCCCGAGGTCTCGCGATCGGAAGGCCTCGACGCGGTAGGTCGAATTCTTCGTTACATCCCGGCCATTAAAAATGGTGTCGTTCATCACGACAAGGCAACCGCGTCCGCGTGACTGCGGCTCGGCGGCTACCCGAACAGCATTGATAACATTGAGGTAACCATCGGCGCTCACGGCTGAAGAGGGACGCATCGAGCCGACGATCACCACGGGCTTATCGGTCTTCAAGGTGAGATTGAGGAAATAAGCAGTCTCTTCCAGAGTGTTGGTACCGTGGGTGATGACGATTCCGTCGGCTTGATCCTGATCGAATATAGAGTGGATTTTTCGCACAAGATCGAGCCAGTCGACATCGACCAGCGCCTGACTAGGGAGTCGGCGGAACGGTATTTCCTGCACGTGCGCGAGATTCTTGAGCTCGGGGAGTTTGTCGAGCAGTTCGCCGTCGTCAAGCCGTTTGTTAGCTTCGATATACCAAGCCAGGTCCAGGCGATCGACACCGACCGAATCGATTGTACCGCCCGTCAATATTAATCCCACCCTTGGCAACACAGTCATAGCAACCGATCCTTACTGGACGCCGTGCCTCTTTCAATGCTGCGACGCCGACGTCTGAGTCCTGCGTTTTTGTGCGGCCAACTTCACCGCATCCAGCGCCTCCGGATATGCAGCGCAGCGGCAAAGATTTCCGGTTAGGTAATGCTTGATGGTCTCTTCATCCGGATCGGGATGCTCGTCGAGGAGCTTGGTGACCATCATGATGAAGCCCGGCGTACAATAACCGCATTGGAATGCGCTGGCTTCGATGAAAGCTTCTTGCACAGGACTAAGCTTGTCGCTGGCATCCAGACCTTCGATGGTCCTTATCTCCGCGCCATCGACGAACGAGGCAAAATACAGGCATGCCGACACGGCGAGATCGTTCACGATGACCGTGCAGCACCCGCAAAGTCCTTGACCGCAGCTTTCCCGCGCACCCGTGAGTCCGAATTGCGTTTGCAGCAATTCCACGAGGTTCTGGTGCGGCTGTACGCCTGCCGTGACTTGGTTGCCGTTCAGCTTGAACGAGATCATGCGGGTGGCGCTCATCCTAGTTGTCATCCTCGATCGGGTGTCCGGTCTTAGCCCTGATTGCCCTTAGGATGGTCTCGGGAGTCAGCGGAAGTTCCGTCAGGCGGATGCCAATGGCGTCCTCAAGCGCATTGGCGATGGCCGGCGATATGCAGAACATCGAACTTTCGCCAACGCCTTTGGCCCCGAATGGCCCATTCGACTGCTTGTGCTCAACGTAGAGATTCTCCATCGAGCCAGGAAGATCGTGCAATCCAGGAATCTTGTAGTCTGCCAGCGAGGCGTTGGTGATCTGTCCGCCGTCGATGTGGATTTTCTCGAACAGCGTGAAGCCAAGTTGCATCAGGGCGCCGCCGGAAATCTGAGTTTCGACGATTTTCGGATTCACCGCGTTGCCGGCGTCGACGACACTTATCAGCTTGGCAATTTTGATGTGACCGGTCTCCGTATCGACCTCTACTTCGGCGCCGGCTCCCGAAATCAGCCAGAACGGCGTGATGTTGGTGCTCTGGCCGGTTTCGCGCGAAGGAGGCACATAGTCGGGCTTGAAAGCGCCGCTGCCAATGATGTTGCCGGCCTGCATGCCATACCGCTTATGGAACAGGGCGGAGATTGGAATGTTAGAGCCCTCGGGCTCGCCCACCTCCTTCCTGAGCGCGGCAATCTTCTCACGCACCTCGTGGGCCGCGCGTTGAATAGCATGACCCATATGAAACAATGAACGCGAGCCCAGCGTGCCCATGTCATAGGGGGTTACATCGGTGTCGCGCTGCACGATCCGGACGGATTGCGCGGGCACATTGAGAGCCTCGCCAACCATTTGTGCCAGCGCGGTATCGGAACCCTGGCCTATATCGACGGTCCCGCAATAAAGGGTAACCGAACTGTCGGCTGAGACATTCAGGATTGCTACCGACGTGGTTGGTGCCACCACTGCTTTGATCGCGATGCCAAAACCACGACCTCGCCGGATAGCACCGTCGCCCCGATCAAACGGCTGCGTCCATGCCAGCCGGTCCAAAACGGTATCAAGGATCTTGTCGAGCGGGGCGTCTTCGAGACGCTGCCCCGAGGCATGCATGTTACCTTCGCGCAGGAGATTCTTCCGGCGGAATTCGGCCGGATCGATCTTCAGCGCGCGTGCCATCATGTCCATATGACTTTCATAGGCCCAGACGAGCTGTGGAACGCCAAAGCCGCGCAGCGAACCCGATGGCGTCACGTTTGTGTAGAGCGCGTAGGAGGCGATATCGACATTGTCGATATCGTAGGGCCCGGACGCCGTAAGCCCGGCCTTTTGGGCCACCCGCGGCCCGATATCCGCATAGGCGCCGCCGTTCCAATACACTTCGCATTTGCGCGCGACGATCCGGCCGTCGGGGTCAACGCCGCTCTTGATGCGGAACGTGCTCGGGTGCTTGGTGATCTGGTAGAACATCTCCTCCATGGTTGCCGCAACCTTCACTGGCTTGCGAGCGACCATTGAGAGCGCCACCGCTAGCGCCTCGAGCTTGATGTAGAGCTTCGAGCCGTAGCCCGAGCCGACGTACGGAACCTTCACGCGCACTTTGTTCTCCGGCCAGCCGAGCAGTCGAGCGATTTCTGTGCGCACGAACGAGGGTCCCTGCGAAGCGGTGTAGATCGTGACGGCGTCGTTGCGATAATCGGCAATGGTCGCGAACGGCTCGAACGACAGATGGAGTACCTTCTGCGTCTTGAACTCGTGTTCGAACTTATGTTCGGCTGCGGCGTAGGCTTTTTCGAAATTGCCGCGACGAAGGTGGTAGTCGAGCGCGATGTTCGTGTCCTTGATGCCTTGCAGGTGTTTGAGGTCGGTGAACGTGCCGGCGGGCTTGAGCTGCTCGTGAACAAAGGTTTCCGCGGTCAGCGCCTCCATCTCATCGAAGACCGGCGTCAGCTCCTCGTATTCGGCGGTGATGAGCTGCGCGGCCTGCTCGGCGATATGCGGGTCGGCGGAAATCACCGCCGCCACCGGTTCGCCGACGAAGCGCACCTTGCCGTCGGCCAGTATCGGCTGGTCGTGGAACGCCGGGCCGTAATAGGGGTTGCGAATGAAGCGTTTCACATCGTCAACGGTGACGACGTGCAGCACGCCCGGCACCTTCTTGGCCGCGCTGGTGTCGATCGACTTAATCCGGCCGTGCGCCACCGTGCTGCGGAACAGCTTGGCGTGCAGCATGCCGGGCAGCCGCATCGTGTGTGTATATTCCGCGCGGCCGGTCACCTTCTCGCGGCTCTCCAGCCGCGGCACCGAGCGCCCGACCTGCGCACCGACCTTGGCGGGAGTATTGAGGGGCGTTGTTGCCATCAGTGCGTTCCATGTCCAGCATGCGCGGCCTGAATCGCGCGCCGCACATAAACCCGCATCAGTTCGCGCTTGTAGGGCACTGACCCGCGCACGTCGGCAATGTATTCGGCCTCGTCGGCGGCGACGTCGGCGGCGTTTCTCAAGTCAGCATCCTCGATGCGATGGCCTATCAGCGCCTGCTCGGTGGCGGTGAGCCGGGTCGCCTTGGTCGTGGCGGCGCTGGCAACGATGCGCGCCGACTTGATCGCCACGCCCTCGAGCTCGATCACAGCAGCGACTCCGAGCGCCGGCCAGTCATCGGCCGAGCCGGTGGTGACCTTCATGTAGGCCGCCTTCTTATGGCCTTGCGCCGGGACGAACACCTCGGAGATCAATTCGTTCTTGTCCAGCACAGTCTCGTAATAGCCGGTGAACAGGTCCTGCAGCGCAAGCTGTCGATCGCCGTTCGGCCCGATGAGCGTAAGCGTCGCGCCGAGCGCAATCAGCACCGGCGGCAAGTCCATGTGCGGATCGCCGTGCGCCAGCGCGCCGCCGATAGTGGCCACATTGCGCACGCGTACGTTGGAGAGCGTCGGCATGATCCGGGTGATCACCGGAGCGACCTTTTGCACCTCTGGCGAGCGTTCGAGCGTACCGAGCGTGGTCATGGCGCCGATGCGAAGTCCGCTCGCCTCGCCGACGATGCCGGTGTAGCGGCTCTCGATCTTGCGCAGGCTGACGAGCTTCTCCGGCCGGAACACGCCGGCCTTCATCAGCAGCATCAGCGCGGTGCCGCCGGCCAGCGGCCGCACGGTCGGATCGTCGGGATCGAGGAGCTTGATCGCTTCAGCGAGCGTTGTCGGCTCCGCGAGTTCGAACGGAATCATTGGGCCTCCGATGTGGCTGCCGCGAAGGCCGCACGCAGCTTGTTGCCAAATTCCTTTTCCATCTCCTTGGCCTTCGCGCGCAGCACCGGCTGGCCGATCGAGCCGAGCTTACCGGTGAGCGTGGATTCCACCGAATAGGTGACCTTGGTCTCATCGCTGGCGTCTTCTAGCCGAGTGATCGATTTTGCCGTCAGCCGGCCGACCACGCCGAGTGGCGTACCCTCAATTGTGGCCTCGATCGCGGAGGGCTCATCTAGGCGCGTAACCTCGACGGTCACGGCAAAGCGGAACTTCATGTAGGCGACCTTGGTCTCGAACACCGCTTCGTAATGGGTCGGATCAATCATCTTTAGGTCGTGCACGCCATCGACGAACCGGACGAAGGAATTCGCGTCCCGAAGGGTTTCGAATACGGCATGGCGCGGGGCGGCGACGGTGAACTGCCCGGACACGTTCATTTTTGGGACCCCGCTATTTATGATGCAGGTGGCGCGCGCGAACTTGTATTTTTCGCTCGCATACGATATCTGTCAAGCGTATACGTCGATTCACCTTTGGCTCAAAAAACCGCGTTGACAGCATTGGGAATGGCGATCGGCTGGAACTAGCTTTCTGCCTGCGCCGCTTATATACCCCGCAACCGAAACCGAAGGCTGGGAGTGCATAGGTGACGTTATCTGACGAAATTTTTCAGACTCTCGTGAACGACATCCTCGGCGGCAAGATCGAGCCGGGCTCGCGGCTTGATGAGCCCAGCATCTGCCGGAAGTTCGGCGTCTCACGGACACCCATTCGCGAAGCGCTCCGCCGGTTGAACGGTGCGGGCCTCGTCGAGGTCACACCGCGCAAGGGCGTTGCTGTTGCCCGCATCGACGTAGAGCAGCTCAACGACATGTTTGAAGCCTTGGCCGAGTTCGAGGGGCTTTGCGCGCGGCTCTCCGCTGTGCGGATGACCACACTCGAAAAGAAGCGTCTTGAGATCCTGAACTTTGGCCGTCGCAAGGTGATCGCCGACGGAGATGGTGACTTCCCTGGCCTCAACAATGAATTCCATGAATTGATCTATCTCGGGGCACACAACTCGGCCATCGCGTCCGTGACGCGGAGTTTCCGCCTGCGGCTTGCGCCGTTTCGAATTCTGCAATTCGTGCCTGGCCACACCGAGTATTCCTTCCATGAACACGACGGCATCGTCGACGCCATCGTGGCGGGCGACGCGGATGGCGCCTATGTTCGGATGCGCGACCATATTACCGGCACAGGCCTGCATGTGATCGAGCATTTCTCTAAGCGAGGGGCGAAAACTGGCGAAAGGGCGCGCACGAAAGCGAACCGCGAGTTGACGGCGGCGGCCCGCTGATCGTCTATACTAGCCCATCCTATTCATGAGCGCCTCCGTCTGAACCAGACGGAACGAGTGGACATCGCAACCTCGACGTTTCCAGGCACTTCGGTCATGTGGCACATGAGATTCTGGAAAGCCGCGGAAGATGGGCTATTCATGACGACCGTGA
>DATBHB010000133.1:0-7573 GCA_036557705.1 Xanthobacteraceae bacterium
GCCAAAGCGATCGGACAAAGTGCCGTAGAACAGGTTCGCAAAAGCCATCCCGAACAGAGAGACGCTGAACGTAAGCTGCGCGAGCGAGTCGGAGAGGCCGAGCCCTGCCTTGACGGCGGGAATGGCTGGCAGGAATAGGTGAACGGCGAGCGGCCCAACCAGCGAGATCGAGGCGAGCGTCAAGGCAAACAACTTGCCGGGTGTGGGCGTCATTTTTTGCTGGTATCGGCTCAAGCCGGCGCGCCACAACCGCCTAGTGCGATGCCTGTCGTCATTTCGAGCAGCTTTCGGCACCGCAATCATTTGCGGGCCGCCAAACAACGGAACCCCTGTGTCATTTCTTGACTCAAATGATAGTTGGTTTGGCCGCCGATCTCAATCGAGCCGAGGCGCCGCCGGCAGTTTCAGCGTTGCTCTCAATCCGCCCCGGACGGATCTATCGAGATCGATTCGCCCCCCGTAGAGATGCGTGAGATCGCGAACGATCGGCAGTCCCAAACCAGATCCGGGTACTTGGTCATCCAGGCGTTCGCCGATCTTGAACACGCGATCGAGCGCCTCCGCCGGCAGTCCCGGCCCATCGTCCTCGATTTCGATGACAACCTGCGCGTTGATTCGATCGACGAAGCCGCGGACCGCAACCACATTGGCGGCCCACTTGCAGGCATTGTCCATCAGGTTGGCGAGCATCTCGTTGAGATCCATCGGGTCGCACAACGTGACGCATTCTGGATCGACATCCGCATCGATTTGCAGGTTCTTGCTCTCATAGAGTCGTGTCATGGCGCTCAGGATGTTGCTCAGGACCGGTCCGACGGCAGCAAGGACGCCAGGCACCGAACGCGACGCCGCGGCACGGGCTCGTGCAATCTGGTAGTCGATCTGACGCTGCATCCGCTGTGACTGCTGCAGGATGACGTCCGCCGATTCCTGCTCGCCGCGACGCTTGAGCCGGTCGGCCTCGTCAATGAGCACCGCGAGCGGAGTTTTCAGTCCGTGTGCGAGGTTCCCGGCCTGCGCCCGCGCGCGCATCAGAATTTGCGAATTGATCTCCATGAGGTTGTTGAGATCGTCGACCAGCGGCTGCACTTCGGAGGGAAAGTCGGATGGTAGCTTCTCTGCCTTTCCGGCGCCCACGGCGCCAAGAGCCCGCCGCAACCGGGACATCGGCCGCAGGCCGAAAGAAACTTGCAGGATCGCCGCGCCAACAAGCGCCAGCGCCAGCAGCACAAGCGAACCAGTAAGCGGTCTGTTGAACGTCGGCGCCATTTCATCGATGACCGCCAAGTCAGCGCCGATTTGAATGCGCAAAGGCTGTGCGCCTTCCTCGGGCTGAAACAGGCGCTCGTAAACGATCATCGGCCCCCGCGGACCTTCGAGCGTGAGCTTTCGCGGTTCATTCGTCACCGGCGCATTGGCGTCCGAGGGCAACTCGGCGGTGGCCGCGGAAAGCGACTTGATCAGGCTCTTGCTGCCTCGGCTGACTTGCCACACGAAGCCGGAGCCGTCCTGCCCAAAGCGGGGATCGCTGAGCGGACGCGCGAGATGAGGAAAGCCCGCTGCGTCAACATCGATCAGCGTCACCAGCTCTTCCATGTCCGTGCGCAGCTCGTTTTCCACGAGACTTGTGGCGAAGTGCCGGAACAATTCGTCGATGAAGATACCCGCCGCATAGATGCCGATGGCAATGCCGATAGCCGCCGCGATGATGAGCCGAGCCCGGAGGCTGCGGAAAAATAATCCTGTCATCCGAACCGATATCCGAGGCCGCGCAACGTCTTGATCGAGTCCCGCCCGAGTTTGCGGCGAAGGCGCGCCACATAGACCTCGATGGTGTTGGGATCGCGATCGCTGTCCATGGTGTAAAGATGTTCGAGCAATTGCGATTGTGAAATGATCCGCCCCTGTCGGTGCATGAAGAAATTGAGGATGCGGAATTCCTGCGCCGTCAATCCTACGGGCTTGCCATCGACCGTCACGCTCGCCGAAGACGGGGAAAGTTCGATATTCTTGTAGACAAGGGTCGGAGAGGATCGCCCGGCGGCACGACGAATGAGCGCGCGCAGCCGCGCGACGATCTCCTGAATGTGAGACGGCTTGGTGATGTAGTCGTCGGCCCCGGCGTTGAGACCTTCGACCTTTTCGGACCAGCTCCCACGCGCTGTCAGAATCAGCACCGGCATCGTGCGCCCGATTGCCCGCCAGCGCTTGAGGATATCGACGCCCTGCATGCCCGGAAGGCCGAGGTCGAGAATGGCGGCGTCGAAGTTCTCGGAAGCGCCACGGCTATAGCCTTCTTCTCCGTCTGCGGCATGGTCCACAACGAAGCCTTCGACCTGCAACCCCTCGGCCATCCGCCGCGCCAGATCAAGATTGTCCTCGACCAACAGAATACGTATGGCAACCTCCCTAGTGTCCCGGTTCCGACGTTTGTACCATTTTGCGGTGCGCTCTCATACAAACGTCGGAACCAAAGAGACACTAGCAACCATTTGATTCTAGTGCGGATTTGGATTTGACGTTCCTGCGGATGACTCGCGGCGATGCCTGGCAGGAACGTCAAATCCGCCACACTAGCGCCGACGATCCATACAAGCGCCAGTCAAGGTCCGCGCCGGGGCGACAGGCGCCTGAGCCGCCTTTGCTGCATACAGGTTACCGTCAGCTTTCGGTGGCACACTGCTAGTGTATGCCCTCCCATATCCGGCAGATTTAGCCCATTGAGGACCTCGCGGGGAGACCACAATGAAAGCCAGACTGCTCGCGCTCGCCGGCATCATTGTCGCAGTGGCCTTTACCTCGGTAAAGGCCCACCACGCCTTTGCCAGGTTCGACTCCAACAGAGAGGTGACGCTGCAAGGGACTGTCAAGGAATTCCACTGGACCAGTCCGCATGCATGGCTCGTGCTGACGGTGGACAGAGAGGGACGTCCGGAGCAGTGGGCGATCGAGATGAGCGCATCGAGCGGCTTGGCGCGCGAGGGCTGGCAGCCGAGGACCCTTACTCCGGGGATGATGGTCACGGCCACCATTCGCCCGCTGCGGGACGGCACCAATGGCGGCCAGTTCCTGGGAGTGACCCTTCCTGACGGCACGGTGTTGGGCCGGTCGGCGGGCTCCTCGAAATAACGTACAGCTTCCTTTCAGGTTGGCTTCAGCTGGCTTTCAGCTTGCCGTGGTTTTCTGTAGCGCAACATGCGCGGAAGACTGCGCAGCAGGGGGAGGCGTAGGTGCTCGATACAACCCGACAGAAGACAAAGCTCCTCAATCGCGTGCGGCGGATGCGCGGACAATTCGAAGCCATAGAACGCGCGCTCGAAAATGACGTGGCTTGCTCCGACGTGCTGCAGCTTATTGCCGGGGTCCGCGGCGCCCTCAACGGACTCATGGCTGAGGTGGTGGAGGATCATGTTCGGGCGCGACTTGTCGATCCCCTGCGTGAGCCTGATGCGGACCGGGCCAGAGCGGCTGAAGAGTTGATCGACGTCGTTCAGTCATACCTGAAATAACGAATTATGCCCGCTTGGGAGGAATGTGGTGAACAAAGCGGTATTCGTTTTCGTTCCGGGGATTGCCGTGGGCGCCGCCTTGCTCGTTGCCGTCGCTGCCGCCCAGCAGCCTGGGCCGCGCGAACCGGAGGAGGAATATGGCGAGTGGCTGGCGGCGCCGGCAGAACTGGCGACGGTCCCGGTCAACCGCATCGCGCGGTCGCTGCGGCTTAACGGGCAGGCGATGATGCTGGGCCGACGGGTTTTCGCGGACCACTGTGCCGGCTGTCACGGCGCCGATCTCAAGGGGCTCTCCGTGCAGCACACGCCGGATCTGACGGACGACCAATGGCGCTTCGGCGGCGACGATCTCCTCTCCGGCGGAGAGACGAAATATCCTTCCGATGTGGAATGGACCGTCCGTTACGGCGTCCGCTCCGGGGATCCGAACACGCGTGGCGCGGAAGTGAGCATGCTCGCTTTCGACCCTCAGTACCGCACCAAGGACGACACCGAGGACTTCGGCGACCGGGCGTATATCAACCTCGATGAAATCGATGACGTGGTCGAATACGTGCTCCAGATCAGCGGCCGTCCGGCCGACAAGGCCAAGGCCGCGCGCGGCAACACCCTGTTCCATGACGGCGCCAAGGGCAATTGCTACGACTGCCACGGGGAGGATGGCGCCGGCATCGACACCTTCGGGTCGACAAATCTGACCCGGCCGGATCTGTATCTCTACGGGTCGGATCGCGCCTCGATCCGCGAATCCATCGTCAAGGGCCGGCACGGCGTCATGCCGGCATTCGAGGGCGTGCTCAAGCCGGAAGAACTCAAGGCGGTCTCGATCTACGTCTTCTCGCGCGCCGGGCAGAATTAATTTAAACCTCGACATACTTGGCTCTGTGCCGTCATTGCCCGGCTTGACCGAGTTTGACCGGCAATCCCTGCAGAGTAGGCGGTGCGCGGGTCACCAGCGGGCGTTATCGACGCGCTATGCGCCGCGCGTGACTGAAGAGCGGGCCTCGGCCCCGGCCTTCCGAGAACGTCCGGGGCGCGAGGATCGGACATGCCATGAGGCTCCTTATGCAGCTTCCCAAGCTGCATACAAGAGTTCGCTTCCCTTCGCCCCCTCCAGCAGGTTCCTGCGGTAAAGTTGGCGCATCCGGCGTCCTGCGGTAGGCCTACGGCAGGCCGACGCGGTAGCTCGGGCGAGGAGCGTGGTATGACGGCGGCAGGCGCCGAGGTCAAAAATTCGGCAAGCCGTCCGTCCTTCTCCTAGACTCGTTTTGGAATCACAGGACGATTGCAAGGTACGCCTTGAAACCGGCACTGTTCGTGCAACGCTGCGGCGCTTTGAAGCGACAGGTTACGAGCGAGACTGATACATGAGCATGATCTGTTGGCTCTTGGGACTTACCCCTACGCAGATCAGCGCGCTGCGGGCAGCCCCTTCCCTCGTAAGTAATGTCGCGATGGCGGCTCAGGGCGCTGAACGCAAGGCGCGGTTCGAGGAACTTATTAACCGCATGACGCCCGAACGGAGGCGGCAGGTTGAAACAAATCGCGCCACGTCCGAAGCGAGCGCTGCGGTAAACCTGCTACAGGCGCGCATCGCGGAAGCTGGCGAACGGATCGCGGCCCTCGGCCCCATTGAACACGCATTGAGCCTCGAAAAGTCGTGGCACATGCTCCACTTTCTGCTCACCGGGCGCGTGGACCCTTCGGGTATCCCGGGCGACCTGTTGCTGACGGGCGAGGCGCTCGGCGAGGACTTGGGTTACGGTCCGGCTCGGCTGCATAGCAACACAACGACGCGAGAGTTCAGCCGATTCATCGAGACGCAGGACTTGGCAGCGCTGCAGGCACGCGTCGATTTAGAGGATATGAGCGAACGCGTCGTGTACGCCATGCCTGAAGGGGCCGGCCCTCGGGGCGTATACGAGGACGAACTCCGGAACGAAGCGACGCGCTATTTTCTGCTTCTGCGAGACTACGTATGCAAAATGTCCGAGAAGGGGAACGGCTTGCTAGTCTGGCTATCTTGATTGCCGGAAATCTCGGCAATCTCACGGATGGTCTGCGCTTCCGAAGGAGTTAAGCCGGATGCCCAGCACGAGTAGCCCAGCACAGATTGATGACCGCGATATCGCCGGTTTCGACCTGCTTCCTAATCCACATCGTCCGGTCTTTTGTCTTGACCTGGTTCTGGATGTACCAGCGGATATCGGAGGCAGGCCCTTTTTTCGGGGCGTCGCGGCTCGTAATCTCAATAGGAGTGAACGATTGAGGCTGTCTCGATACAGCCAAAACAAATGAAGACGTAAATCATACCGCAGTCGGCAATGCAGAACTCATCATTAATGGAGTCAAGCTGACCATAAAAAGTCATCTTCTCGCGACATTTTGAGCAAACGGGCCAATCTTGGTCCTGGAGCAACTTGGGTGTTCCACCGAGCTGATGGCGAGTCCCAATTTCCTTGGCTGCCCATCTGAATTTCCGGAGATTCCGCGCTGCATCGTCCAGCGGCTCGGGGACTAGCTTGAAGGGAGGTATGCGTCGCATGTTGATCCCTAAGTTACTCAGGTCGGGACTGCGATCCTTTTTAATGCGGCGCAAAGGGCATGGGCGTGGTGGTTAGGCCCGACGACGAACACCGATGGTCAGCGCGAGGTGATTAAATTTCTTCCCAGCGCACCTCAGGATAACGGTCCCAGGTCTCAATGAAATACGATGCAATTTGCTTGACCGTGTCAATTGGCACACAATAACGACGCGGTACTGGCGTCAATGTATTTCCAATCAAATATTCTCCGCAATCATCAAAATTGAGCACGGAGTCGCCTACGGCCATCAGGTATGGAGGTCTGCCATCGCATGCGCTATGTTGAGCGCATCCAATATTCTTGCCGATGCCCAACAGTAACTTGTAGCCATTTTCACCAATCAATTCGCAGAAAAATGGTCTGCGGGTGCTAAACTCGTCAATGATTCTATGGACCGCCGCGCCGAATGCTAATTGGGAGCCGTTTAACGGATTGTGTTCATCCTGCCGGTCATAGAACGTGGCTGCCATGCCTATTGGCCGGCCTCATCGGACCGCGCCAGCAGGCGATCGCGGTCGAGGTCGGCCTTGAGCCCCCGGACGTCGGCAAAGAAGGCCTCCTCATCGCGCAGCGGGGCGAGACGGAGCGCCGGCGGCAGTAACCGGCGCGAGGTCAATTTTTGCCGGCCGGAATTTTGCAGGACGTCGAATTGCTGGACAGTCTGTACCGCAATGAAAAGGCCGAATACTGCCGCGACGGCGCAACCTTTGAGCACCAGTTTTGAATTGCTGACCTCGCGCAGATGGAAAAAACAGACTGCGGCCAGGATGCACCATATCGCAATGTAAGCGTGATCGGCGGCGGCGCGCCATGTGAGCGCAAAGGCGGAGAACTCGGCGGTCTGGTTGTAGAGCGAGATGACGAGCAGGCCCGATAAGGCGATCAACAGGTTGCGCTGGAAGCGAGCGCGTCCAGAGAAGATGCGCGACAGCAGCGCCCACACGCCGGCCCAGACCGCAACCACGAGCGCCATCCCAAGAAGCGGAAGCAGGTAAGCCGAAGCCTTGGGTTCGCTCGTTTGGCCAAGCCACAGATAGAGGGCCTCTATCCCCAGAACCAGAACCCCGAGCGCCGTGGTGGCCGCCACGGGCAAAGCACGCCGCCAGGGCCTCGTCGTGCGCTCGGGCTCGACGGGGTGGTTCGGCTCCCGGATTCGCAGATAGGTGTGTCCGATGCGGATGGGCCGATCGCCGTCGATGAGGATACGATCTTGCCGGCTCTTGTTGCGCTGGAGAAACATGCCGCCGGCACTGCCGTTGTCCTCGGCGACAAGCCGTCCGCTCTCGTCGCGGAATACGCGCACGTGCTGTGCCGCGACGTAAGGATCGTCCACGACGACGTCGTTATCGTAGCCGCGGCCGATGCGCGCTTCTTCGCCAGGGCAACAAAACCGCGCCGCGACTTCGCGCCGGCGCGCCAGGATCTCGACCCAGATCATTTGCTTGTTCGCACATTTTCGAGGAACCGCTGGCTCAGCG
>DATBHB010000134.1:0-9010 GCA_036557705.1 Xanthobacteraceae bacterium
TCGCGGCCTATCTTGTCCTGCCCCATATCGTTCGCATGGGCCTTAAAGCGCTTCAGCGTAAGCGCGTACCGCGTTTCACAATTACCGGAGATGGACTGCCCGGCGATCCGGTCAATCTCGTGCTGACCGGAACGTTGCAGCAGCTGCGGGCCGCCTTTAGACGCGCCGGATGGTCGGAGGCCGATCGGCTCGGCTTTGCCAGCTCGTTACGCATGATCCGCGCATTCGTCCTCAACGCGCCCTATGCGACGGCGCCATTCAGCACCCTCTATCTTTTTGGGCGCGCGCAGGACGTCGGTTTCCAGAAGGCGATCGGTGACAGTCCGCGCAGGCGGCATCACATTCGATTCTGGGCCTTGAGCCTCGCCCATGCCGAGGCCGATCTCGGTAACGCCAGTTTCTGGCTCAACACCGATCGTCCACCCGACTCGGCATGCGTCCATTGGGTGGGGGCGGGCACCAAGGACACCGGCATCTCTCTGACGCGGCTCACCTTCCAGATCACGCACGCCACCGATTTGGATACCAACCTGGAGCGCGATTACATCGTCGGCGAGTTGGAAAAGAGCGGGATCATCGGGGAGATCAAGGTCTATGAGGCCGGTCAGCATCTCGCCAGCGAACACGTCAATCGCTACATCACCGACGGCGAAGTCGCAGCCGCGACCCTGACAGTGGAAGATTAACGCAGAGGCGTTCTGCAGGCGGCTCTGCGTGGATTGCCCGGTCAAGCCCGGCAATGACGACGCAGAGGGACATTCTCGCGACGCATTTTTTGTGCCCGAGCTTGCCAAGCCACGCGCGCCCAAGCCACTCGACAGCGATCGGGTTGCAGGACGAGCCGCCGTGCCCTACCGTCTCCGGCGCGGCGTTTGCGACAGAGCCCCTTTGTTGATCCCTAAAATCCCCTGCGCACAGGGAAGCGGAGATTTTGGTGCATTCGTATTATATGGCCGGCCTGTCGATCAGCAGCGAGATTGCCTTGCCGGGCTTAATTGCGCAAAGCGCTGATGGTGGTTCCAGCGAGATCAGCATTCGCCGAGACAAGGTCGCTTCCGCGCTCGACAACGAGAGAATTGTCGGCCCAACTTGGCAAATGTCCGGCGACCAATTTTTGTTGCGGATACCGAACGTCGCCCGGTTCTTGGTGACGGGCGGAAGCACGGTTGCCTTCGAAACGGAAAATGATACGCCGGCCGAAGATGTCGCGATTTTCCTTGTTGGAACAGTCCTGGGGATCTTACTCCATCAGCGTGGACACATCGCACTCCACGCCAGCGCCGTAGAGGTCAACGGCAAGGCGGTGCTGTTCTGCGGTCGGTCGCGGGCCGGCAAATCGACGATGGCGGCGGCGTTGTCACAGCGCGGCTATCCGCTGGTGACGGACAACCTGTGCGTCGTTGCAACGGCGGCGGCAACGCCAATGGCCTTGCCGGACGGGGGCCGGCTGCGACTCTGGGCGCAGGCCATCGAAAGCCTCGACCTCGGCACGCGCCGGAGCGCACCGGTTCGCACTCACATCGAAAAATATTACGTGGAGCCTTCTTCAGCCGCGTACGAAGCATTGCCGCTCGGTGCCATTTATATCTTACGCGAGACCCGACCGCCCCTGACTGAGGGCATCGACCAGCCCCATGCCACAAGCGCGCCCCTGTTGCTGCTGCGGCACATCCATTTGCCCCTTCTCGTCAGGCGAATGAATCGCGAAGCGGCCCATTTCAAGGCTGCGATCGAGATCGCAAATGCAGTCGGCATCTTTTATCTGACGCGACGCTTCGAGTTTGTGGATATGCCTGTGGTCATTTCCTGGCTCGAACAGCATTGGCGGGAAATGGGCCTCGCGGAGCGAGCGACTTGAAAACGATCTGGCTGGCCTCCTATCCGCGGTCAGGCAATACCTGGTTTCGGATACTGATCGCCAACTTGTTCGCGGCCGATGGGCAAGCGGTCAATATCAATGAGCTGCGCGATCCGCGGTCGATCGCCAGTGCGCGCGAGCCGTTTGAGTACCTATCGCTGATCGACTCCGGCGTTCTGACACATGACGAGATCGATTGCCTGCGCCCGCGCATTTACGAAGCTTTGGCGCGCGGCGCGGAGAGGGACCGGGACGACGACAACAATTCCGACGCGAGTCGATCTGTTCACTTCGTCAAACTTCACGATGCGTACACGCTGACGCCGGAAGGCGAGCCTCTGTTGGCTGGTGCGCGCGGCGCCGACGGAGCCATTTTCATTGTCCGCGATCCGCGCGATATCGCGCCGTCGCTCGCCAAGCATCGCGGCACGACCGTCGATGACGCCATCGCATTCATGAACGACCCACAAGCGGCATTCGGCTGGCAGACCGGCGAACAGCGTGCGCAGTTCCGGCAGAAGCTTCCGACCTGGAGCGGCCATGTCTCCAGCTGGCTGAACCAGCGCGACGTTCCGATCCACCTTGTCCGTTATGAAGATTTGGCTGCGGATACGGCGGGGAGATTGAAATCGGCCTTGGCATTCGCCGGTCTTGCAGCGACCGACGAGGCGATCGCGCGTGCGGTGCGTTTTGCGGATTTCGCGCGGCTGCGACAGCAGGAGCAGGAACAAGGCTTTCGCGAGACGGAGCACCCGTGGCGCCCGCAGACCTTCTTCCGCCGCGGCGAAGTGGGCGGCTGGCGCGACGAGTTGACCGCTGAGCAGGTAGCACGTATCGAAACCGACCATGAAGCAACGATGCGCCGCCTGGACTACAAATTGACAACGCCGCGTTCGGCGCTGCAGGACCCGCGAGAGGAACGAGTGAATGATCGCGCGTCAAGGCAATTGGGTCTCCGGCAAGGTCGGTGAAGAGCTCGTCCTGATGAACACCGAGACGGGCAGTTACATGGCGCTCAACGAGGTCGGCACGCGGGTGTGGGAGATGCTCGAGACGCCGCGTGAGCTCGATGAGATTTGCACGCTGCTGCTAGAGGAGTTCGAGGTCGCGCCTGAAGCCTGCCGCGCGGAGGTCAAGCAGTTCCTCAACGAGCTGGCAGGGCATGGCGCCGTGAAATTGGAATCGGCATCTACGGAGATTGACGGCGTGCAGTGACGGCCGACTGGCGCGCCGGTTTATGGGCAACCGCGCTCGACCCAGCGGATAAAGCCGCCGATATGAACGCCGCGACTAAGGACAAACTGGTAGTCACTAGCGCGCGTGAAAGCGGCTTCCTCGTCCAGCGGCCACTCGCCGACCAGTTTCTTCAACCGCGGCAGGTCGAGCAGACGGCGGGCCGTCGGCGACGATTCGAGCTCTTCCACCTCTTTGGCGATGTCGTGTCGCCGCACATCGAGGCGACGGAACCAGGCGCCACCCTGCGCACCGCGTCGCCGCTCGCCCAGAATTTCCGGCGGCAGCCGGTCGGCAAAGACCGCGCGCGCGAATGAACGCGGCATGCCGTCACGGCAATAGAGGGATTCCGGGACAGTGAGTGCGAATTCCAGCAGTCTCCGCTCGGCGTGCGGCGATCGCACAGTGAAGCCACACGTTGCCCGGAGAGTGGTCAGCAGATCGCGCGCAGGCTGATTGTTGTCGAAGAGCTGAAAAGCGCGATGCGGGGCCGAGCGCCAACCGCGCTTGCCAAACCAGGGATCGAAGCCATCTTGTTTCCACCGACGCCATAGATCTGCTTCGGCCACGAAGGCGGGATTGAGCGCGCTGTATTCCGCGACGCTGCGCGGATCGCGGCCGCGGCTTCGAAAGACCGCGCGGCGCAACGCGGCGGGCGCATTCGACAGAAGCACCTGCGAAACGAAAGTGTGCGTCATCCCTCGACCGCTTGCTGCGCCGAGCAGTGCGAGTTCTCGCGCGAACGAACGCCATTTTCCGTGGCGTAACAGGGCGTGCAGGACGAACTTTCCATCCCAGGAGACGCCTAAATTGCCGAAGTACCCGTCGAGGAGCATCCGATGCCCATCGTGCGCGACGGCGTCGTATAGATTGCTGAACCACCCGAGATTTGCCGGATCGAATGCGGGGGCGCCGGTGGTCGTGAAGTGTCGGACGCTGTCCCGTTCCAAGGGATGCGGCGCGTCCGGTGCGAGAAAGCGAATATCGAGTGAAGGATACATGCGCCCGAGAGCCCGCAACTTGTCGCTCTCGTCCTGATACCTCGACGGCAGGTGGCTGCTTCGCGCACCCGGCGGTGGCACGAGCGTATAGCAGACGATGCGTTCCGCCCGCCCAAGCCGTACCGCCGTCGCCGCGACGGCGCTCGAATCGAGTCCGCCGCTGGCCGATATCGCAACCTCGCCGCCAGCGACCGTTGCCGCGGCCACGGACTGATCGAACAGCTCCCGGGCCCGCTCGATATAGTCGTCATCGCACCGGTACGGCGGTGAGGTGTCGACATTCGGCGACCAGTAATAGCGATGGCAAGTCCTTACAGGATCAAACTCCACTATTGACCGGCTCGGGACGCGTTCGACGCCGAGGAAAAAACTGCGGCGTGTCTCCCGCATGTTGATGGCCATGAAATTTGCCAGGCTGATTTCGTCGATCGCGCGCGGCACGAAGGGCAAGGAGAGCAGGAGGGCCAGGCCGCTGGCGAAGATCACGAATCCGTCTCCGCGGTGGAAGAACAGAGAAAAATTTGTGCCCAGGTAATCGCGACCGAGAATCAATTGCCGCCGGGAAGGGTCCCACCGTGCGAAAACGAACGCACCAAGACAGCTGGCGATCCCCGCGTCGCCTTGACGATCGAGTATGCGCATAAGAAGCGTGGAATCGGTGGTTTGTGCGAGCTCCGGGGTTGGAATTGCCATCATCGCGCCGAGCTCGGCGCGGTTGTCGAGGCGGGCGAGGGACGCAAAAAGCGTGCCGGAATGGTCGGTGACAGGCTGTGTCGGAGCTTCACCCGTCACCGGGTCAGTGGCGCAGACGAACAACGCTTCTTGGGATCGCTGCAGCCTGATCGGCCGCTCGCGACGCGCCAATATCGTTTGCACAATTCGATTTTCGATATCAGGTTCGACGGGGCGACCGTCGAAACTTGCAAAGCCCGCTAACACGTTTGCCAAGAATGAGACGGCGACGCCACCAGCAGGCTCAACCAAATCGCAGATCTATATCTATGCGACATAATTCACGCGGCAGTGAATTATGATGACGAAAACATGCCATCAACTCCGCCGCAATTTCCATGCATGGTCAATGCAACATCCATGGTAATCACCTTCGGTGCCTGCCATGGTCGGCGCTGCCGTGCGGAGGTATTTTTCTGCCGGTCCGCATTTGCTTTTTCTGGTTCTTGCTTTTCGCGCATGGGACTGCCTCAATCGCAGCAGGCTTCCGGTTCAGCAAGCTGCATGCTTTCGGCCGCCGCTTGCCGAAGCGATGATCGGATTTTACACAGGATGATTGCCGCGGCAAGGGAGTTCCGGCATGCAATGGCAACCGACCCTCAGCTTCGAGCAACTGCAGGCTGCGGCGGAGCTTGCGCGGCATGGCACGCTCGCGAATCCGGCACAAGCCGGCAATTGGCTGACGCTCACGCACGTTCTGGTGAAGCTGAGCCAGTTCGAAGAAGCGATCGCCCGCGCGCAGGAAGCGCTCGGCATCTTTCCGGAATCGCTCGACGTTCGTCTTCGACTTGCGGAGATATTGCTCGCCTATGATCGCTTGAACGAAGCGATGCTCCATGCCGAGATCGCTCTCCGGATCGCGCCGAGCGACCCGCGGGCGATCCGCCTCCATCTCAATCTCCTTACGCTTGTCATCGCGGGCTCGACTCCGGATCGCGATCTTGTGGCGTCCTATGCGGCAAGCAACCCGCGACTGCTGGCTCTGCACGTCAAATCACTCGATGCCACGGGTACCCTGGCCCTGTGTGATGCGCTGCTCGCGGAAAAGCCGGGTCACACCCATGCGACATATGTGAAAGCAATCACACTCACGCGCCTCGGGCGTGACGAGGAGGCCTGCCGCCTGATTTCGATCGATAGACTTATCGCGATGGAGGAGCTCTCGACTCCGGCGGGCTATTCCGATGCGGAAGCCTTTCGTGGCGCGCTCGCTGCGGAGATCGAAGCGAATCCGACACTGGACGGCAAGCGCAGCGGCAAAGCGGGGCACGGCAGCTTGCAGACGCGGATGCTCCGTCAACCCGGCGCGGTGGCCGTGGAAGCGCTGCTCGGCCAGGTCATGAACGCAGTCGACGCCTATGAAAGCTGCCTCCTCGCGTCGGACGATCCGTTTGCTCGTGCCCGGCCGAGACGAGCACGTCTGGAGCCATGGGCCATGGTATCGCCTAGTCACGGTTGGCAGAGCTCGCATATACACCCGTCTGGATGGATTACGGGCGTCTACTACGTGGCGGCGCCGTTGCCAAAAGGCGCGAATGCTTATCGCGGCCCGTTAGTCCTCGGTGCCCTGGATTCTCAGACCGTTGGCATCGATCCCCCGTGGGGTGTTCGCGAGGTCGAGCCGGCGCCTGGCCGGCTGGTATTATTTCCCTCTTATCTGCCGCATAGCACGCTACCGAGCGGCGTCGATGGGTCGCGCATCTGCGTCGCCTTCGACGTGGTCGATGCCGCGAGCGCGATTTCATAGGATCTTCGGTGGCCGATTGCCCCGACTATATCGTCGCCTCGCGCGAAGGCCTGTACATCGTCAATCATCAAGAATGGCGGCGCGTGGCCGACGGCTATTTCTTTGGCATGACGGTCCGCGGGTCCGAGATTTTTTGCTTCAAGACGACATCGCGGAAGCCGCGCGACACCAAACCAAATACCGGGCAGATCGTCCGCTATCGGCGTATGCCGGACTCCACTTTGGCGGGGCCGGAAATCCTGGTCGATGGTCTCGACTATAACTGTCACCAGGTGGATTTCTTTGATGGCTCCTTCTACGTGGTGGATACGCGGGGGCAGCGCCTCGTGGAATTCGACGAACGATGGCGAGTTGCCGCGACCCATCAGATTCTTCCGCCGGCGGCGGAGGACAGCAACGATTACGCGCACATTAATTCCTTCGTCGGCTACGACGACACGATCTATGTGATGCTGCATAATTTCAAGCGCGGCTTGCCAAGTGAAATTATCGAGTTCGATCGCGAGTTTCACCGTCGCCGCGCGATCGTTCTGCCATCGTCGGCATGCCACGATGTCGTTCGGCTCGAGAACGGCCAGATCCTGTTCTGCGATTCGCATGAAGGGCGGCTCGCCTGCGATGACGGCTCTTCTTATCCAATCGACGAACTTCTGACGCGCGGTCTCGCCGTAGGCAAGGACGAGATCGCGGTCGGCAGTTCGCTGTACGGCAAGCGCTTAGCGCGCGATTTATTGCCGGGTTTCGTCACCTTTCTCGATCGCTCGTATCGCCGCATCGCACGGCTCCGTCTGCCGGCGGCGCCCACGCAAATCCGCCGCCTCGATGGCGCCGATCTGTCGCTCTCGCAACCACGTTGATGCCGCGAACCCGATGTTCGCTCATATATTGGCGGCACCCTCGTGGGCGAACCGGTTCAAAAGCCGCGGTAGAACCATCGGATTGCTAGTGTGGCGGATTGAGGTACCTTCCATTCTTGCCAATGTCCTTGCGATTCCGAAGTTCGCCCGGGGACGCGCGGCAACGAAAGCGAACTTCCTAGTAGGACGCCGGTGGCGCGGATACCGGATGCGACAGACACCTGAGTTTCGTCTGTTCTGCCTTGCCTTGCGCAAACCGCAACATGCCGCCGATATCGATGCTCTGCGCCTGGCGTTGACGGGTCCGGAACGGAACGCGCTGAATTGGGCGGCCCTTGTCGAAGGCGCGCGTCGCCATCGCGTCACAGACCTATTTCTCGAGGGGTTAGAGGCCGCTGGGGTCGCGGATGCGGGCGAAGACCTGCTCGCCGCACTGCGCCGTCGGAACAACGCCGCAAACAGGCTCATTATGGTCCGGGGCATGCTCGTCGTGAAGCTGGCGCGCATGTTCTCGGCTGCTGGAATCCGCGTTTTGATCCTGAAGGGCCTGGCGCTCTCGATGCAGCTCTACGGCGATCCGGCACGGCGCGAGCCCGGCGACATCGATCTGCTCATCGATCCGGCACAGTTCGACGAAGTAAGGACGCTTATGGCCGAAGCCGGGCTCCGGCCGAAAGGATCCTCCTTGTCAGCGCGCCAGCGCGCGGTCCACCACCACCTGATTAAAGACGAGACCTTCGTCCATGCCGGCACGGATGCATTGGTCGAGCTGCATCATCGTCTGACCGACAATCCGGAGCTGCTCTCGACCGATTTCGACGCTCTATGGCGGGCACGCGAGACGATTTCGATTTGGGGGACGCCCGTCGCGACGCTGTCTCGCGCCGATCTGTTGCTTTACCTGTGCGCGCACGGGGGAGCTCATGCGTGGGAGAGACTGCGCTGGCTGGTAGACTTGGCCGACGCTGTACGCGCCATGGGCGCCGAAGCGGCGCTTGCGTTGGCGCGAGACGCCGGTCTCGCCCCGACGCTGCTACATGCCTTGATGCTGGCGCATGACTGGCTCGGCTTGCCGGTCGAGCCGCGCTTGCTGGCTGAAGCGAGTGAGGATCCGGATGTTGTACAGCTCGATCGCATTCTCGCCCGCCTCTATGAGGGCGAAGCATGGCACCGGATTCCGCGGCGGGACATTCCGGCGGCGTTGCAACGAGACCGGCACTGGCAGCTCCGGTATCGGCTGTCCTTGAAGCCCGATCGGAGATATCGCGCGAGACAGATAATGCGCGAACTGACCTCGCCGGCGGATTGGAGAACCGTGGCCCTGCCGGAGCGGCTATTCTTTCTCTATCCGTTGGTGCGTCCGATCGGATGGCTTTTCCGCCGCTGCCGCAGTTAAATCGCCAGCTTGGTTCACCCTCTTGCGGAACATGATGTCGGAATAACGCGCGCCGGGCAAAAGCCGATTGTCCCGACCATAAAGCGGGGTTCGCATGTGGTTCATCCAGGCGGGCCCGGCTTGCATTGCAACCTCGAAAGCTGTCGCGATTGTCGTGTCGCTAAAGCGGAAATTGCTGAAGGTGAT
>DATBHB010000135.1:0-44765 GCA_036557705.1 Xanthobacteraceae bacterium
CAGCAGCCGTCCAGCGCCGCCGGCGCTCGGGACCCGAATGAATTGTCATCGTGGCCATGTGTGCCCTTTAATTCGCAAGTTAACGGGCACATCATCTCACGCGCGAAGGGATCAGCAAGACGGCCTAGACCGGAGGGATACGGTTCAGCTTGGTTGGCCTGCCGAACGTTGCACCGCGTTCCCGCGCGCACTGAATGCCCGCTTGCGTCCGTGCCATGATCAGCGAGCGTTCAAACTCAGCCAAGCCGCCTAGCACCGTAAGCATTAGCTTGCCGTGCGGCGTTGTCGTATCCGCCCGTGCGTCCGCCAGCGAGCGAAAACCTGCGCCGGCTTTGCTAATCACGTCTACCGTGTGCAGTAAGGCCAGCGTCGACCGCGCAAGCCGGTCGAGGCGTGTGACGATAATGGTATCCCCGGTCGATAGCGCCTTGAGGATTCGCGCAAGCTGTGGCCGGTCGCCCCGTGCGCCGCTCATTTCTCAGCGTAAATCTTCTCGCACCCACAGCCTCGAAGGCTTCCTCCTGTAGCGGAGCTTCTGCGTGCGGACAAGGGGACGCGTTCGCCTCGATCGCCGGAGTGCTTTCTGGCATATTCGGCTAAGCTTGCCGGCTCGCGGATACTGGGACGTGCAAGCCCACTCCGCGCCGGCCATGGGCAAACGTCGGATCAGCCATTGCGGCAGCTTGCTGCTTGACGGCAACATTTGACGTATATGCATATCGTGCATATGGTGGTACGGGGTAAATCGAGTTCGACCCGAAAAAAGACGCGGCAAACCTCAAGAGGCACGGCGTATCCCTATCCGAGGGCGACGGAGTCCTGAACGATCCTCTTGCCCTGACGGTCGAAGACAGAAGCGCCGAAGGCGAGCAGCGCTTGGTGACCATTGGAACGAATATTTTCGGGTCGCTAATGGTCGTTGTTCACACGCATAGAGGCGAAAGGGTACGAATCATCTCTGTGCGTAGGGCCGACCCGAAAGAGCGAAGGACTATGAGAAAGGTCTATGACTTCTCGATGAGCAAGCGGGGCGCGGTGATCCCCGCCGCCGGAAAGACGCGCATCACGATCTACCTTGATAATGCGGTTCTCGAGCGGTTCAAGGCGGAATCCCGGAGAACCGGAAGAGGGTATCAAACTCTGATCAATGAGTCGCTGAAATCCCACGTGCGCTCAGGCGGCGAACAAATGACGCAGGAACTCGTGCGCAAGATCGTGCGCGAAGAGCTCGCGGCCCATGGGGGAGCGGCCTGGACGCGATAGCGCGCGACGCAGCCTCAAGCTCTGCTCGCAAATCGCGGATCGTTCCGCTCGGCATATGGAAAGTGACCGCGAACTGCTCTTCGAGGCCTCGAGCGCCCGGCGGATCACAGCCAGTGGGAGCACCCGGGGCGCGCGAGCATCGATAACAAAGGAGCAACAATGGTGCGGTCGAGAGGAGCCGAACCTGACGAGCGTTAGCCTTTGATATTGCAACATTTTCTTAACCGCCTTTGACCATTCTGTAGCCTGTTGTGTAGTCGCCCACGTCGGTGAACAATTTCCAAGCGACTGGGTTGGCATGTCTATGCGTACGCGCAAGAAGGCTCGAACGTTCTACAAGATGAACCCTGACTTTCGTCTTGGGGGAGCGCCTGGTCTGCAATTGGAGAACAAGCACCTGCTGTTGCAAGGCAGGCGCACTGTAGGTCCACCAGTCGGGCAACGGGGCTTTCCTGAATACCCGGAGGCGCCACGATTTTTGTTCGACAAGAGGTTGGGCCGCCACCCGCGTGATGTGGAGGAATACCATGCCTATTGGCTGGTTTCAGATCGGGCAAAGGTAGTTCTAGAAACCGTTGATCCAGACGGCGTAGCCTTCGCGAGATGCGACGTGGTTTTTCCGACGGAACGAAAGGGCCGGTTTATTGGTTGTGCGATGTCCTTCGCGTTCTTGACGCAGTCGATGAGGCGGTATCACGGGTGCGAATCAAATACGATCCAGTGGACAAAAGAAAAATTTACAGCCTCATGGGCGGAGCCAATCTCACTTTCAAGGAGGATGTCGTTGGCGCATCTCACATATTCCGCATGGCTCATTTGAAACCTGCAATCATATGCGACCAGCAACTCAAGGATGCCTGTAAAGCGGCCAGTTTGAAGGGAATTATGTTCAAAGATGCGGCAAATTATTGAACCGCAAGCTCAGCCACGTTACCGTTATTGAGCGCGCGCCACACCGTGGCTTCGCCTACCTCACACTCGGCGCCAGGGCCGCCGCCGTTTCACCCGCAGCATAGCGCTCCGCAATCATGGGCCGTTGCTTCAAGTTTAGCTTGGTGGGCCGTCCGAACGTCGCGCCGCGCTCCCTTGCGCGCTGAATGCCCGTTGCGTCCGGGCCATGATCAGCGAGCGCTCGAACTCGGCAAGCTCGCCGACCACCGTAAGCATCAGCTTGCCGTGAGCCGGTAGACGCCGCTTACCTTCTCGCCCTTCGGCCTTGCGGAGGGTCGAGCTTGCGGGCACGACGTAAATCAGCATTGATGCGGGTCTCCCATCCTTCTCCCGTCGCGCGGTATGCGCTGATGACTTCTGTGTCGAGCCGGAGTTTGATCGCCTGCTTTGGCCGTTCTGAAGGCGAGCAGACTCGCTCCTTTCCACTGACCGAGAGTACAGCCCTTGCCAGCTGCTCTTCGGTTAGTTCGGGCGCTTCCTCGTATTCGTGGGGCGCGATGACGTGCGCATCAACCTTCCGCAAATCGCTGCCCATAGCGCGCTTGCTCTTTGGCATTGCATTTCCTCATCGAAATCACGTGCCGCACGTCGCCCCGTGGGGTCCACACCACCATCACCATGCGCCCTGCAAGGAAACCGACCGTCTGGAAGCGACGCTCGCCGTAACCGCGTCGCGTATCCTCGACCGTCAATTCACGGCCGGCGAAGATCACGGCTGCGTCGGCAAAATCAAGTCCGCGTTCCGTCAGCGTCGCCTCGCGCTTTGCCGGATCGAAGGTGATCTTCATCCACTAAGTGGAGCCCCAGCAATGCGCGATCAAGGATGTATCGGCCTGAGACGCTGACGCCCTCCCATGAACTGTCCCGCGAGACCCGTCAAGCTCCAGGCGGAAAAAAGCCAGCCACGAAATCGGCCACACGCATCAGCCTATGCCGACGCGAAATTAGAGGCACGGCGGTGGTGCGGTCGAGAGGACTCGAACCTCCACGGGTCGCCCCGCTAGCACCTCAAGCTAGTGCGTCTACCAATTCCGCCACGACCGCATCGGGGAACGCGAGCCAAAGGCGCCGCGTCGAGCGAGCATGCATGTAACAAATAGGTCCGGCACTCACAAGAGCCGCGCAATTCATGGGGCGGCTTAGCGCCGCCCAGGTGCTCCCGCGTCCATTCGTTTCGCGACAAGAGCGGCGCGTAACCCTGCCAGCCTTTGCCCGAAGCGGCGGGTTACGGCGCGCCGCCGCATCATGCAAGACCAGCATCCCGTGTGGCGCGCCTAACCCGCCCTACGCCGTTCCCTTTTTCCGGAAGCGTGACGATATTCTATCGCGTGCGCAAATCACGCGATGATTTGATTCTGGCGCTCGATCGCGCCCCATCGCCCCTGCCCGTCGAATGGCGGATCAGCGACGGGCTTACGCCCTACGAGGACGCCGTTGCCGTTATGGAGGCGCGGGTCGTCGCTGTCGCCGCCGGAGCAGCGCCGGAGCTGGTGTGGCTTCTTGAACACCCTCCGCTTTACACCGCGGGCACCAGCGCGAAACCGGAAGAGCTGCTCCAGGCTCAATTCCCGGTGCATTGGATCGGCCGCGGCGGTCAGTTCACCTATCATGGCCCCGGGCAGCGGGTCCTTTACGTGATGTTGGACCTCAGGCGCCGCGGCGCGGACGTTCGGCGCTTCGTGGCGAGCCTGGAAGAATGGATCATCCGCACCGTTGCGGCATTCAGTGTTATCGGCGAGCGGCGCGAAGATCGCATAGGAGTATGGGTCCGCCGCCCCGATAAGGGCGCCGGCCGCGAGGACAAGATCGCTGCGATCGGCATCCGGCTTAGGCACTGGGTGAGCCTCCACGGCGTCGCGCTCAACGTGAACCCCGATCTCTCGCATTTCTCAGGAATTGTGCCATGCGGCATTGCCGAGGCGCGTTACGGCGTCACCAGCCTCGCCGATCTCGGCCTGTCGGTAAGGATGCCTGACGTGGACAGCGCATTGCGGAGCGCCTTCGAGGGCGTGTTCGGTCAAGCCGTCGGCAAGACCGAGAACAAGTCTCCTGGCCGCCGCAGCGCAAGGTCGTCTGCACCGCCGTCGCGATGATCGACTGCCTGCACCTGCGCGCCAGGCGGACCTGCGCGGCAGGCATCGACCATTTCGGCGACGGCTTCAGGCGGACCGGCAAAGACCGCTTCGACAGCGCCGTCCCGGCGGTTGCGGACCCAGCCCTCGAGGCCCTGTTCGAGCGCCGTATATTCGGTCCAGGCGCGAAAGCCGACCCGCTGCACGCGGCCGCGAATGATGACATGGCGGATCGCGTGCGCAGCAGCGCTCATCCAGTTTCTCCGGTATCCCGAGGCAGGAGGCCGGCCCAGCCGGAGGGCGACCACCGTTGCAGGGACGTTATGTAGCGCACCGGCAGCCGCCAATCGCGCGCCGCCTCGACCACGAGGGAGACATAACCGGGGCGAGGTCGGCCGAGGCCCTGCCGGCAGGCAATGTAGACCAGCGCCGCCCTCTGCCGCGTTCCGTGTTCGACCGGCAGCACCCGGCGCCGATAAAGCTCGGCATCGAGATTTTCGTAGGCGTTGACGGCTGCGAGATCGCGCGGCGTGAGCCGCCAGAGCACGCCGTAGACCACGCCGCCCGGCTGGGGAGCTATCGAGCCGTATCCGTCCGGATTGATAACAAAGTGCCAGCCTGGAAGGGTCGCGACGCCGAGCGCCGTTGCGGCTGGGCAGCGCGCCTCCATGAGATGCCGGCTCATGTTCAAGCCGTAAGCGAAATGCAGCGTCACGCGAATTCCAGAATCACGTCGTCCACGGCGAGGCTGTCGCCGGGTTTGGCTTTGACGGACTCAATGATGCCGTCGCGTTCGGCCCGCAACACGTTCTCCATCTTCATCGCCTCGATCACGGCGAGCGTCTCGCCGGCTTTGACCTCCTGGCCGATGTGGACTGCGATCGACACGACCAGTCCCGGCATCGGGGAGCGGACAATCTTTCCGCCGTCGGCCAAAGTCTTGGCCGGCATGAGGCGGGCAATCTCGGCTTCGCCCTCGCTATAAACGCAGGCGCGGGTTGCGACCCCGCCATGTGAAAGTTCGAAGCCGTTCAAGACCGGCCGGATCTGAACCGCAACATCACGCCCGTCGTATCGGCCGGTCCACACCGCATCGCCGGGCTTCCACCCCGATTCCAGCGAATGGATGCCCTGCTCGCCGGCAAACCGCACCGCAAGCGCCCCATCGTCCGCCTCGACCTCCAGGGAAATCTCACGATCTCCAAGCCGCACAACGCGGCGCCGATCGAGCACGGCTGGACGAAGCGCCTGCCGGCCGGAGATGAAGCGCCTTCTGGTTTCAAGAACCCAGTCGATTGCGGCCGTAACCGCAGCCAGCAGGCAGGCGACCTCGCCCGAAGGCGGGAGCGGGCGAAAGCCGTCCGGATATTCTTCAGCGATGAATGCAGTCGAAAGCTTTCCGGCTTGCCAGCGCGGGTTGGCCATCAGGGCCGAGAGAAATGGAAGGTTGTGGCGAATGCCTTTTATCGTAAAGGCGTCGAGCGCCCCTGCTTGCGCCGCTACGGCCTCGTCGCGGGAGGGCGCGTGGGTGATGAGCTTGGCGATCAGAGGATCGTAATAGACCGAGATTTCGCTGCCCTCCTCGACGCCAGTATCGATGCGGACATCCGTAGGGGCGGGTTTCAAACCCGCCCCTACAAGCGGCGGGCGATAGCGTATCAGCCGTCCTGTCGAGGGCAGAAAATTGCGACTGGGATCCTCGGCATAAATTCGTGTCTCGACGGCCCAGCCGCGCAGCGACACATCGTCCTGGCGGAGCGCAAGCTTTTCGCCCGCGGCAAGGCGGATCATCTGCTCCACCAGATCGATCCCGGTCACCAGTTCGGTGACCGGATGTTCGACCTGGAGCCGCGTATTCATCTCCAGGAAATAGAAATGCCGGTCCTCGGTTGCGACGAATTCAACCGTGCCCGCAGAATCGTAGCCAACCGCCTTTGCCAATGCCACCGCTTGCGCGCCCATTTTGGCGCGGGTCTTTGCATCGACGAGCGGCGACGGCGCCTCTTCGACAATCTTCTGGTTGCGGCGCTGGATCGAGCACTCGCGCTCGCCGAGATGGATTACGTTACCGTACTTGTCGCCGAGCACCTGGATCTCGATGTGACGCGGGCGCTCGATGAATTTCTCGATAAATACGCGATCATCCCCGAACGAGCTCCGCGCCTCCGACTGCGCGCGGGCAAATCCCTCCGCAACCTCTGCCCCGCTGCGCGCGATCCGCATCCCCTTACCGCCGCCGCCGGCGGCAGCCTTGATCATCACCGGATAGCCGATCTCGGCCGCAATGCGCAGCGCCTGTTTTTCATCTGCAATCGTGCCGAGATAACCGGGAACGATCGAAACCTCGGCGCGCACAGCCGCCGTTTTGGCGGCAATCTTGTCGCCCATCGCGGCAATTGCCGATGGATTGGGCCCAATGAACACGATGCCGGCGCGCTCAAGCGCTTGCGCAAAATCGGCGCGCTCCGACAGGAAACCGTAGCCCGGATGCACCGCGTCGGCCCCACTGCATCTGCACGCCGCAATGATGTTCTCAATGGAAAGATAGCTCTCCGACGCGGGGGCCGGTCCGATGGCAATGGCCTCATCGGCCATCGCGGCGTGCGGTGCGTCGCGGTCGGCTTCCGAATAGACCCCAACCGTTGCAATCCCGAGGCGGCGCGCGGTCCTGACGATGCGGCAGGCGATCTCGCCTCGATTCGCGATCAGTATGCGCTTGAACATTCTAGGGATAGTAGCGCGGCTTGGGTGAGTTCGGCGCGCGGGTTCTGCCGCGGGCGCCCCGGGACACTAAGCAGCTAGCGCCACGACCAAACGATCCAGCCCGGCGCTGCCCATGCTGGGCCGGCGAGGGCGCAGAGTATCGAGGGGTTTTGCCTACGACAGGCGAGCGCGCCTGTGCTGGGCTGCCTCCCGCGCAATCCAGGCGAGGATGACTTCATCGATGCCTGAAGACCGCCGAGTATTCTCCCAATCGGCAAGCAGCGCTTCGAGCAGAGTCCGGCGCATGACGATGGGCGAATTGCCAATCGCCCGCAGGATTGTCTCGACATCTGCATAACCCGACGCAACGGACGGCAGCTTCATGACGCGCTCCTGTCCCACTCTTGGAACCGACAACTGACGAACTACGGGAAAGCCCAACACTCAACCCGTCCTGAAACGCCCAGCAATCCGGAAAGTTCCTTCGGATGCGTTAATTTAGTAGCGGAAAGTGCCGACTTGGTTCGAATCAAAATGTTGCAGAGCAGGTAGACGGCGTCGAGGCGCGCCCGGGGCAATGTTAGGGCGCCACAGACCGCCTTTTCGAGTCGGACGGTTGCGGAAGAAAATTCTCTAAGGATCGGTTGGCTCATTGATTCATTCTCCGAAGCCGAACACGGACGGATTCCCACGCTCTGGATGGGCGTCTCCCGATCCTCTATAACCGCGGCGAAATCCCAACCCCATTCAGGTCCTTAGGCGACGGAGGTATTTCGATGGCTCTCGCGATCAACGACACGGCTCCCGATTTCGAGGCTGACACGACAGAAGGCAGGATCCGCTTCCATGACTGGATCGGCAACTCGTGGGCAGTTTTGTTCTCACATCCGAAGGATTTCACGCCGGTCTGCACCACGGAACTTGGCTACATGGCCCGAATCAAGCCCGACTTCGACAAGCGCGGCGTCAAAATCATCGGGCTCTCGGTCGATCCCGTCGACAGCCATAACGGCTGGTTGAACGACATCAAGGAGACGCAGGGCGTCGCCCCGAACTATCCGATCATCGGCGACCCGGACTACAACGTGTCGAAGCTCTACGGGATGCTGCCTGCAAGCGCGTCCGGCGATCCCGCCAAGCGCACTCCAGCCGATAACCAGACGGTGCGCAACGTCTTCGTCATCGGGCCGGACAAGAAGATCAAGCTGATCCTGGTCTACCCGATGACGACGGGACGCAATTTCGACGAAGTGCTGCGCGTCATCGACTCGCTGCAGCTCACCACCAGGCACAAGGTCTCGACGCCGGTGAATTGGAAAGTCGGCGAGGACGTGATCATCTCCGGCTCCGTCTCCGACGAGGAAGCCCGCAAGCAATATCCGCAGGGCTGGAAGGCACCCAAACCATACCTGCGCATCGTGCCGCAGCCGAAGGGCTAGAGCGGATTCCAATCTACATCGCAGCGCGCGAGCCAGTCGGGTAAGGACTTGCTTGCCGTGCCGTACGCTCCATTACCTCTCCCCGCTTGCGGGGAGAGGTCGGATCGCGTCAGCGATCCGGGTGAGGGGCACCTTTCGCGAACGCCTCTGGCGGTCGCCCCTCACCCGCCGCCCATTCGCGTCGAAGATGCGCGTGGACGCGCTAATGGGTGGCGACCTCTCCCCGCAAGCGGGGAGAGGTGGCGCTCCCGGCACGCGCGTTGCCTTCCCGCTACGTCATGCAACCTGACCGGAACGCGCTCTACTACGCATCACCGGGTCTTCGCCTTGCGCGGGTGCTCTAATTCGCTGGTTCGCTGCACGTTGTATTCTTCGCGTTTGGTGCCGCGCACGATGGCAACCTTCACGGTATCCGGGACCTTCGCTGCTGCCGGCGGCGGCGCTGCAGGGGGCGGTGCGGGGCGCGGTGGAGGCGGCGGCGCGGCGACCCTCGCAGGCGGCTCCGGTTTGCGGTTTCGATTGAGGTCCCGCTCGGTTACGCGCCGATCCGACGCCACATTCTCATCGCCCGGCTGGCGCAGCACGAGCGACAATTTTCCGACGTTGGTGGCGAGCAGTATCCTCTGTGCCTGGTCGGGCGTGACTTCGAGCGTCACTGCCTTGGCGATTGTGGGATGCTCCTGGCGCTCGCCGGCGAGCTGATCGATCGCGAGCACCTTCACATGGTGCAGCAGGATGTCGGAGTAGCTCTCGCGTTTGAGCGAAACGTCTTCGCCGATCAGAACGACATCGACGAAATCGCCGGGCAGGATGAAGCCCGCCACGCCGCGCAAGTCATCGACCCGCACCGTCACCGCGCGCGTTCCCGGATCGAGCAGCGTCGAAAGCGACGCCCGCTGTCCGGGCTCCGTAATCCTTGAGCGCAGCACCGGCTCGTTGCGATTGAGCGCCGAGAGCACAAAACGTGGCCCTTCCCGCAGCAGGGCTGCGGCGCTCACGAAGGCGCCTTCCGGGAGCTTCTCCGCGGCCCAGGGAATTTCCACGACGTTGTCCGGATTTATGATGGCGCCGAAAGCGAGCGGCTGCGCGGCCACGACGATGCTCCCGACCGAAACACCGGTCGATGCATTGGCGTGGCTCTCAAGCCAGCTGCGCGCCAGAAAGGCGGCGATGCCGCCCATCACGATCGCAAGGCAAAGTACGAACAGATTGTTGGTGCGCATGGTTTCCACCCCTCGCCCCAACCCCTGATTTCAACTTGGTGGGGCTCGCGAGCGGCGATGCCGCCGATGCGAGCCCCGGTCATCTCTGTTTCAGGTTTTCTCAGTTGCCGCTATTTTGCGCGACGCTGTCATCGTGCGTCGTGGTGAAGACGAGGATGCAGCCGTTGGCATCGATCCCACCGTTCGTGCTGCACATCTTGGTGGCCTGTGCCGCTACCGAAGTGTTAACCGGCACATAGACCTGGTTTGTGATCGAATCTGCGGCCACGGAATGCGACCCTGAGGCCGTTGGCGCCGACGTATCCTCCGATGCAGGTCCGAATTGACGCGGATCTCCCTTCGCGTCAACGACGCCGAGCTGCGGTGGAGTGTGACCGCTGTTGGCGAAGAAATAATGGCCATCGCCGGGATTGTACCAGTTTTCGTCCGTGCCGTTTTCATTGGGAAGCGGTGCGATTTCATCCGTACTGTCGTTCTTGAATTTATCCGAGATGATCACCGAAGCCGTCCCGCTATTGCATCCAAGCGCAATCTGGCGGTTTGGACCGATCGTCATTCCGTGATTTCCGACGCATCCGCTTCCCATGGCGGTTATATTGACGGTATTCAAGATCGACATCGAAACCGGATCGATCTGCAATACCAGATCAACCGCGCCGCCGTTCCCCGCCGGGGCCTGCGGAACATTGACATAGAACTTGCCGGTCCGCGGACTGTATTGACACTGCTCGATGCCGCTCGCCGGGGTCGCCGTTGGCGGAGTCTCACCGGAATAAGTGCCGCCGGGGAACTCGCCATTCATGACGAGATGGCCCAGAACCTGATAGGTCTGCGTTGAGATGAATGTGAGGAACGGGTTCGGACTGCTCGCATCGTTGGCGATCATAACGATGCCATCATCCGGATCGTAGCACAGTTCGTCCGCTCTTGTCTGATCGCCGGGAGTCATTGCGGTCGAGATCGGATTGCCGCCATTAAGCGTCACGCCGCTTTGCAGATTCACGACCCATACCCTGCTCATACCGTCACCCGCCCAGACCTCGGTGTGGCCGCTGCCCTTCTTCACGGTCAGCACCCCATTGGGCCCTGAACTGTTGGGCGGCGATGTGACAACGCCGACAAAGCCCGGTTGAAGTAATTTGAATAACCGGTTGTTGCTGGTATGGACCACATCGATCGCTTTGTTTGACCGGTCGGCGAGGAGATAAACGCCGGCTGATGAATCGACAAAGCTGATGTCAAAGGATGCCAGCGGCTGGAAGGACGACGACAAACTGGGTGCCACGGTGACGATGCTGGTTGCCTTGAATACCTCGTCGTCGGCCGAGGCCGACATGGCAACGAGCCACGGGGCAAGTGCAACCCCGAGGCCAACGATGAGCTTGGCCTTGACAGGCATAACGATCCTCCCTTTTGAGTTCCCGCTAAACGCGCGTTTCGAACGAACGCACGAGTGACGCGCGGTAACGCGAAACCCTTAGAGCGGTTCCACTTTTAATGATGGTTTGTCACCGCAAATTTAGATCGCCAGCTATGCGCAAATTGGAAAGGTAGGGGCGCTTTCATGCATTTTCATCATTAATTCATCAAAATATTTCGTTATGTCCGTCCACCTGTCAGTGAGATGAAACACATTTATTAGCCATAAACAACAACATCGTCCGGCCAACCTTATATGCATGAGTGATGGAACATCAGAATCAATTATGGAGATTGCTGCAAGCAGCCTAGCGTGAAGACCGAGATCAAAGCCGCGTCGACCGAGGGCGCGAAGGCGATGCGCTGATTATCGTCGCTGGCGAAGTGCGACCCGACCCATCCGAACCGCGCCGTAAGCGGATGCAGCGATGCAAATACCGAACAGCAGGATCGCAAAGACCAGCGCTCAATCGACGCCGGTCCATAAGAGGGCGCCTGTAAGCATCTTCACGTCGTCGCCTATCCGGCCGCGGGAATACACAGGAAGCCGAATACGCAGAGATAGTCCGCACGGACCGCCAGCGATGACACGAATGATGCCCCCGCAAGCACAGCGCCGACTGCAATGACGCCCAAACTCGGGCGGGCTGTCGGGGTACCGCTCCCGCCACAGACAAGATGCAGTGGGTACAATGATACCTAGATCAGATGAGATCGCTTGCCCAGCGCGGACGCGCCTTCCGGGAGCTTCTCAGCGGCCCAGGGAATTTCCACGACGGTATCCGGATTTATGATTGCGCCGAAAGCCAGCGGCTGCGCGGCCACGACGATGCTTTCTACCGAAGCTGCGCGCCGGGAAAATGCCGCCCATGACCCCTGTTGAGCTAATTGGGGCTCGCGAACGGGCGATGCGGCCGACGCGAGCCCCCGTCTCAAATCAGGCTTTTCTCAGTTGCCGTTGCCTTGGCCGTTCCCGTTACCATTCCCGGCGGCAACGTCATCGCTGTCATTTGTAGCGGTGTACACGGCAATGCAACCGTCGGTGTCGCTGCCGGGCAATCCAGTAACGGAGTCCAGCCCTGAGCTGCAAACAAGTGTTCCAGGTGGAGGGGTATTTCCGGCGCGAATCGGGACAAAGACCGTATTCAGGACCGAGTCGGCAGCGACCGAGTGAGAGCCACTGGCGGTTGGTATCGTTCCGTCGGACGCGGGACATCCCGCCGGCGGGCTAGCAACGTTGCACGCGCTAGTGCCACGGTTACCAGCATCTGCGACGCCGAGATCTGCAGGACTGGACGCCGCAAAGTAATAGTGATTGCTTCCAGGATTGTACCAATCCTCATCGGCTCGACCTAGGCCCGGCAAGATACTGACGGTGCTGCCGTCTATGTCGCTGATAATTACGGCTTCGTTGGGCGGGTTGCCACTACATCCGAGCCCGAGCTGGCCGGCCGGGCCCACCGCAAGGCCATTTGGTGCACAGGCAGTGACGTCGGCGGAGTTAAAGTCCGCCGTCACCGTAAATGGCGAGTTTTTGTTCTTCTGCGAAATCCTCAGAGTGTGGCCGCCGGTGGTTGATCCTGGGATGTTCAAATAGAAGTTCCCGTCCCGCGGATTGAACTGGCACTGCTCGATGCCGCCGGTCGCATTGATGTTGTTCGCATTTGGGTCGGTCCCGTCGAAATGCATCGTCTGGATGACCGTATAGGTGCTCGTGTCAATGAAGGTGACGAAAAGGTCGCCTGCCTCATCGTTCGCTACGAGGACCACACCCTTGCCGTTACCATTACCGTTCCCGTTAACGTTGCCATTAGAACTCGGAGCATAGCAGAGCTCATCTGCACGGAAACTCCCGCCGGTGGAGATCTTCGCTTTGACGGCGCCAGTGATCAGGTCAAATACCACGACTTGGCTGTGTCTGGTGCCTGCTGGACCAATGCTAAAGGCCGACATCTCCTCGCTGGCCGCGGTCTGAGACACGCTCACTGCATATGTCCCTCCGGCGTTGGTGCCGTTCCCGGTACAAGAAGGGGTACAAGCACCGCTGTTGGACAATGCCGAGCCCGTGATTGTCGTATGCGGGGCGACGTTCGGGCCGATGAGGGTCTGGCCGACCGCGATCGCCCCGTAAGCCGGAGCGGTCGCATCGGTAAGGGTCGTAAGGGTGATCGATCCGGTGAACTGGTTGGGTAGACCACTGCCGGGCCCAGTAGCAGCGGGGTTAATGGGGCAAGGCGGCGAAACAATGGGCCCATCGGCCGCCCAAACCTCGTTGGTCCCTTTGCCTTTTTCAACAATGATAACGCCGTTCGGTCCGGAGAAGCCAACCATGTCTCTACCTTTAGGGGCCACACAACTGCCGGCAAAAGGCGTGCTCGCACCCCCGCCAAGCTCGTCGACGACAGCGTTTTTCAGCGTGTCAACGATGACGATCGCTGGATTTGATGCCGGCCCAATTGCGGTTGGACTTGGATTGAGCGCTGAAGCTGCCAACGCGTAAGTATGGAGTTTGGAATCAACCCAACTGATGTCAAAGGACCTGATAATCTGGCCGCTCGGTGGTGACACGATCGTTTTGACCGTAAGCACCTCATCGGCGAACGCAGGCATTGGAAGACAGGGGGCAAGCGCGACCCCCAGGCAAATGATGAGCTTGGCCTTGGTGGGCATAATGATCCTCCCTCTTGAGTTTCCCGCCTGGAACGCGCGTTTCGAACGAACTCGCCAGACACGGAAATCGTAAACGAAAATTAGATACGTTTAGATCACAAATGATCACAAAAAATCACACCCGGAATGAGGTCACAGTTATGCCACGATTCGAGGCACCCCCAATAACCGATTGCTTGATCAGGATTATGATGCATTACTGCTGCTTATGTTCCGGCGGCTTAGAGGTACCATCTCTCATAATGGATGCTAATGGAACCATAAAATCGATTAAGCCGATTGTTGCAAGCAGCCCAGGATGAAGACCGAGATCAACGCGGCGGCGACCGAGGGCGCGAAGGCGATGCGCTGATTATCGTCGCCGGCGAACTGCGCCCCGACCCATCCGAGCCGCGCCGCGAGCGCATGCAGCGATGCGAATACGAACAGCAGGATCGCAAAGACCAGCGCGCAATCGACGCCGGTCCATAACAGCGCGACGGTCAGCATCTTGACGTCGCCACCGCCCATCCAGCCGCGGGAATAGAAATACACCAGGACGCCGAATATGACGGCGGCAAGCCCGACGCTCCACGCCGCCTCGATCCAGCGGCCCGAGGCCAGCGTGTAAAGGACGAACAGGCTCGCCAACAGCAGGATAGTTTCGTTTCGAATTTTGTAGGCCTTGAGGTCGGTTACCGCGACGTAAAACAATACTACCGCGGTGATCACCAGGATAACGTCGGCGAGGTAGATGTGAGCAGCCATGAGCCTTCGTCGCGAATGGCGTAGAGGTAGCGCAATCTTCGTAGGGTGGGCAAAATCGCCCGCAAGGCGCCCGAGTGCGGCACCACGTAAAAGCGATTTTGCCCACGCGGTCCACTCTCTCCGGCTCACGACCGCGTGGGCAAAGGCGCTTCACGGCCGCACGCTATCCTCAAGGTTCGTGACGCGCCTTTGCCCACACTACGGCAAGCGCGGCACACGCTATTCCGGGCCGGTGCCGCGCGGATCGGGGATGCGCCGGATGAATTTTTCGCTCGAATCCAGAAGCTTGAGGTTGTTGAGGATGAGCGGATTGGTGGGTTCGCGCTGGTAGGCCTGAAGGAATTTCTGGCGGGCTGCGGGCAGATCGCCGCGCAGCATGAAGGAATAGCCTTCGTTATTGAGAATCTGAGTCGTCTCGCCGGTGAGCCCGATGGCGGTATGGTAGGCGCGGTCGGCAAGATCGAAACGCGCGAGCCTATCGTAGGTCGCTGCGAGCGCGACCCAGGCGGTCGCATCGCGCGGCGCCTTTTCCACAGCATCCTGGAAATAGCGTTCCGCGTTGCCGTAGTTGCCGCGATTGAAATGCTCCATGCCGAGCTTCAAGGGCTCGTCTGACGGGTAATATTTGACGTCGCCGGGGTCCTGCACGGTTGGGGTCGGCGCGGTGAACTCCGGTCCCGCCAGCGAGCCGAACCACGACGCGCCGTCAGTCCCACAACCCGCGAGCCCGATCGCGAGCGAGCCTGCCAGCACCAGAGTGCGACCCCACCCCACGCCCATACCAACGCCCCCGGGCCCCGGCGTCTTCGATTGCGCCGCCCTCGGCCAAGCCTTAACCCCAATTGCGACGATAGCAGGGAGGCTCCTGAACGCAAAGCTCACATCAACAAGAGATATCGCCCTCGTGTCACGCGCGCCACACTCCTCACGCTGCCAGCGGGGATAGATGGCGCTCGCGGCACGCGAATCGCTGTCCTCGATGCACCAATTACTTGGCCGAAACAGGCTTCAGCTTTTCGATTTGCGCTTGGGCACCTTGCGCCCCTTCCGGCGCGCTTCCGAAAGCCCGATCGCAATTGCCTGTTTGCGGCTCGTCACCTTTTTGCCGCTGCGGCCGCTGCGCAGCGAGCCGCGCTTGCGCTTGCGCATCGCGCGAGCGACATCGCTCGAAGCTTTGCGCGAATATTTTCGTGCCATTTATCCTTCCTCAAAAGCTCGTAGGGTGGGCAAAATCGCCCCGCAAGACGCTTCCATTTCGCACCGCCTCGGAGCGATCCCCGATCGGAGTCGGGGACAAGTTTTTCCCACGCGGTCCAATCTCTCCGGCTCACGACCGCGTGGGCAAAGGCGCTCCACGGCCGGACGCGATCCTGAAGGCTTCGTGACGCGCCTTTGCCCTACCAGCGCGCCTCCTCGTGGGCACGGCGCACGCGCTTAAGCGCGTTGCGCCTTTGCCCACCCTACGCAGCCTGCTTTTCGAGCCGCGCGACCTCCCTTCTGATCAGGTTGCAATAGACGCCGTCGCGGCGGAGCAGAACCTGCGGCGGGCCGTCCTCGCAGATCGTGCCCGATTGCAGCACGATGATCCGATCGAAGCTGCGCAGGCTTGAAAGCCGATGCGCAATGGCGATCACGGTCCGGCCTCGCATCAAGCGATCGAAGGCTTGGCGAACCGCCTCCTCGGAATCGCTGTCGAGCGCCGAAGTAGCCTCGTCGAGAAGGAGGATGGGGGCGTCCTTGAGAAAGGCGCGGGCGATGCCGATGCGCTGGCGCTGGCCCGGCGAGAGCTTGACGCCCCGATCGCCGACAATGGTTGCGAGGCCATCGGGAAGATGTTCGAGGAAGCGGTCGCAATTTGCGGCGGCAATCGCCTCGAATATGTCGGCATCGGACGCATCGGGCCGACCGTATCGTATGTTCTCCATCACGGACCGGTGAAACAGCGAGATGTCCTGCGGCACCACCGCGATGGCCGCGCGCAGGCTCTCCTGCGTCACGCACGCGATATCCTGCCCGCCGATGAGGATGCGGCCGCTTTCGACGTCATAGAACCGTTGCAGCAACGCAAACAGCGTGGATTTGCCGCTGCCGGATTGACCGATGAGGCCGACGCGCTGGCCGGGCTCGATCCGCAGGCTGAAATCGCCAAAGACGTGGCGCCCGTCCGGATAGGAGAACGAGATGTTCTCGAAGGCGACACTGGCGCCCTCGCGGATGAGCTGGCTTGCCTGCGGATGATCGCGCAGGCGATGCGGGACCAGCAGCGTTTCAAGCGCCTCCGATAGCCGCGCCACATGCTGGGTCACGTCAACCAATGCCACCGCGAGATCGCGCGTGGCGTGAAGGATGGAGAGCCCCAGCGTGCAGACCAGCACCACGTCGCCGGCAGTGGCGGCACCCTTCTGCCAGAGCATGATGGCCCACGCCAAGAGTGCGATGGTCAGCACCACCGTCACTGAGGCGTGCGCGAGCCGCAGCTTTTCGAGATAGACGAGGCTGCGGCGACGTGCCGCCATCTCGCGCTCAATCGTCGCATCCAGCCTGCTATGCTCGCGGCCGATGCCGCAGAAGGACCAGACCAGCGGGATATTCCCGATCACATCGACCATCTCGCCGTCGACCGCTGCCGCGCGGTCGGCGAATTCGTGATGGAGCGGACGTCCGGCTGCCGCAAGGCGCGCCATCGCGACCACCACAACGGCGGCAACGACAAACAGCACCGCTGACATCGGCACGCTCACGGTGACCACGAACATGATTGCCACAACGGTCGCGACGCAGGGCGGCAGCACGTTCCAGACGAACATGTTCTCCAGCTGATAGACGGCATTCGAAGTGGCCGTGATGCGGCTGCTCAGAGTGCCCGGCATCCGCTCGGCAAAATAGCTGGGCGCGTGGCCGGTCAAGTGTCGAAACAGATCGCGCCGCAGATCGCCGGTAACGGCGACGAATGTATAGCTCGCGATGAAGCTTGCGACGCGCCAGAGGAAATTATCGGCGCCGATCAGCGCCGCAAGCAGAACGAAGGCGAACCACGCGCTCGCCGCACCGGCATGACCGCCGCCGGATAATGTATCCACCAGCACCTTCACGCCGTATTGGGCGCCGACCGAGCAGCCGACGGCTGCGAGCACCGCGAGAATAATGACTGCATGGGAGGAAGCGCGCGCCGACACGTAGCGAAGCAGGAAAGTCAGCGGACGGCCGGCATACCGATCAGCATGGTCCATGCAGGTTCAACCTCCCCGCTCCACGTGATGAACAGCACCAGTCCGTCCAACGCGATGAAGCGCAAACGGTTTCCGTTAAGGGAACATGGCGGCGATGCACTCGTTTAGGTTGTTCCGGACCGCTTCACCCGGATCGAAGTTTAACAACAAGAATAGGGTATTAGCATAACTCTCTGATTGAAAAGGAGAATACTGCTATGCGCATCGCGCAGGTTGCGCCGCTAACCGAGGCCATTCCTCCCCGGCTCTATGGCGGTACGGAGCGAGTGATCTACTGGATTACCGAAGAACTCGTGGCCGGCGGTCACGAAGTGACACTCTTTGCCAGCGGCGATTCCCGCACCTCGGCCAAACTCGCGCCGATGTGGCCGAAGGCGTTGCGGTTCGACGCGGCGGTGCGCGATCCATGCGCGCTGCACGTCATGATGCTGGAGCAAATTCGCCGGCGTGCCACCGATTTCGACTTCATTCATTTCCACCTCGATTATTATCCGTTTTCACTTTTTTCGCGGCAAACGACATCATTCGTGACCACACTTCATGGTCGACTCGATCTGCCGGAACACCAGCCGGTTTTCACGACCTTCTCCTCGATCCCCGTTGTCGCGATTTCCGACGCGCAGCGACGAACCATGCCGCACGCAGGCTGGGTACGCACCGTTCAGCACGGCCTGCCGGAGCGGCTGCTCGTTCCACGGCCCATAACGCCCGGTTATTTGGCATGTCTCGGCCGTATCTCACCCGAAAAGGGCATCGATTGCGCTATCCGAATTGCCAAGAGCTGCGGCGTGCCGCTCAAGATTGCCGCCAAGATCGACAGGCTCGACCGTGACTATTACGACGCACAGATACGCCCGCTGATCGTCGCTCCGCAGATCGACTATGTCGGCGAGATCAGCGACCCCGAAAAGTCCGAATTTTTGAGCGGCGCCGTAGCCCTGCTGGCGCCGATCCAATGGCCCGAACCCTTCGGGCTGGTGATGATCGAGGCAATGGCCTGCGGGACCCCGGTCATTGCATTCAATCGCGGCGCTGTGCCGGAAATCGTCGAGGATGGGCTGACAGGCTTCATCGTTGAGGACGAAGCGGGCGCCGTCGAGGCCGTCGGCAAAATCGGTCAGTTATCGCGCCAGGCAATCCGCCGCCGATTTGAACAACGGTTCACTGCGGAGCGTATGGCAAGGGATTATCTCGACGTCTACGACGCCTTGATCGGGGCCGCAGAACCGCTGCGGCGACCGACTGCCGTTCTCAGCGCATCTCGAAAACGGATCCGCAGCGCGTAATCGTTCGTCTCGGTTCGACCCGCTTCGGGTCGGGTTTCCGGCAGCATGAACCAGGCTACGCCCAGGCCGCACGCCGCAGCCGATGCGAGGAGCGCGAAGGTCAGATGGCCGCCGAAATGGTCCATGGCGTAGCCGGCAAGGGTCGTACTCAAGGCGGCGCCGATTCCGACTGCCGTTCCGACGGTACCGAGCGCGAGATTAAACCGCCCGCTGCTTCCCATGATATCGGCGACGACCAGGGGCACGAGAATGCCAAGCACCGCGGCCGATATGCCGTCGAGCGCCTGGACCGCGATGACAGCGCCGGGATTGCGTATCACCGCAAAGAGGGCGGCGCGCAGCGTGAGCGCCGCAAAGCACAAGAGCAGCAGATGCCGCCGCCCCCACGAATCGGCGGCGCGTCCCACCCATGGGGCGATCGCGACGACGACAAGTTGCGGCACGACCGTGCAGGCGCCGATGAAACTTGCAGCCCAGTCGCCGCAGCGGAGCACCAGCATCCCGCCCATGAGCGGGAGCATGGCCGCGTTAGCGAGCTGAAACAGCAGGATGCAGCCGGCAAAAGCCAGCAAGCGCCGATTGGCCAGCACGCTGCGCAAACCGACTTTGGGGGTTGCGCAGGAACTCTGGCTGGCCGGGGGGACGACATCGCCCGTGCGGATGTACCAGAGCGCCAACACCGCCGGCGCGACCAGCGCGGCGGTCAGGAAGAACACGGCCTGATTGGACAGAAGATAGCCGCAGGCGCCCATCATGGCTGCCGCGACCCCATTGCCAATCGAGGCAAAACGCGCATTGCGTCCCAGTCGCTCGCCGAGCGCAGCGTGGCCCACCAGACCAAGGCTGATCGCGACGATGATGGGTCCCAGCACGCAGCTCGCGACGGCATGGGCGACGCGTGCCGCCATGACGGCCGCAAATGTCGGCCAGAGTGCAAGCGTAACCGCGCTCGCACTTATCGCCCCTATCGCAATAGTCGCGACCAGCCTCTTCGAACGGACGGCATCGACCAGAGCGCCCCCGGGCATCTGCGCCACGAGGCCCACAAGTCCGCCGACGGTCAGCACGAGACCGATGTCGAGCTGCGCCCAGTGATGGGCGGTGAGATAGATCGCGACGAAAGGACCGAAGCCGGTCTGCACGTCGGATAGGAAGAAAGTGAACCAATCAAGTCCGCGGGCGCTGGCCGGCGACTTGGCCGCGCGGGGCGCGATGCTTGATCCGGCCAAGGCAGCCGATGGGGCAAAGCGCGCCTCGGCACGGGAGGCGAAAAAGCCCCCCGGGTGTTCCAATGCGATGATAGACAGAGCCCCTACCCTCCCGTGCTACCGCCCAAAGCGAGCCAAGCAGGCCGAAAGCGGCGGTTTTGAGAACGCCCGGTGAGTTCCAGTGGAACTCAGAGGATTTTTAGGGCGGCTTTCGCTAGTAGGGGCGGCGCGTAATCCACCGTCTTGGCGCTCACGCGGCGGTTACGGCGCGCCTCTTCGTGCGCGGACAAAGGTGGCGATTTGATAGCGCGCGCCTAACCTTACTGCATCAAAAAGCTTTCTGTAGGATGGGCAAAGGCGCGGTCCACGAGCCCGAACCGCGCCACACGCATAAACGAGCGCCGTGCCCACGCGCGAACTGTCCGCGTGGGCCTCAAGGGCGTTTACGCCCGTCTATCGACGGGCTATGGCAGCACGCGCTGAAGCGCGTTGCGCCTTTGCCCACCCTACAAACCCGGTCAGAGCGCCGTACCGCCGCGGTTCCAGCCGCGGCCGCCTTCGCCGTAAATCTCGAATCCGCGATCGGTGACCGCCACGGTATCCTCCAGTTTAATGAAGCCGCGCCGCGGGTGCTGCAGCGTCGTTTCAACCGAAATCACCATGCCGGCTTCGAGCGGCCGGTCGGCATCGTAGGCCTCGTACGGCACCGGGCCGCGGTCGGTAAGATGGGGCGCCTCGTGGCTGACCAAACCCATCCCGTGCGCCAGGAAGTGCGTGTGATTATGATATTTGGATCTGGCGAGACGCGCTTCCGCGGCGGCGTAGATTTCGCGGCCCAGCGCGCCGGCCTTGATCGGTTTGAACGCGGCGCGCTGGGTTTCCTCGATCTCGCCGAGCATGTCCACGAGTTCGTCATCGGGCTCGCCGAGGATCGCCATGCGCGCGAGATCGCCGATGTAACCGTGATAATTGCCGCCGGAATCGAGCGACAGCACGTCACCTTGCTCCCAGCGTTGATCGAAAGGCGCACGATTGAGGCTGGCGCCAGCTGCGATCAGGCAATACTCGAAGGTGAGGCCGCGCTGGACCTCTTCCAGCCGCAGCGCATCGGCCAGTTCCTGCTTGGTCGCGCCGGCGCGATGCGTAGCAATCACCGCCAGCATCGATTCGATCACCGCGTCGGAGGCCAGGCGCAATTTTTCGAGTTCTTCCGGCGTCTTGCGCGCGCGTAGCCGTTCGAGCACGAACACTGCATCGATTACGGCCCGGTCAGGGAAAGCCTCGCGCAACACCGTCCCGGCATCCACCGGCAGAAATGCAAGTTCGGCGCCGATCCGGCGGGCCGGAACGCTCGACCGGCGCAGGTAATCGACGGCCCTCCTCATCGCATCGACGGAACCCGATGCCTGCGTCTGCACTTCCGGCGTCCAGAACGGCTTGACCTCGCGTTGGTAGTTTTCGAGCCGGTGCCCGATGAATGCAGCCTTGTCCGGCGCGCCCTTGGGATAGATCACGATCGGGAGATAGCGGCTTATCCCCATTGCATCCATGTAATCGAAGAAGAAGGCGCGATGGCCACCGAGGAGATACTGGACGTTGTGCTTCGAGGTCGCCAGCAGAACGTCGACACCTGCCTCCTCCATCAGCCGGTCGAGCCGCGGTGCATCGAATGGGACGGTGGGTTTCGTGCGTGTGATGGGCATGGTCACGCTCCTTGATGGATTCTGCGGCCTTAGAGCACTTGCGATCAGGTTGAATGATAAGATGCTGGAGTCGTCATCCTGAGGCGCGAGCGCGCGTTTTCTTCAACGCGCGCGAGCAGATCCTTTAGTTCCAAAGCTCCTTGCTGGCGAGACGGGCGCCTTCGGCCAGCGCTTCGAGTTTTGCCCACATGATTGACGGATGGACTCGGCGGTGGAACGGCCCCTGGGCGAACCCGCAGTCCGTTCCGCCGATGACGTTCTCGCGGCCGAGGAGGCTTGCGACTCGTATGAGCCGCTCGGCGACGAGCTCGGGATGCTCGACGATATTGGTCGCATGGCTGATCACTCCGGGAATCAGCAGTTTGCCCTCGGGCAGTTTCACGTCGTTCCAAACCTTCCATTCGTGCTCATGGCGGGGATTGGCGCCTTCGATCACATAGGCCCCGACATTGACGCGAAGGATGAGATCGACAATTCCGCGCAGCGGCACATCGGAGACGTGCGGTCCAGGCCAGCTTCCCCAGCAAACGTGATATCGGATTCGTTCCGGCGGGAGATCCGCGATCGCCTCGTTGAGGACTTCGACGTGCAGCGCCACCCAGTTGCGGTATTCCTCGAATGAGGCCGGTGGGACCATGCGGTCGAAGGTCGTGGCGGCGCGGGCATCGTCGAGCTGCAAGACGAATCCCGCATCCACGATCATGCGATACTCGGTGCGCATGGCCGCGCCGATCGCCCGCAGCAGTTCCTCGTCGCTTTTGTAGTATTCGTTCTTGCGATCAGGAATCACACTCGCCGGGGCCGCAACCGGCATGAAAGCCTCGACCACATTGACGCCCTTGAGTGCGGCCTTGAAATTGTCGATGTCGCGCTGGAGTTCCCTCTGGCCCGTATAGGCAACCGGTCCCACACAGACGGAATCCATGGTGGTCGAAACGCCGTCGCGAGCATCGAGCTCAGCATAAAATTCCGCAAATCGCGCGCGATCAACGCCGCGCTGAAACCGGTTTTGGCCCGGCGGGAACGGGCGGCGCTCAAACCCGCTCAGGCGATCGAGAACGTATTGCGACCAGCTGATGCTTTTTCCGAACTCGCCGTCGCTGACGATGTCGATTCCCGCCTCGGCCTGCCGCCGCACGATCTCGGCAACCGATCGGGCCAGCGCCTCATTGAAGGCGCGCTCGCCGACCTCCTCGCCCCTGTGCTTTGCCCGCAGCAGCTCCTGCAGCTCGGGCGGACGGATGAGACTGCCGACATGGGTCGTGAGGATTCGATCGGTGCTGCGCTTCATGGCGAAAACCGTTCGCGGCCGGATGCGGGGATTGCCATCACCGGCAGGCCGTCCCTATTCTAATGCCCGTATGATTATTGGGTCGCGTGCCGCATGGCCAGCACGTTCGAGACGGCATTGAGCGAACGCGTCGAGGCAATGCTCGATGCCTGCACCAAGTGCGGAAAGTGCTTCGAGGCCTGCCCGATCACCGGTGCCGCCGGGATCGCGGACGCCAAGCCACAGGACGCGATCGCCGGAGTTCTCGACATCGTGCGCTCCGGCGAGGGGCCGCAGCGCTCGCGCAAGTGGGCAAGCTCGTGCGTGCTGAGCGGCGAGTGCATCAAGGTCTGCGACTACGGCGTCAATCCTCGCTTCCTCCTCAACATGGCGCGCGTCGCCATGGCGCGCCGGCAAAACCAGCCGGCCGACCGGCGAAGGCACGGCGTCGAAGGCTTTCGCCTGGTCGCCCGCGACGTGACCGCGCTCTCGCGCATGCAGCTCTCCGACGCCGAACTCGCGCGGCTTGGCCAGCTTCCCGGCGGCGGGCCCCATGACGCCGCCGACCTCCCGGAGGTCGTCTTCTACACCGGCTGCAACGTGCTCAAGACGCCGCACATTGCGCTCCTTGCGCTCGACATCATGGACGCGCTCGGCGTCAGCTATCGCGTGCTCGGCGGCCCGACCCATTGCTGCGGGGTGGTGCAGATGCGCACCGGCGACCTCGATACGTCCGGACGGGTCGGCGAGAACACGCTGGCAAAACTCGCGCACAGCAAATCCTCCCTCGTGCTCGCCTGGTGCCCCAGCTGTCTCATCCAGTTCAACGAGTTCACGCTGCCAACGGTCGAGCGCGCGCGCGGCAGCCGGCCATTCGAGATGACGCCGTTCCTGCTGTTCCTGCGCAGCCATCTCGATCGACTGCGACCGATGCTGCGTCATGCGGTGCCGATGCGCATCGCGCTGCATCGCCACACTGGAGCGGCCGGCGTGATGGAGGCGGCCGCGGAGATTCTCGCTGCCGTGCCCGGAATTACGCTCGTCGATCTTGGGCAGCCTGCCGTCGGCCTGATGAGCAATTACCTGCGCGCCCTCCCCGCCTATAAACGCGAGCTGCAGCTGCGGGAACTCGAAGCCGCACGCGATGCCGGCATCGATGCGCTTGTTGCAGTCTATCACGCCGATCACCGCGAGCTTTGCGCACACGAGCGCGACTGGCCCTTTGAAGTTCTCAATGCGTTAGAAATCGTTGGCGCGAGCATGGGACTGCGCCACGAGGATAGTTACAAACGGCTCAAGCTCAAACAGGACGTCGATGCCATTCTCGCCGACTGCGCCGATCTCATTGCAGATCGCCGCATCGATCCGGCGACCGCCCGGCTCGCAGTCGAGGCAATGCTTGCCGACCAGCCGCTGCCGCTTACCGGCAAGCCGGCGGGCGGAGACTCGGCGATGGCGGATTAAAGGATCGATCTTGCCATATAGCCATATCTGTGATATGTTTTGCCGTATGAAGACGACCCTAAACATCGACGACACCGTCATGGCCGAGCTCAAACGCGAAGCCGTGCGTCAGCGTCGCACCATGTCCGAACTGGTCGAGACGGCGCTGCGGCTGTTCTTCCGCTCTCAACGGAAACGAGGCGCTCTGCCCCCACTCCCGACATTTCACGGCGGCAGAGAACTCGTCGATATCGCGGACCGCGATGCTCTATATCGCGCCATGGAAGAAGAATAGTGCTCGCTGTCGATACCAATGTTTTGGTGTACGCAGCCAATATTGATTCCCAATTTCACGCGCCGTGCCGCGACTGGCTTGATCGCCAACGGTCGCGACGCGGCGCCTGGTTTATCACTTGGCCGATCGTCTATGAATTCTTGCGTGTAACGACCCATGCGCGGGCCACACCGCGGCCGTGGGCAGCCCCGGCAGCATGGGAGTTTATTCGCGCATTACTTGCTGCGCCGGGCCTCAGCGTTCTCGTACCGACAGAGCGCCATGCCGATGTCGCCGGTGAAGTTCTGATGGAGTTGCCCCACCTCGCCGGCAATCTAATTCACGACGCCCACACAGCTATCCTGATGCGTGAGCACGGCATTCGCCAAATCTGCACGAGAGATGCTGATTTCTACCGATTCCCGTTTCTGGAAGTGATCGATCCGGTTCGACTTCAGTAACTCGGATACCTATCCTCCCGTTGAGGCGACCGCCTCATCGATGAAGAATAAATCCGTCAACAGCGCGCGCAGGTGAATCGAGGCGTTGAGGTTGTCGATGAGCTGCGAGGAGATGGCGCGCTGCGCGAGCGCCAGCCGCAGCGCCGCCCGTGCCTTGCGGGCGTCTTCTTCGAGAGTTGCGACGACGGCATCGAAGACTGCCGGATCACCTCCCCGCGCGGCAGTCGCAGCAGCTGCCGCCGCGCCGATGCCGTCGAGCGCGGCGCTCGCGCGTTTGAGATAGTCGCGAATGTGGTCGCCCTCGATGCCGCGCGGGTGGCCCTGCGCCGCATAGGCCAGCATGAACTCGTAGGCCTCCTCGATCTCGGAAATTCTCTCCGAGAGCGAAGCCGGCGCCCCCACATCTGCTGTCAAATTTACGCGGCGTCCCGGATCGCCCGCTTCACCAGGTTCTCCATCAGGGGAACCTTGAACTGATTGTAATTGACCGGCCGCGCGCCGTGGACGGCGCTCTGGCCGGCAAGCGCGGCGGTCTCCTCATCCTGCTTGCCGCCCTTGACCACCTCCTCGACCACCTTGATGAAGCGCGGCGTGCAGGAGACGCCGCCGCACGCCACGCGCGCGGCCTCGATGGTGCCGTTCGTCACTTTGAGCGCGGAGGCGACATTGACCAGCGCGAAATCCCAGGTGTTACGGTCGGCGACCTTTTCGAAATAGAATTTCGATCCGGCCCACTTGTTGGGAATCCTGATCGCGACCAGCAGCTCCTCCGGCTTGACGATCGTCATGTGCGTGATGTCGACGGCCGGCCCGACAAAATAATTCTCGGCGTCCACAACACGCTCGGCCTTGGTGGCCCTGATCACCATCTTGGCTTCGAGCACGAGGAGGGCGGGCGCGGTGTCGGAGGGACTGACCGCAATGCAGCGCGACGCATCGAAGATTGCGTGCTCGCGGTTCATCCCGGCTGGCGTATCGGCAAAGCAGGTATTGCCGCCGGCGCGATAGCAATTGAGGCCGGAGCGGTAATACCAGCAGCGGGCGTCCTGCGAGACATTGCCGCCGATGCTGGACATGTTTCTGATCTGCGGGCTGGCTACGCGTCCGGCTGCTTCCGCCAGCACCTTGAACTTGCTCTGGAGCAACGGGCTGTTGCTGATTTCGACGAGCGTGGTGAGGGCGCCGATTTCGATGCCATCGGCGGTCTCGCGAATGCCTTTGAGCTCGGCGATCCCGCCGAGGTCCATCACCGCCTTCGGCCGTTTGATCCGGTCCTTGAACCAGTCGAGGCTGTCGTTGCCGCCGGCCATCTTCCAGATGTCCTTGCCGCGGCGATCAAGCAGCGAGAGAGCATCCGCGAGCCTGGTCGGCTGCAGCAGCTCGAAACTGGGCATCATGTCCCGATGCATGATTGCGTCCTCCTCACTGCGTGTTGGCGGCAAGCGCCTTGTAGGACTGCGGGCGCTTGGCGATCGCATTGACGATCATGTCGGGGACCACGGGCGTCTTGTTGAAATAGTGGCCGCCCATGGCGTCCGCGATCGCGCACAGGAGCGCTGCTCCGGCGCAGCCTTCGAGCGGCTCGCCGATGCCGCGCGAACCGAGCGGAGCGCTCGGATCGGCCTTGTCAACGGCATCCCATTCCATCTCTACCGGCGCGTCGAGGTAACTGATCGGTTTGGCCTGCAACAGCCCGACGTTGGCTGGAAGGCCGAGCTGCGGATCGAGCACGTAACGTTCGGTCGAGGCCATGCCGATTCCCATCACGGCGCCGCCCCTGACCTGGTTGGCAAGGCCCATCGGATGGATCACGGTCCCGCAGTCGGCGACGCCGAGATAATCGACAATCTGCCACTTGCCGGTCTCGACATCGAGCTCGATGGTCATGAACCCCACCGCGAAGGCTGGAGGCATGCCGCGCACATTGAGCTTGTCCTTGGCGACGCCAATGAGCCCGGTGCCGGCGAGCCCCGCCACGGAGGCCTTGGTGATCGGATTCAATTCGTCCGAGACCTCCTTCCCGCTGAAGCTGCCGCCGAGTTCGATCGCGCGCTGCGCAGCCTGCGCGTAGCTCAGCGCCTTCGAGGGATCGGATTTGAGAAACACCTTCTCGCCGCCGATGTCATAATCTTCCGGCTTGCCGCCGAGATCCATGGCCGCGATCGCCATGAGCTTGGCCCTGGCGTCCATCGCTGCGACGTAGTTCGTCCGCGACTGCGTGAACGAGGTGTTGCTGCCGACCTGCGGCGAATTCCATGGCAGGTGTTTCCTGGAATCGCCGCGCTCAATGACGCAATTGTCCCACGAGCACCTGAGCACTTCGGCGGCAACCCGCGAGGTCGCCGCATAAGAATAGGTGCCGAGGTTTCCCACGCCGGTATGGATGTGCACCTTGCCGTCCGGCGTGATCCGCACGAGACCGTCGAAACCGGTCTGCCCGGCAGGGTGGAACGCGACGCCCACCCCTACGCCGGTCACCTTGGAGCCGCGGCGCTCGCCGCTGCGCTTTATCTTCTCGTCCCATTGGAAGCGGCTTGCGCCTTTTTGCAGCGCATCCTTCACGAACGCACTGGTCATCGGCTCCCGCTTTTCGCCGTGCTTGCTGTCGCTGTCGGGCGCATTGATCAGCCGGATCGCCAGCCGGTCGAGGCCGAGCTGGCGCGCAGCCTTGTCCATGATCGGCTCCATGGCGAGCGCAGTCTGGTTTTCGCCCGGACCGCGCTGCGGGCCGCGAAATGGCGTGTTCGTCAGCACGGGGATTCCGCGCCAGCGCATGGCCAGCGGCTGATACACGACCGAGAGCGTGTGGCCGAAATTCTCGAAATCCCAGAAGCCGATATTGGCGCCGTTCTCAGCTACCACATAGGCATCCATGGCGGTGATGCGGCCATCGGCGCGGAAGCCGACCTTGATCCGGCCCTGGAACCCGGCGCGGCCCTGCCCGATGGCGTACTCCTCGTGCCGCGCCACCCGCATCATGACCGGGCGGCCGATCTTGCGCGACATATGCGCGGGGATCGACATCTGCGGATACGGCGTACCCTTGGAGCCGAAGCCGCCGCCGCAATATTCCGCGGTGTAGACCAAGTCCTTGGGCTCAACCCCACAATAACGCGCAAGACCGGGGATCATGAATGACTGGCTCTGCGAGGAGCCGAACACATAGACCTTCCCGTTCTGCCAGTAGGCCATCGCCGAACGGGGCTCCATGGAGTGATGAGCCATGGCGGAGATGACGAAGCTCTCGTCGAGCATCAGCTTGGCGTCTTTGAAGCCCGCGTCGAGATCGCCGTAGGTCCATTCGCCGGCAGGCTGGCCCATGGGCAGCTTGCCTTCTCCCGCAGCGGCGAAATCGCGCGCCGTCCATTTGATGGTCTGGAATTTCACCCGCGGGTTGGCGACGTTGCCGTCAAGCCGGGCCGTAGGACCTGCCGGATGCAGGCTGTCGAGCGGATCGACCACGAATGGGAGCGGCTCGTACTCGACCTTGATCAGGTCGAGTGCGTCCTGGGCGAGCTGCTCGGTCTCGGCCGCCAGCGCCAGGATCGGCTCGCCGGCATAATGCGGCTCGTCAGTCAGGATCGGATTGTTGGGCGGCGGAAACGCCGGCACGTCTTTCGCGGTCAGAATGCCGAGCACACCTTTGAGCTTGAGCGCCGCCGAGGCATCGATCTTCTTGACCTTGGCGTGTGGATACGGGCTGCCGAGCAGCCGGCAGAACACCATGCCGTCGGCCCGGTAATCCTCTGCGTATTTGGCCTTGCCGGTAACCTTGCCGTAGATATCGGGCGGGGTGAAATTCTTGCCGATAAGATCGTAAGCCATGTCACGCCTCCCGGGCGGCGCGCATCACCGCATTGAGATAATGGTTGTAGGCGCCGCAGCGGCAGAGATTGCCGGACATCGCGTGGCGCGCTTCTTCACGCGTCGGCTTCGGATTGGCTTTGAGCAGGCCCACCGCCGACATAATCTGACCCGGCGTGCAGAAGCCGCATTGCGGAGCAAGTTCCTCGACGAAAGCCTTCTGCACCGGATGGAGTTCGCCGTTGGGGCCCTCCAAGCCTTCGATGGTGGTGACTTTGCGCCCGCGCAATGAGTGCGTCAGCGTCGAGCAGGAATGATGCGGCACGTCGTCGATGAGGACCGTGCAGGCGCCGCATTCGCCGCGGTCGCAGCCAAGCTTCGTGCCGGTGAGGCCGAGCTTGTAGCGCAGCGTCATCGCCAGCGTCTCGTTGGGAAGCACATCGGCCCGGCGCACCTGGCCGTTGACGTTGATCGCGAGAAGCCGCTCCGGCGCAGCAGTCCCTTGCGCGCGGGCAGGCGTCGCTCCGCCCATCGTGTAAGACAGGGCAGAGACTGCGGTGCCGGACGCGATCACGCCCTTGATGAAATCGCGGCGGCTTGCGCTTGGACTGCGCAGCTGCGGCACGGGAGGAATCCATGGAGGATCCTGCCTTGCCAGAGCCTCGAAGTCGGTATCCGCGGGAAGACCGCGCGCATCTGGAGGAATGTAGTGATCCATGTGCCCTCCTGGCCTGACACAGCTCTGCGGGACGAAAGCCCATTCGGAACAAGACCGGGAAGCGGAGAGTGCGGCGGGACGCCGTGCGCGCCCTCCCGGCGGGGGTCTTTCCTCCTCTTTAGAATTGCACAAAATGAAAGCACAATCGCGGTGGATCGGCAATCGAGTCCTAAACGCCCCCCCTGCGCCGGTCAGCGTTCGCCTTTGTTGGGATGCGTTTCGCGCCAGCGGGTGACCAGGCGCCAGCCCTCCTCCCGGTCGGCCTCGGTCATCGATTGCATCATGGCGCCGCGCAATTCGAAGGCGTCGCCCTGGCCGCCCGCGATTGCGAGTTCAAGCCACATCAACGCCAGCGGAAAATTCTGCGGTACGCCGTCCGCCTTGAAATACATCAACGCCAGAAAGAGCTGCGCGGTCGGCTCGCCCTGGTCGGCGGCGCGCTGGAACAGTTGAACTGCGCGCGCGCTGTCGCGCACCACCCCGCGCCCCGAATAATACATGAAGCCGAGCCCGGCCTGCGCCCGCGCATCCCCCGCCGCGGCGAGCGGTACCCACGCCGCTTGCGCCCGGTCGTAGACGCCCTCGTTGAATGCCGAGAGCCCGCTGCGAAATGCGGCGTCTGCGTCTTCGCCATGGGCGGCGCCGAGCATCGGGAAAAGAAGGAGAAATGAGAGGATGATGAGGCGCATGGAGAATTGTTAGCTCGGTCGTGCCGGAAATTCCATGCAAGCCCGACACGACAGCCCCATGTTAGTGGGCAATGCTGCCGCCCATTAGTGCGATGCGCTGTACGGCGACCAATCGCCGACCTTCTTCCAATGAGCCAGACGCGCGGCGATAATGCTCGTCGATTCCATCGCCAACTGACTTACGCGTGCGTATTCGGCGAGTTCGCGCTGAACGCGCGCGCCCTGCTCCTGGAGAATTTCCCGCAGGGTCTGTACTTCGTTGATAAGTTGATCGACGTCCTCCACCGAAGTGCCAACGACGCGTTGCAGCAATTCCATGATATTGGTGGCGACCGACTGACTGTCAGTCTCGGGCGCGGGCAACAGGCGCGCGCCGCCTTGCGGCTTGAGTTCGACAATTTCGCCTTTGATTGCTGCGTCTATAGCCTGGTCAAGCTCGATAAACGTTCTATCGATGCCGAGTGTCATTACCTCGCCCCCTTTATTGTTCCTGTGGAACCGCCTTGTTTTACGCATCGGACCATCCTCGTGTGACTAGAGCAAGGCGAGACGAGAGCAGCACACGGCGTTTGCAGTCCGCCAAGCGGCGCCCATAGGTAACAGAGAACCGGATCGCTGGGTTCTGGATCGCCACCTTTGCGATATCCATCGCTGCTTTGCCTGCCTTCCTGAACCTTCGGCGCTGGCGAGACCCCCGCCGACAAAGCGGGGGCTCGTGCGGAACAGCGCAACGCTGTACGCGCGCAGCTCAGGCGTGAAAGATGTCGCCTCCAACGTCGAGCCCCGCATGCAGCCCGATCGATGCGCCTGCGTCCAGAAGATCGCCGCAGTGAAGTACACCTATACCGAGATCTGCGTGGACGCCAACATTTGCGTCAGCCGAGACCAGCGTGCCAACATGACTATCCCCGCTGGGCCCGCAGTCTGAATGTTGAGGAGGCGGACACTCGTTCGTGCTCTGCGGTGGCGGGCAATTGCTCGTATGCTGAGGAGGCGCGCAGTTGCTGGTGTGCTGCGACTGACATGAATTCGAGGAATGACCACTCATCTCACTCTCCTTTGGGTTATGAGAACGACGTTCTCGCAACCGATATAACTCGCGATGGCCGCACAATTCCACTGTCGCTTTCGACAGTCCATCCCGCGGTGGGACCGCGGATCACCTGTCGTAAACGACAGTTGGCACCGCTTATAATTTGCTATAATCGCGAAGCGCTAACGAGTGAGACGCAAAATGTCAGCGCCTTCCGACTGCGATCCCGCTGATGATCTCCAAAACCAGGACGCATTTGCGGCCTCGCAGAGCGACGCTGGAACTGCGGCCACTGATGTGGATCCTCCGGGCGGCGTTGCAGACCACGATTGGTTTTTCACCACAGCGCCCATCCCCGCCGACACCCTCAACGGCGTTGCTCACACGCTCGCCGATATCCCCTCGGCCACCTCATATATGCCGTGCGAGGCTGTCGATAGCGTTGGATCTACCCTTGATCACCTCGTAAACACGACCAATCTGTTCGACGTCCCGCCCTTTGACTTCGACGGCCCAACCGGTTGCTGACTGGACTGCTGTCGGACAACGCGCTAGACGTCGATAAGCTGATTGACGATAGCCTTTGCCACTGCCTGCGTAGTCGTAGCGCAATTCAGCTTTTCCCGCGCCGCATTTAGATGAAATCTTACTGTCCGCTCCGTTATTCCCAAAATGACGCTCGCTTCCCACGCCGTCTTGCCTGCCGCTGTCCACCTGAGACAATCGAGTTCTCTGGCGGAGATCAGGATGTCACCTCCCGCGTCATAGCCGTTCATCCGCAGGACATGACCATGAAAGTAGTTCGCCAGGATTCGACACTCGCGCGCAATTGTCGTTTTTTGTTCGATACATTCCGCCGCCTCCAATTCGATCGTCGTCCCGAGGAGTGCGGTTTCTCCGTGTCGCTCACGGAGCTGCACAAGCAACGCCTCTCGTCTCCCGACGTTGACACTGGGCTGGCCTGTCAATGGGCAATTATGCTCCTCAGACCGGCTTCTCGCGGTTTTCAGCTCCTCTTCGTCGGGCAAATCCAGATGAACAATGTTCCTGCTCGTGAACTGTCTGGCGCTTGTATCGGAATAGACGCAGTGCGCATAGCATTTCGTGGAACCGATGACGGGAATGTTCGCGCAGAAATAGGTCACGGTCGCGAGCCGGTAGAGGTCCTTCGCCGCCCTGAAGAAAGCCACTCCCTCGGCACGCTCGCCGGCGATTTCGGCTTGGTTAACGAGTTGCATGATTAATGCGTCAAACACAGATGCGGCCGCTCAGGCGAACTTCAAAATTCGACTTTGAATTCAGATACAGTATTGTCAATGAGTCATCTAAGATGGCTGAACATGATGTGTATAACACTATCGATATAATTATTTTCTTGTAAACGCATCGTGTTCACAGTCATGCCTTTCCCTGTCGGAAAGGACAGCTGGCGCGAACAACATATCCAGTCTCAAATTGGACAGGAAGCCTCGTCTAGGTCTCTCTGGCTCGTCAGCTCGCCTGTGTGGAGACTACCGTGGTCAGTAAAAACAGTTTCGAACGTCAGATCGGCCGAGATACCAGCCCAAGCGCGGTCATGTTGGCAGCGACGAAAGAACCCGAGAGGCGGAGAGGCTCTTGGAGTTTCCTTACCTGGGCGTTCGTCCTTGGCGATTTGCTGGCAGCTGAACTATTCGTTGGACGGAGTGCTCAAGCCGACCCTCAGGCCACAGATCAGGGCGACGATACAGCCAGCCGCGGTGGTGGCGGCCATTCGAATTCCCCGTCCGATGACATCTCCAGCTCCGCATCAGGGATAGTGACCACGGCTGACGAGCCTTCTGGCGAGGAGGGCACGCCGCAGCACAATAGTCATTCACCGTTAGCCGCCTTTCATCTCGACCCTCTATTGCAAGGTGCCGCCAAACCGATGGAAATCCGGTTAAAAAGTGACGATGTCGGCACCGCGACGTCCGACAGTGGTGGAGGTGACGGCGGCGGAGGCGGAGGCGGAGTGGATGGAGGGGATGAAGACGGGTGGGTGTTGCGACACCACCGGCACTGTTGTCATGATGTTGGAACGACAGGTTCTCCCGACTCCGACGGTACGGCGGTCGATGTTGGGGCCGACGACACAAATATCGGGTCGGACGCTACCGGCGTACACGCCGTAGCGGACGGCAGCATTCAGGCCGGGGTGGACGTCAATCAGCTGTTGGGATTCGATATCCAAGTAAGTGAGGATGGCGCTTTCGTAAGTGCCAACAGCGACCTTTGGTCAGAGCTAAATTCGGACCACCTGGTATCGCAGTTGACGCAGGACCTGGGGCTCGCCAACCTCGACCTTCGCCCCCTCTTGGGTTTCGACGTCCAGGTAAGCAGTGGCGGAGTCCTCCTCTTATCCGATCTCGTCCCGGGGACCCTCAGTGCGGGAGTGGATCTCAACAACCTGCTCAACGGCCTCGTTCCCCAGAGCCCGGCGGCCGGCAGCCTGATCGAGGATCTGGGTAAGCCAGCAGGGTTGCCGGGCCTCATCGGCGATTTGACGGATAACTTAGCCCATGCCGGGGACGTTATCGGTCTTCCTGGTCCAGACAACGCTTTCCTCGACCAGGCGAACACGACATCTTCCCTGACCGACACCGCCTTCAGCTTGTTCTCTCTTGCAGCCCGGATCCCGACAACTGTGCCGAGCGAAGTGGTCGGCGGGACCCCTTCCGCCGATGTCCCGGCTACTCCAAGCGCGCCGCTCACCAACGCTTCGTTACTCACGACACCTCTGGATACCTTGACAGCCCAGAGCAGCGATGGGGCGAGCGAGAGTCAAACTCCAGTGGGCAGTGCAATCCTGACTGTTACCAGCCTCAGCGACCAGCTGGGCGTCAACGGAGATCTTTCTCCCGGCAATACCATAACTCTCATTGGTTCCCCTGCGCCGTCTACAAACGAGCTATTTACCGGTACCAGTTACACTGATTACAACATGGCGCTTCAATCGCCTCTCTCCAACAGCAGCACAATTGCCGTTCCGCCTGCAATCGAGCCAACCGACACCTCAACCACTACACCGACGATCGACCTCCAGCCGTCCGGCACCGACCCGAGTCCAACAGCACTGAAGCCTGTACAAGACGCCAGCTCTGCGCTCGTTCCGATTCAAACCGCAACCGGGGACCTCGTCGGTCACACTCATTTATAATTTACGCAAGGGGCCGAGCGAATGCCGCAAATCGAGATAGCCGGACCGAAGCCGGCCAGCGCATCCAACATCGAACCCTCAGCAAGGTGTGCCGCCACCTGGACAGCGGACCATCCTGCCAGTCCTCATGATCCGATGAAGCAGTGGCGCCGCGTTGCTGGGCGTACGCTTACTGCAGTGACATTATTTTCGGTATTCGTCAATTTGCTCATGCTGACCATGCCCCTGTATCTGTTCCAATTGTCGGATCGAGTGTTGACCAGCCACAGCCTCGATACCTTGTTAATGCTGACGATACTCGCTCTGATCTTTATCGGCGCGCTCTCTGTTCTTGATATTCTGCGCCGCCAGGTGCTCAGCAGGCTTGCGACCAGTTTCGAAACAATCTTTGGCGCGACAGTTCTCGCAAGCACGGTCACAACCGCCAAGGTTTCAGACACAGCGAACATGCAGGCTCTTCACAGTCTGCATCAAGTCAAGAATTTCATCTCCAGCCCGGTGATGCTGCTCCTGTTCGACGTTCCGTTGGCGCCGATCTATTTCGGGGCGGTCTTTCTCATTCATCCTTATCTGGGCTTTATCAGCGTTGTGGCGGGCCTTACGCTCATCTGCATCGCAGTACTGAACCAGAAAGCAACAGCCGAGCCGTTGGGCCAAGCAGGACAGTACTCGTCGAGGGCCGACGCCAATGCTGATGCCCTGGCGCGCAATTCACAAGTAATCAACGCAATGGGAATGCTGAACGAAAGTATTTTGCATTGGGGCGGTGAACAGGCCCGCGCTTTGGCTTTTCAGAGCAGTGCACTGGACAGAAATTTCTGGATCAGCGGGACGTCCAAATTTGCACGCCTTGTCACCCAGATTGTCATGCTCGGAGTCGGCGCGTATCTGGCCCTCAATGGCGGTGTGACGGGCGGCATGATGATTGCCGGTTCGATCATTGCCGGCCGGGCATTACAACCCTTCGAAATCATGATCGAAGGCTGGCGTAATGTCGTACAGACGAGAGCTGCCTATGGGCGTGTCAAGGCTGCGGTACACGGCGTGAAGCAGGAACAGCCGCATTTGCTGCTCCCAAGGCCCGAGGGCCGGCTGACTATCGACAGAGTACTATATCTTCCGCCTGGGACCAAAGAGCCGGTGCTCAACGGCATACACTTTGAATTGCAGCCTGGAGAGTCACTGGCCATCGTGGGTCCATCTGGATCAGGCAAATCGACTCTCGCCCGTATTCTCGTGGGATGTCTCTACCCGACCGCAGGCAGGGTCAGGCTCGATGGCACCGAGCTGCGCAATTGGGACCGCAGACAGTTCGGCGAGTGCACAGGCTATTTACCGCAAGAGGTCGAGCTATTTCCCGGCACGATCAAGGAGAATGTCTGCCGCATGCGCAGCGACCTGCCTGACGACAGAATTTATCAGGCTGCTGTGCTAACTGACGTGCACCACATCATATCTCAACTGCCCAATGGGTACGAGACTGTACTCGAGCGCAGCGGAGCCCCGTTATCGGGTGGGCAAAAGCAACGCATTGCACTTGCACGTGCTTTTTTCGGTGAGCCGTCGCTCGTCGTCCTCGATGAGCCGAATTCGAATTTGGACGCTGCCGGTGAACAGGCCTTGACCGATACTCTTCAGCGCGCGAAAGAGAAGCGCATCACTGTGGTCGTCATTACTCAACGTCCGGCGGTGCTCAACAGCATGGATAAGGTACTGATTCTGCGAGCCGGCAGAATGGAGGCGTTGGGGCTACCAAGCGAAGTCCTGCTTCGCGTGGTTCGTTCCGCGCCGCCGCGTGTAGCTCTCCCGGCAAATGCGGAACGAAATGGGTCGGAGCCATCCACATCTGCCGGCCTCAAGGAGAGTAATGGAGCGCCGGCATGATTTATGGATGCCCCAGCATCTACGAGTGGCACCGGGACGTCCCACAAAGTGCACGTTGGCCCATAGCGATCGGTTTCGCCGTGCTGCTGATATCGGGCTTCGGATTTGGAGCGTGGGCCACTCTGGCACCTCTGGCAAGCGCTGTGGTTGCATCCGGTTCGTTCGTTGCTACAGGACAAAACAAACAGGTCCAACATCTCGAGGGCGGCATCATCCGAGAACTGCTGGTCAAGGAGGGTGACGTGGTCGAAGTGGGGCAGACCTTGCTCCGGCTTGACGACACGGCCGCTCGATCGAAGCTGCGTCGCCTCGTGCTGCGGAAATACCGGCTCATGGCCACCTCCGCACGTCTCAAAGCCGAAGTCGATTTCTCCGATCGAATGCAGCTACCACGACCGTCTGGCGAGGATGACAACGATCCCGTGCTGCAATCCATATTTCGGGCACAAGAATCCGACCTGCTCGCATGGCGGGCCAACCTCATCGCTCAAGAAGAAATCTTTAGAAAGGAAATTGCGGGACTGCAGCAAAGCTTGGCTGGCTATGAATCGCAAGTGAACTCGAACCGTGAGCGGTTTGCGCTGTTCGACGAGGAGTTGAAGGGTAAAGCCAAGCTTTTGGAGCTACAGCTTGTCAGGAAGCCGGAAATTCTGGCGCTCCAGCGCTCGGAAGCCGGGCTGCTGGGCGATCTTGGTGATCTACTCGGCCGTATCGGCGACGCAAAAGAGCGCATTGCCCGAGCGGAGCAACAGATTGCGCAAATACATTCGGCCGCAACACAGAAAGCGATCGAAGATCTGCATGGGACAGAATCCGAGTTTGACGATGTCAGCGAGCAGATTCTTGCCGCTCAGGATGTTGTCGAACGGACAGAAGTGCGGGCGCCGGTGCGCGGTATCGTTGTCAAGCTCAATCAATATACCCCAGGAGGAGTTGTCCCACCAGGCGGTGTCATTCTGGAGTTGCTCCCGGTGAACGATGAACTCATTATCGAGGCGCGTGTGAAGCCTAATGAAATCACCCACGTCAAGGAAGGGCAACGTGCCCTGGTCAGGTTGACGGCCCTTAATCAGCGACTGACGCCGATGATCCAGGCAAAGGTCATTTACCTTTCGGCCGATACCGTTTCCGACCAGAGCAGTCGCCATCCCGGCGACACGGAAAACATAAGACGGGATTCGTATATTGTGCGAGTGCGCCTCGACCAGCGCGACGCGCAGCAGAAAGTTGACGATTTCGAGCCTACACCCGGAATGCCTGCGGATGTATTCATTCAAACCGGTGAGCGAACCTTTTCTACATATTTGATGCAGCCGGTGATCGACAGCTTCTCGCGTGCATTCCGCGAACGTTGAGTGGAGAGCTGCAGCTTATGGTTCCGCTGTCACTGTCACCGTGGTTCCATCGAGGCGGGTGAGGATTGCCCGCGTCCCAGGACAGGCCGCGAGCAGCCTCGGTGCTAGCGCCTCGCCGGCCACGCAGATGGCGGTCGAGAGGCCATTGGCAGTGGTAGCACGCGGACCGATGACCGCTACGTCGACAAGGCTGTGGGCGCTCGCGCCGGTATGCGGATCGAAAATATGGTGATACCGCCCGCTGGGCTCAAATGTCGTGCCGTAACCGCCAGAGACGGCGAGCGCCATGTTTTCGAGTTCAACCATTCGGTCGAGCTTCCCGGCAATCGTGCCGTCGCGGATGCCAAGACGCCAAGGGCGCCCATCCGGATGACGGCCGAGCGTGCGGAATTCACCGAGATCGACCACCGCGCTCTCGAAGCCTTCGTTACGCAGCATGTCGGCTACGAAATCGGTGATGTAGCCCTGCGCCAGGCTGTTGAGCGTGATCGCCATGTTGGAGCGGGCAAAATCGATCGAGGCCGCGCCGCTGTCAATCCGGCGAAAATCAACAAGCGCGCGCGCGACTTCGCGCGCCCGCTCAGCGATGTCGGATTGAACCGCGCTATGCGACCAGAAGTGCGCCTCGTAAAGCCGCCACAGCGGCTGCACCGAAATATCGAAAGCACCGCCGCTGATTTCGCCGAAGCGTTGGCTCAGGTCGACCAGTTCACGCAACTCGGCCGCTGGCTGCACGAGCCTGCCGGCTGCATTGAGCCGGGAGATTTCACTATCGGAGCGATAAAGGCTGAAGATCCGTTCAAAGCGCTCGATCTCGCCGCGCACCCGAAGGATGGTTCGCTGTGCGAAGGCTGCGTCGGTGTGCCACAAAGTGAGTTCCGAGGCTGCGTCGAGAACTTCTCCGCTCCAGGTGTAGAACTGGCCTTTCGGCGCGGTCGCACGCACCGCTGCGATCAATACGGGCAGGCCGGCAACCGCTGCAAAGATCCGCAATGCGCGGCGGCGCGTCGGCTGTTCACGCATGTTGCACCTCGGCGGCAATCGGTTTGATCGATTCGCGCAGCTTCTTGGCCTGCGCCAGCGGCGGGCAGCGGTTGTCGTCGTAATATTCGACCTGGCAATCGAGGCACTGGAAACATTCCGAGGTGACGATTTTGCCGCTCGGCACGATCGCCCGCACCGGACACGAGCGTTCGCACAAATGGCAGGGACTGCCGCATTCGGGCCGGCGCTTGAGAAGATTGATGAGATGCAGCCGGTCGAGAAAAGCGAGCACCCCACCCAGCGGACACAGAAAGCGGCAATAGGCCCTTTCCGAGAACAGGCCGAGCCCCAGCAGCGCGCCGGCATAAAGGACATACGGCCAGGCGCGAGTGAATTTCGAAGTAATCGCCGTCTTGAACGGCTCGATTTCGATCGTGGCCCCCGATGGATCGATCTCGGTCATCACCAGAACGAGAACGAGCGCGGCGGCGATATATTTGCCCACCCATAGCCGTTTCTCGAGTGCAGGGGGCGGATTCCATTGCGGTACCCGCAATGCGCGCGAGAGTTGGCCGAGAAGCTCTTGAAGGGCCCCGAACGGACAAAGCCAGCCGCAGAATACGCCGCGCCCGATCAGCAGCAGCGACACCAGCGTATAGAGCGCAATGACGACCATGAGCGGTTCGGCAAGATAGGTTCCGACATCGAGGTGAATGAACGGCGCACGCAGATAAGCGATCACATTGACGATCGAGAGCTGCACGCCGGCGGTCCAACCGAGCCAGAGCAGGACGACCAGCAGAAAGCCATTGCGGACCACCCGATGCACGAGGCGATGCCGCGCGAGGTTCGCCTGGAATACGAAGATGATGGTGAGCGCGGAAAGGAGCCCGGCAAGGATCGCAAGGTTTACCCGGGCGTCATGCCAAGCCTCGACCCAGGCGGGAACCGGCGGCGGCTCGGGCTCGGAGGGCATGATCACGAGCGAATCGGGAATTTTATAATCGAGCCCGAATGCGACCGTCACCGGCGCGGCACCGGTGCCGTTGACCAACAATTCCAGCCGCCAAGGACGCACCGGATCGAACCCGGAATTCGGAGCAATCGTGAAGACCCCGGCAACCTGCTGCCCCCGAAACCCGCCCGGATAGAAATAATCATCCTGCACGAAGCCGAAGGTGCGATCGTCCTGAACGACGCGAAGCCGGTCGAAACGGTGACCTTCGGATTCTCGAAAGTATTTCGTACCGAGAAAATCGTAGGGCCCGCTGGAGGCGACGAAGATTGCCTGGGCGCCCACCGCCATATTGCGCTTGTAGTCCTCAAACCCCGGTACGCCGATCAAGTTGGCGCCGATGGCGGGAGGCGTGAACAGCCCGGTCAAAAAATCGATATAGACATCATCGCTCTTGCGAAGCGGCACATCGAGCTTGGCGTTTGCGGCGCCGGCCTGCGCCAGCGCCTGCGCAACGTCGCCCGCGGTAAGCCGGCGGCGCACCAGTGCGCCATCGGCGAGGAGCTCGTCGAACGATTTTGCGCTGTAGCTTTCGACATCGAGAGTCGGAACAGTCACGGCGGCGTGCCCTACGCGCGCCCGCAACACCAAACCTGCGGTGGCGAGAACGGCGCCGCGCATCGCGCGCGCACTGATAGTTGCGCCGGCGACGTAATCGGGCGGCAGCGCGTTTGCAGGTGTGCCGCGGATGGGCCGGCCTGCTTCATGAGCAAGAAAGTTGTCCAGCAAGCGCTGGCGAACGGTATCATGAACGATGTAGCTCTCGTTGTGAAACACCACCTTGGCGCCGGTGATGTGGCCGTCGAGATCGACACCCGCGATTACATCGAAGGGTACCGCCGAATAGCCGGGAGCCGCCACGATATCGAGCGTGGAAAACAGATAGGCGACTGCCTTGTCGTGCTTATAGACCGCGATCGCGGGGGGTGAGCCTTCTTCAGGACCGAGCCGTTCGGCGCCGGAGGGATAGACAACGGCCATGACTTCGGGCGTGAGCCGTTCGCGCAACTTGCCTTTTTCGGCAAAGGCAGGCGAGGCAAACATGAGGGCCGTCAAGGCGGCGATGCAGACTCTGCGCACGGCTTCTGTGCCCCTCTTCCCGATCAGGTAGACTTGTTCGCCAGCGTAAACTTCTGGCCCGTCATCCTGCGGCGCGAACAGTGCGCGCTCGCTCCTCAGGATGACGGCGCGAGCGAATCGCGCAATCAGCTTTGTCATCTCCTCTAATTTCCCGGTGCGGCCTGACCGCATGCGGTTAGTAGGCCACGAAGCCTCGTTTTTCGAAGAACCGCGTGGCCTTGGGCGAGAGCAGATATTGCACATAGACCGAGGCGACGCCGTTCATCGACTTCGCCAGGATTGCGATCGGATAAATTATAGGCGGGTGGGACTCCTCCGGGAATGCCGCAACGATCTTGACATTCTTGTCGGCTGCCGCGTCCGTCTCATAGACGATGCCGAGCGTAGCCTCGCCGCGCGAGACCAGGCCCAGCGCCGCCCGCACGTCTGGCGCCGGCACGATCTTGTCGGCAACCGACTGCCAGACTCCAAGCGACTCGAGCGCGGTCTTGCCGTATTTCCCGGCCGAAGCGAGGACCGGATCGGCCATCGCCAAGCGGCCGTTGCCGAGCGCCTGCGCGAGCGGGAAATTTTGACCGATGGTCAGAGTCACATTGCTCGCGGCACGGGCGACGAGCACAAGCTTGTTGCGCAACAAATTATCGCGCGTGTCCGGCATGATCAGCTTGCGCTCGGCGAGATAGTCCATCGAGTCGCTGTCGGCGGGAATGAAGACGTCGGCAGCTGCTCCGGTCTCGATCCGCTTTGCAAGGGCGAGACTCGCGCCGTAGGTCACGACGACGCCGCTGCCGTTTTCGGACAGAAACAGATTATTGGCGTCGGCGAGCGCCTCGCGAAGACTCGCCGCGCCGAACACGACGACGTCACGGAACTGCGCCTGTACTTGCGAGCCGAACGACCCGAGCAAGATTGTCACGGCCGCTGCCCCCAGGATCAGCAGGCGAACCGCTGTAAGCTTCGCAACCCGCACGCATTTCCGCATCAGAATGCTCCGTGCCCTAGGAACCAGGACGGAAAGCTTACGACGCGGTTTTCATCCGGTCACCAGAATTTTCGATGATCGGCTCGTTTTCACGCGGCATGGAACGCGATAGGCTTCGGCCATCGGATCGGCTCGGGGTCAAATCATGAAGCGACGAGAATTCATCACCGGCGTCGGGAGCGCGGCCGCATGGCCCATCACGACCCGGGCGCAGCAGACGGTTGGGCGCGAGGACGCCGGTTCAGTGGCGCTCAAACGCGTCCGCACGCGAACGTTGGAAATTGCCTACGAGGAGAGCGGCCCGCAAACTGGCGTGCCGGTGCTCTTGCTGCATGGCTTCCCCTACGATCCGCATGCCTACGACGATGTTGTCCCTCGGCTCGTCGCCGCGGGCTGCCGGACGGTCGTTCCTTACCTGCGCGGTTACGGAGCGACGCGGTTTCTCTCGATGGATACGCCGCGATCCGGTCAACAGGCCGCCATCGGCCATGATCTGCTGGAGCTTATGGACGCCCTTGATATTCCGAGAGCTGTTCTGGCCGGTTTCGACTGGGGTGGACGCGGCGCCTGCGTCGTGGCTGCGTTGTGGCCGGAGCGGGTGCGCTCTCTTGTCGTGGCCAACGGTTACTCGATCCAGAACATCGCTGCCGCCGCCACGCCCCGGCCTCCGCAAGAGGAACACCGGCTGTGGTATCAATTCTATTTCCACACCGAACGGGGCCGCGCCGGCCTTGCGGCCAATCGGCGCGAATTCTGCAAATTGTTGTGGCGGCTGTGGTCACCCAATTGGAAGTTCGACGAGGCGACCTATGAACGGACCGCCGCTTCATTCGACAATCCGGATTTCGTCGATATCGTGATTCATTCCTATCGCCACCGCTATGGATACGCGCCCGGCGACCCTGATCTGGAGCAAATCGAGCAGCGGCTCGCGGTGCTGCCTCAGATTGGCGTCCCCACCATTGTGCTGTCCGGCGGCGGCGACGGGGTTTCCTCGGGCGGCCGCGGCGCAAACGAACACCGTTTCTTTACCAATCCGTCATTTCAGCATCGGACCATTCCAGTCATTGGGCACGGCATTCCGCAGGAAGCCCCCGCCGCCTTCGCCGGGGCGATTTTGGAATTGCTTGGGGCGTAGGGTGCGTAGGGCGGATTAAGCGCGCGGTTCGCGGACACGCGTCGCGCGCTCCCACAAGAAGGCGCGCCGTAATCCGCCGCCGTCGGCGGGTTACGCGCCGCCCGGAAAACGACGACAGCAGCAATAGGTCGATATAAGCGGCGCTAACCCGCCCTACGCAGCGCGTTCGCTTAGGTCGTGCAGCCGTCGGCGGAAAACGGCGGGATGTGATAGGGCGAGGTCTGATGGCCGAGCTGGCGAAGGATTTGGCGGACGACGAACTCGTTCCCACTCGCCTTGGTTACACACACCTTCCCGATTGTTCCCACCGGCAGCGTGTCGAACGGCCCAAGATTACCTACGAGGGTGGCACTATCTCCGGGCTTGCTTTCGAAGCCCGGGGGCGGAGTTTCAGCCCATGCACACTGGCCGGCTCCCGGACGCTCCTTGAGAGCGGCTTCCTTCGCCCACTTGAACGGCGTCTTGATCGTTTTGCCGCCGTCCGTCCGCAGCGTGCTCAATGGACCGCGGCAGTAAAGCGGATAAGTAGGCTCCTGGGCCGGAGCTTGCGTATCTGTCACCCACACGGCAGCGAAGCCCAGCATCGAAGCTCCCGCGACTGCGAACCACCTGGACTTGATCATTTCGCATCCCTCCTCATAGCGTTTCTTCTATGTGAACGCCCGTCCCGATTTTTCATTTCGATCGACCATATTGGCGGATTTGCGATCATGGTCAATCGCGAAGACAGTTGCGCGGGCCGCATCATCCCTTTTCGGAAGGAACGCAGAGCCCGCGCGGAACTCATAATTGACGAGCACCGCATTGGCGGTGCTCGCCAGCAGGTTGGTTATTGCTCTTCGTTAGCAGTGCCTGCCCGCCCAAGCTCCTCATCCCCGGTACGCTGAAGGACGACCACGACGCCCGACCGATCGAGAGGCGTAGCACCCGCCTTGAGAAGGAGCTCGGCGACTTCCTTGCGATAACGGCGCGGGATCAGCGGCCGGCGAGCGCCGATATCCTGCGTGAGGACTGCGAGCGAGATGCTGAGCGGCGTCTGCCCGAAGACGTCCATCTGATTGACGTCCGCGCCCTTGCTGATCAGGTAGCTCATGACGTCGGTTATGCCCTGGTAGGTGGCTGCGTGCAGCGCGGTCCAGCCGTACTGTCCGACCGCGTTCACGTCGACTCCCCCCTGCTCAACGAGGAGCTTGACGGTGTCGATCGCCATCGCCCGTTCCTCAGGGTTCCGCATCCGTTGGATGTCAGTCCCCGCGCCGGCGGCCACCATCACGGCGTTGGAGCCTTGCAAAGTCGTCGCCTTCGGGTCCGCACCGCCTTCCATCAGGGCCTTTACCGCGCCGGTATTATTAACTTCCGCGGCCAATATGATCGGCGTGGCACCGGTCAGCGAAAGGTCGTTAACGGTCTTGGACTTCGGGTTCATCATTCGGAAGTTCGGATCGGCGCCGTGCTTGAGAAGCAGCTTTACGATATCGACGACCTTATCCTTGTTCGCGTAGTCGATTCCGTATGTGCCGTCGCGCACGACCCAGGCCAAAGC